>NZ_JALCZA010000099.1 GCF_022690765.1 Anaeromyxobacter oryzisoli | reverse complement strand
ATGGCACCGTGACGCCCCGGCCTTTCCATCTTCCTGAGCCCGGACCGCTCGTCATTCAGGGCCGTTCGCCTGCAAGGCCCCTCCTCGACCGGGCCTGCTCTCCGCCCGAGATGTGTTGAATCCTGAGTACCGCAGGTGGGGAGGGGCAGCGCCCCTCCCCGCGGGACAGCGCGCGCCAGCGCGCGTGGGCCCGCTTCGCGGGGTGAGGCACCATCGAACACGCGCACGCCCCGCGTGCGCTGGGGAGCTTCGCTCGACGGGCGGGGGCGCAGCCCCCGTGTAACATGGCTAGACGAGGGCGCGAGGCGCGACACCGAAGGTGTTCGCGAATCGCGAACCCTCGTTCAGTGCACGCCGGGGTGGCGCACGACCCCGGGCGGGGTCACGGTGCGGGCGTCGGGCGAGAAGTCGTAGATCGCCTCGAGCCGCACGTTGCGGTACCGCTCGAGCTTCAGCGCCATCCGCGAGAGGAGCGCCAGGAACGGCGGGACGTCGGGCGTGCCGCCCTTCCCCGCCAGCTTCTTGAGCCGCTTCACCTCGGCGGCGATCGCCTTCCGCGCCTCGCGCGGGTGGTACAGGAACGCGCCGGAGAAGAAGAGATCGCCCTCGAACGGCATGAGGCGCGCCTCGATCAGGTCGCCCTTCTCGAGCCCCGCGACCTGACGCCGCTCGGTGACGTCGTGATCGCCGCCGCCGAACACGTCGCGGACCCGGACCTGCCCCTCCCGGATCTTCCGGATCTCGAACAGCCCGTGCACGGTGCCGGCGAGGGCGCGGTACTGGGCGAGCTCCGCGGGGGAGAGGTTCGCCGCCTCCGCGTCGATGAACCGCTCGATGGTCGTGCCCGCGCCGGGCGCGGGCCGCCAGTCGAACAGGTAGAAGTCGAGCATGCCGTTCAGGCGGGTCTCGTACGTCCGATCCTCGTCGTGCGGCTCGCCGTAGGCGGTGAAGTGCGCGTGCCGGGCCGCGAGGAGATCCTCCTTCCGCGGCTCGGCCGTCGCCCACGAGAGGAGCCTCTCGTGGAGCTCCTGCAGGGTCATCGTGCGTGCTCCATCATCGTCACGAAGCGCCCGAACAGCGCGCGGGCGTCGTGCGGCCCGGGTGACGACTCCGGGTGGTACTGGACTCCGAAGGCCGGCGCGTCGAGGACCTGGATCCCCTCCACCGTGCCGTCGTTGAGGTTCACGTGGGTGACCTCGGCGCGCTTGCCGAGGCTCGCGTCGTCCACGGCGAACCCGTGGTTCTGGGCGGTGATGTCCACCTTCCCGGTCGCGAGCTCCTTCACCGGCTGGTTCGCGCCGCGGTGCCCGAACTTGAGCTTGTAGGTCCGCGCGCCGAGGGCGAGCGCGAGGATCTGGTGGCCGAGGCAGATCCCGAACACCGGCACCTTGCCGAGGAGCGACGCGACCGTCTCGCGCGCGCCGCCCCCCGCGGCCGGCGCGCGGGGGCCGTTCGTCAGCCACACCCCGGCCGGCGCGCGCGCGCGCGCCTCGGCGGCGGTCGTCCGCGAGGGGACGACCGTCACCCGGCAGCCGGCCTGGGCGAGGAGCCGGAGCATGGCGCGCTTGAGCCCCCAGTCGAACGCGACGACGTGGAACCGGGGCTTCGTCAGCTCGGTGCGCTCCGCGGCCGTCCAGGCGTCCGCCCCCTGCTCGCGCCACTCGTAGCGCGTCGGGGTGGAGATCCTCGTGGCGAGGTCCTGGCCCTCCATCCCGGGGAGCGACCGCGCCCGCTCGACGAGCGCCTTCGCGCTCCCCTCGGTGGCGATGACCCCCATCTGCGCGCCGACGGTGCGGATGTGCTTCGTGAGCCGCCGGGTGTCGATCCCGGAGATGCCGACGATGCCGTGGGAGGCGAGGTACTCGTGGAGCCCCTGCTCGGCGCGGAAGCTCGACGGCGCGACGGCGTGGTGCCGGGCGATGAAGCCGGTCGCGTGCGGCCGCGCGGACTCCTCGTCGGCGCGGTTCACGCCGTAGTTCCCCTGCTCCGGGTACGTCATGCAGATCATCTGCCCGACGTACGACGGGTCGGTCAGGATCTCCTGGTACCCGGTCATGGAGGTGTTGAAGACGACCTCGCCGTTCGACTCGCCGGTCGCGCCGAGCGAGACGCCCTCGAACGTGGTTCCGTCCGCCAGCGCCAGGATGGCCTGCTTCGTCGTCATCGTTCCGACCTGCCCTCCTCGTAAACGATTCGACCGTTCACGATCGTGTGGGTGCAACGCCCGGCGAGCCGCTTTCCCTTCCACGGCGTGTTCCGGCTCTTCGAGCGGAGCCGGCCCGGATCCACCACCCACTCCGCGGCCGGATCCAGGATCGCGACGTCCGCCGGAGCGCCGCGGGCCAGGGTGCCGCCCGGCAGCCCGAACGCGCTCGCCGGCGACCGGGTGAGCGCCTCGACGAGGCGCCGCTCCCCGAGGTGCCCCTGCTTCACCAGCGCGAGGCAGACGGGGAACGCGGTCTCGAGCCCGACGATCCCGTTCAGCGCCGCGTCGAACTCGAGGTCCTTCTCCACCGCGGAGTGCGGCGCGTGGTCCGTCGCGATGGCGTCGATGGTGCCGTCGGCGAGCGCCTCCCGGCACGCCTGCACGTCGTCCGCCGAGCGGAGCGGCGGGTTCATCTTGTAATCGGTCCCGTAGCCGGACGCCGCGACGTCCTCGTCGGTGAGCGCGAGGTGGTGCGGCGTCACCTCGGCGGTCACCGGGAGCCCGCGCCGCTTCGCGTCGCGGATGGCGCGGACCGACCCGCGCGTCGAGACGTGGGCGACGTGGAGGCGGCCCCCGGTGAGCTCGAGGAGCGCGAGGTCGCGGAGGATCATCACCTCCTCCGCCTGCGCCGGGATGCCCTTCAGGCCGAGGCGCGTCGCGACCGGTCCCTCGTGCATCACGCCCTTCCCGACGAGGTGGAGGTCCTCCTCGTGGACCGTGAGCGGCAGCCCGAAGGCCTTCGCGTACTCGAGCGCGCGGCGCATGAGCCCCGCGTTCATGACGGGCCGTCCGTCGTCCGAGAGGGCGACGCACCCCGCGGCCTGGAGCTCGCCGTACTCGGCGAGCTCCTCGCCGGCGGAGCCCTTCGAGATGGCGCCCACCGGGTAGACGCGCGCGAGCCCGGCCTGGGCCGCGCGGGCGAGGCCCAGCGCGGTCCCGGACGCGTTGTCGTTCACCGGCCGGGTGTTCGGCATCGCGCAGACGGAGGTGAAGCCCCCCGCGCCCGCCGCCGCGGCGCCGGTCGCGACCGTCTCCTTGTACTCCTGCCCCGGCTCGCGGAGGTGGACGTGGAGGTCGATGAACCCGGGCGTCACCCAGCGGCCGCGCGCGTCGACGGCCCGCGCGTCCCGCGGCCGCTCGACCCGCTCCGCCACCTCGGCCACCCGGCCGTCGCGGAGCACCACGGTGCGCACGCCGTCGACGCCGCTCGCGGGGTCGATGACCCGCCCGCCCTCGATGAAGATCACGTCAGACATGGCGCCAAGCCTCCCGTTCCGTGCGTCCCGGGCGCGCGCCGCGCGGTGCGCGGCTCACGCCTTCGCCTCCGACTCCGTCCCGCCCGCGAGCAGGTACAGGATCGCCATCCGGACCGCGACCCCGTTCTGCACCTGATCGAGGATCACCGAGTGCGGCCCGTCCGCGACCTCGGGCGACAGCTCGACGCCGCGGTTGACGGGGCCGGGGTGCAGGATCACGCAGGAGGGCTTCAGCCACTCCGCGGCCTTCTTCGCGTTCAGGCCCCAGAACTTCGAGTACTCGCGCGTCCCCGGGATGAGCGGATCGCCGATCCGCTCGTGCTGGATGCGGAGCATCACGATCGCGTCCGCGCCCTCGACCGCCTCGCGCAGGTCGTAGTGGACCGTCGCCCCGAGCGCCTCGACGCCGGCCGGGATCATCGTGGGCGGCCCGCACAGGCGCATCTTCGCGCCGAGCTTGGGCATCGAGTGGAGGTCGGAGCGGGCCACCCGGGAGTGGCTGATGTCGCCGACGATCGCGACGGTCTTGCCCTCGAGCGTCCCGAGCTTCTCCCGCAGCGTGAAGCAGTCGAGGAGCCCCTGGCTCGGGTGCTCGTGCGCGCCGTCGCCGGCGGAGACGACGGCGCAGCCGACGTGCTCGGCCACCAGCCGGGGCGCCCCGCCCGCCGCGTGGCGGATGACGAGCACGTCCGGCCGCATCGCCTCGAGGTTCCTGGCGGTGTCGATCAGCGTCTCGCCCTTGGTCACCGAGGAGGCGCTCGCGGTCCAGTTGAGCAGGTCGGCGGACAGGGTCTTGGCCGCGATCTCGAAGGAGCTGCGCGTCCGGGTGGACGCCTCGAAGAAGAGGTTCACGATCGAGCGGCCCCGGAGCGACGGGACCTTCTTGATCGGCCGCCGCAGGACCTCCTTCATGGAGACCGCGAGGTCGAGGACCTCCAGGATCTCCTCGCGGCTGTAGTCCGCGAGGGCGATGCAGTGCTTGTGACGTCCGATCACGACCGCCTCCCCGGCTTCACGATCACGGCGTCTTCGGCCGCGCCGCCCTCCACGAGCTGCACCTGCACGTCGTCGCCGTCGGCGCACTCGAGCCGCGCCCCGGCGAAGTCCGCCGCGATGGGGAGCTCCCGGCCGCCCCGGTCCACCAGCACCGCGAGCCAGACGCGCCGGGGGCGGCCGAAGTCGACGATCTCGTCGAGCGCCGCGCGGACCGTCCGCCCCGTATACAGCACGTCGTCCACGAGGAGGATCGTCTTCCCCTGGATGGGGAACGGGATGTCCGTCGGGCCGATCACCGGGGCGGCGCCCTGGTTCGCCAGGTCGTCGCGGTAGAGCGCGATGTCCAGGGTCCCGAGCGGCGGCTCCGCCCCGAGCGTCCGGCCGAGCTCGCGCCGGAGCCGCTGGGCGAGGTGGACACCGCCGCGCCGGATGCCGACGATCGCGAGGTCGTGCCCCGCGCCGGCGCCCTGCGCCCGCTCCGCGACGTCCTTGCCGATCCGTCGGACCAGCCGTTCGATCTCCGCGGCGTTCATCGGGCCCCCCTTACCGCGACGGTCCCCAGTCCGGGACGGAGATGTCCTCGGTGAGGTCGATCGCCATGACCTTCTCGTCCTGTCGCTCGAGCCACGGGTACTCGACCCGCGCCGTGTACTCGAAGGCCACGTGCAGCATCGGCGGGGGCGCCTGCGCGTCCCGCTCCCAGGTGACGTCCTCCAGGGAGACGTCCACCGCCGGCGTCTTCTGCCGCGTCCCGGTCTCGTCCGGGAGCTCCACCGTGCCCAGCGCGCGGAGCCGCTGGACCATCTTCTCGGCGAGCAAGCGGTCGTCCCGGTTCTTGACCGCCTGGTTCATGTAGTCGCGGACGACCTGCTTCGCCTCGTATTGGTAGATGTAGACGGGCACCCACACGTACCCGAGGTATCCGCCTCCGCCCAGCGTGAGCAGGAGGGCGGCGGTCACCCACGAGAACTGCCCGCGCGCCGCGCGGAATCGAGACGACGGAGGGCGCTGCATGCGGGCAGTATCTAGCAGCTAGTGGATGGGTTTGAAAAGGCGCTCGAGTCGCACGCCGGCGCCGCGCCGCAGCGACAGTCCCCCTTCTCCCCAGCTCCAGAACACCACCGCCGCGCGCCCGCGCAGGCTGCCCACCGGCACCTGCCACCCCCCGGCGCTGCGGCTGTCCGCAGAGAGATCGCGGTTGTCCCCCATCACGAACAGGTACCCCGGCCTCACGACCTCGAACGGCCCCTCGCGCGCGGCGAGCCGCGCGCGGCCGCACTGGAGCACGTCGTAATCCGCGACGCCGACCGCCGCGGCGGCCTGCCAGGTCGAGCCGGGATCGTCGGAGGCATGCTCCCGCGCCCCGCCGAGATCGCCCTTCGCGAGCGCCTCGCGGTACCGCCGGCAGCGCTCGGGCACCGCCGCGCCGGTGGCCGGGTCCCGCTCCGAGTAGGCGAACTCGCCCGCGGAGGTGCGCGGCTGGGGCACGCCGTTCACGTAGAGCACCTGCTCCCTGAGCTCGATGACGTCCCCGGGGACGCCGATCACGCGCTTCACGTAGTCGCTCGACGGATCGCGCGGGCTCTGGAACACCACCACGTCACCACGGCGCGGCGCGCCGGTCTCGACGAGCCGGACGTTCGTGAACGGGATGCGGACGGCGTACGCGGCCTTGGCGACGAAGATGAAGTCGCCCGCGAGGAGCGTCGGCGTCATGGAGCCGGACGGGATCCGGAACGCGTCCACCACGAACGCCCGGAGCAGGAGCGCGACGATCACCGCGCCCGCGACGGACTCGGCGTACTCCCGCCAGAGGGGCTTCACGCGCCGCGCGAGGTGGGCGTCCCAGAGCGCGTTCAGGTCGCGGAGGGCCGACGAGAGCCGGTCCGGGTCCCCCTCGGCGGCGGCCGCCTCCACCTCCGCCGCGGCCGCCTCGACGACGGCGCGATCGTCGCCGAGGGCGCGCCGGTGCCGGCGCGCGAGGCGCCGCGCGTCCCGCGCGAACCGGCGCGCGTCCTTGCGCGCGCGCGCGAGCCGGAGCGCGGGGTCGGCGACCCGCAGGGCTACTCCTCCACCTTGAGGACGGCGAGGAAGGCCTCCTGCGGGATCTCCACGGACCCGACCTGCTTCATGCGCTTCTTGCCCTCCTTCTGCTTCTCGAGGAGCTTGCGCTTGCGCGAGATGTCGCCGCCGTAGCACTTCGCGAGCACGTTCTTGCGGTACGCCTTCACCGTCTCGCGGGAGATGACCTTCGCGCCGATCGCGGCCTGGATCGCCACCTCGTACATCTGCTTCGGGATGACCTCGCGCAGCTTCTGGCAGAGATCGCGCCCCCGCTGGTAGGCGCGCTCGCGGTGCACGATGACCGACAGCGCGTCCACCGGCTCCCCGTTGATGAGGATGTCGAGCCGCACGAGGTCCGCCTCCTCGAAGCCCTTGAGCTCGTAGTCGAGGGAGGCGTAGCCGCGGGAGACCGACTTGAGCCGGTCGAAGAAGTCGAACACCACCTCGGCGAGCGGGATGTCGTACGTGATCTGCACCCGCTTCGTGCCGAGGTAGCGGAGGTCCTTCTGCAAGCCGCGCCGCTCCTGGCACAGCTTCAGGATCGCGCCCACGTCCTCGGTGCGCGCGTGGATGTGGCAGGTGAGGTGCGGCTCCTCGAGCTTCGCGATCTTCTGCACCGGCGGGAGCTTCGCCGGGTTGTCGATCTCCTGGATCGCGCCGGCGGTGTCCGTCACCCGGTAGATCACGGACGGCGCCGTGGTGATGAGGGCGAGCGCGTACTCGCGCTCGAGCCGCTCCTGGACGATCTCCATGTGCAGGAGGCCGAGGTACCCGCAGCGGAAGCCGAACCCGAGCGCCTGCGACGTCTCGGGCTCGTACGTGAACGCGGAGTCGTTCAGGGAGAGCTTCTCGAGCGCGTCGCGGAGCTGGTCGTAGTCGGCGGCGTCCACCGGGAACACGCCGGAGAACACCATCGGCTTCACGACCTTGAAGCCCGGGAAGGGCTCGGCCGTGGGCCGGTCCGCCTCGGTGAGGGTGTCGCCGACCTTCGCGTCGTGCACGTCCTTCACGTTCGCGACGACGATGCCCACCTCGCCGGCGGAGAGCTGCCCGACCGCCTTCGAGAAGGGGGCGAAGATCCCCAGCTCCTGCACCTCGAACTGCTTCCGGTTCGACCAGAGCTGGATCTTCTGCTTCGGCCGGAGCGTGCCGTCGAAGACCCGGACGAGCATGACGACGCCGCGGTACGAGTCGTACCACGAGTCGAAGACGATGGCCTTGAGGGGGGCGGCCGGATCCCCGGACGGCGGCGGCACGCGCCGCACGATCTGCTCGAGGATCTCCTCGATGCCGATCCCCTCCTTCGCGGAGGCGGGGACGGCGTCGTGCGCGTCGATGCCGATGACCTCCTCGATCTCCGCCCGCACGCCCTCGACGTCGGCCGACGGGAGGTCGATCTTGTTGATCACCGGGATGATCTCGAGATCGTGCTCGAGGGCCTGGTAGACGTTCGCGAGCGTCTGCGCCTCGACGCCCTGCGTCGCGTCCACGACGAGGATCGCGCCCTCGCAGGCGGCGAGCGAGCGCGACACCTCGTACGCGAAGTCGACGTGGCCGGGGGTGTCGATCAGGTTCAGCTCGTAGGTCTCGCCGTCCTTCGCGCGGTAGGCCATGCGGACCGTCTGGGCCTTGATGGTGATCCCGCGCTCCCGCTCGAGCTCCATGTTGTCGAGGAACTGGGCCTGCGCCTCGCGCCGGGTCACGGTCCCGGTGCGCTCCAGGAGCCGGTCGGCGAGCGTGGACTTCCCATGATCGATGTGGGCGATGATGGAGAAGTTCCGGATGTGCGTGTTCTTTTCGGCCATCGGGCTCGGGGCTTTTAACATGCGCGGCCCGGGGCGGCTATGCCGGGGGCTGTCCCCTCCCGCCGGCTCGTTCATCGACCCGGATCGTCCCTGATGGGCCCAGCGATGGCTCGATCGCCAGGGCTGCTGGCCGGCCACTCCAAGAGAATCAGTATGTTGTATTGCCATACACGTAGTACACAACATGTTGTGGTCATGCGTTGACAGCGAGGGCTCGGCTGGTAGAGTGCGGACTCGTTACGCGATAGCGCGTGGCGGGAGGTACGGGCGGGATGGGCGGGTTGGGCGAGGACGAGGGGGCTTCTGCGGGCCGGCGTCGGGGGACGAGTCGGCCCTTGTCAGACCAGTGAGATAGACCTCCGGTTCATCAACGCGAGCCGGCCGGAGGCACGTGCGAACGGACGCGCGATATCGCGCGCCCACGGGGAAAGGTTTGCCTTGGGGCCGGAGGGCCTGGGGCGGAGGGTGATTCAGATGATGGAGCGTGAGGTGACGGGGCAGAAGGTGCGCGCCGCGAAGGCGCCGAGGAAGCTCGCGAAGAAGGGGCTCGAGGTGGAGCGGTACTTCAGCACCGCGGGGGTGGATCCCGCCGACGAGCTCGCGTGGGAGACGCGCACCGCCCAGATCACGGGCGAGGGCGGTGCGATCATCTTCGAGCAGCCGGACGTCGAGGTCCCGAAGAGCTGGTCGCTCCTCGCGACCAACGTGGTCGCCTCGAAGTACTTCCGCGGTCCGCTCGGCGCGCCCACCCGGGAGCGCTCCGTGCGCCAGCTCGTCACGCGCGTGGTGAGCACGATCGCGGGCTGGGGGCGCAAGGACGGGTACTTCGCGACGGAGGCGGACGCCCAGGCGTTCGAGGCCGAGCTCGCGCACCTCGTGTACCGGCAGAAGATGAGCTTCAACTCGCCCGTCTGGTTCAACGTCGGCGTCGAGGAGCACCCGCAGTGCTCGGCGTGCTTCATCAACTCCGTCGGCGACTCGATGGACTCGATCCTGAAGCTCGCCCACACCGAGGGGATGCTGTTCAAGTACGGGTCGGGGGCGGGCTCGAACCTCTCCAAGATCCGCTCCTCGAAGGAGCGGCTGTCCGGGGGCGGCGAGGCGTCCGGGCCGGTCTCGTTCATGCGCGGCTTCGACGCCTTCGCCGGCGTCATCAAGTCGGGCGGCAAGACCCGCCGCGCCGCGAAGATGGTCATCCTCGACGCCGATCACCCGGACGTCCTCGAGTTCGCCGGGTGCAAGGCCTCCGAGGAGAAGAAGGCCTGGGCCCTCATCGAGGCCGGCTACGACGGCGGCTTCAACGTGAAGGGCGGCGCCTACGACTCCGTGTTCTTCCAGAACGCGAACCACTCGATCCGCGTCACCGACGCCTTCATGCGGGCGGTGCTCGAGGACCGCGACTGGGAGCTCACCGCCCGCACCGACGGCAAGGTGCTCGAGACGATCCACGCCCGCGATCTCATGAAGCAGATCACCGAGGCCGCCTGGACCTGCGGCGACCCGGGCATGCAGTTCGACACGACCATCAACGCCTGGCACACCTGCCCGAACACGGACCGGATCAACGCGTCGAACCCGTGCTCGGAGTACATGTTCCTCGACGACTCCGCCTGCAACCTCGCGTCCCTGAACCTGATGCACTTCCGGACCCTCGAGGGCGGGTTCGACGTCGAGGCGTTCCGGCGCGCGGTCGACCTGACCATCCTCGCCCAGGAGATCCTGGTCTCGAACGCGAAGTACCCGACGCCGGGGATCGGGAAGAACAGCGAGGACTACCGGCCCCTCGGCCTCGGCTACGCCAACCTCGGCGCGCTCCTCATGGCGAGCGGCCTCCCCTACGACTCCGACGGGGGCCGCGCCTGCGCCGCGGCGATCACCGCGCTCATGACGGGCGAGGCCTACGCCATGAGCGCGCGGATCGCCGAGCGGACGGGTCCGTTCGACGGGTACGAGCGGAACCACGAGCCCTACCTCGGCGTCATCCGCAAGCACGCCCAGCACGTGGACCGGATCGACCCGACCCTCGTCGAGCCCGGGCTCCTCTCGGCCGCGCGCGACGCGTGGGCGGAGGCCCTGCACCAGGGGATCGAGAGCGGCTACCGGAACGCGCAGGTCACCGTCCTCGCGCCGACCGGCACCATCGGCTTCATGATGGACTGCGACACGACCGGGATCGAGCCGGACATCGCGCTGGTGAAGTACAAGAAGCTCGTCGGCGGCGGCGTCCTCAAGATCGTGAACCACACGGTGCCGCTCGCGCTCCAGAAGCTCGGCTACTCCCAGGACGCGATCTCGACCGCGCTCGAGTTCATCGACCAGGCCGAGACGATCGAGGGCGCGCCCTCGCTCAAGCCCGAGCACCTGCCGGTGTTCGACTGTGCGTTCAAGGCCCGCAACGGCACCCGCTCCATCCACTACATGGGGCACATCCGGATGATGGGCGCGGTCCAGCCCTTCCTGTCGGGCGCGATCTCGAAGACCGTGAACATGCCGACCTCGGCGACCCCGCAGGACATCGAGACGGCCTACGTCGAGTCCTGGAAGCTCGGGCTCAAGGCGGTCGCCATCTACCGCGACGGCTGCAAGCGGAGCCAGCCGCTCAACACCGGCAAGGATCGCAGCGAGCCGCGGTCGGTGGCCGAGGCGGAGCGGCTCGCGCGCCGGCGCCTGCCGGACGAGCGCCGCTCCATCACGCACAAGTTCTCGATCGGCGGCCACGAGGGGTACATGACCGTCGGCATGTACGAGGACGGCCAGCCGGGCGAGCTCTTCGTGACGATGGCGAAGGAAGGCTCCGTCGTCTCGGGCCTCATGGACAGCTTCGCGACCAGCGTGTCGATGGCGCTCCAGTACGGCGTGCCGATGAAGGTCCTCTGCGACAAGTTCAGCCACACGCGCTACGAGCCGTCCGGCTTCACCGGCAACCCGGACATCCCGATCGCGAAGTCGGTCACGGACTACATCTTTCGCTGGCTCGCGATGAAGTTCCTGCCGAGCGAGGACGCGGCCTCGCGGCCGGCGCTCCTCTCCCCCGGCGAGGCGCCGGACCAGCACCTCACCGGGCAGGTCGTGCTCCCCCTCCCCCTCCCCGCGGACCCGGCGGTCGGCCTGAACGGAGCGCACGTCACCGACACCGACGCTCCGCCCTGCCCCACCTGCGGCTCGATCACCGTCCGCAACGGCGCCTGCTACAAGTGCGTGAACTGCGGGTCCACCACGGGCTGCAGCTAGCGGCTCTCGCGCGCGCCGCCGCGGCGCGATCAGCGGAAGTCCCGGGCGCGGTCCCCGACGGCCGGCGCGAGGGCGAGCGGCGCCACGGAGTCCACCCGGACGTTCACCACTTGTCCGCTCCGCTCGACGCGTCCCCGGGCGAGGAGGAACGGCGCCGCGCGGACCACCGGCCGGAAGCGCTCGTACACGTCGGGCATGAGGACGAGGTTGGCGATCCCCGTCTCGTCCTCGAGCGACACGAAGACGATCCCGCCCGCGGTCTCCGGCCGCTGCCGGACGATGACGAGCCCGGCCACCTCCACCGGGGCGCGGTCGGGCAGCCGCGCGAGCTCCCGCGCGGTGCGGAGCCGGCCGCCGCCGAGGCCGGGGCGCAGCACCGCCATCGGGTGGCCGCGGACGGAGAGCCCGGTCGCGGCGAAGTCCGCCGACACCTCCTCGGCGGCCGTGGCGGCGGGCAGCGCCGGCGGCGGCTCCGGGGGCGCGACGCCCGCGAACAGATCGCCCCCGTCCGCCTCGACCGCGAGGCTCCGCCAGATCGCGCCCCGCCGGTCCGGCGCGAGCGCGCCGAGCGCCCCCGCCTCGGCGAGCCGGACGAGCCAGGCCCGCGAGAGCCGCGCCCGCCGGACCAGATCCGCGAGCGAGGCGAACGGCGCCGCGGCGCGCGCCGCGAGGAGCGCGTCCCCGACCGCCCGGGGGAGCCCGCGGATCGCGTGGAGGCCGATCCGGAGGGCTGGCGCCTCGCCCGGCGCGCACGGCCGCCCCGGGGCCGCCCCCTCGAGGCTGCTCTCCCAGTCGCTGGCGGCCACGTCCACGCCGCGCACCTCGATCCCGTGCCGCTTCGCGTCCTCGATCAGCGTGTGCGGCGCGTAGAAGCCCATGGGCTGGCTGTTCAGGAGGGCGCAGGCGAACGCCGCGGGGTGGTACCGCTTGAGCCACGCGGAGGCGTAGACGAGCAGGGCGAAGGAGGCGGCGTGCGACTCGGGGAAGCCGTAGCCGGCGAACCCGAGGAGCTGCTCGAAGATCTGCTCGGCGTCGCGCCCGGAGACGCCGCGCTCCGCCATCCCCGCGACGAGCCGCGCCTTCATCGCCGCGAGCTTCTCGTGCGAGCGGTGGTGGGTCATCACGCGCCGGAGCTCGTCCGCCTCGCCGGGGGTGAACCCCGCCGCGATCACCGCGATCCGCATCGCCTGCTCCTGGAAGAGCGGCACGCCGAGGGTCCGCGCCAGGACCGGCTCGAGCGGCGGGTACGGGTAGCGGACCGCCTCCCGCCCGTCGCGGCGGCGCAGGTACGGGTGGATCATCCCGCCCTGGATCGGCCCCGGGCGGATGATCGCCACCGAGATCACGAGGTCGTAGAAGCTCCGCGGCCGGAGCCGCGGCGCGAGCGACATCTGCGCGCGGGACTCCACCTGGAAGACGCCGATCGAGTCCGCCCGCGAGAGCATCTCGTAGACCGAGGGGTCCTCGGCGGGGATGGTGGCGAGCGAGTCCGGGTGCGGCACGGGCGTGGGCGCGGCGGGCGCCGGCCGGTGGCGGGCGAGGAGCGCGAGGCTCCGGGAGAGCGCGGTGAGCATCCCGAGGGCGAGGAGATCGACCTTGAGGAGGTCGAGCTCGGCCAGGTCGTCCTTGTCCCACTGGACGATGGTGCGCCCGGGCATCGCGGCCGGCTCGATCGGCGCGGTCTCGCAGAGCGGCCGGCGCGTGACGACGAACCCGCCCACGTGGATCGACAGGTGCCGGGGGAAGCCCTGGAGCGCGCGGGCGAGCTCCAGCGTCAACCGCACCCGCTCCGAGTCGGCGCCGTCGAGGCCGGCGTGGGCGAGCTGCTCCGGCCCGATCCGGCCGAGGTCCTCGTAGGCGCCCGCGAGCTTCGCGAGCCGGTCCACCTGCGCGAGCGAGAGGCCGAGGGCCTTCCCCACGTCGCGCAGCGCGGACCTCCCGCGGTACGTGATGACCTCGCAGACCATCCCGGCGCGGTCGCGCCCGTACCGCGCGTAGACGTACTGGAGCACCTCCTCGCGCCGCTCGTGCTCGAAGTCCACGTCGATGTCCGGCGGCTCGCCGCGCTCCGCCGAGATGAACCGCTCGAACAGGAGCCCCATCCGCACCGGGTCGATCGAGGTGATCCCGAGGACGTAGCAGACGGCGGAGTTCGCGGCGCTGCCCCGGCCCTGGCACAGGATCCCGCGCTCCCGGGCGAAGCGGACGACGTCCCACACGGTGAGGAAGTAGCTCGCGTACCCGAGCGCCTCGACGAGGTCGAGCTCGCGCGCGAGCTGGCGCCGGACGTCCTCCGGGGGCTCGGCGCCGTAGCGCCAGCGGGCGCCCTCCCGGACCAGCTCGCGGAGCAGCGGCATCCCGGTGACCGCCGCGATCGTCCGCTCGGTGAGCGGTGGCCCCTCGCTGGCGGGCGCCGGCGGCGCGATCCCTCGCCCCGCGCCGTCCGACGCCGCGGGCGGCGGGTCGCCGGGCGCCGCCGGGGCGGCCGCGGTGGTCCGGAGCCGTTGGCGCGGGGTGGCGGCGGACTCCCGCGACGACTGCGCCGGACTCGACAGCGCGACCTCCGCGGTGGGGGCGACGTCGCCCCGCTCGAGCACCACCGGCGGGAGCGGGTGCTCGCCGCGGATCTCGTCCATCCGGAACCGGCACCGGTCCGCGATGTCTGCGGCGATCTCGAGCCCCTCCGGGAAGTCCCGCCAGAGCCGGAGCATCTCGTCCGGCCCCTTGAGCGTCCGCTCCGCGTTGGGGAACAGCCGCCGCCCGGCCTTCTCCAGGGTGGTCCCGAGGCGCACGCAGGCGAGCACGTCCTGGAGCGCCTGCCGGCGCCGCTCGTGCGTGTGCACGTCGTTGGTCACCGCGACGGGGATCCCGAGCCGGCGCCCCACCGCGCGCGCGGAGCGTACCCGCGCCTCCTCCCCCGCGACCCGGTGGCGCGCCACCGCGAGGGCGAGCCGGGGGCCGAACGCCTCCCGCAGCCGGGCCGCGGCGTCCTCGTCCGCGCCGGGGTAGAGCGCGAAGATCCCCCGGGCTCGGTCCGCTACCTGCTCGAGCGACACCGCGACGTCGCTCCGCTCGCGCCGCGCGGGCGCCCCGGTCCACCCCTCGCCGCAGTGGGCGAGGGTCGTGAGCCGGCACAGCGAGGCGTACCCCTCGCGGTCGACGGCGAGCAGCACGAGGCGCGCCGGCCGACCGGGGACGACGAGCCCCTGCACCGCCAGCTCGACCCCCACCACGAGCGGCAGCCCCCGCCGCCTCGCCTCGGCGTGCGCCCGCACGATCCCGTACAGCCCGTTCACGTCCGCGAGCGCGAGCGCCGAGAGGCCGAGCTCGGCGGCGCGCCCGACCAGCTCCTCCGGCTGGCTCGCCCCCTCGAGGAACGAGAAGCAGGACCTGGCGCGGAGCTCGGCGTAGCGCACGGGCATGGCTCGTCCGCGCGGCGGCTAATCGAAGAAGCCGTGGAGGTAGAGCCGGCCGTCGGCGCCGTCCCGGTAGACCCAGCACTCCCCGAGGCCGTCGAGCCGCACGCGGTAGTAGTCCCGGTCGAAGCCGCCCGCCCACCACTCGCCCCGCAGCCGCTCCGGCCCCTCGAACGCGAGCACCGCCCGCGCCCGGCCCTCCACGTGCAGCGCCGTGAGCCGGCCCCCCTCCCCCTCCGCCACCACCCGCTCCGGCGTCGCGAGCAGCCGCGTCGGGCGGAGCCCCTCCGGCGCCGGCCCGTCCGCGCGCGCGTCCGACGCCCCGGGCCCGCCGGCGGCGGTCCGATCGAGCCCCGCGCGCCGGGCGGCGAGCCCGCGCGGCGCCGCGGGTCGGAACGGCACCGGTCGGTACGCGCCCTCCGGTCGATACCGCTCGACGGGCTCCGCGGCGAAGGCCGCGCCGTCCCCGAGCCGCACCGCGAGCCGGGTCAGGACCCGCTCGAGCGCCGCGACCGCC
This sequence comes from Anaeromyxobacter oryzisoli, assembly GCF_022690765.1. Taxonomy (GTDB): domain Bacteria; phylum Myxococcota; class Myxococcia; order Myxococcales; family Anaeromyxobacteraceae; genus Anaeromyxobacter; species Anaeromyxobacter oryzisoli. The sequence continues at coordinate 595 of NZ_JALCZA010000099.1, read as the reverse complement.
TCCGGGCGATCCTCGAACGCGAGCTGCTCGGCGGCGACGGCGGCCACCTCGACCGCGACGAGCCGCAGCGCGATCACGGCCGCGGGGAGCCGCAGCGCGAACAGGTGCTCCTTCATCGGGAGGAGCCAGCGGGCGGCCGACGCCGTGGGCTGGGCCAGCGGCACGAGGAGCCGCTCCTCGCCGCGCGGATCGAGCTTCAGCACGAGCTTCAGCCGGCTCGCGCCGAGCCCGCGGCCGGCCAGGCGCGACGCGACGCGATCCGCGAGCCGCTTCAGGGCGAACAGGAGCGGCTCCGCGCTCTCGGCCGGCCCCTCCAGCTCGAGCGCCTCCTCCGGCAGCGTCGCCGGGACGTACGGCACGAGGGGCGAGTCGTCCTCGCCGCGGGCGAGCCGCGCCGCCGCGACCCCCTCCGCGCCGAACCGGTGCGCGAGCGTCCCCGCCGGCAACCGCGCCAGGGCCCCCGCCTCCGAGACGCCGACGGCCGCGAGCCGCGCGGCGATCGCGGGCGGCAGGCCGAGCGCCGTGAGCGGCAGCCGCGCCAGGGCGTCCGCCGTCGCGGCCGCGGGGATCCGGATCGCCCGCGCCCCGCCCGGCG
>NZ_JALCZA010000098.1 GCF_022690765.1 Anaeromyxobacter oryzisoli | reverse complement strand
GGCGCCGAGGGCGACCTCGCCTGGCGCCGGGGAGATCTCGCCGGCGCCGCGGGGGCCTGGCGCAGCGCGCTCGCGGCGCGGCCGGACCGCGCCGACGCGCGGCTCCTCCAGGCGAAGCTCGCCGCGGTGGCGGATCCCGCCCTCGCCTCCGCGGCGCGCCCCTACCTGCTCGGGCTCGAGGCGCCGGAGACCGCGCTCGCCCGCCTCGCGCGCGTCCCGCGCCCGCTCGCCGGATACCTCGTCGGACGGGCGCGCGCGGCGCACGGCGACGAGGCGGGCGCCGCCCTCGCGCTCGAGCGCGCGCTCGCCGTTCCCGGCGCGCTGCCGCCGCTCCTCGATCGCGAGGCGCGGTTCACCCTGGGCGAGGCCCGCTGCGCCAGCGGCGCCGTGGACGCCGGCGCAGCGACGATCCGGGGCGTGCTGGCGATCGCGGCCGGCGCCGCGGAGCGGGCGCGACTCGAGGCGGCCCTGCGGCGGTGCGCGTTCGAGGAGCGGTGACCTCGATCACCGCGCCCGCCTCCCGCGTCGGGCACGGCCCGTGACCGTGACCGTGCTCCGTCACCGATCCCCGTGCCCGGGTCCCGGGTCCCGTGGCCCCTCGCCCGTGATCCGACGCTGCCGTCGGAGCACGGGCTCCGGGCCACCGGCCACGGGAATCGGTTCACGGGGGTACGGAGAAGACGGTGACGTGACGGGGTAGGTGCCCTTCGGGCAACGCCGGAGGCCGCGCCCGAGCCCGTGAGCGTGACCGTGACCGTGCTCCGTCACCGATCCCCGTGCCCGGGTCCCGGGTCCCGTGGCCCCTCGCCCGTGATCCGGGCGGGGCCCTCGGACCACGGGGCTTCGGGCCACGGGCCACGGGAATCGGTTCACGGGTCACGGAGAAGCCGGTGACGGTGACGGTGACGGTGACGGTGACGGTGACGGTGACGGTGACGGTGACGGTGACGGTGACGGGGTACGGGTACGGGTACGGGTACGCGTTCGGGTTCGCGTTCTGTGATGGACGCGGCCTACGCCCCCCCGCGGAGCCGGTCGATCGCGGCCCGGGGGTTCTTCACGCCGTTCTTGATCAGCCACCACGTCACCTTGAGGCCGCCGAGGGCGAGCACGCCGAGGTAGCCGTGCCCGAGGAGCCGGGTGGTGGGGGCGTCGATGTGGACGTGGACCTTCCGAGCGGGATCCCGGTCGAGGACGAGCTCGAAGAACGTGATCCCGAACTCGCCCACGTCGTCCGAGGCGAGCGACGTGAGCCGCCCGATCGCGCCGTCGGGGAGCGTGAGGGTGAAGTCCGGATCGGGCGCCGCACCCTCGCGAAGGGTGGGCGCGCCGGTCTCCAGGGTGAAGAAGGCGGGGCCGCCCGCGAGCACGAGGTTGACGCGGGCCCCCCGGGAGAGCGGCCGGGTCGCCTTGCGCGCCGCGGGTGACGTCTCGAAGAACGTGCGCAGGGCCTCGTAGCTCGTGGCGGACACGGCCTTCGATCTAACCAGCCGCTCGGCGGGTCGGGAGGGGGTGGCGCGCGCGCCATCGGGGGCCAGCAAGCGGCTCTGTTCACTCTCTTTCGTTGACGCGACCCCCGGTCCGGGCCAGAGTCCGACCCCATGAGAGCCTCCGCGATGGTTCGCCTCTCCGCCGTGCTGCTCGCCGCCGCCTCCGCCGTCGCGTGCAGCCCGCGGCTCCTCCCGGGCACCGACATCCGCGAGGATCGCGACACCCGGGCGATCTACGACCGCGTCCTGGCGTACCGCGAGGCGCTCCAGCGGCGCGATCCCCAGGCGATCCTCGCGATGGTCTCCCCCGACTACTTCGACACCGCGGGCACGCCCGAGCCGGAGGACGACGTGAACCGCGATCTCCTGGCGCAGCGCCTCCCCGCCGACCTCGAGAAGGTGGACTCGCTGAGGCTCGACGTCACGATCCGCAAGATCGAGGTCCACGGGGACCGCGCCGTCGCCGAGGTCTTCTTCGACGGCTGGTATCGGGTGAAGACGGCGGCCGGCGCGGTGCCGCGGCGCGACTCGGACATCCAGCAGCTCCGCCTCCGGAAGCTCGAGAACCAGTGGCTGTTCACGGGCGGGCTGTAGGCCGTCGCACCGACCCCCACTCGCCTCGAGCCGCTGGGGCGCACGCTGCCGGCCTGCGCGGGGCAGACCCTCCCTGCGCTGCTCGCCCTTCGACTCCGGCGCGCAGCGCGCGCCGGAGCCTGCCCTGAGCGGAGCTGCCGTAGGCAGCGGAGTCGAAGGACTCAGGGCGAACGGAGCTTCGAATGGTGGCGCCTCACACCCCCAGCAGATCCCGGTAGCCCGCGTCGCCCATCCCGCGGAGCGCCATGAGCCGATCGCGGTAGCGGCGCCAGTCCTTCCACGCGAGCCGATCCGCCCCGAGGCCGGTGAGGTGGAACGCGTGGATGCGCGAGACGGTGAAGCGGAGCGCGGCGTAGCGCGCCCACGGGTACAGCGCGGCGACGGTCTCGGGCTCGATCCGCCGCTTCGCGCGGTAGCCCTCGAGGAGCGCGTGCGCCCGGTCCGGCTCGTAGCGATCGACGTAGCACCAGGCGTTCACCGCCACGCCGAGGTCGTACGCGAACGGATCCACGCAGCTCATCTCCCAGTCGAGCAGGGAGCTCACCCGGTCGCCGAGCCAGAGCACGTTGTCGATGAACAGGTCGCCGTGCACCAGCCCGCGCGGCGCGCCCGGCAGGTCCCCGGCGCGGGCGAGCTCCTCCTCGAGCACCGGCAGCGCCGCCCTCACCTCCGCGTCGCCGCCGCCGTCCGGCCGCAGGTCCTCGAGCCAGCCGCGGACGCGCGGCACGCCGTACGGGTTGACCCGCTCGGCCGTGAAGCCGGCGGAGAGATCGTGGAGCCGCCCGAGCTGCTCGCCCAGGCGCTGGCACCGGGCCGGCCCGGCGGCGTCGCGGGCGATCTCCTCGCCCGGCGCGAAGGAGAACAGCATCGCCTGCTTGCCGGCGAACGGCACGAACGGGCGACCGTCCGCGGCGACGTTCAGGCGCGGCACCGGGAAGCGCGCCTCGAACAGGTAGCGCTGCACCTCCGCCTCGAAGAGGACGTCCGCGTCGGTCTTCCCCTCGTTGAGCCGCAGGAAGTAGCGCTCACCGCCCGCCCACAGGTGGTAGTTCGTGTTGACGCTGCCCTTCGGCTCGGGCTTCACGCGGTCGGGGGCGGGGAGGCCGAAGCAGCGGACCAGTGCAGCGATCTCTTCGGGGTTGAGGACGGTGTAGAGGGCCATCGGTCGAGGTCCCGGCACGTCGGCGCCGGGCCGGGCGAGAATGCCCGTCGCGGCCGGCAGCGTCAACACGGGGGGCCGGCGGTCCAGCGAGCGCCTCGACGACCTCGCGCCGAGGGGCGGCGAGGGCGAGCAGGGGGGCGAGGGCTTCCCGGGACGCGAAGCGACGCGATCGTCACCTCGCGGCCGGGCGGGGGGCCGTCCGTGCGGGGGGCCGTGGGTGCCGCTTCGCTGGCCCGGGGACCGGCGCGGCGGTAGAACCGCACCGGACCGCTCGCCGTCCCCCCGCCGGGGGCCGATCGAAAGTAGACTCGCCGCCGTGAGCCGGGAAAAGAAAGATCACATCGCGCTCTCCGACGAGCACAACTCGCGGGGGATCGAGCTGGCCGATCGCGGCTGGCTGGACGAGGCCATCAAGGAGTTCAACAAGGCGATCGAGCTCGACCCGAGCTCCGCCCACGCGCACGACAACCTCGCGACCGTCTACTCGGAGAAGAAGCTCTTCCGGGAGGCGCTGAACGAGTACCTCACCGCGATCCGGCTCGAGCCGGACAGCGCCAACGCGCACCACAACCTCGCCTGCTTCCTCGCGACCCACGCCGGCGACATGGCGGTCGGCGAGTACCAGGAGGCGATCCAGCTCGACCCGGAGTACCCGGACGCGCACCTCAACCTCGGCATCACCTACGCCGATCAGGGGAAGGACGAGGAGGGCGCGAAGGAGCTCCGGATCGCGATCGAGCTCGACCCGAAGGACCCGTTCCCGCGGCACGAGCTCGCGGCGCTGCTCATGGACCAAGGCGACTACCGCAGCGCGATCTCGCAGCTCAACGAGGTCGTCCGGCTCGAGCCCTCGAACTTCGAGGGGCACCTCGACCTCGGCATCTGCTACGCGCAGAAGGGCTTCTACGCCGAGGCGGAGCGGGCGTACGAGAAGGCCCGGGCGATCCAGCCGGAGGACCTGCTCCTGAACTACAACGTCGCGGCGCTGTACGCGCTGTGGGGGCGGCCCGGCGACGCGCTCGAGGCGCTGCGCAAGGCGATCGCCCAGGACGCGCCGAAGGTGCGCGGCTGGCTCGAGTCGGACCCGATGTTCGAGGGGCTCAAGGGCACGCCCGAGTTCGACGCGCTCGCGCACGGCTGAGAGCTTGTCGAAGAATTCGACGAGCTCTCAGGCCGACCCGCGTGAGCGGGGCGGCGGGTGGGGTGAAGCGCCCGAATTCACTTCGGGCGCGAGGGGCGGGCGACGGCCCGCCCCTCCTGGATGGTCAAGGCCCGTCGATTGTTCGACGGGCCTTGAGCGCCTCCTCCGTCGAGCGCGCCCTCGACGGTCGGTGACGGACACGCTCGGTCCGGGCGGACGAATGGTCGCACCGACCCAGCGCACGACTTCCCGCTTCCCATCCACACCGTCCCTTCGCTAGCCTCGGGGTCATGCCCGAGCTGGCGTTCTTCCGCCACGGGGAGGAGCTCCTCCGCGTGGCCCTGGGGGACCGGACCGACATCGGCCGCGCCCCCGAGTGCGACGTCTCGCTGCCGGATCCCGCGCTGTCCCGCCTGCACGCCATCGTCGAGCGGCGCGGCGACGGCTTCTACCTGCTCGATCGCTCCGGCCGGGGGACGTCCGTCGGCTGCGCGGAGGTCGCCGAGGCGCGGCTGGAGGACGGCGCCGAGATCGCCCTCGGCACCTGGCGCGCCCTCTTCCGCGCCGCCGTGCGGACGGACGCCGAGGAGACCCGCGCGCGGGGCGCGACGGAGGTGCGCGCCCCCTCCGCGATCGCGGCGCCGGCCGCGGCGCGGCTGCGCGTCCGCGCCGGCGGACGCGAGCGGACCGTGCCGGTCACCAGCGCCGGCGTCGTGGTCGGCAAGGACCCGACCTGCGACGCCCCCGTGGACGACCCGTTCGTCTCCGCGCGCCACCTGCGGATCGTGCCGCAGGGCGGCGGGTGGGTCCTCACCGACCTCGGCTCCACCAACGGCACGTTCCTCTCCGGCGCGCGCATCACGCGGGCGGAGCTGCCCTTCGGCGTCGCCGTGACGCTCGGGGACGCCGAGCTCGTGCTCGAGCCACGCGACGCCCAGGAGCCGCCGCGCGCCGAGGCGTTCGAGGGGATGATCTCGCGCGACCCCGGCATGCGACAGGTGTTCGAGCTGGTCGAGCGGGTCGGCGCGTCGGACGCCGCCGTGACCATCCTCGGCGAGACCGGCACCGGCAAGGAGCTGGTCGCGCGCGCCCTGCACGCCCGCTCGCCGCGGCGGGACGCGCCCTTCATCCCGGTGAACTGCTCCGCCATCGCGGAGACGCTCATCGAGTCCGAGCTGTTCGGCCACGAGAAGGGGGCGTTCTCCGGCGCGGAGCGGCTCCGGAAGGGAGCGTTCGAGGAGGCGGATCGCGGGACGATCTTCCTCGACGAGATCGGCGAGCTGCCGCTCGACCTCCAGCCCAAGCTGCTGCGCGTCCTCGAGCTCGGCGAGGTGAAGCGCGTGGGCGCGTCGCGCCCGCTCCAGGTGAACGTCCGGATCGTGGCCGCCACCCACCGCGACCTCCGCGCCCAGGTGAGGGCCGGGAAGTTCCGCGAGGACCTCTTCTACCGGCTGTGCGTCGTGCCCGTCACGATCCCCCCGCTCCGGCAACGCCGCGGCGACGTGCGCGCCCTGGCGGAGGCGTTCCTCGCCCGCTCCGCGCCGCGCGGCGTCCCGGTCCGCTTCGGCGACGAGGCCCTCGCGAAGCTCGAGGGGTACGACTGGCCGGGCAACGTCCGGCAGCTCCGGAACGTGGTGCAGCGCGCGCTCCTCTTCCGCGGCGAGGGGCAGCGCGTCCCGGCCGCCGCGATCACGTTCGAGGACACCCGCGCCACGCCGGCGGCGGGCGGCGACGACGACACGATCTACGCGCGCGGCCTCACGCTCGAGGAGATCGAGCGCGAGGCGATCCGGCTCTCGCTGCGCCGGAACCGCGGGAAGCGCGCCGCCGTGGTGAGGGAGCTCCGGATCGCCAAGAGCACGGTGATGAAGCGGATCGGCCAGTGGGGGCTGCACGAGGAAGGCCGCACGCCGGGCGAGCCCCCCGAGCCGGAGGAGGACGAGGGATAGGGGACGCGGGTCCGGGGACCCCCTCCCCTACCGCTTCTTCGCCGCGGGCCTGCTCTTCCGCTCGGCGGGCTCCCGCGCGGACGGCTCCGGCGGCTGGAGCCGCGCGAGCCGCTCCCGGGCCTTCGCGGCCGCGGGGCTCTTCGGGAACTTCGTCACGAGCTCGCGCAGCACGACCGGCGCTTCCTTCCTCAGGTCCTCGAGCTCGAGCATGGCGTCGCCCATGCCGAGCATCGCGTCGGGGAGCCGCTCCGATCTGGGCGCGTGCTCGTAGACCCAGCCGTAGGCGACGAGCGCGTCGCGCCAGCGCTTCTGGGCGGAGAGCAGCTCCCCCGAGCGGTACGCCGCCTCGGGCGCGCTCGCGTCGTTCGGGAACCGCTTCACGTACTCGTCGTAGAGCGCGCGGGCCACGCCGCGGTCGCCCGCGGCCTCGCTCTTCTGCGCGAGGGCGAGGAACGCCGGCCTGTCGTCCGGCTTCGGCAGCGTGTCGATCCGCTCCTGCGCGAGCACCTCGTCGAGCGCGCCCTTCCCCTGGAGGCCGGCGAAGCGGCGGTCCGTCTTCGAGCGGTACGCCGCGGCGGCCCGGTCGAGCTCGGCGAGGTCGTGCCGGGTCACCTCCTGCTCGCCCCGGAGCTTCGCCACGTCGTCGGTCAGCCGCACGAGCTGCACGCCGAGGTCGGCGCCGCTGCGGCGCGCCGCCTGGTTGAGCTCGTCGATCTTGTGCTGGACCTCGGCGATCTTCTTGTCGGCGGCCGCGATCCGGCCCTGGAGCGCCTTCTGCTGCTCCTCGATGCGACGCCCGTGCTCGGCCTGGGTCGCCTCGAGGTTGTCGAGGCGCGTCTCCATGAGGCGGCCGCGCTCGAGCGGCACCCAGCAGGCGGACAGCGACAGGAGCGCGAGCGCGGGCGCCGCGCGGAGGGCGGAGCGGAGCGTCACCGGGAGACCTGGAACTCCACGCGCCGGTTCTGGCTCCAGCACGCCTCGTTCGACTCGGTGCACAGCGGGCTCTCCTCGCCGTTCCCCACCGTCTGGATCTTCCCCGACACGCCGAGATCGCCGAGGTACTTCTTCGCCGCCTCGGCGCGCTTCGCGGAGAGGGCCACGTTGTACTGCGCCGTGCCGCGCTCGTCGGCGTACCCGTTCGCGGTGATCGCCTTCGCGGGCGCGCGCTTCAGGCAGTCCGCGAGCTTCTGGAGCGTCTGCTGCGACGCGGAGGTGATGGCGTAGCGGTCGAAGTCGAACCGGATCGTGAACGACGTCGCGTCGCTGCACTCGGCCGGCACCGCGCCGGCCTCGGCGCCGGCGGCGCCCGCGGCGCCCGCGCCGGCCTCCGGCTGCACGGCGGCCTTCTTCTCGACGCAGCGCTCGGCGACGCACTCCTGGCCCGCGGGGCACGGCGTGTCCGGACCGCACTGCGGCTTCGGCGCGCACTGGTTGTCGCGGCACACGAACCCGGCCTGGCAGTCGGAGTCCTGGCCGCACTCCTGGCACCGCCCCTCGACGCAGACCTTGCCGACGCCCTCCTGCGACGCGCAGTCCGCGCTGGACTTGCACTCGCCCTTCTTCAGCTTCGGCGCGCAGCCGGCGAAAGCCACGGCGGTGATGACGGACAGTGCGAGGAGCAGGACGCGTTGCATGGGGGGTCTCCAGGGGCGATGCGCGAGCCGGGCTCGCGTGCGATGGCATCGCTTATTTGCTCCGTTCGGAACGGCTGTCAAAGGATTTCCTTCCCCCCTGACCATCCGGGATTACCATCGGATCCATGCCCGTCACCGTCCTCGTCGTGGACGACGAGAAGAACATCCAGCTCACGCTGTCCCGGGCGCTGTCGATGGAAGGGTACGCCGTCGAGGCGGCCGGCGGCGGGCGCGAGGCGCTCGAGAAGATCGCGGCGCAGCCGGTGGACGTGGTGGTGATGGACGTCCGGATGCCGGACCTGGATGGGTTGTCCGTCCTGCAGAAGGCGCGGGAGACCCGCCCCGACCTCCCGGTGGTGATCATGTCCGGGCACGGGTCGATCGAGACGGTGCGGAGCGCCTTCAAGCTCGGCGCCTTCGACTACCTCGAGAAGCCCATCACGGAGAAGGAGAAGCTCCTCGTCGCGGTGAAGAACGCCCTCGCCCTGGAGACCCTCCGGGCGGAGAACGCGGCCCTCCGGCGCGAGGCCGGCCTCTCGGAGATGATCGGCGGCGGGCCCGCGATGCGGAAGCTGTTCGAGCTGGTGCGCCGCGCCGCCCCCTCCGAAGGGCGCGTCCTCGTCACCGGCGAGAACGGCACGGGGAAGGAGCTCGTCGCCCGGGCGATCCACGAGCACTCGCGGCGCAAGGACCGGCCGTTCGTGAAGCTGAACTGCGCGGCGGTCCCGGCCGAGCTCATCGAGAGCGAGCTCTTCGGGCACGAGCGCGGCGCGTTCACCGGAGCGGTCGCGGCCCGCAAGGGGAAGTTCGAGCTCGCCGACGGGGGCACGCTCTTCCTCGACGAGGTGGGCGACATGCCCGCGGCGATGCAGGCGAAGGTCCTCCGCGTCCTCCAGGAGGGCGAGTTCGAGCGCGTCGGCGGCGCGCAGACGCTCCGATGCGACGTGCGGGTGGTGGCGGCGACGAACAAGGACCTCCCGGCCGAGGTGCAGGCCGGCCGCTTCCGCGAGGACCTCTACTACCGGTTGAACGTGGTCCCGATCCACTCCCCGCCCCTGCGCGAGCGGCGCGAGGACGTCCCGGAGCTCTCGACCCGCTTCCTCGGCGAGGCGTGCGAGCGCAACGGCCGACGGCCGATGCGGCTCGCGCGCGAGGCGCTGCTCGCGCTCCAGGCGCACGACTGGCCGGGCAACGTCCGCGAGCTCCGGAACCTGATCGAGCGCCTGGCGATCCTCTGCGACGGACCGGAGATCTCGGCCGACGACGTGGCGGCGGTGCTGCCCGGCACCCGCCGGCCGCGCGCCGATCGGTTCCGCGTCGGCGCCTCCTTCCACGAGCTCGTGGAGGAGGCCGAGCGCGAGATCATCCTGGGCGCCCTGGACGCGAACCACGACAACGTGTCGGACACGGCGCGCACCCTCGACCTCGAGCGGAGCCACCTCTACAAGAAGATGAGGGCGCTGGGGATCAAGCGGGGCGGGGGCGAGTAGGCTCGGGGGAGCCTTCGCGCTCGTCCTTCGTTCCGAACGCGTACCCGTACCCGTACCCGTCACCGTGACCGTTCCCCGTGCCCGCTTCCCGCCTCCCGTGTCCCCTGGCCCGTGATCCGACGGCGGGTCGGGGCACGGGCCACGGGCCACGGGCCACGCGACCCGGTTCACGGATCACGGAGATGCCGGTGACGGTGACGGGCACGGAGACCGCTCGGCTCCCCCCGCGTCACCGCGCCCGCACCCCCGCCGTGTCCCCTCGTCCACGCCGCCGCGGAATCCCTGCTGCGCCCGTGCGTTTCCCTCCAGCGGACGCCTGGCACGCCCGCTGCTCTCCCCCGGAGGCGACATGCCTCCCCGCGATCCGGTCGCTTTGCCCGTCGCCCTGCCTGGCGCTATCGTTCGAGCCCCCGTGGACATCCCCCAAGACCACACCTTGCCGACGCCCGCTCCCTTGCCCGTCTCGACGGCCGAGCGGGCCGAAGTGGAGCCCCGCGTGCGCCGTCGCCGTCTCTCCCCTCGCGCTCACCAGGGCCTGCGCCTCGCCGCGATCGTCGCGCTCGGCGGCCTGCTCGTCGGCGGCGGCCTGCTCTTCGCCTGGACGCGCGAGCTGCCGGCGTTCGACACGCTGAAGGACTACGAGCCGCTGGTCTCGACGCGCGTGTTCGGCGCGAACGGCAAGGTGGTCTTCGAGTTCGCGCGCGAGCGCCGGACCGTCGTCCCGCTCCAGGAGATCCCCGACGTCCTCAAGAGGGCGGTGCTCGCCGCCGAGGACGCCCGCTTCTACGAGCACGAGGGGCTGAACTACCTCGCCATCGGGCGCTGCGTGGTGAAGGGGCTCCTCGGCGGCGGCGTGAAGTGCGGCGGGTCCACGATCACGCAGCAGGTCGTCAAGACGTTCCTCCTCCAGAGCGACTCGCGCGTGAAGCGCAAGGTGAAGGAGCTGGTCCTCGCCCCGCGCCTCGAGCGGAACCTCTCGAAGGACGAGATCCTCTACCTCTACCTGAACCAGATCTACCTCGGGCACCTCCGCTACGGCGTCGAGGAGGCGAGCCGCTTCTACTTCGGGAAGGGCGTGAAGTCCCTCACCCTCGGCGAGGCGGCGATGCTCGCGGGGGTGATCCAGTCGCCGATGCGCTGGTCGCCGGTCAACCACCCCACCGCCGCGAAGGAGCGGCAGCGCTACGTGCTGCGCCGGATGCACGAGGAGGGCTGGATCTCGAAGGCGCAGTACGAGGCGGAGCTCGCGCGGCCGATCGTGGTGTCGCCGCCCGAGGCCGACCCGCCCGGCATCTGGTACCAGGACGCCGTCCGCAAGTACCTCGTCGACAAGTACGGCGAGGACCGGGTGGACACCGCCGGCCTCCAGGTGGACGTGGCGATGGACCCGGTGATGCAGCGCTACGCCGACTCGGCGATCGACGCCGGGCTGCGGCAGGTGGACAAGCGCCAGGGCTGGCGCGGCCCCCTGCTCCACCTCGACCGCGAGCGGCTCGCCGCCGCGATCCCGCTCTGGCGGAAGCGGCTCGAGGCGGTCGAGCCGCGGCCCGGCGAGGTCCTGGTGTGGGACCTCGGGCGCGTGAACCCGGAGCAGATCGACCCCGGCGAGGACCAGGAGAAGGACGTCGCGCGGATGGCGCGGGCGAAGCCGCTCCAGACCGGCGAGATCTACGCCGGACTCGTCACCCGGGTGGACGACAAGGCGGCGCAGGTGGACCTCGGGAACGCGCGGGGCGAGATCCCGTTCTCCGACGTCCGCTGGGCCCGGAAGTGGAACCCGGCGGTCGGGACCGCGGCGCCGAAGCGGATGGGCTCGGTCCTCTCGGCGGGTGACGTGGTGCTCGTCCGCGTGATGCCGGCGAAGCTCCCGCCGGAGCGGGCGGCCCGCGAGCGCCGGCCGCTCGCCCTCTCCCTCGAGCAGACCCCGAAGGTGCAGGGCGCCCTGGTGGCGATCGACCCGGTGACCCGCGGCGTCCGCGCGCTCGTGGGCGGCCTCGACTACCAGGCGTCGCAGTTCAACCGCGCGCTCCAGGCGAAGCGGCAGCCGGGCAGCGCGATGAAGCCGTTCGTGTGGGGCGCGGCGCTCGAGTCCCGGCGCTACACGCCGGGGACGGTGGTCTACGACACGCCGGACGTCTACCGGGATCAGTGGACGGGGAAGGAGTGGAAGCCGCGCAACTTCGAGCGGGACGAGTTCGACGGCCCCATGCTCCTCGGCGCGGCGCTCGCCCACTCGAAGAACACCGTCGCGGTGAAGCTCCTGGACACCCTCGGCGTGGACGCGGTGATCGGGTTCGCCCGGCGGATGGGGATCGCCTCCGACCTGCCGCGGAACCTGACGCTCGCCCTCGGCACCGGCGAGGTCTACCCCATCGAGCTCGTGAACGCGTACGCGTCGATCGCGGCGCACGGGTTCTCGACGCCCCCCCTCCTCGTGCTGCGCGTGCGGGACCGGACGGGCAAGGTGCTCGAGGAGACGCGGCCCGCCCAGCCGCCCCCGCTCGCCGTCGCGCCCGCCGCGGCCGTGCCCGCGAGCGCCGCCGACACCGCCGCGGACGCCGCCGCCGACGCGAGCGCGACGGACGCGCCCGCCGCCGAGGGCGCCCCGCCGGACGCGCCCGCCGCGCCCCCGGCCCCGCCCTTCGTCCTCCCCTCGTCCGGCACCCGCCCCGACGTCGCCTTCGTCCTGACGTCCCTCATGCGCCAGGTGGTCGAGTCCGGCACCGGGGTCGCGGCGCGCGCCCTCGCCCGGCCCACCGCGGGGAAGACCGGCACGGCGCAGGATCACCGCGACGCCTGGTTCGTCGGGTTCACGCCCGAGCTCGTCACCGGCGTCTGGATCGGGTTCGACGACAACTCGCCGCTCGGCGGCCACGAGACCGGCGCCGGCGCCGCCCTGCCGCCCTGGCTCGCCTTCATGCAGGCGGCGGTCGGGGGCCACGCGGTGGCCGAGTTCCGGTCGGCGCCGGGGATCGAGTACGCCCGGATCGACCCGGCGACCGGCCTCCGCGCTCCGGAGGGGGAGGCGAACGCCCTGCTCCTGCCGTTCCTCGCCGGGACGGCGCCGACGCAGGCGCCCGCCGCGAGCTCGGGAGCGGCGCCGCAGAACTTCTTCATGGACGATCGGTGACGGACCTGGGAAGGAAGGGGGCCCGATGCGCCTCCTCACCGTCGCCGTTCTCGCCGCCGCGTGCGCCGCCGCGCCCGCCCGCGGCGCGCCCCGCCCATCGGCCCTGACCTCGACCGCCGAGGCGCTCTCCGACGCCCTCGGACCGCCCGCGGAGGGGCGCCGCGCCCTGGCGCTCGCGGTCGAGGCGCGCGTCCCCTCCCTCGCCGCGCCGGTCGAGGCCGCGGTGGAGGGCGCGCTCTCGCGGCGCGGTTACGCCGTCACGCCCCTGCGCGGCGCGGTGGACCCCGAGGCCGCGGCGCGCGCCGGCGGGCAGGACTGGCTGCTGCGGGTCCAGGCCGGCCTCGTCCCCGGCCGGCGGGAGCTCGCCCTCGTGGGCGAGCTGGTGCCGATGTGGGCGTCGTTCTTCCTGCAGCGGCACCCGGGGGCGCGCGCGATCCCGCCGCGGCTCGTCCAGGCGCGCGCCGACGCCGATCCGGAGACGCTCCTCCTCGGGCGCGAGGGGCGCCGCGCCGGGGCGCCCTTCGCCGTCGTCCGGCGCCTGGCGCGCCTCGACGGCCGGGTCCTCGCCCTGGCGGTGGGTGAAGTGCCCGACGTGGAGGGCGCGGCGATCGCGGCGGCGACCCCCGACGGTGAGCGGCTCCTCTCGGCCGCCGGCGCTCCCATCGCGGCGCGCGCGGCGGACCTCGGCTCGGCCCGGCCGGTGCGGGAGCCGGCCGCCGTCATCGCGATCGGCGACTACGGCCGTGGCCGCGTCGCGGTGCAGCACGCCGGCGCGCCCGCCGGCGAGGTGCTCGCCGTGCGGGACGGGCGCCTCGAGGCGGTCGGGGCGCTCGTCGCCGCCCCGCTCTGCGCCGGCGAGGCGGGCTCGCTCTTCGGCGCCTACGCCCCGGGGACGGGAGCCCTCCTCGACGTCCTCTCGCCCCGCGCCGACCCCGACGCTCGCCCGCGCTCTCCGCGCCTCCTCTACCGGGTGGCCGCGGCGCCGCGCGGCGGCGGCCCGATCGCCTTCGCCGCGCTCGGGCAGGACCTGCGGCTCGAGCTGCTCGACGCGGGGCTCGCACCGGCCGGCCCGTCGCTCGAGGGCGTCGGCGCGGGGCTCGCGCTCGCGGACCTCGACGGCGACGGCACCGCCGAGGTGATCGCCTCCGCGCCGTCGCCGTCGCCGGCGCCGGCGCCGCGCCAGTCCACCCCGCGCGCGGACCGGATCCGGATCCTCGCGCCCCGCGCGGCGGCGCCGCTCCTGCTCGAGTCGGGCCCGATCGAGGGCGCGATCCTCGCGGGCGCCGCCGGCGACCTCACCGGCGACGGGCTCGACGACGCCGTGCTCGCCGCCGTCGTCGCGACGCCGGACGGCGGCGCCGCGACCGACCTCTACCTCGTCACCGCCGACCCGCGGGAGGTGCCGTGACCCGTCCCCTCGCCGCGACGCTCGGCCTGCTCCTCGCCGTCCCCGCCGCCGCCGACGTCCCGCCCGCGTACGGGGGCACGATCCGGATCGCGCTCCCGTCCGCGCCGCGCGTGCTCGACCCCGCCCGCGCGGTGGAGCCCGCCGACCTGGTCGCGGTCCGCGCGCTCCACGCGCCGCTCCTCGAGATCGGGGCCGACGGCCGGCTCGCGCCGGGGCTCCTCGGCGAGGTCCCCGCGCCGGAGGTGGGCGGCCGGCTGTTCCGGCTCCGCCTCGCCCCCGGCCTGCGCTTCTCCGACGGCACGCCCGTCACGGCCGCCGACGTCGGCGCGAGCCTCGCGCGCCTCCTCGTCCGGGAGCCGCGCTCGCCGCACGCGTGGGTGGCCCTCCCGATCCTGGGCGCGGACGCGGTGCAGGAGGGGCGCGCCGCCTCGGTGGCGGGCCTCCGGGTGCTCTCCGAGCGCGAGCTGCTCGTCACCCTCGCGTTCCCGCTCCCCGAGTACCCGTGGGCGCTCGCCGCGCTCCCCGCCGCGGTCGTGTCGCCCCGCGGCGCGGGCGCCGGCCCGTTCGCGCTCGCGACGCAGGACGGGCGCGAGGCGCGCCTCGCGGCGAACGCCCACCACCGGCGCGGCCGGCCGTTCGCCGACGCGCTGGTGCTGTCCGGCCCCGACGCGCGCGGCGCGGCGCGGGCGCTCCGGGCGGGCGCGCTCGACCTCGTGCTCCGCCCCGAGCCGGCCGGTGGCGTCGCGGTCGGGAGCACGCCGCCGTTCCTCGCCACGGTCGCGGCGACGAGCCCCCGCCTCGGCGCCGGCGCCGTCGCCGTGCGGCGCGTCCTCGCGGCGCTCGATCGGGCCGCGCTCGGCCGCCTCTTCGCGCGCGGCCCCGTGGTGCCGCTCGAGACGATCCTCCCGCCCGCGGTCGTCCCGGGCGCGCCACCGAGGACGGAGGGCGGCCCCGCCGGTCCGCTCCCGCCGCGGCTCGTGCTGCTGATCCGGGCCGGCGCGCCCGATCAGCGCGCCCTCGCCGAGCGGCTCCAGGTGAAGCTCTTCGACCACCACGTCCGCGCGAGCGTGGACGAGGAGCCCCCCGCGCGCTTCGCGGCCCGGCTCGCGTCGGGCGACTACGACGTCGCCCTCGTGCCGGTCCCGATCCTCGCCCTCGCCCCCGCCGTCGCGGCGGGAGAGGTCGCGTACGCGGTGCGGGGGCCCGCGGCGGCGCGGCGCGCGATGGCGGCGCTCGCCGGCGCCCCGCCGGCGGAGGCCCCGGCGCGGCTCGCCACCCTCGCCCGGGCGCTCGAGGTCGTGCCGCTCGTCGCGACGGGCCTGAGGGCCAGCGCGACGCCCGCGCTCCAGGGCGTCGCGCCGCGGCCGGACGGCGGGGTCGATCCCGGCGACCTGTGGCTCCTCGGAGGAGGCGCGAGATGACCCTGCGCGCGAAGCTCGCCCTCGCCTTCGCGGTGTTCGCGGTGGTGCCGCTCGCGGCCGCGCTCGTCCCCGTCTCCCGCGCCCTCTCCCGCGCCCTCGCCTCCGAGCACCGGGCCCGGCTCGACGGCGCGGCGACCGCGGTCCGGGGCGAGCTGGAGCGGCTCGGCGACGACGCCGCGGCGGCGGTCCAGGACCTCGCCGCGGCCCCGGAGCTGGAGGCGTTCGCGCGAGACCGCGAGGCGGAGCTGCTCTCCCCCGCCGAGGCGGCGGGCCGGGCCGGCGAGTGGATGGGCGCGCGCGGCCTCGACGTGCTCGCGATCGCGGAGGCCGACGGCCGGGTGATCTCGTCCGGCCACCTGCCGGGGCGGGCGGGCGACGTGGACCCCGAGCTCGCGGCGCTGCTCGCGACCGCGCGGGCCGGGCGCGCCGCCTTCCGGATCGTCCCCCGGGCGGGGCCGGACGGCATCGAGCCGGTGCTCGCGGTCCTCGCGTGGACACCGGTCCCGGGCGCCCCCGCGCTCCGCGTCGCCGGCGGGCTCGCGCTCGGCGCCGACCGCGCCGAGCGGCTCGCCGCGCTCACGGGCGGCGAGGTCGCGATCCGCGCCGCGGACGGCACGCTCCTCGCCGAGGCGCGAGCGCCGGACGCGCCGGGCGGGCGCATGTGGTGGCGCCTCGCCCGGCTCGC
>NZ_JALCZA010000097.1 GCF_022690765.1 Anaeromyxobacter oryzisoli | reverse complement strand
GGCGAGCGCCGCGACCCCTGCCGCGACCGCCCCGAAGCCGGCGACCGCGGCGGCGGCGCCGCGCGCGCCGTCGGGCGGGGGGCCGGGGAAGCGCTTCGGTGGCGCCCCGCTGCCCCGGGAGCTCGAGGAGAAACGGAAGGAAGCGGAGGCCCTCGCCCGTTTCCTGCTGGAGAACCTCTCTTGACGCCCGGCCACGTGCCGGGCGACGCGACGGCCTGGCCAGCCGCCGCCGGAAAGCACCGATCATGAGCGTGACGATCCTCCGCGCAGCCACGGCGCTCTACACGGTCGCCACCGCGGCGTACGTCGTCTTCTTCGCGCGCCCGCGGATCGCGCGAGCGGCGACGATCGGGTTCTGGTTCCTCGCCGCCGCCTTCGCGGTGCACGCGATCGCGATCGGCGTGGGCTGCGCCGAGCTCGGCGGGCAGGAGTTCTTCAGCCTCCGGGGCGGGCTCGTGCTGATGGTGTGGCTCGCGGCCGGGATCTACCTCGTGCTGCAGCGCTGGTACCGCCTGCCGACGGTGGGCGCGTTCATCACCCCGCTCATCCTGGTGGTGCTGTTCCCGCTGCTCTTCGTGGGGCCCGAGCACGCGGGCGTGCCTCCGGAGACGCTCCGGAACCCCTCGGTCACGCTCCACATCGTCACGGCGGTCCTCGGCGTCGCCCTGTTCGGGCTCGCGTTCGGCGTCTCGCTCATGTACCTGCTGCAGGAGCGCGAGGTGAAGGGGAAGCGCTTCGGCGCGCTGTTCTCGAGGCTGCCGTCCCTGGATGCGCTCGACCGGCTGAACCAGCGCCTCGTCCGGACCGGGTTCGTGTTCTACACGGTGGCGATCGTCGCCGGGACCCTCACCGCGAAGGTGGTGTGGAAGAGCGCGTGGTCCTGGGACCCGCAGCAGGTGGTCTCGCTCGCCGTGTTCCTGCTGTACGGCGCCATGGTCCAGCTCCGGCACACCGGGTGGCACGGCCGGCGCTACGCGGTCCTGACCCTCGTCGGGTTCGTGATCGTGCTCGGCTCCATGGTGACCCTCAAGTCCGTGCCCGGCGTCACGCGCCACGCCGGCGACTACGGCGCGGCCGCCCGGGCGGGAGACGCGCAGTGAGCGAGCGCGAGATCTTCCTCGTGGGGCTCTCGCACAAGAGCGCCCCGATCGAGGTCCGCGAGCGGGTGGCGCTGACCGGCGACGCCCTCAAGGCGGCGCTCGGGGAGCTGAGGAGCACCGAGGGCGTGTCGGAGGCGATGGTCGTCTCGACCTGCAACCGCGTCGAGGTGTTCGTCCACGCGCAGGCGGACGAGCCGGCGCGGCGCTTCTTCACCTCGCGCGCCGCCGACGCGGGCGCGCACCTCTACGTGAAGCAGGGCGTCGACGCGATCCGGCACCTCTTCCGGGTCTCCTCCAGCCTCGACTCGATGGTCGTCGGCGAGCAGCAGATCCTCGGCCAGGTGAAGGAGGCCTACGGGCTCGCGAGCGCCGCGTCCGCGGCGGGCTCCTACTTCTCGCGGCTGTGCAACCGCGCGTTCGCCACCGCGAAGCGCGTCCGGAACGAGACCGACATCGGGAAGGGCGCGACGAGCATGTCGCAGGTGGCGGTGGAGCTCGTCGAGAAGATCTTCGGCGATCTGCGCGGCCGGTCGATCCTCCTCGCCGGCGCGGGCAAGATGGGCGCGCTCTCGGCCAAGGCGCTCCAGGTGCTCGGCGCGGATCGGATCCTCGTCACGAACCGCTCCCCCGAGCGCGGCCAGGCCCTCGCGGCGCAGGTCGGCGGCACGTTCCGCCCGTGGGACGAGCTCACGAAGCTCCTCGTCCAGGTGGACGTCGTCATCGTCTCGACCGGCGCCCCGACCTTCGTCCTCACGAGGGACATGCTCCACGCCGCCATGAAGGCGCGGCGGCACCGCTCGATCTGCCTCATCGACCTCGCCGTGCCGCGCAACGTCGATCCCGCCTGCGCGGAGCTCGGCGACGTCTACGCCTACGACGTGGACGACCTCGAGCGCGTCGTCTCCTCGACGCGCGAGGCGCGGCGCGGGGAGGCGCTCCGGGCGGAGGCGATCGTGGAGGCCGAGGTGATGGCCTTCGCGAAGGAGCGCGAGGCCCGCGCCGCGCTCCCGGTGCTCGCCCAGCTCCGGCGGCACGCGGAGAAGATCGCGCGCGCCGAGGCGGAGCGCACCCTCGCCCAGGTCGGGCTGAAGCTCGACGACAAGGGGCGCAAGAGCGTCGAGGCGATGGCGCAGGCGATCGTCAACAAGCTCCTGCACGGCCCGACCGCGCGCCTCAAGGAGGCGGCCGCCTCCGGCGACACCTCGCTCCCGGGCGCGGCGGCGGAGCTGTTCGGGATCGACCACGAGCCCCACGAAGCGACGAGCGCGGAGAGCGAGGAGCGCTCCGCAGGCAACGGCGCCGGCCGCGCCTCCGCGGCGGCGTCCGAGCGCAGCTAACGCAGAGAAAGGTGAACTCCAGGTGACCATCCGCATCGCGACCCGCCGCAGCCCGCTCGCCAAGTGGCAGGCGAACCACGTCGCCGATCTGCTCCGGAAGAACGAGCCGGGGCTCGACGTCCGGCTCCACGAGCTCGTCACCCGGGGTGACAAGATCCTCGAGGTCCCCCTCGCCCAGGTGGGCGGGAAGGGGCTCTTCGTGAAGGAGATCGAGGACGCCCTCCTGTCGAGGGAGGCCGAGATCGCCGTCCACTCGATGAAGGACCTCCCGGCGCTGCTCGCCGACGGCCTGGTCCTCGCCGCGGTGCCGGTGCGCGAGGACCCGCGCGACGCGCTCTGCTCGCCGAAGTACCGGACGCTCCAGGCCCTCCCGCAGGGCGCGCGCGTCGGCACCTCCAGCCTCCGCCGGGGCGCGCAGCTCATGGCGCTCCGCCCCGATCTCCGCCTCGAGGTCATCCGCGGCAACGTCGAGACCCGCCTCCGCAAGGCGTCCGGCGAGCTCGACGCCGTGGTGCTCGCGTACGCGGGGCTCCGCCGCCTCGGGCTCGCCGAGCACGCGACCTACGTCTTCCCCGTCGAGGAGATGCTCCCGGCGGTCGCGCAGGGGGCCCTCGCCCTGGAGGCGCGGGCGGACGACGCGCCGACGCTGAAGCGGCTCGCCGCCCTGGAGGACCCGGCCACCCGCGTGCGCGCGGAGGCGGAGCGCGGGTTCCTCGTCCGCATCGAGGGCGGGTGCCAGGTGCCCATCGCCGGCCACGCCACGATCGAGGGCGCGGAGCTCCGGATGCGCGCCCTGGTCGCCTCGCTCGACGGGAAGCGCGTCATCCGCGGCGAGCGCCGCGGCCCGCACGCCGACGCGCGGAAGCTCGGGGTCGCGCTCGCCGAGGAGCTGCTCTCGAGGGGCGCCGACGAGATCCTCCGCGAGGCCCAGGGGAAGGGCACTGCCCTCTCCGCCCCGAAGCGGTAGGGGCCGCCGTGCCGCCCCGCCTCGATCGCCGCACCGTCGTCATCACCCGCGGCAAGGCCGGCGAGGACGCGCTCGCGGCGCGGCTCGCCGAGCTCGGCGCCGCCGTCCGCGAGCTGCCCGCCATCGCCTTCGCGCCGCCCGCCGATCCGGCGCCGCTCGACGCGGCGCTGCGCGCGCTCGACCGCTTCGACTGGGTGGTCTTCGCGAGCGCCACCGCGGTGGACCGGACGGTCGCGCGCCTCGCGGCGCTCGGCCTCCCCGCCGCCGCCCTCGCGCGGCCGAAGCTCGCGGCCGTGGGCCCCGCCACCGCGGCCCGGCTCGGCGCCGCCGTGCGCCCGCCGGATCTCGTCCCCGCCGAGGCGAAGGGCGAGGCGCTCGCGGCCGAGCTCGGCGCGCGCGTGCGCGGCCGGCGTGTCCTCCTCCCGCGCCCCGCCGAGGGGCGCCCGGAGCTCCCCGCCGGTCTGGCCGCCGCGGGCGCGGACGTCGTCGCCGTCGAGGCCTACCGGACCGTCCCCGCCGACCCCGCCGCCCTGGCGCCGCTCGCGGGCTGGATCGGCGCCGGCGAGGTGGACGCGGTCGTGTTCGCGTCGCCCTCGGCCGTGCGGGCGGTCGCCGGAGCGCTCGGCGACGGGGCGCAGCTCCTCGCCCGGGTCCTCCTCGCGGCGATCGGCCCGACCACCGCGGAGGCGCTGCGCGTGGCCGGCCTCCCGGTCGGCGTCCTGCCGGAGGAGCACACGGGCAGGGGGCTCGCCGACGCCATCGCGGAGCGGCTCGGCTCCAGGTAAGACGATCTCGAAGGTCGGGGGGAGCATGGCGACGGACGTCGACCTCGTGGACGGACTGGTCCGGATTCGCGTCCCGCTCGAGAGGACGCCCGGCGAGGAGGGGCCCGCCGACGACTGGCTCTGGGCGGAGCCGCTCGGCAGCGGCCGGTACCGCGTCGAGAGCTGCCCGTTCTTCGCGTACGGCATCTCCCGCGAGGACGTGGTCCGCGTCGCCGCCCCGGCCGGGGACGAGGCGCCCCTCCTCGAGGACGTGGTCGAGAAGTGCGGCCACCGGACGCTGCGGCTCGCGCTCGATCCGGACGTCGAGCTGACCGCGCCCGAGATCCAGGCGCTCCTCGATCAGGTCCTCGAGCTCGGGTGCACGCACGAGCTGATGCGGCCGAAGCTCGTGGCGATCGACGTGCCGCCGCAGGCGGACGTGGAGCGCGTGGCCGCGCTGCTCCAGGCGCTCACGCGCGACGGCGCGCTGCTGTGGGAGTGGGCCGACCCGCGGCCGTGCTGAGGCGGGCGTCAGCCCCTCCCGTGCCCGTGCTCAGCGCTTCTTCGCCGCCGCGCGCCGCGCCGCGCGCGCCTGCTTCTCCGCTCGCCGGCGGGCGAGGAACCCGAGCTTGGGCTGCTCCTCCGCGGCGTGGGCCGGCGCGGACGAAGGAGCGCGGGCCGCACGCTCCTGCTTCGGCGCCGCGGCCGGCGCGGTCGCCGGCGCCGCGGTGGCCTCGTCCCCCTCGCCGCGCCCGCGCCGACGCTCGTCCCGATGCGGCGCGAGCGTCCACTGGAACAGCCGCTTCACCACGAGCGTCGCGTAGGCGCCGGGCGGGAGGGTGAACGCCACGTTGACCCGGAAGCGCCCGCGGTTCAGCTCGTCGGGGCGGGCCTCGCCCACCGCGAGCCGCCCCGGGTGGACGAGGAGCGGCCGCTCCTCGGGGTCGAAGTGGATCTCCGGCGTCCCGGGGATCGCGAGCGAGGCGAGGGTCATGTCCTCCCGGCCGAGCACGGAGAGGGCGGCGCGCTCGACGACCGGGTCCGCGAACCGGGTGGCCGGGGCGAGGAGCGGGAACGTCTTCCCCTCGAGGAGCCGGGCCCGGTCCGCGTCGAGGGCGTGCGGGAAGAGGAGGGCGCCCGCCTGGTACTTCACCGAGAGCAGATTCCGGATCCCGACCACGTCCCGGAGGTACTGCTTCACCCCCTCGTTCCACAGCCAGCTCTGGTACGCGAAGACCTGGAGCGCTCGCCAGCGCGGCTCGGTCCGGAGGAGCGCGCCCCGGAAGTCGTCCGGGTGCGTGCGGAGCCACCTCGTGACCGCCTGGTACCGCTCCGCTCCGGGGTAGGGGTTCCGCCGCTCCCAGTCGCCCCAGTGCTCCTTCCAGAACCCCTTCACGCGTGCGTCGTCCGACCGGTCGAGCTCGCTCGGCCGCGCGAGGACGTTCTTGAGCGCGGCCTCGAAGTCGCCGCGCATCAGGTCCTTCACGATGAAGCCCTGGCCGTGCTTCAGCGAGCCGAACCGCTGGGAGTCGAAGTAGTTCACGACGCCGAGGCGGCGGACCTCGGCGATGGACGCGGGGAGGCGCGCCACGTCGTCGTCGGAGAGGTCCCGCACGGTGACCGCGAACCGGTTCGAGGTCGTGTTCGCCGCCGACAGCGGGGCGGCCGTCCGGCCGAGGGGCTTGAGCCGCAGGTCGGGATCCTGCAGCTCGATCTCGCGCCCCTGGATGGCGACGAGCTGGGTCGTCCGGCCCTGCTTGTCCTTGAGGCCGCAGTAGCTCACCGCCGCGCGCGGGATCTTGAAGCGGGCGCAGATCCGCTCCACGGCGTCGAAGGTGGAGAGCTTCTGCTTGTCCATCAGGTAGACGACGTGCCGGCCGTGGCGATCCTCGTCGAATCGCCAGGACTCCGTGACCTGGAAGTCCTCGGGTCGTTGCTTGAGCCTCATGCGGGACGCTCCTAGCACGTCCCGGGTCGCCCGGGACAGGCGGCCTCCCACGCGGCATGCCCGGAAGGTCCCCGCCGCGCCGTGCCGTTTGCCTCTCGCCCCGTTCGAGTGTAGTAACGCGGAGTCGTCCTGTGCACGGACCAACCAGCGGAGCGCGTCATGGGGTTTCCGGAGCTGATCGTCATTCTCCTGATCGTCGTGCTGCTCTTCGGCTCCTCGAAGCTGCCCCAGCTCGGTGAAGGGGTGGGGAAGGCGATCCGGGGCTTCAAGGACGCCATGAAGGAGCCGCCGGCCCGCAAGGCGGATGCGCCGAAGCCGCCCGAAGGCGGCGCGCAGCCGTAGCCCGCGTAGCCCGCGTAGCCCGCGTAGCCCGCGTAGCCCGCGCTACCCCGCCGGCCTCTGCCGGTAGAACAGCACGATCGTCAGGCAGTGGAACTCGTCGTCGCTCGACTGGGTGACGACGCGATCGACGATCTCCAGGTCGGCGTTGGAGCGAATCCAGCGGGTGACGGTCCCCCCGAGCTCCTCGCGGTCCTTCGCCTTCGTGGCGGAGAAGACCTTCACTCCCGTGAAGTTCATCGCGCTGACCCCTTCCATCGCTCCCTCGCCCCCTGCGCGTCGCCCCCTGGAAGGATTGCCAGCTTTCGCCCGGACCGTCAAGGAAGCGACGGCCATAAGCGCCGATACCGCTTGGCGGTTTTGCCCGCGGCCGGGCCGCGGTGGCTGGCTCCGCCTCCGCGCGCTCCCTAGATTACGAGCGCGCGGCGTGGAGGCCCCCGATGCCCGGCGTGAAGAAGGGGTTCGCCATCGATTTCATCAACCGGATCCGGACCATGGGATCCGACGAGCTGAACGCGCTCATCACCCGTGAGGCCGGGGAGGAGCTCGCGCAGTTCTTCCTGTCCTACAGCGCGAACCTCATCTCGCGCGATCCGGGTCGGGCGGTCGAGAACACCTCGAGCCTGATGCTCATGGGCTATCTGATCCGCGCCGCCGAGGAGCGCGGCCTGCCACGGCGCGAGCCGGTCCTCCAGGCGTGACGGCCTGCGGGCCGGACGCCCCGCGTCCCCTTGGAGTTCGAGGGGACGCGTGCTAACACCCAGGCCCGATCGCCGCTCCGGGGGCTCGCTCGATGCTCATCGATCTCCACGTCCACAGCCACCACACGCGCGGGGTGACGCTGCCCCCGCGCGACGTCGTGCGCCGCGCGAAGGAGGTGGGGCTCGACGGCGTCGCCTTCACGGATCTGAACACCCTCGACGGCCTCGAGGAGATCCGCGCCGCGGGGCGCGACGAGGGCTTCCTCGCGCTGTGCGGCGTCGAGATCGCGACCGATCGCGGACATTACCTGTGCTTCTTCCCCGATCCCGCCGCGGTCCCGGCGCCGCCGCAGGCGTTCGGCGCGGCGACGCCGTGGCCGGTGCGCGAGGTGCTCGCGAAGGTCCGGGCGCTGGGTGGGGTGGTCGTCGCGGCCCACCCATACGATCGCACCGTGGAGCGCCCGAGCGGCGACGCGCTCTTCTCCCTCGACGGCCTCGCGGCGATCGAGGGGCTCAACGCGCGGGTCCCCGGACCGACGAACGACCTCGCCATCGAGGCCGCCGACCACCTGAACCTCCCGTGCACGGGCGCGTCCGGCGCCCGCGAGCTGGCCGACCTCGGCAAGGCGGCGACGCTCTTCCGCGATCCGGTCGCGAGCGAGGCGGACCTCGTCGCGCAGCTGGCGGCGGGGACGGTCTTCTGCGTCGCGATCGGGGTGACGCCCCAGCCGACCGAGCCCGCCGGCCGGCGCGAGCGCCGCGAGGGCGGCGACCGGGGGCGGGGCGGTCGCCGCGGCCACGGCCGGGAGCGGAAGTAGGCGCGGGCCCCGCGTCCGTGCCCGTCACCGTCACCGGGCCTCTCCGTGACCCGTGAACCGGGTCGCGTGGCCCGTGGCCCGGAACCCGTGGTCCGACGGAGCTACGGGCCACGGAATGCCGGACACGGGAAGCGGGCACGGGGAACGGTGACGGGCACGGGCACGGTGACGGTCCGGACCGCCTGCGGCGACCCCACCCCGCGGACCGAGCTTCGCTACTTCTCGATCTTCTCGACGCGATCGTCGCGCAGGTACGCGCGGCGCTTCCCGCCGGGCCAGGTCCAGGTGATCGAGCGGGGCGTGCCGCCCCGCCCCGCCGGCAGAGCCGTCGGGGCCCCACCCCCGCTGCGCGGGGCCCGTGACCTCGCGCGCTTCGCTTCGCGACGGCGCGCGAGGTCCCCGCGCGGAGGGGCTGCGCCCCTCCCCCCGCCTGCGGCGGGGTCCCTCCACCCTGCGGGCTGGTCCTACTTCTCGATCTTCTCGACGCGATCGTCGCGCAGGTACGCGCGGCGCTTCCCGCCGGGCCAGGTCCACTCCTCGGTGCCGGCGGGGCGGTCGATCCGCTTCTTCTCGGGGAGGCCCCAGGCCATCTCGAGGGCGCGCTGCCCCATGCCGTCGATGGGCTGCTTGCGGAGGACCGCCTCGCGCTGCTCCTGCGGGAGCGCGTAGAACGTCCGCGCGGGATCATCGGCGGTGAGCACGCGATCGAGCTCCGCGCGGATGTCGTCGAAGCGGGTCATGTCGCGGGGGAGCACGATCACGAGCGGCCGGCCCGCGCTCGGGCCGTCCAGGTACACCCACGCGTTGTAACGCGGCGTCATCATCACGCGCTCGGCCATCCCCCACGTGGTCGGGAACTCGATCTTGCGGATCCGCACGGGGGTGCCGGGCGCCAGGACGCGCTCGGGCGGGGGCGGCGGGATGGGCTTCCCGCTCTCGTTCTCGAGCAGGTCGAGCTCCGCGCCGGGCTGGTCGGTGATGAAGGTCCGGGTCGTGTCCTGCCAGAGCGGGCCAGCGTACATCGCCACGCGGAGGTAGCGCTGCCGACCCACGAGCTCGCGGTCGAGGCGCGCGCGCTCGGAGTCGGGCACGGTGGCGGGGGTGACGCAGGCGGCGAGCAGCAGGAGTCCGATGGACGAGAGGAGGACGCGTCGCATGTGTCCTGTTCTCGCACCGGCCCGCCGGCGGCACAAGGCCGTGGTGCGCCCTCGCGCTCCGTGCTCGCGCCTCCGCTACTTGCGCTCCACCTGCTTGCCCTCCTCGATGAGCTCGCGCACGCGCTGTCCTCCCTTGTGCCCGAGCTCCGAGTAGCCCTTCGAGCCGAGCTGCTCCTTCCGCGCCTCTCCCCCGAGCCGCCCCGCCTCGCGGACCGTCATGTTCCCGCCGCGCCGCTCGCGCTCCTTCTCTCGCTCCGCCATGTTCGCTCCGGTCGTAGAGGTGCCTGTCCCCGCTGCCCGAATCTGGGTCGCCCCCTCGAGGTGCGGCAAGGGCGTGGGCGCGATGGGGTCGCGCAGTCCTGCAGGCCGGGCGGGCGCCCGGCCGGCCGCCATCGCAGCCCGCCTGCCGCCCGCGCGCCCGGGAACCGGGCCGCGCGGCGGAGGCGCGCGCCGGCTATGAAGATTCTCGATGATCTCGCTCACAGAGAACGCGCGCCACGTCCTCGAGCGGCGGTACCTGCTGCGCGACGAGGGGGGCGCGGTGGTGGAGACCCCCGACGAGCTGGTCCGGCGGGTGGCGCGCGCGGTCGCCGCGGCCGAGGCGCCGGCGGAGCGCGGCGCCTGGGCGGAGCGGTTCGAGGCGCGCCTCTCCGCGCTCGAGCTCCTGCCCAACTCCCCGACCCTCATGAACGCCGGGCGGCCTCACGGGCAGCTCGCCGCCTGCTTCGTGCTGCCGGTGGACGACGACCTCGCGGCGATCTTCGACGCGCTCAAGTGGGCGGCCCTCATCCACCAGTCGGGCGGCGGGACCGGGTTCTCGTTCTCGAGGCTCCGCCCGCGCGGGGACGTCGTGAAGACCACCCATGGCGTGGCGAGCGGGCCGGTCTCGTTCATGCGCGTGTACGACTCCGCGACCGAGATCATCAAGCAGGGCGGCGTCCGGCGCGGCGCGAACATGGCGGTGCTCGCCGCCGACCACCCGGACGTGATCGAGTTCGTGGACGCGAAGCGCGGCCCGGGGCTCGAGAACTTCAACGTGTCGGTCGCGGCGCCCGACGCCCTGTTCCGCGCCGCCGCCGCCGGCGCGCCGTGGCCGCTCCGCCACCCGCGCTCCGGCGCCGTCGTGCGGACCCTCGACGCCAGGGCGCTCCTCGATCGGATCGCGCTCGCGGCGTGGGAGTCCGGCGAGCCGGGGCTGGTGTTCCTCGACCGCGTCGAGGCGGCGAACCCCACGCCGGACCTGGGCCGGTTCGAGGCGGTGAACCCGTGCGGCGAGCAGCCGCTGCTGCCGTTCGAGGCGTGCACGCTCGGGTCGGTGAACCTGTCCCGGTTCGCGCGGGGCGGGGCGGTGGATTGGGATCGCCTCGCCGCGTGCGTGCGCGACGGCGTGCGGTTCCTCGACGACGTGCTCGACGTGAACGCGTGGCCCCTCCCGCAGATCGCCGCGGTGAGCGCGCGGAACCGCAAGATCGGCCTCGGCGTGATGGGCTGGGCCGACCTCCTCGTGGCCCTCGGGATCCCCTACGACGCGCCGGAGGCGCTGGCGCTGGCGGGGGACGTCGCCGGGTTCGTGCAGCGCGAGGCCCACGCGGCGAGCGAGGCGCTGGCGCGGCTCCGCGGCCCGTTCCCCGGGTTCCCGACGAGCGCGCTCGCCCGGGCCGGCGCCGCGCCGCGCCGGAACGCGACGGTGACGACCATCGCGCCGACCGGGACGCTCGCCCTCATCGCGGGCTGCTCCTCGGGGATCGAGCCGCTCTTCGCGCTCGCCTACGTGCGGCGCGCGCTCGGCGACGTGGAGCTGCGCGAGGAGCACCCGGCGGCCGCCGCCGCGCTCCGGGCGGCGGGCGCCGAGGCGGCCATCCCCGCGGTGCGCGGCGCGGGGCGCGCCCGGGGGATCGACGGCGTGCCGGAGGCCGTCCAGCGGTTGCTCGCCACGGCGTACGACGTCGCGCCCGAGGCGCACGTCCGGATGCAGGCCGCCTTCCAGCGCCACGTGGACAACGGCGTCTCGAAGACCATCAACCTGCCGCGCGAGGCGACCGTGGACGACGTGGCGCGGGCCTACGCCCTCGCCTTCGAGCTCGGCTGCAAGGGGATCACCGTCTACCGCGACGGCTCGCGGGCGAGGCAGGTCCTCACGAGCGGCGGGATCCGGGACGGCGAGCGCTGCCCCCAGTGCGACGCGCTCCTCGTGAAGAGCGGCGGGTGCCTCACCTGTACGCACTGTGGGTGGGCGAGCTGCGAGACGACCGAGTGAGCGAGATGGCGTCACCCGCTTGCGTCGAGCGTCGCGAGGCACACGATGCCGTCGCCGAGCGGGGGCTACACGACGGCCGAGCAGACAATTCATCACGTCGTCGCGGCCCCGCCTCCGCATTGCGAGGTGTTTCGCGCTGGGAGGCCGCGGGGGGGCGAGCGCGCCTGCACGGCAAGCGTGGGGCTGGCTCGGGAAGGAGGTGGAGGCCGAGGCGCCGCCCGCGGGCGGGGACCGGAGTGACGAGATCGGCCCCGAAGAAGCCCGTGCTGCAAGGGCATGATGAGCCGCTCGCAGCGGCACCGGCCGAGCCGTCGTTGCGCGGTGCCGCCAGAGTTGGAACACGCACGACGGTCGTGACCGTCGCCCGCCTATCCGCTCACCCCGAGCGCTTCTTCTTCACTGCGCCCGGCGGCTGCGTTCCCGTTCGCGCGGTAGGTGCGGAGTCGAGGAGCTCACCGTTCGACCGGCGCGTGTAGCGGTCCATCAAGGCGTCCCCGAAGGCCTCCCGAGCGGCGCGCTGGTTGTGAGCCCGGCAAAGGAGGCGGATGTTCTTGATCGTCGGCGGACCGCCGAGGGCCTGGGCTTTGCGGTGATCGAACTCGAGTTGGTAGGTCGAGCCGCAAATGCCGCCGGAGTCGAGGGGGTACTGGCAGCGGCCGCCGTCGCGGATCCAGACGGCGCGCTTCACCTCGGCAGGTATGTGCTCCGGCTTCGAGGGGCGGCGCTCCGCGAGCGGCTTCTGCACGAGTCCCTTCCGCTTGGCGCTTCGGGCGAGGAGGAGGTCGAGGCCGACCTCGAGGATCTCCTCCGTGCTGGCGCACGGGTGCGAGTGGGAGAGCGCATCCCGCGCGGCGGCGAGCTTCGCGAGGAAGCGGCGGGAGACGTTGAAATGGAGCCGCCGGAGGTCGGCGCTGAGCGGCTCGACCGATTCGCCGCGCGCCTCGCGGGAAGATGGGGCGTGCGCCGCGACGCGCGGAGAGTTGGCATCGAGGTGTTCTGCTGGCCAACCGCCCGGCGCGGCGGATTCAGGTGGCTGCGCCGGCACGGTCGCGTCAGTTGCCGCGACCGGAAGCTCCACTACGGTTGCTGCCGCCGAAGGAGCCGGACTGCGCACCGCGGTGACGACCTCCCGGCGCGGCGGTGCCTCGACCGGCTTCAGCTCGGCCACGACCTCCCGCGCCTCGCGCTTCGAACGGTGGAAGAACCGGGGGAGCACCTCGTCGCGGTTCTCCGGGGTGAGGACCTTCGCGAGTTCGACCACGCTGGTGAAGCAGAGCCGGCCGTCCCGGAGCGGCTCGATCACCTCGGGGCAGCGCTGCACGAGCTCGGCGGCGGTTTTCCGGTAGAACGCGGCGCCCTTCGAGAGGCCGAGGTCCCGGTGGAGGAAGGAGAAGAGGTTCGCGTGGCCGAGGTCGCGCCAGAGGTGGCGCCGATCGAAGTCGGCGAGCGCGACCAGGAAATCGGCCATGGACTCGTGCTCGCGGCGGAGGAGCTCGGAGAGGCGGGCGGAGAGATCGCGTGCGTGCATGAACCGATGGTCTCATGCGATCTCGCGACCTCCCCAGACGCACGCATTCAGCGCCAGGCGCGAGAACGAAAGCCGGCCCTCGCGCCTCGGCACCACGCGAACTCGCGGCGTACGGCGCCCGCCCGGCACTGCGAGAGAGGCCTTTTCGGACGAGCCAGGCTCGCGAAACGTCACCGACCGGAAAACGCGTCAATCGCCGAATGGTGAAACCAGGGTTCCCGCGAAAGGGCTGCGGCCCGACGCTCACCGTGAAGCGTCGGCCGCCTCGCGAACGAACAGCAGCACTCAGGGCCACGGTGCCGGCGGAGGCTCGTAGCGCTATGAGTGAAACGCGGGCCTCTTCGAGGCCGATCTTGCGCAGACGATTCCCACGCACTGCGGCGCCCCGGCCTCTCCATCTTCCTGAGCCCAGAGCGCTCGTCATTCAAGGCCGTTCGCCTGCAAGGTCCCTTTGCGACCGGCCCTGCTCTCCGCGCGAGAACGTGGAGCCTGGAAGGCACGTCGGGCAGCGCAGGGAGGGGGCTGCCCTACGCAGGCAGGCAGTGTGCGCCGCAGCAAGGCGAGCGGGTGTCGCCATGAATCCAAGGTGGCCTCACGGCTCGCCGTCGCTCGCGCACCCGCTCCCGGGGTGGATCCGCGCGGCGGGCAGCCCGAGCTCCGCGTCGATGGCGCGGACGAGCCGGCCTGCCAGCCGGCAGACGTCGCGATCGCCCGGGCGCGCGAAGGGGGCGTCGGCGATCACCTCCACGCCGGTACCGGCGCGCCGCACCGCGAGCCGAGCCTGGACGAGGCGCGAGCCGACGTCGCCCGGCGTGCAGACCAGGAGGACCGCGCCGCCCTCGGCCCGGCAGGTGAGCCGCTCCTCGGCGGCGACCGTGCGCACCGCCTGCGCGATGCCGAGCGCCTGCGCGTCGGCGGGCGCCCCCGGCGCGGCGGCGGGGGCGTCCACGCGCACCACCGGCCACGGCCCAGCGGACCGGCAGCCCACGAGGCCGGCGAGCGCGGCCGCGAGGAGCGGGAGGGAGCGCCGCGCCGCGCGAGGGGCCGACCCGTTCGAGCGGAGCGCCGGGACCGTCATTCCTTCTTCGCGGCGGCCTTCTGGCCGAGTTCGCGGGAGCGGGCCGTCGCCGCCTCGACCGCGCCGATGAGCGCGGCGCGGAGGCCGCCCTGCTCGAGCGCGTGCACGCCGGCGATCGCCGTCCCGCCGGGGCTCGTCACCTGGTCCTTGAGCCGGCCGGGGTGCTCGCCGGTCTCGAGCACCAGCTTGGCCGCGCCGAGCACCGTCTGGGCGGCGAGGGCCATCGCGACCGGGCGGGCGAGCCCCATCTTCACGCCGCCGTCGGCGAGCGCCTCGATGGCGAGGAAGACGTACGCGGGGCCCGACCCGGAGAGGCCGGTCACCGCGTCGAGCTGGTGCTCCTCCACGACGACCGAGGTGCCGACCGCCTCGAAGAGCGTCTTGGCCTGGCGGAGGTCGTCCTCGGTGGCGTTCGCGCCGCGGGCGAGCGCGGCCGCGCCGGCGCCGACGAGCGCCGCCGTGTTCGGCATGACGCGGACGACGCGGACGCCGGCGCCGAGCTTCTTGGCGATCGTGGCGATCGGCACGCCCGCGGCGATGGAGACGACGAGCTTGCGGTGGTCGATCGCGGGCGCGATCTCGGCGAGGAGCTGGTCCATGATCTGCGGCTTCACCGAGAGGACGACGATGTCCGCCTCCTCGACGGCCTCGACGTTCCCGGGGACGCAGCGGACGCCGTACCGGCCGGAGATCTCCTCGCGCCGCTCGGGGCGCGGCTCGGTGCAGACGATCTCCTCGGGCGTCGCGGTGCCGGCGCGGAGGAGCCCCTTCACGAGCGCCTCCGCCATGTTCCCCGTGCCGAGGAACGCGATCTTCTTCTGCAGTGCCATGCCCGCGCTTATACCGCTACCCGATGATGAAATCCTCCCTCGGCGGCGCGCCGCCGTCGAACCGCCCGAGGCCGAAGCGGTCGAAGATGTCGTGCTTGCCCCGGCCGGTGAGCCAGTCCGCGTAGAGCTCGGCGACGGCGGGCGCCATCATGAAGCCGTGGCCGACGAACCCGGAGAGCTGGTGGAAGTTCTCGAAGCCGGCCGGCCCGAGGATGGGGTTGTTGTCGGGGGTGACGTCGTAGCAGCCCGCCCACTGCCGGACGACCTTGACGCCCGCGAGGGCCGGGACGGTCTCCGTGGCCGCGCGCGCGAACCGCGCGAGGAACCGCAGGGTCGAGCCCTGGATCACGCCCTCCGGCTCCTCCGGATCGCCCATGCCGCCCACCAGCTCGCCGCGCTGCGACTGCGAGAAGTAGAGGCCGGTGCCGAGCACGGAGACGAGCGGGTCGAGCCAGGGCTTGAGCGGCTCCGTGACCAGGATCTCGTGGCGGGTGGGGCGGTTCGGGAGCGCCACGCCGGCGAGGGCCGCCACCTGCTTCGACCAGGCGCCGGCGGCGACCACCACCGTCTCGCACGCGACGCGGCCGCGGTCGGTGGTCACCGCCGCGACCCGCCGGCCGGCCGTCTCGAACCCGGTGACGCGCGTGAAGGTCCGGACCTTCGCGCCGAGCGCCTCGGCCTTGCCGGCGTAGCCCCAGAGGAACGGCCAGGGGAAGACCACGGCGTCGTCGGGGTTGTGGCTCGCCGCGCGGAAGCGCGAGGGGTCCAGCTCCGGGACGACCTCGAGCGCCTCGGCGGGGCCCAGGACGCGGGTCCGGAGCCCCTCCCGCCGCTGCAGCGCGGCGTTCCGCTCGATCCGGGCGACCTGCTCGGGCGTGGGCGCGAGGAAGAGGTAGCCGCCGCGGCGGAACCAGACGTTCACCCCCATGTCCACCGCGAAGCGGGCGCAGAGCTCGAGCGAGCGGCGGGCGAGCCGGATCATCGTGGGCGTGGCCCACTGGGCCCGGACGCCGCCCCCGTTCCGGCCGGAGGCGCCGGCGTTCAGGTAGGCGCCCTCGAGCACGAGGACGTCGGTGCGGCCGCGCGTGGCGAGCTCGGCCGCGAGCGCGAGCCCCATGATCCCGCCGCCCACGATCACGACGTCGGCGCGGGCCGGGAGCGCCGGCCGGTCCCCCGCGCGCGGCGGGTGCTCGAGCGGCGCGGGCGCCACCGGGATCCCCTCGTCGAGCGGGAGCGTCGCCGGGTCCAGGGCGGCGAGCTCGCCGAACGCCACCGGCTGGACCGGGGCGCGCGCGGTGAAGGGCTGGACCTCCCCGGGCGTGGCGCCGAGCCGGAGCAGCTCGCCGACGACCCGCGCCAGGCAGCTCTTCCCCTGGCACGGGCCGGTGCCGAAGCCGGTGTACCGCTTCACCGACTCGAGGTCCCGATGGCCGAGGGCGAAGGCCCGGCGGACCTCGTCGAGGGTCACGTCCTCGCAGGTGCAGGCGAAGGTCTTCGTCATGCGGCCTCCCCTGCGGCGCGCCCGCCCTCGACCGCCCGCCCCGCGACCATCGCCCCGGTCACCTCGCCCGCCGCGAGGAGCCCGGGCACCGCGGTCCGACCCGCCGCGTCCACCGAGACCACGAACGCGCCGAGCCCGGCGTCGAGGTGGACCGCCGCGCCGAGGGCGCGCGCGAGCTCGGTCAGCGGCGCGGGCGGCGTCGCCACCGCGAGCGTGTCGCAGGGGACGACGCCGCGCGCGCCCTGCAGCCC
>NZ_JALCZA010000096.1 GCF_022690765.1 Anaeromyxobacter oryzisoli | reverse complement strand
GTCCGCATTCCGTCGTAGGCTTGCTATTCAGTTTTCAAAGACCGAGCCCTGCTCCCCGTCCCGAGCCGACTCGCTCGCTCCGGGCCTCGCCGCCTCGTGAGTCCCGAAGACTCACCGCTGCGTTCGAAGTGGGCGGCTTCTACCTCGCCGCCTTGTTTCCGTCAAGAGAACGTTTTCAGCTTCGTTCTTCGGCGGTTTCCGCCGGTCCCGGCGCTCGCTCGGAGCGTCGTTTCCGTCGGAAGGAGCGCGGCTTTTACCCCGCTGCCCCTTTCCCGTCAAGAGCGCCTATCGACTTCCTTTGCGCTCTGCCGGGCCTCGGTGGTGCGGAGTCGCGTGGGCTGCCGTACCGCCGAAGTGGCAGCTGTCTACGCCCGGCCCCGGCGCGCGTCAAGAACTGATCCGCCGAATACTTTCTTTCGACCGCCGCCCTGCGTGTCGCCGTCCGTGCCAATGGCCCGCCGGCAGGGCGTCCCAGGCGGCTTTCCGGCACCCCCTCGAGCACGCCTCGACCTCGAGGGCAGGCCTTCGGCCCTGGCCTCGGGCAAAGCCCTCGAGAGCTCAGGGCGCGCGTAGCGAGCGACACGATGCCGTCGCCGAGCGAGGGCACACGACGACCGAGCAGCGCAGGCGTGCCTGGAAGGCACGTCGAGCAGCGCAGGGAGGAGTCTGCCCCGCGCAGGCAGGCAGCGTGCGCCGCAGTAGCTCGAGGCGAGTGGGTGTCGCCATCACAGCTCGAGCGGCGCCCTGCCCCGTGCTCCGTCGGAGGGCCCGTGCCCCCCTCCTCGCCCGAAACGACGAAGGCCCCGCCGCGTTGCCGCGGGGGGCCCTCGGTGAAGCGTGACGGCGCTGGGGCCGCGCCTCAGCGATGCGCGGTCCGCGCCTCCGCGGCGGGCTGCTGCGCGGCCGCCTGCCCGCCTGCGCCCTTCCGCTTCGCGGCGCGCTCCTCGAGCCAGATCGTCATCGGGGCGGCGATGAACCAGGTCGAGTACGTGCCGGAGACGATGCCGACGAGCATGCCCATCGAGAAGTCGAAGATCGTCCCGACGCCGTAGATCAAGAGGCCAACGAGGGAGAGCGCGGTTGCGAACGAGGTGAGGAAGGTCCGGCCGAGCACCTCGTTGATGGAGAGGTTCACGATCTCGGCGAGCGAGCGCCCGCGGTACTTGCCCTGGCTCTCGCGGATGCGGTCGTAGACGACCACCGTGTCGTTCACCGAGTAGCCGACCACGGTGAGGATCACGGCGATGGAGGTCAGGTTGAACTCCCGCCCGGAGAAGGCGAAGTAGCCGAGGGTGACGACCGCGTCGTGCACGATCGCGATGATCACGCCCGGACTGAACCGGAAGTCGAACCGGAGCCCGATGTACACGACGATGAGCGCCATCGCGTACAGGATCGCCTTGAAGCCCTGGTTGCGGAGCTCGCGGCCGACCGCGGGCCCGACGTACTCGACGCGCTGCACCGGCTTGGGGTGGCCGAGCTGGTCCTTCGGCGAGAGCGCCGCGAACTTGTCGGCGAGGCTCGCGGAGATCTTGTCCGCGATGCCCTGGGTGAGGACGGCGTACGACTGGGAGCCGGCCGCGAGCCCCTGCTGCTGCCGGATCTCGCGGACGTTCACGCCCGCCGACTGCACCACCCGCTGCAGCTCCTGCACGTCGGGCGGCGTCTTGAACTCGAAGTCGATCTTGTCGCCCACCTCGGCGTTGAAGCTGTAGCGCTCCACCGGGAACCGGGCGTTCACCGCGTCCACCACCCGCTTCACGTCGGCCTCGGACATGAGGACGATGCGACCGACGCGGATGAGGTAGGCGTTGTCCGCCTCGGCGCCGTACGTCTGGACCGAGGCGTCCTTGAGCCCCATCTGCTCGACCGCGGTCCGCAGCTCGCCCGGGTCGATCTTGCCCGTGAACTTGAGCTCGAGCTCGGTGCCGCCCGCGAAGTCCACGCCGAAGTTCAGGCCGTGGACGAACGGCAGGCACCAGATGACGACCGCGAGGTTCACGGCGAGGGACAGCGCCACCGCGATGTGGCGCTTCCCCACGAAGTCGAACTTCGTGCCGTGGGGGACGATGTCGAAGGTCTTGAATTGCATCAGACGCTCAGCCTCGCCGACTCGTGGCGGGTGAAGAACTCCATGATCGCGCGGGTCACCACGATGGACGTGAACATCGAGGCGACGAGGCCGATGATCAGCGTGACGGCGAAGCCGCGGACCGGGCCGGACCCGTACTGCATGAGCACGCCGCCGGCGACGAGCGTCGTCACGTGGGCGTCCACGATGGTCCAGAACACCTTGTCGTAGCCCGCCTGGACCGCCTGCCGGACGGTCCGGCCTCCGCGCAGCTCCTCGCGGATGCGCTCGTTGATGAGCACGTTCGCGTCCACCGCCATGCCGAGCGTGAGCACGAAGCCCGCGATGCCGGGCAGGGTCAGCGTCGAGCCGATCATCGACATGACCGCGAGGACCAGGACGCCGTTCAGGACGAGGGCGGCGTCCGCGATGAGCCCGGACGCGCGGTAGTAGACGATCATGAAGAGGAGGACCAGCGCGACGCCGACGAGCGCTGCGGTGGTGCCCTTGCGGATCAGCTCCGGCCCGAGGGTCGCGCCGACCTGCCGCTCCTCCGAGATGGTGACCGGCGCCGGGAGCGCGCCCGCCTTGAGGACGAGGGCGATCTGGTTCGCCTCCTCGAACTGGTCCTGCTGGTTCCGGCCGGACCCGAGCGTGATCTGCCCGTTCGAGGAGATGCGCCCCTGGATGTACGGCGCCGTCTCGACCTTGTCGTCGAGGACGGTCGCCATGCGCCGGCGCATGTTCTCGCTCGTGAGCTTGTCCATGAGGCGCGCGCCGTCGGGCGACATCTTGAACGCCACCACCGGGCGGTTGCGCGAGAGCGTGTCGGAGCTGTCCACCGCGACCGAGGCGTCGGCGATGTAGTCGCCGGTGAGCTCGGTCTTCGCGCGGAGCAGGTAGGTCTCGTAGTACGTGGACCGGACCGGGCCCTGCCCGACCTGCGCCTCGCCGATGCCGATCACGTTCTTCTGCGGGTCGAGGAGCGGGTTGAGCCTCTGCTCGATGAGCTTCTCGAGCTCGGGGCGGGTGTTCGCGACCACGACCGTGACCACGCGGCTGCCGCCGGTGGGCAGCTCGATCGGCTGGCCCATCCAGCAGCCGCCCTGGGGCAGCGGGTACGTGAGGCCGGCGCGGGTGCTCGGGCACTGCGCGAGCTGGGTCTGGACCGCGTCGAGGACCGGGTTCTCGTCGTCGGCGATCTTGAACTCGAGCTGCGCCGTGCGGCCGAGCAGCTCCTTGGCCTTGTCCGGATCCTTGAAGCCGGGGAGCTGGATCTGGATCTGGTTGTTCGCCTTCCGCTTGATGTCGGGCTCGGTGACGCCCCACTTGTCGACGCGGTTGCGGATGACCTTCTCCGCCTGCTCGACCGCCTTCTCGCGGAAGCCCTTCAGGACCGAGTCCTTGAAGGCGAACCGGGCGATGCCGCCGCCGACCTGCGGCGCGTACATCTCGTCGCGGTAGCCGCGCGAGCTGTCGAGCACCGCGTCGCGGACCTCGTCCGGCCGATCCGACCGCACCTCGACGACCGTGCCGTTCTCCGCCGACGCGGCCGACGTGAACGGGACGTTCTTGGTCTTGAGGTAGTCGGCGATCTCGTCGGCGCGGCGCGCGATCTTGGCCTGCACCGCGCGATCCACGTCCACGCCGAGGGCGAGGTGGATGCCGCCCTGCAGGTCGAGGCCGAGGTTCAGGTGGTGCTTCGCGTCGGGCGCCCACTTCGGCACCGAGGCGTCGTACGCCTCCGTGTTGCGGACGTCCGGCGCGAGCCGGAAGTAGAACCAGCTCGGGACGAGCTGGTAGAGCGACAGGAGCGCGACCGCAGCGATGAGCGCGGCGCGCCAGTACCAGGAGCGTTCCATCTACTTCTTCGCCTCCGCCTTGGCCGGCTGCTGGGGCTCCCCCTGCTTCCAGGGGCCCACAACGTAACTCTTGAGGACCCGCATCTTCGTCCCGCCGCCGACGTCGATCGTCACGGTGCGGTCGTCCACCAGGGTCACGGTGCCGACGATCCCGCCCTGCGTGACGACCTCGTCGCCCCTCTTCAGCGCCCCGATGAACTGCTGGACCTTCTTCCGCTCCTTGGCCTGGGGCCGCCAGAGCACGAAGTAGAAGATCGCGATCATGCCAGCGAAGAGGACGATCCCGCTCAGCGGGCTGCCCCCGCTCGGAGCAGCGTCACCGGACTGGGAGAGGAAGGCATGGAGGAGGGGGTGCATTCTGGATGCTCCGGGATGTCGAACCGAGATTGACGGAAAAGCGCTGTGTTCTAGCGTGATTTCCGCCCGAAAGACAACCCCTTTGTGCCCGGTGTGACCCCGAGCCGCGCCGCGGAGGCGATCCCCTTTCGGGGCCGGTCAGGTGGGATCGCCCTCCCTCCAGGCGGCGAGCCGCTCGCGCCGGAACGACTGGAATCGCCCCTGCTCGATCGCCTCCCGGGCGCCCTGCATCAGCGAGAGGTAGAAGTGCAGGTTGTGGAGGGTGTTGGCGCGCAGCGCCAGGATCTCCCCCGCCTTGAACAGGTGGCGGAGGTAGGCGCGGGTGAACGTCCGGCAGGTATAGCAGGTGCATGCCGGGTCGATCGGCCCGGTGTCGTCGGCGTGGCGCGCGTTGCGGATGACCACCTTGCCGCGGCTGGTGAACAGCAGCCCGTTCCGCGCGGTCCGCGTCGGGAGCACGCAGTCGAACATGTCGATCCCCGCCGCGATCCCGGCGAGCAGGTCCTCCGGGGTCCCGACGCCCATCAGATAGCGCGGCTTGCCGCGCGGCAGGCGGGGGGCGTCCCGCTCGACGCCCTCCCACATCTGCGCCGGCTCCTCCCCGACCGCGTAGCCGCCGAGCGCGTACCCGGGGAGCTCGAGGGCGGCCGCCTCCTCGATGGCCCGGGCCCGGAGATCCGGGTGGAGCCCGCCCTGCGCGATGCCGAACAGATCGCAGGCGTACTGCTCGGCGCCGGGATCGTCGGCGCGCCGATCCTCGATCTCGCGCCACGCCTGCCGGCAGCGGACGAGCCAGCGCTGGGTCCGGGCGAGCGATCGCTCGTGGTACGCCCGATCGGCCAGCGACGGCGGGCACTCGTCGAAGGCCATGATCACGTCGGCGCCGAGCGCCTCCTGCACCGCGATGGCCTTCTCCGGCGAGAGGAACTGGCGCGAGCCGTCGAGGTGGCTGCGAAAGGTGACGCCCTCCTCGGCGATGGTGACGAGCCCGGGCCCCCCCTTCACCCGCCCCGTCCGCTCGCCGAGGCTGAACACCTGGAAGCCGCCCGAGTCGGTGAGCACCGCGCCGGGCCAGGACATGAACCGGTGCAGCCGCCCGAGGCGCTGGACGCGCTCGTGCCCCGGGCGCAGGAAGAGGTGGTAGGTGTTCGCCAGGACGATGCGGGCGCCGAGCGCCTCGAGATCCCGGGGCTCGAGCGTCTTCACGGCCGCGGCCGTGCCGACGGGCATGAACACCGGCGTCTCGACGGTGCCGTGCGCCGTCTCGAGCCGGCCCCGGCGGGCGGCGCCGTCCTCGGCGAGCAGGGTGAAGCGGTTCACTGCGCGGGTGTCACCCGCGGGCGGGCGGGTGTCAAGCGGCGGCCCGGCCTGATCATGGCCCTCACATGGCCCTCACACGGCCCGCGCGCCGGATCGCGCGACCTCGGCGACGAGGGCGCGCCAGGCGCGTCCGGCCAGGCCCTCGACGACGATCCGCAGGCCGACGGCGTGCTCCTCCGCGCCGCCCGGGCGGCTCCAGCAGACGATCGCCCGGAGGGCCGGTCGGAAGAGCCCCGACGCGATTCGCAGATTCACCGCGTCGCCGGGGAGCGGCAGCCCGTCCGGCCAGCGCAGCGCGCACCCGCCCTCGGAGAGGTTGAGGGTCGCGGCCTCGAACCTCCGGCCGCCGTGCTCCACCGCGAGGACGCGATCCGCGGCGTAGCGCGGCGCGCGCTCCAGGAACGTGACGGTCTCGCCGCGCGCGGCCAGGGCGAGGAACCGGGCGGCGGGCACGCTCATCGGCTCGAGCTGGAGCTCGACCCCGGGCGGCAGCGCCGGCCGGCCGACGCGCCGCACGAGCGCGACCTTCCCGAAGACCGTCGCCCGGATCGGGCGCCCGGAGATCCCCACGCGCACGGCGGCGCGGTCGCCGACCCGCGACGCGGAGAGCACCGGGAGGAAGAGGCTCGCCGTCGCCGGCCTCCAGCCGGCGAGGTATTGGAACCCGTCGAGGTTCACCGCGGCGCCGTGCACCCCCGCTCCTCCCGTTTTCCCGTACCCGTACCCGTACCCGTGCTCCGTGACCGTCACCGTCTCCCGTCCGCGTGACCCGCGTCCCGTGGCCCGTGGCCCGTGGAACCGCACCCCCGGGGGCCCGCGACGGATCGCGGTCCAGGGGAGGAAGCCGGGTGACGGGCACGGAGATCGGTCACGGTGACGGGCACGGTCACGGCCTCGCGCGGTTTCACCGTAGCGCAGGCCCGGCCCCGTGTCGCGGATCCGCCGGAGGGAGCCCCATGTCGTGCCCGGACGCGGCCCCGCTCCCCGCTCCCCGCTCCCCGCGCCCGTGCCACGGCCCGGGCAGGCGTCCCGTGGCCTCCGTCACCCCGCCCGCTGCGGCAGGAACATCGCGTCGCCGTAGCTGAAGAAGCGATAGCGGTCCGCGACCGCCTCCCGGTACGCGGCGAGGACCCGGTCGGTCCCCCCGAACGCGCAGACGAGCATGAGCAGGGTGGAGCGCGGGAGGTGGAAGTTCGTGACGAGGGCGTCGACCGCCCGGTAGCGGTAGCCGGGGCGGATGAACAGCTCGGTCCGGCCCTCCCCTGCCTGCACCGCGCCGTCGCGCCAGGCGCTCTCGAGCGTCCGCACGGAGGTGGTCCCCACCGCGACCACCCGTGCCCCGCGGCCCCGCGCGTCGGCGACGGCGGCGGCCGCCGCGGCGGGCACGACGTAACGCTCGCCGTGCATCCGGTGACCCTCGATCGAGTCGCCGCGGACCGGCAGGAAGGTCCCGGGCCCGACGTGGAGCGTCACGGCGGTGCGCAGCACGCCGCGCGCGGCGAGCCGCTCGAGCAGCGCCGGGGTGAAGTGGAGCCCGGCGGTGGGCGCGGCGGCGCTGCCGGGGGCGCGGGCGTACACCGTCTGGTAGCGCTCCGCGTCCTCGGCGGACGGCGCGCGCCGGACGTAGGGGGGCAGCGGGATCCGGCCGGCGCGGCCGAGGGCGGCCTCGAGGTCGCGTCCCTCGCGGTCGAGCGTCACCACGTAGAAGCCCTCCCCCTCGACCTGGTCCACCCGGGCCGCGAGGCCGTCGAACTCCAGAATCGTGCCCTCGCGGATCGGCTTGGACGCCTGCCCCATCGCGCGCCAGCGGCGGCCGAGGCCGCCCTCGAGCGGCTCGCACAGGAGGATCTCGACCCGGCCGCCGGACGGCTTGCGGCCGACGAGCCGCGCCGGGATCACCCGGGTGTCGTTGAAGACGAGGAGGTCGCCGGCGTCGAGGAGGCCGGGCAGGTCGGTGAACGCCGCGTGCCGCGGCGGGGCGTCGGGGGGGACGACGAGGAGCCGGGAGGCGTCGCGGGGCGTCACCGGCGCCTGCGCGATCAGCTCCTCGGGGAGCGGGTAGTCGAAGTCGGAGAGCTTCACGGGATGGATCGGAGCGGCGCCGGGGCGGTCGATGGGTCAGTACATCCGGACCACGTCCGTGCCGGGATAATAGTGCAGGAGGATCTCGCGGTAGGTCTTCCCCTCGCGCGCGAGCCCGGCGGCGCCCCACTGGCAGAGCCCCGCGCCGTGGCCGCGGCCGCGCCCCTCGAAGACGAGCGCGCCGCCCTCGAGCCGGACCTCGAACGCGAGCGACGGCAGCCGCGAGAACCCGAGCCGCTGCCGGAGGTCCGTCGCGGCGACGACCACCTTCGTCCGGCCGCGGGCGAGCTCGAGCCGCTCGGCGCGCCCGCTCGGGCTGCGGGAGACGATACGCGCGTCCGTGGCGGCCCCGCCCAGCCCGGTCACCTTCCCGACCTCGGACGCGGCGACCTTCACCTTCCAGCGGACGCCCGGCGCGTCGTCGCAGCGGCCGCACTCGACGGGCGACAGGTAGGACAGGTCGCGCCCGAGGGCGGCCAGCCCCCCCTCGGTCCGGCCGCCGCACGCGGCGTGGAAGTAGGCCTCGACCGGCTCCATGCCGAGGACCAGCACCTCGCCCTCCGTCGCGGCGACCGCGGCGCGGGCAGCGGGGCTCGCCTGGCCCGCCGCGTAGACCTGCGCGAGCACCCCGGTCGCGATGTCCCAGCGCCGGTTCGCGGCCTGCGCCTCGAGCTTGCGCGTGAGCGCGTAGCTCCGCGCCGCGACGGCCTGCGCCTTGAGCGCCTCCGGCGGGAACGAGGCGGGCATCTCGCCGGCGACGACGCCGGCGACGTAGTCCTCGAGCCGGAGCTCCTCCACCGTCCGGGGAGCCACCTTCACGAGGACGCGGATCAGCTCCTCGGCGCCCGCGGGGGCGCCGGCGAGCAGCAGGAGCAGCGCGGCGGCGGCGCGGGCGCGGCTCACGCCCGGTCGGCGTCCGTCGCGGGCGCGGCGGCGCGGGCGAGCCGCGCCTCCTTGACCTTGTGCCAGACGAACCAGGCCACCGCGAGGACGCCCGCGACCACGATCGCGAGCTCGAACCGGTGGTACACGGCCTTGAAGCGCGGGTCGGTGTGCCAGGCGTCGCCGAGCTTCGCGCCCGTCCAGGCGAGCGCGAGGCACCAGGGGTACGAGCCGATGAAGGTGAAGGCCACGAACTTGCCCATCGGCATCCGCGACACGCCGGCGGGGAACGCGATGAAGGTGCGGACCACGGGCAGCAGGCGCCCGGCGAGGACCACCCACTGCCCCCACCGCCGGAACAGCCGGTCGGCGAGATCGAGGTCGCGGTGCGAGATGAGGACGTACCGCCCCCAGCGCTCGATGAGGGGCCGGCCGCCGTACTGGCCGAGGTAGTACGCCGGGATCGAGCCGATCACGCAGCCCGCGGCGCCGGCCAGCGCGGCCGCCTGGAGCGTGAAGCGCCCCTGGTACACCAGGTACCCGGCGAGCGGCATGATGATCTCGGACGGGAGCGGGATGCACGCGCTCTCGATCGCCATGAGCAGCACGACGCCGCCGTAGCCCATCGCGCCGATCACGGCGGTGGTGAACCCGAGCA
The DNA here is from genome assembly GCF_022690765.1 of Anaeromyxobacter oryzisoli. GTDB lineage: Bacteria > Myxococcota > Myxococcia > Myxococcales > Anaeromyxobacteraceae > Anaeromyxobacter > Anaeromyxobacter oryzisoli. The sequence goes on along the minus strand of NZ_JALCZA010000096.1, from coordinate 7,434 downwards.
GCGCCGCGAGGATCCTCGAGATCATGCCTCCCCTTCCCGCCGGTCCCGGCCGGCCACCGCGGGAGCGGCCGCTCCGCCGCCCGCGTCGCGGTAGTAGACCTTCTCGTACGGGCAGGTGCAATCCCGGCCCGGCGGCTCGGGGTAGAAGTAGCGCTCGCCGCGGTAGTTGCGGAGCCAGTGCCCCCGCAACCCGCGCTCGTCCTCCCCCTCACCGAGCAGGTAGCGCGGCTGCAGCGTCACCTTCCCGCCCCCGCCCGGCAGGTCCACGGCGAGGTGGGGGATCGCGAGGCCGCTCGTCCGTCCGCGGAGCTGGTCGAGGATCGCGACGCCGGCCTCGAGCGGCGTGCGCAGGTGCGCGGTCCCGGCGGCGAGATCGCCCTGGTGCAGGTAGTACGGGCGGACACGGAAGGTGAGCAGCCGCTCGAAGAGGTCGCCGAGGATCCGCGCGGACGAGTTCACGCCGCGCAGGAGCACGGTCTGGTTCTCGACGGGGACCCCGTGATCCACGAGCGCCTCGCACGCGGTGCGCGCCTCGGCGGTGCACTCCTTCGGGTGGTTGAAGTGCGTGACGAGGAAGAGGGGCGCGAACCGCCGCAGCATCGCCGCGAGGTCGCCGGTGATCCGCATCGGGTTCGTGACCGGCGCGCGGGTCGCGACGCGCAGGAGCTGCACGTGCGGGATGGCCCGGAGGCCGGCGAGGATCCCCTCGAGCCGCTCGTCCGACAGCACGAGCGGATCTCCGCCCGAGACGATCACGTCGCGCACCTCCGTGTGGGCGCGCACGTAGGCCAGCGCCTCGTCCACGGCCGCGCGGTCGAAGCCCGACTCCTCGCCGAAGGTGATCCGGCGCCGCGTGCAGTGCCGGCAGTACACGGTGCAGCGATCGACGGCGAGGAGGAGCGCGCGATCCCGGTACTTGTGCACGATCGCGCGCGCGGGCCGGTGCGTCTCCTCGCCGATGGGATCCTCGAGATCGCCGGGCGCGCGCGCCGCCTCCTCCGGCGACGGGATCACCTGCATGCGGATCGGGCAGGACGGGTGCTCCGGGTCCATGAGCGACGCGTAGTACGGCGTCACCGCGATCCGGGTGCGCCCCTCCGCGAGGGCGAGGCCGCGCCGCTCCGGGTCCGCGAGCGGGACCGCCCGCGCGAGCGCGTCGGCGGTGGTGAGCGCGTTGCGCTGCTGCCAGCGCCAGTCGCGCCACTCCGCGTCGGTCGCGTGGGTGAAGAGGGGGTTCCGGGTCATCGCGTGGAAAGGAGCGTCCGAGGGCGCGGAAGCTAACGGCCGGGATCGCCCAAGTCAAATCCGGGAGGGGAAGCGGCCCTGCGGCCGCGCGCCTCCCGGCCGGCCCCCATCAGATCTGCCGATGGCCGCGCGGTCGCGCGGGCGTGTCAGAGCCGAGGCGGAATGTTAAGGGAACGAGGGAGCGTGCGCGTCGGGCACGCGACGGAGCGACACTGTCATGGCAGAGGTCCCTGTGACGGGGGGCGTCGGCGGGGCGGCGGGGAGGCGGCCGGTGGGCGCCGCGGTCGAGCCCCGGACGAACGGCGTCGTGAAGGGACCCCCGCCGCCGAAAGCCGGCCTCCAGGCGGGCGCCCCCGTCCCGGTGGTCCGGTCGCGGTTCCGGCCGGGGCCTCGCTCGATCTGGGCGGGCGTGCCGGACGGGCTCTGGGACGACTGGCACTGGCAGCAGCGCGAGCGCATCACCGGGATCGAGCAGCTCGAGCGGGTGATCCGGGTGACGCCGGAGGAGCGCCGGGCGGCGATCGAGACGGCCGGCGAGTTCCACATGGGCATCACGCCGTACTACGCGGCGCTGATGGACCCGGACGACCCGACCTGCCCGATCCGGCTCCAGTCCGTCCCGACGCCGGACGAGCAGCACGTCCTCCCCTCCGAGCTGGAGGATCCGCTCGCGGAGGACCGGGACATGCCCGTCCCGGGGCTGACGCACCGCTACCCGGATCGCGTCCTGCTCTACACCACCCACAACTGCCCGGTGTACTGCCGCCACTGCACGCGCAAGCGGAAGGTGTCGGACCCGACGACCGCCGCCGCGAAGCGGCAGATCGACGGCGCGCTCGCGTACATCGCGCGACACCCGGAGATCCGCGACGTGGTGATCTCCGGCGGCGATCCGCTCTCGCTGTCGGACGAGCGGCTCGACGATCTCCTCGGGCGGCTCCGGGCGATCCCGCACGTCGAGATCTTCCGGCTCGGGACGCGGAACCTCGTCACCCTGCCCCAGCGCGTGACCGACGACCTCGCGGCCATGCTCCGGCGCCACCACCCGGTGTACGTCAACACGCACTTCAACCACCCGCGGGAGTGCACCGCCGAGGCGTTCGACGCGGCCCGCCGCCTCGCCGACGCCGGCTGCGTCCTCGGGAACCAGATGGTGCTGCTCAAGGGCGTGAACGACGATCCGCGGATCGTGAAGGAGCTGAACCACCTGCTCCTCCTGATGCGGATCCGCCCCTACTACATCTACCAGTGCGATCTCGCGCGCGGCATCGGCCACTTCCGGACGCCGATCGAGGCCGGGCTCCGGATCATCGAGGCCCTGCGCGGCCACACCTCCGGGCTCGCGGTGCCGCACTTCGTGGTGGACGCGCCGAACGGCGGCGGGAAGATCCCGCTGAGCCCGGACTACGTCGTCTCGCACGAGGGCAAGCGCTGGGTGCTCCGGAGCTACACGGGCCGGGAGTACGAGTACCTCGAGCCGTGACGGGGGGCGCGAGCCCGAACCCGTGGACCGTGACCGTGACCGTTCCCGTATCCGTGGCCCGCCTCCCGCGTCCCGTGGCCCGTGTCTCCGTCGGATCACGGGATCGGGCCACGGGCCACGCGACCCGGCTCACGGGTCACGGAGAAGCCGGTGACGGTGACGGTGACGGGCACGCATCACGGGGGGGCGGTGCGCAGCTCCGATCAATCCACCACCGCGACGGCCTCGATCTCGACCCGCGCGCCCCGCGGCAGCGCCGCGACCTGCACGGTGGACCGCGCCGGCGGCGCCGAGGTGAAGCAGCGCCCGTAGACCTCGTTCACCTTCGCGAAGTCGCCGAGGTCCGCGAGGAAGATCGTCGTCTTCACGACGTGCTCGAACCCGGCGCCGGCGCGGGCGAGCACCGCGCGGAGGTTGTCCATCACGCGCTGCGTCTCCTGCTCGATGGAGCCCTTCACGAGCTCGCCGGTGGCGGGGTCGAGGGGGATCTGGCCGGAGAGCCAGAGCGTGCGAGCGCCGCGCGTCTCGAGCCCCTGGCTGTAGGGGCCGATCGCCTTGGGCGCCTCCGGGGTCGCGATGAGGGTCTTCATGGGCCGACCTTACCGGCCCGCCGCCTCCGCTTCAACGCCGGGGGGCGCGCGCGGCCGGCGCTACATGCGCTGGACGGACTGCACGCCCTCGATCCGCTCGATGGACCGGATCACGGAGTTGAGCTGCTTGAGGTCGCCGATGGTGACCTCGAACTCGTTCACCGCGCGCTCCCCCGGCGTGGTCCGACAGCTCGCCTGGGAGATGTTCACCCCGGCCTCGCCGAAGGTCTGGGAGATCCTGGCGAGGATGCCGGGCCGGTCCGAGGTGATGACCCGCAGGGAGACGTTTCGCTTGAAGTCCCCCCGGACGTCCCACGCGACGTCCACCCGCCGCTCCGGGTCGATGCCGAGGATCTTGTCGCAGCCGGCGGTGTGGACCGTCACGCCGCGCCCGCGGGTGATGTACCCGACGATCGCGTCGCCCGGGACGGGGTTGCAGCACTTCCCGTACCGGACCAGCACGTCCTCGATCCCGTTGATCCGGACGCCCTCGGTCGGGCGGCGGGCCATCTTGCGGAAGAGCTCGGCGATGCGGCTCGGCGGCTGCGTCGGCTCGAACGGCGGCGGCGGCGCGGCGAGCTTCTCGGCGGGGAGGAGCTGCTGGAGGAGCTGCGCGGGCGAGACCTTGCCGTAGCCGAGGGCGGCGAGGAGGTCGTCCACGACGCGGTACCCGAGCGTCTTCGCGACCTTCTCGAGCTCGCCGCCCTTCACGAGCTTGCCGAGGGTGAGCCCGTAGCGGCGCAGCTCCCGCTCGGCGACCTCGTGCCCGATCTCGATGGAGCGCCGGTGCTCGGTGGCGCGGAGGAACTGGCGGATCCGCGCCTGGGCGCGGCTCGTCCGCACGAAGGTGAGCCAGTCCTTCGACGGGTGCGCGCCGACGCTCGTGAGGATCTCGACGGTGTCGCCGTTCTTGAGCGTGTAGCGGAGCGGGACGAGCTTCCCGTTCACCTTCGCGCCGACGCAGTGCTCGCCGATCTCGGAGTGGATCGTGTAGGCGAAGTCCACCGGGGTCGCGCCGCGCGGCAGGCTCTTCACCGCGCCCTTCGGCGTGAAGACGAAGACCTCGTCCGAGAAGAGGTCCACCTTCACCGTCTCGAGGAACTCGCGGGGGTCGGCGAGCTCGCGCTGCCACTCGACGAGCTGCCGGAGCCAGCCGAAGGACTCGGCGTCCTTCCGCGACATCTCCTTGCCCTTGCCGTCGCGCCCCTTCTCCTTGTACGCCCAGTGCGCGGCGACGCCCTCCTCGGCGATCTCGTGCATCTCCCGCGTGCGGATCTGGACCTCGATCCGCTCGCCCGCCGGCCCGACCACGGTCGTGTGGAGGGACTGGTACAGGTTGGGCTTCGGGATGGCGATGTAGTCCTTGAACCGGCCGGGCACCGGCTTCCACAGCGCGTGGATGAGCCCGAGCGTCTCGTAGCAGTGGGCGACGCTGTCCACGATCACCCGGAACCCGACCACGTCCTGGATCTGCTCGAACTCGACGCCGAGCTGCTGCATCTTCCGCCAGATCGAGTAGGTGTGCTTCACCCGCCCGGTGACCTCGGCGCCCTCGAGCCCCGCCTCGGCGAGCTTGCGGCGGATGATCTCGATGACGTCGGCGACGAACGCCTCCTTCTCCTTCGCGGTGTTCGCGGCCTTCGCGGTGAGCTCGGCGAACTCGGTGGGCTTGAGGTACTTGAACGACAGCTCCTCCAGCTCGGTCTTGATCCACTGGATGCCGAGCCGGTTCGCGAGCGGCGCGTAGATGTCCAGCGTCTCCCGGGCGATCCGCTCCTGCGACTCCGGCTTCATCGCGTCGAGCGTCCGCATGTTGTGCGTCCGGTCCGCGAGCTTGACGAGGAGGACCCGGATGTCCCTCGCCATCGCGACGACCATCTTGCGGAAGTTCTCCGCCTGCTTCTCCTCCTGCGTGTTGGCGGCGCTGAACTGGGAGAGCTTGGTCACGCCGTCCACGAGCTCGGCGATCTCGCCGCCGAACAGCTCGGCGATCTCCTCCTTCGTCGCGAGGGTGTCCTCGATGGTGTCGTGGAGGAGGCCGGTGACGACCGACGACTCGTCGAGCTTCAGCTCCGCGAGGATGCCGGCGACCTCCAGCGGGTGGACGAGGTACGGCTCGCCGGACTTCCGGATCTGCCCCTGGTGGACCTTGGCGCTGTAGACGTACGCCTTCTTGATGAGATCAAGGTCGGGGTTCGGGTGATACGAGGTCACCCGGTCCAGGATGTCGTTGAGCCTGAGCAAAGCTGATCCGATAGGGTAACGGGTCGCCTCCGGGGCCGGCAAGCGCGTCGGTCGCACGGCGGGATCTTCTTTCCGGAGCTCCGCCCGCCCGCGCCTGGGCACGCCCTCCGCGTGCACCGGTCCCCTCGAGCTCGTCTAACGCGCCGCGTCGCCGCACGCCAGCGAGGGCCGTGGCGTCCGGTCGGGCCGGTCGGGCCGGTCGGGGCGAGCATCCGATGGGCCCGGTGATCCGGGCTGGTCCGACCGCCGCCCGGCGTCCCGATCGACGCCGCCGAGGTAGCTTGGGCAAGTACGCGCGGCGAGGCCGTTCCTGGCGGCGGGTTGAGCGGTGGGGCGACCGCGGGTAACGTCGCCCTGCCACGATCGGAGGACACGGTGAAGTGCAAGGCATGCGGCGCGGGGCTCGACCTCACCATGGGGAGCTGTCCCGCCTGCGGCGTCGAGGTCGAGTTCGGGCGCCTCACCGGGATCCTCGGCATCGTCTGCCGGAGCTGTGACGCCTACAACGATCCGGGCGCGACGCGCTGCGCGGGCTGCGGCAAGCCGCTCGGCGGCGCCGAGGAGGCGGACGCCAGCTCCCCCGCGGCGCCGCTCGCCTCCGTCGCCGAGGACGCCGAGGACGCCGGGACGCGAAGCGGCGGCGACGCCGCCGCTGCCCGTGGCGTGGACGTCCGGCCTGGGGCGGCGTCCGCGGCCGAGGTCGCGAAGCCGCCCCCCGACGGGCCGGTGATCCGCTCGTTCCAGGGGGCCGGCGCCCCCGCGGCCACCCGCCTCGTCTCCGCCGCGGCGCCGCGGTCGCCGGAGCACTCGACGCCGGAGCCGCTCACGGCGCGGTGCCCGCGGTGCGGCGCGGCCGCCGGCGAGGGGCCGTTCTGCGCCACCTGCGGCCAGGCCATCGGCGCGCGCACGCAGCCGGCGGGCCCCGTCACCTCGAGCCTCGAAGCCCTCGCGCCAGGCCGCGTGACGCTCGTCCTCGAGCACGGCGGCGCGCCCCGCACGTTCCAGCTCGACGCGGAGGTGGTCGAGGCGGGTCGCGGGGGGAGCGCGGTGGCGTTCCCCGACGATCCGTGCCTCGCCCCGCACCACGCCACGTTCCTCTTCCGCGACGGCGCGCTGCTCGTCCGGGACGAGGGCGCGATCGGCGGCACGTTCCTGAGGCTGCGCGGCCCCGCGTCCCCGCTCCACCCCGGCGACGACTTCGCGGTCGGCGAGCGGCTGCTGCGATACGTGGGCCCGCTCGCCCCGGCGTCCGCGCCGTCGCCGGACGGGACGCGGCGCCTCGGCGCGCCGCGCCCGCCGGGCACCGCGATCGTGGTGGAGGAGCGCCTCGAGGGCGGCGCCCCGGGGCGCGTCCACGTCCGCGGCGGCCCTTCGATCACCATCGGGCGCGCCGGGTGCGCCGTGAACCTCGGCGACGACCCGCTGATCTCCCAGGCGCACGCCGAGCTCGTGGTGGAGGCGGGCGGCGTGCGCTTGCGCGACCTCGGGTCGGCGAGCGGCACGTTCGTCCGGCTCCCGCCGCGCGGCGAGCGCGCGCTGCACGACGGCGACGCCGTACGGCTCGGGCGCGAGGTGCTCCGCGTCGTCGCCCAGGATCCCAAGCGGCCGCCGGAGCCCTGAACGCTCGGTGCGCGCCGCTGTCCCCGGCTCCTGGGGTTCTGGCCCCCCGGGGTCTCCTGTAGTATCGCGCCATGACGAGGCCGATCCCGTGCGCGCGCTGCGGGCGAGAGAACGACGCGAGCGCCGGCTCGTGCGTCGCGTGCGGCGAGCCCCTCCGCGCGGCGCCGCCGCCGCTGCCCCCGACCTGCGGCGCCTGCGGGGCCCGGCTCGAGGCCGGCTTCCGGTTCTGCGGCCGGTGCGGCGCGCCGGCCG
>NZ_JALCZA010000095.1 GCF_022690765.1 Anaeromyxobacter oryzisoli | reverse complement strand
GTCGGCGCTGCTCGCGCCGCGCCCCCGCGCAGGGTGGGACGCCCTCGAGGAGGCCGGGCCGGAGCGGCCCGGCGCCCCGGCGCGCCCGCGCGGCGCCCGTCCGGGCACCCGGCGGGGCGCCGTGGTCGGGACGCTCAAGAAGCACCGCGACGGCTTCGGCTTCGTCGCGCGGCTCGATCGCAAGGGCGACGACGTGTTCGTCCCGCCGGGCGAGGCCGCCAAGGCGCTCGACGGCGACCTCGTGCGGCTCGAGATCGTCCCGGCCCGCGGCGGCCGCACGGCGGGCCGGATCGTCGAGGTGGTCGAGCGCCGGCGCCGGCTGCTCGTCGGCACGTACCACGCCCGCGGCGCGCGGAGCTTCGTCCTGCCCGCCGACATCGAGCTGGAGGGGCCGGTCCCGGTGCCGGAGACGGACGCCGCCCGCGACGGCGAGGTCGTGAAGGTCGCGCTCGATCCGGAGTCGGCGCGGCTGCACGGGACCGTGGTCGAGGCGATCGGCCAGCCCGGCGAGCCGCGCGTGGAGGTGCTCAAGGTCGCGTACGCGCGCGGCTTCGCCGACGTCTTCCCCGAGGCGGTGCAGGAGGACGCCGTCGCGGCGCCGGATCACGTCCGGACCGAGGACTGGCGCGGCCGGCGCGATCTCACCGGCCTGCCGCTCGTCACCATCGACGGCGAGGACGCGCGGGACTTCGACGACGCGGTCCACGTCGAGCGCCTCCCCGCGTCGAGGAAGGGGAAGCTCTACCGCCTCGTGGTCGCCATCGCGGACGTCGCGCACTACGTCCGGCCGGGGTCGGCGCTCGACGCCGAGGCGGCGCGGCGCGGGACGAGCGTGTACTTCCCGATGCAGGTGCTCCCGATGCTCCCGGAGCGGCTCTCCAACGGGATCTGCTCGCTCAACCCCGAGGTGGACCGGCTCTGCATGGTCGCCGACATGGTGATCGACGGGCACGGGGAGCCGAAGAGCGCGGAGGTGTACGAGGCGGTGATGCGGAGCGCCGCGCGGTGCACCTACAACGAGGTCGCGAAGGTCCTCGCCGGCGAGCGCGTCCCGGGGCGGGAGCGCTTCCGGGAGTCGTTCCAGCTCATGGCCGAGCTGCAGGAGAAGCTCACGGACATGCGCCGCCGCCGCGGCGCCCTCGACTTCGACCTGCCCGAGGCGAAGATCGTCCTCGACGCGGAGGGGCGCGTCGCCGCCATCGAGAAGCGCCCCCGGAACCGCGCCCACCGGATCGTCGAGGAGTTCATGCTGGCGGCGAACGAGGCCGTCGCGCGGAAGTTCGGCGAGCGGAAGCTGCCGACCATCTACCGGGTGCACGGCTCCCCCGACGAGGAGAAGCTCCAGGCCTTCCTCGCCCTCGCCGCCACCCACGGCTTCGACGTGCCGGAGCTGCCCGCGGATCCCCGCGCGCTGAACCGGCTCCTCGGGTCGCTCCAGGGCCACCCGCAGCAGCGGGCGCTGAACCAGCTCCTCCTCCGGGCGATGATGCAGGCCGTCTACACGCCCGAGAACATCGGCCACTACGGCCTGGCCGCGGAGCACTACCTCCACTTCACGTCACCCATCCGGCGCTACCCGGATCTCGTCGTCCACCGGCTCATCAAGGAGGAGTGGGCGCGCCGGCAGGGGCGGAGCACGCGGCGCACGCCCGAGCCCGTGCTGGAGGAGATCGCGGCCCTCTCGTCCGAGCGCGAGCGCGCGTCGATGGAGGCGGAGCGCGAGATCGCCGCCTTCTACGCGGCGCTGTTCATGAAGGACAAGGTCGGCGAGACGTTCGAGGGCGTCGTCGCCTCGGTCGTCGAGTTCGGCCTCTTCGTGGAGCTGCGTCGCTGGTTCGTGGAGGGGCTGGTCCGCGCCGAGGATCTGCGCGGCGCCTTCGAGCTCGACCCCGTGCAGCACGCGCTCGTGGACCGCGCGACCGGCCGCGCGTTCCGGGTCGGCGATCCGGTCGAGATCGAGGTGGTGAACGCGAGCCCGGCGCGGCGCCGGATCGAGCTGCGGCTGGTGGGCGAGGCCCCGGTGGAGCGGCCGCCGGAGGAGGCCGAGCGGCGCCCGCACCGGCTCCTGGAGCGCGGGCCGCGGCGGCCGGGCGAGCGCGGTCCGAGGCCCGGCGAGCGCCGCGGCACCGGTCACGCCGAGCGCGGGCGCGGGCGCGGAGGCGGCGGGAAGCAGGCCGCGAAGCACGGCGGGAAGCGCGGCGGCGCCGCCCGGCCCGGCCGCGGGAAGGGCGGGAGGCGCGGGAAGGGCCGGCGGTCGCGGTGACGGGGCATCCATTCGCCGTCACCGTGGCCGTGCCCGTCACGAGGGGCGGTGACGGATCACGGCGACGGGGCACGTGTCATGCTCCGGCCGAGTACCGCCCCCGGAGCGCCTCGAGGAAGCGCCGCGCTTCGGCGACGCCGCGGTGAGCTCGCCGGGCCTGTCCGGCCTCGGCGCGCGGAGCGGTCGTGAACGCACCCGCCTCGGGATCGAGCCGCGCGGCCAGGCCGCGCTCCTCCAGCGAGGCGAAGAACGGCGCCCAGCCGCAGCGCTCGGCGCTGCCGTCCCCATGCCCGGCGAGCACGGGTACGCCGTCGCGGAGGGCAGGGGAGAGGTGGTGGCGCCCGGCGAAGTGGATGACCACGCCGCGGTCGGTGGTGGTGATCACGGATTCCTCCTCGTCGTTCCTAGCGCGTCCGGCGCCCCTCCGAACCCACCCGGCAGGGTGGCGCGCCGGGCGGCGATGCGCTAGGCAGCATGGGTGACCTTCGCCCAGGGACTCTTCGTCACCGGCGCCTCCGCGACGGCCGGCCTCGTCAACGCCGTCGCCGGCGGCGGCACGCTCCTCACGTTCCCCTCGCTGCTGCTCGCCGGGCTGTCCCCCGTGAGCGCGAACGCGACGAGCACCGTCGCGCTCTGGCCGGGCCAGATCTCCTCGGTCTGGGCCTACCGCCGGCACCTCGGCGACGAGCGCCGGCGGGCGCTCGTGCTCGGCGTGCCGGCGCTGCTCGGCGGGGTGATCGGGGCGACGCTGCTCCTCGCCCTCCCGGAGCGGTTCTTCGAGGCGGTCGTCCCGTGGCTGATCCTGTTCGCGTGCTTCCTGCTCGCGCTCCAGAACCCGATCAAGCGCGCCATCGGTCGGCACGCCGCCGGGAACCACCCGGCGGTCCTCTGGATGATCCAGTTCTTCATCTCGATCTACGGCGGCTACTTCGGCGCCGGCATCGGGATCCTGATGCTCGCGGCGATGGGGATCCTGCTCTCCTCCAGCCTCCAGCACGCGAACGCGCTCAAGGTGCTCTTCGCGCTCCTCTCCAACGCGAGCGGGTTCGTCCTCTTCCTGCTCTCCGGCAAGGTGGACGTGCACGTCGCGGCCTTGATGGCGGTCGCGTCGCTCGCCGGTGGGTTCATCGGGGCCCTCGTCGCGCAGAAGCTGAAGCCGGAGGCGATGAGGGGCTTCGCGATCCTGGTCGGGCTCGTCGCCGCGGCCAAGTTCCTCTTCCGCTGATCTCGTCGTCTCCCCCCGCGCCGCGACGATGATCGTCGCAGCGCGGTGAGCGCCGCGCGCCGGCGCGAATTGCAACAGCGTCATGTTGTCGCGCAGCGCGGCAATCAGTCACGCGCATACCCGGTCGGGGAGCGGGTTCGCGCGGCCCACTCCCGGGGTACCCCGTCGCGTACCCTGAGTACGGATCGCGGGTGAGCGCAGGTCGGCGGCACCGGTCCCGCGATCGTCGATTCCGCAGGGCAATCGTGGGGTCGGTACCCGCGATGTCCCGCGAGGATGGCACGGCCGATCCCGGGCAGGGTGCGTGAACGCGCGCACATCACCCACGGTATATCCGCGGGTCGGCCGACACCCCGCACCGCGAATCGTTCGCTGCCGACGCGGCTTCACTGTCCGGTGACTTTCACGTGATGGCACGCCGCATTGCGCGCGGGTGGCGCCCGATCCGGCGTGTGGCGGCTACGCGCGTCTCCCGAGAAGCCGACCTGCGACGAGATTGCGCAGTGCGCGCGCGTCCGACCAAACCGTACCCCGGGGTGCGTCAATCCTTCGATTGACGTTCAAAGGGTTCGGAGATTCTCATGCCCCCAGTAGGTATTTGATTGTCGTATCGGCAGGTTGGCGATTGTGGTCCTTCTAGATTGCTGGAGATCAAGTCACATGCACACGCAATGTTGGAAGCAGGGGAGCGCGCTGCTGCTCGCGGGCGTCCTTGCCCTCGCGGGTTGCAAGGGGTCGAGCGGGAGCCCTGGTGCGACCGGCGCGACGGGTGCGACCGGTGCGACCGGTGCGACCGGCGCCCAGGGCGACCCCGGCGCCCAGGGGCCGGGCGGGCTCGGGACCATCACGGTGAAGGTGCAGTTCGCCAGCGTGAACGGCGCCGCCATCGCGTCGCCGCTCCCCGCGCCGGGGGTGTACTGCTTCACCAACCCCGACTTCACGGGCAACACGGCCGACGTGGTCGCCGAGGCGACGACCGACGTCAAGGGCGTCGCCACCTTCGAGGTGCCGGGCGGCAGCTACAAGTTCCAGTGCCGCGGCGGCGCCGACTACAACGACACGATGGCGATGACCGCCGACGTCCCGGTCGCCGCGGGCGGCGCCGCGTCGGTCACGGTCACCGCCGATCGCAAGAACCCGCTCTACTTCACGAAGGCGCCGTCCTTCGGCGCGACCCCGAATCCGGGTGACGCGATCACGATCAACCCGGGCGCGGCGTCGCTCTCCGGGACGACCTTCACCGTCGCGCCGGTCTCGAGCGTCACGGGGACGCTGCCGACGCTCGCGAACGACGGCTTCACCGTCGACGGGCTCGACGCGCTCCTCAAGGGGCTCGACGCCGGGAACGGCAAGTTCAAGGCGTTCAAGCTCCCGCGCGTGCCCGGCTTCGCCTGGATCGGCGCGGGCGTGCTGAACTCCCTGAACGGCAAGGGGAGCTATGCGTACACGTTCAAGGTGACGGCGACGAACGGTTCGAACACCACGTCCGTCACCCTCGGCGTGCCCGTGGGCGGGCTCCAGGTCACGCAGGGGCTCTCCACCGGCCCGATCGGCGTGCTCGTCGTCGCCGACGGCGGCGCGACGGGGCCCTACAGCTGGACGATGACGGGCCCGAGCACGACGCTCGCGGGCGCCACCACCCGGAACCCGACCTTCGTCCCGACCGCGGCGGGCACCTACACCCTCACGAACGGCACGACGACGCTCACCTACACGGCCGCCACGTACAACGGCGTGGGCTCCGGCTGCGCCTGCCACAACAGCTACGCGGTGAGCGCCGGGTACAAGGACGTCAAGGACCTCTGGTCGCACGCGATGGGCGTCCACGGGAACCACGACTACTTCGCCGACCCCACCTCGCGGGCCTCGGGCGCGACGACCGCCGAGACGATCTTCCAGTGGGGCCTCCAGGGGGTCGACTACTCGACCACCTGCTACGCCTGCCACACGAACGGCTCGTTCACGACGTCCACCGTGGACAACGGCGGCCTCCGCACGACGATGATGAAGATCGACAACGGAGGGACCTACGATCCGGCGAAGGGTCCCACCCAGAACGCCGCCTGGAAGGGCGACGGCGTCGATCACTGGACCAGCCTCGACGCGCTGCTCAAGGCGCAGGAAGGCATCCAGTGCGAGGACTGCCACGGCCCGGCGTCGGAGCACCTCGCGGCGGGCGGCAGCGTCGCGAAGCTCGCGACCCCGTGGGGCGTCGGTGCCTGCGCCGCGTGCCACGACTCGCCCAGCCACCACGACAAGGTGGAGCTGTGGGGCCAGTCGCTCCACAACAACACGCTCGGCGCTCGCGGTGAGAACAACGCCGACTGCGCGCGCTGCCACACGGCGCAGGGCTTCGCGCAGATGGCGGCGAACATCAACGCGAACGGCGACGCCTCCGCGACCAACGTCACGGCGCCGACCACCGGCCAGGGCCAGGCGCAGACCTGCTCGGCCTGCCACAACCCACACTCCACCGAGCTGCGCCTGATGGACGAGGTGAAGGCCGCTCCGGACGGCTACTCCTTCTCGGGCGTGGGCGCCGGCGCGGTCTGCATCGGCTGCCACGTCGCGCGGGGCGGCCTCGTCTCCGCGGGCACGGCGGTCGGCACGCCGCACCACGGCCCGCAGGGCGACGTCCTGTTCGGCATCAACGCCTACTTCGTCCAGGGCACGTACGTGTCGAAGCACGCGGCGGTGGGCGACACCTGCGTCGGCTGCCACGTGAAGCTCGTCCCCGACACCGTCAAGACCGGGAACGACAACCACACCTTCCGGGCCGACGGCACGATCTGCAAGAGCTGCCACGGCGCGACGGTGACCGGTGAGGCGACGAAGGCCGCGGTCGCGTCGGGGCTCGACAAGATCAAGGCGAAGCTCGCCGCCTCGCTCCAGACGGCCCTCGCGGCCGAGGTGACCACCGGGACCGGCTCGTTCACGCTGAAGACCGCGGCCGACACCGGGTCCGTGTTCGTGTCCTTCACGGCGGCTCCGAGCGCGGTCGCGCCCGGCGCGACGGAGTTCCACGGGCAGCCGACGTGGGCGGTCACGGTCGGCGGGACGACCTACAACGCGGTGATCGGCTCGATCTACAAGGGCACCGTCACGACCGCGACGGGCTCCACGCCCGAGATCGATCCGGCCGGCACGTGGTCGCAGGCCCTGTGGAACCTGCTCCTCCTCGAGTCCGACAAGTCGGAGGGCATCCACAACCCGACGTTCGCGTACGCGGTGATCGACGCGACGCTCAAGCAGTCGTTCTAGACTTAGCGGCCCCGTGAGCGGCTGAACCCGGGCCCGTCGGCGCCACCGCGCGCCGGCGGGCCTTCGTCGTCCGGGGAGCGCCTCGGGCCACGCCGCCGCCGGCGGACGGGGGCCGCGCGCCGGGCCTACCCCTTCCCCGCCTGCGCCGCGAAGAAGATGAGCGCCTCGAGGGCGTTCGTCGTGGTGAGGATGCCGACGAGCTTGCCGTCCGGATCGACCACGATGACGCCGTTCAGCTTGCGGTCGTGGAGGAGCTTCGCCGCCTCGGCGATGGGGGTCTCGGGCCGCACCGTGTGCGGCGTCGGGTTCATCGCCGCCTTCACCGGCGTCTTCGAGAGCAGGTAGTGGAGCTCCCACTGGTCGAGCGTCGTCGCCTTCGCGGGCATGTAGCCGAGGAGCATCTTCTCGGTGACGAGCCCGACGAGCCTGCCGTGGCTCATCACCGGCAGGCGCCGGATGTTCTTCTCCTTGAGCGCGTGGACGGCCTCGATGACCGACGCCTCCTCGTCGATCGTCATCGGGTCCGGGGTCATCCAGTCACCGACGGTCAGCTTGGTGTCCGCCATGATCACATCCCCAGGAAGGCCTTCTTCACGTGGGCGTTGTCGAGGAGCTCCGCGCCCGTGCCGGAGAGTACCACCCGCCCGGTCTCGAGCACGTAGGCGCGGCTCGCCAGCCGGAGCGACTGGTACACGTTCTGCTCCACGAGGAGGATCGTCGTCCCCTGACGGTTGATCTCCCTGATGATCTCGAAGATGTTCTTCACGAGGAGCGGCGACAGCCCCAGGGAGGGCTCGTCGAGGAGGAGCAGCTTCGGGTTCCCCATCAGCCCGCGCGCGATGGCGAGCATCTGCTGCTCGCCGCCGGACATCGTGCCGCCGAGCTGCTTCTGCCGCTCCTTCAGGCGCGGGAAGAGCGTGAACGCGCGCTCGATGTTCCGCGCCCGGTCCTGGCGCGTCGCGCGCGGGAACGAGCCCATCCGGAGGTTCTCCAGGACGGTCATCTCGGGGAAGATCCGGCGCCCCTCCGGGACGTGGACGACGCCGAGCTCGACCACCTCGTGCGAGGCGAGCCGCCGGAGATCGACGTCGCCGAAGCGGAGCGCGCCCGACGACGGCCGCACGAGGCGCGAGACGTTCTTCAGGATGGTGGACTTCCCGGCGCCGTTCGCGCCGACGACGGTGACGATCTCGCGGTCCCGGACCTCGAGATCGACGTCCCAGAGGACCTTCAGATCGCCGTAGGAGAAGTTGAGCTTGTCGATCCGCAGCATCTACGCGACCTCCTCGCCCAGGTACGCCGCGACGACCGCCTTGTCGTTCACGATCTGCTGCGGCTCGCCCTCGGCGAGCTTCTCGCCCGAGTTGAGCACCACGATGCGGTCGCTGATCCGCATGATCGCCTTCATGTCGTGCTCGATGACCATCTGCGTGAGCCCGCTCCGCTTGAGCTCGAGGATGAGCTGGATGATCTCCTCGGACTCGGCGGGGTTCAGGCCGCCCATCACCTCGTCGAGGAGCAGCAGCGCGGGGCGCGTCGCCAGGGCGCGGGCGACCTCGAGCTTCTTGCGCTCGCCGATGGGGAGGCCGCCGGCGATGGCGCCCGCCTTGTGCGCGAGCCGGACCACCTCGAGCTGGGCCGTCGCGACCTCGCGCGCCACCTCGAGGCGCGTCGTCCGGGCGAGGGCGCCCACCATGACGTTGTCGAGGACGGACATCTTGGCGAGGGGTCGGACCTTCTGCCAGGTGCGCACCATCCCGAGGTGACACATCTGGTTCGGCTGGAGCCCGTTCGTGCGGACCCCCTTGAAGAGCACGTCGCCCCGCGACGGCGGGTAGAAGCCGGTGATGCAGTTGAAGAGCGTGGTCTTGCCGGCGCCGTTCGGGCCGATGAGGCCCATGATCATGCCCTGCTCCACCGAGAAGGAGACGTCGGAGTTGGCGGCGAGGCCCCCGAAGAACTTGGAGACGTGTCGGATGTCGAGGATGGTCGGCATGGTCCGCTCCCTAAACGAGGGTTCGCGAGTCGCGACCACCTTCGGTGTCGCGCCTCGCGCCCTCGTTTAGCCATATTGTACGGGGGCTGCGCCCCCGCCCCGTCGAGCAAAGCTCGCCGGGGCCCCACCCCTGACTCCGCGGGGCCCACGCGCGCTGGCGCGCGCTGTCCCGCGGGGAGGGGCGCCGCCCCTCCCCACCTGCGGTGGGGCCCCTCCCCAATGTCCGTTCTCGAATCATGATCGGCCGCTCATGCGCCGGCGGCGCCCGCCTCGCCCTGCGCCTCCCGGCGGCGCCGGAGCCGCGCCCCCGCCCTGCGGAGCAGCCCGAGCACGCCGTCCGGCGCGAACAGGATCACCACCACGACGAGGACGCCGTAGACGAGGAGGTGCGCGTTCGAGAGGTGCGCCTCGACGAACTGGACGAAGCTCGAGTCCGGCGAGGCGAGGCCCACCTGCACGAGGCCGCGCGGGTTGCGGAGGACCTCGGACAGCGGCACGAGCACCATCGCCCCGATCACCGGCCCGTAGATGGTGCCGATGCCGCCGATGATGCAGATGAGGACGAACTGCACCGAGACGTCGATGCCGAACACGAGGTCCGGGGCGATGAACTTCACGAACATCGCGTAGATGCCGCCGGAGAGGGCGGTGAAGGCGGCGGAGATCGCCAGCGCGACGCTCTTGTAGAGCGTGAGGCCGATGCCGAGCGAGCTCGCCGCGTCCTGGTCCTCGCGGATCGCCTGGAAGTAGTACCCGAGCTTCGAGTGCTGCACGAGGTGGTTCGCGACGATCGTGATCGCCGCGAGCCCGAGCGTGACGAAGTAGAAGGGCCGCTTCGTGACGAACTCGAACTCCTGCCCGAAG
Organism: Anaeromyxobacter oryzisoli; assembly: GCF_022690765.1. Lineage (GTDB taxonomy): Bacteria > Myxococcota > Myxococcia > Myxococcales > Anaeromyxobacteraceae > Anaeromyxobacter > Anaeromyxobacter oryzisoli. The sequence continues at coordinate 7,162 of NZ_JALCZA010000095.1, read as the reverse complement.
AGGTGGAGGGTCGGGATCTCCGAGAGGAGGAAGCCCTCCGCGCCGCGGGTGAGGTCCTTGTAGTAGAGGAACGCGTACCGGAGGATCTCGGCCATCGAGATCGAGGCGAGCACGAAGTACGGCCCGCGCAGGCGGAAGGTGATCGTCCCGATGATCAAGGAGAGCAGCACCCCGTTGGCGATCGCCGCGCCGAGCCCCCACCACGGCGCGATGTGGTGGAGCTCGAGCAGCATCATGGTGGTGTACGCGCCCACGCCGAAGTAGGCCGCGTGCCCCACCGAGTACTGGCCGGCGTACCCGCCCACCACGTTCCAGGCCTGCCCCTGGATCACGGCGAGGAAGAGGATCACGCCCATGTGCAGGACGTAGGGCTTCTTCACGAACACCGGGACGCACCAGAGGGCGATCACCGCGGCGGCGAAGAGCACGAGCTCGAGCGCGGCGACGCCGCGGGGGCGGAGGACGGGCGGAGGGCGGCGGTTCATGGCGTGCGCTCCCGGAGGGGTCAGGCCCTCGTCTTGCCGAGGAGCCCGGAGGGCTTGAAGACGAGGAGGGCGAGGAACAGCACGAACACCACCAGATCCTTGAGGCCGCCCGCGATGTACACGGCCGCGAGCGACTCGGTGAGCCCGATGATGACGCCGCCGAGGGTGGCGCCCACCACGCTGCCCATGCCGCCGAGCACCACGATGACGAAGGCCTTGAGCGTGAAGGCGCTGCCGACCTGCGGGAAGATGTAGTACGTGGGCGAGATGAGCGCCCCGGCGGCCCCCGCCAGCGCGGCGCCGATGCCGAACGCGAGCATCGAGGTCCAGCGCACGTTGATGCCCATGAGCTGGGCCGCCTCGCGGTCCTGCGCCGTCGCGCGGATCGCCTGGCCGGTGTCCGTCCGGAGGAGGAAGCCGTACAGCAGGACCGTGATCGCGACCGTGACGAGGAACGCGTACAGGAGCGGCTTCGAGACCGAGATCCCGGCGAGATCGTAGCTCGCGGAGGAGTAGCTCGTGGTCAGGATCCGGTAGTCGGAGGTGAACGCGAGCATGACGCCGTTGCTCATCACCAGCCCGAGCCCGATGGTGAGCAGGATCTGGTTCTGGGGGAGCGCGTCCAGCACGCGGTTCACGAAGGCGCGCTGGAGGAACGCGCCCCACAGGAAGAGCGCGGGCGCCACCAGCACGATCGAGAGGAACGGGTCGAGGCGGAGCCAGTGGAAGAGGCCCCACGTCAGGTACATCCCGAGCATGACGAGCTCGCCGTGCGCGAAGTTGGTGACGCGCATGACGCCGAAGATCATCGTGAGGCCGATCCCGATGAGGGCGTACACGCCGCCCACCAGGACGCCGCTCAGCACCGACTGCAGGAAGACCATCATCCGGGGGCCGAGCTCCGTCCCGGCGAGCGCGGGCACACCGCCCCCCAGGATCAGGACCGCGCCCGGCACGGACTGCGCGAAGGCGACCATCGAGTGCTCCTCCAGCCGGGGCGGATCACCACGCCGACCGGCGCGCGGCCGCCGCCGAGCGGCGGACGGCCGGGCGATCGGTGCGCGCGGCCGCCGCCCGGGCGGCCGGACGCGCCACGATCACGCGGGGTGACGTCCTCGGGACGACTATGGGAGCGGGGGCCGCGCGCGGCAGCGGCCCCCGCCCGGACGCGGTCGGGGCCTACCTCCACCCGGGGAACGGGTACACCGGCTTCGCCTTGACGACCGCCGGCGGGAACACCGTCACCGACCGGCCGCCCTGGTACTGGATCACCGGCATCACGAGCTTGTTCTGGTTCGTGAAGCCCTCGTACGTCTCGAACTTCACGTCGCCGAGGATCCCGCTCCAGCGCCCGCTCCCGAGGGCGGCCTGGATCTTCCGCCGGTCGCCGCCGGCCTTCGCGGCCGTCTCGCCGGCGACGAGCGTCGCGACGTACGCGCACGCGGCGTGGTAGGTCGGCTTCTTCCCGAACCGGGCGCGATACCGGCGCTCGAACTCCTGCGAGGCGGGCGAGCTCTCGGGCGTCCACTGCGTCACCGAGAAGACGTGCGTGGAGATGTCGCGCTCGCTCTCGAACTGCGCGGTGTCGAACCCGGCGCCGCCGCCGAGGAACGCCTGCGGCTTGAGCCCCACCTCGCGCGACTGGCGCATGAGGAGGATCGCGTCGGCCACGTAGGAGACCATGAAGACGAGGTCCGGCCCCGCCGCCTTGATCTTCGTGAGCGTGGAGCGGTAGTCCGGCGCCCCCTTCTGGTACGTCTCGTCGGCGACGATCCGCAGCCCCTTCGCCTTCGCGTACGCCTTGCCCGCCGCGGTGACCGAGGTGCCGAAGTCGGTGGACTCGTAGACGAACGCGATGGACCGCGGCTTGCCGAACGCGAGCGCCGCGTCGATGAGCGACTGGGCGTACTGGTGCGCCGGCGCGTTCAGCCGGTACACGTACGTGTAGCCCTGCCGCGTGATCTCCTCCTTCGCCGCGGCGGGGACGATCTGCGGGACCTTGTACTGCTGCGCGAGCTTCGCCACCGCGTTCGAGGACGCGGAGGTGTACGGCCCGACCACCACCGCCACCTCGTCGCCCGTCGCGAGCTGCTCCATCGCGCTCATGGCGACCTGTGGCTTGCCGGTGTCGTCCTGCCGGACGACGGTGACGTTCACGCCCTTCTTCCTGAGATCCTCGACGGCGAGATCGACGCCGTTCGTGAGGTTCTCCCCGATGGGGGCCTCGGGCCCCGTGATGGAGTTGATGAAGCCGATCTTCACCTGCGCCTGGCCGGCATCCGGGAGGGCGATCGCCAGCGCTGCGAGAGCCGACGCGAGCAGCTTCGACATGTGGGACCTCCTGCTGCGGGTTCGGTTGGACGATGCGGTGGACGGCGAGCTGCGACGCCGGACGAACGAGGGGCGCCCGCGCGCGATGACACGCCCGGGCGCCCCTCTGGAGCGCCGCCTGTTTTCACGTCCGGGGGGAGCGCGCGGCCGAAGCCGGCCGGCGCCCGCTCCCGGGCCTTGCGATGATCTAGAACGCCAGGCGCAGGCCGACGCCGAGCGCCCGCGGATCCGCGCCCCTCGGCGTGCTGCCCGCCACCGCGGACGCGCCGCCGATCGAGAACGTGTACTGCGCGTTCCGGCGGTTCACGATCTGCGTGTAGTCCACGTAGGCCTGGAAGCTCTTGGCGAAGTAGTACGAGTAGCCCACCGCCCACTGGTACGCGCCGAAGCCCGCCGTGGAGCAGGAGGCGCCCACCACGGTGCACCGGCCGGGCTCCGCCTGGCCGAAGCGGCCGCGGAGCTCGTGCTCCAGATAGCGGTGCTTCAGGGCCACCTGCCACGCCTGGCGATTGAACTCCTTCACCTGGCCCGCGCCCGCGTGCTTCTGGCGATAGCGGAGCTCCTCGAAGAGGCCGCTCACCGTCGTCGCGCCGACGGGGGAGGCGAGCTCGTAACCGGCGCCGACGCGCCACGCCCAGTCGTTCTCCGAGTTGGCGGCGGTCGCCGTGCCGGCGGTGTTCGGAGCCGTCGCGCCGAAGGCCGGGCCCTCGAGGGGGGTCGCGGCGGCGGTGGGGCGGTTCATCCCGACGAGGCCGAAGGAGTCGTCATGGAACTCGAGGGCGCCGAGGATCGAGATCGGGCCGTAGTCCCAGTTGACGGCCGCGCCCCACAGCTCGGGGTTCTGCGTGCCGCTCGGGTTCATGAACTCGTTGGCGGAGTACTGGACCTTCGCGCTCAGCCCCTCGAACTTGGGCGAGTGGTAGGCGACGCTGTTGTTGGCCCGGACGTCGAAGCCCGTGATGGTGGTGTTCGAGGCCGTGGACCAGCCGCTGCTCCGGTAGTTGAAGCCCGGGCTCCCCAGGACGCCCTGGAACCCGTACACGTCGGTGTTCAGGAACGGATCGTCGGCCTTGGTGCCGTAGGCCACCGCCTTGAAGGGCGTGTCCCAGTTCCCGAAGAACAGCGTGCCCCAGTTGCCGCTCACGCCGATCCGGCTGTTGCGGTTGCAGAGGCCCGAGGGGCCGATGCCGTCCACGTTCGCGGACGTCTCGCACTGGTAGACGGCGCCGACCCACTCGTTCACGTTGAGCGCGCCGCGGACGCCGATGTTGCTCGAGTCGACGGAGAGGGCCGTGCGCGCCCGGACGGACTGCGCCGGGATCGTCGCGTCTCCGGCCTTGGTCGTCTGGAGGTTCACGTTCAACGTACCGTAGACCTGGACGGTGGCGGCGGCGGGCTTGGCCGGCGCCGCGGCCGGGGCGGTCTCCGCAGGCTTTGCGGGTTCAGCCGGCGGGGTGGCCTGCGCGAGGGCCGCGAGCGGCAGCGACGCGACGAGACCTGCAGCGACCAGCGTCTTCAGAGGCTTCATGCTGTTCCTCCATGATGCGGAACGCGGGGTGGGTCCGGGACTTCACCGTGAGAAATCCACGGACGGGTGGTTTCTGTTTAGCATAGCAGGCGGGCGGCCGAGCGCAAAAAAGGCAGGCCCCTGCGGCAAAGTTTGCACCAAACGGGTCTGTTGACCGCGGACAATGAAACGGGATGTTGCGGGCGAAAGAGGGGGCTGCGGCCTAGCGACGCAGGGTGACGATCGTCACCGCGTCGCCGCCCTCGTGCCGGTCGCCGCCGCGGAACGCGCTCACGTACGGTGACGCCGAGAGGTACTCGCGGAGCGCCTGCTTCAGCGCGCCGGTCCCGTGGCCGTGGAGCACGAGCGCGTCGGGCTCTCCCTCCGCGTAGAGCCGGTCGAGGAACCGCTCCACCTCCCGGAGCAGCTCCTCGACGCGCAGCCCGCGGACGTCGAGCCGCCGCTCCGCGGAGAGCGGCGCCGAGGGGCGGGCCGACCCCGCCGCCGCGAGCTTCTCGGTCCGGCTCCTGCCGAAGGCGGCGGACCTCGCCTTCCCGGCGAGCGGGATCAGATCCGACAGCGGGCGGCGGACCTTGAGCGCGCCGGCGCGGACGAGCGCCTCCCGCCCGTCCACCTCCACCACCTCGCCCTCGTGGCCGAGCGAGGCGATGCGCACCCGGGCCCCGGGCTTCACCTCGCCGCCCGGGAGCGCCTCCGCCCCCGCGTCCGCCCGCGCCTGCGTCGCCTTCGCCGCCTGGCCGACCGTCGCCTTCCAGGCGTCGAGCTGCGCCACCGCCTCGGCCGCCTTCCTCACCGACGGCCGCGCCTGGAGCGAGGCGAGCAGCTCCGCCACCTCGCCGCGCGCGGCCTCGAGCTCGTCGGCGAGCGCCGCGCCCATCCGCGCCGCCGCCTCGCGCTCCGCCCGGCGCGCCGTCTCCTCGGCGGCCCGCGCGCGCTCCTCCGCGCGCCGCGCGCGCTCGCGCGACTCCTCCGCCTCGCGCCGCGCCGCCTGGAGCCGGGCCCGCTCCTCGTCGAGGGATCGCAGCGCGTCGCCGAGCGCGCCCCCCTGGCCGCCCTTCACCTGCCGCGCCCGCTCCACCACCGCGGGCGGGAGGCCGACGCGCGCCGCGACCTCCAGGGCCGACGAGCTGCCCGGCGCGCCGAGGTGGAGCTGGTACGTCGGCACGAGCCGCTCCGCGTCGAAGCCCACCCGGGCGTTGGCGTAGCGCGGATCGACGAGGGCGATGGCCTTGAGCTCGTCGAGGTGGGTCGTGACGAGCACGGTGGCGCCGCGCTCGAGCAGGGCCTCGAGGATCGCCGCGGCGAGGGCCGCGCCCTCCCGCGGATCCGTGTCGGCGGCGATCTCGTCCACGAGGACGAGGGAGCCCGGGATCGCCCCCGCCAGCATGTCCTTCACCGCGGCGAGGTGGGCGGTGAAGGTGGAGAGGTCCTTCGCGAGGTCGCCGCGCTCGTCCACCGCCGCCTTCACCTCGAGGAAGAAGGGGAGGCGCGAGCCCTCCGCGGCGGCGACCGGGAGGCCGGCGCGGAGCATGAGCGAGGAGAGGCCGACGGCCGTGATGGCGACGGTCTTCCCGCCGCCGTTCGGGCCGGAGACGACGAGGGCACGCTGCGGCGGGGAGAGGCGGACGTGGCTCGCCACCACCTGCTTGCCCTGGAGCACGAGGAGCGGGTGGCGCAGGGAGAGCAGCTCGAAGCCGCCGCTCGCCGGGGCGACCTCGGGCGCGTGGGCGTCGAGATCCGAGGCGAGCCGGGCCTCGGCCTCGAGGACGTCCAGGCGCGCCAGCGCCGCGAGGTCGGCGGCGAGGGCCCCGGAGCCGGCGCCGAGGGCCTCGGACAGCTCCCGCAGGATCCGCTGCTCCTCCTCGGCGATCATCGCGGTGGCGATGGAGAGCTCGTTCCCGAGCTCGACCATCGACTCGGGCTCGACGAAGAGGGTCTGCCCGGACTGCGACGCGTTGTGGACGATGCCGGGGACCGCGGACCGGCTGCTCGCGAGGACCGGCAGGACGTACCGCTCGTTGCGGATCGTGAAGTACCGATCGCGCAGGTGCCGCTGCATCCCCTCGTCGTCGAGGAGCGCCTCGACCTGCGCCTTGAGCGCGCGGTGCAGGCCCCGGGTCCGCTCGCGGGCCGCCGCGAGGGCCGGGCTCGCCCGATCCGAGATGGCGCCCGAGGGCTCGATCGCCCGCTCGATGCGGTCGGCGAGGGCGGCGCCGGGGGTGAGCCCCTCGGCCAGGCCCCACAGCCGCGGCAGCTCGCCGGCGCGCGCCTCGAGCACCTCGCGCGTGCGGGCCGCGGCCCGCGAGAGCGCCGCGCACTCCCGCAGCGCGAGCGGCTCGAGGACGCCCCCCTTCGCGGCGCGGTCCAGGAACCCCTCCACGTCCGCGACGCCACCGAGCGGCAGGGCGACGGCGGCCTCCGACAGGCGCCGGGCCTCGTCCACCGTCCGGAGCGCCTCGCGCACCGCGGCGGCGTCGGGGAGGAAGGGGAGGGCCTCCGCGAGGCGGCGGCCCGCGGGCAAGCGGCAGCGGTCGCCGAGGGCGGAGAGGATCTGGGGCCAGCCGAGCTCCCGGAGCGTGTCTTCGGCGCGCATTCTCGGGCGCTTCGATTACCCGAGGCCGCCGCCGGGCGCCAGCGTGGAAGAACGACCGGCCCCGGGCGTTGACAGGACGCGTGCTCCAGATCCGCGTCTTCAGGCTGCTCCCGCCGCTCGCCGCGCTCGCCGCGCTCGCGGCCTGCGGCACCCCGCGTCCCAACGCGCCGCCGGCCCGGACGACGCCGCCCGCCGTCCCCGCGCCGGCCGCCGCGGCGGCCCCGG
>NZ_JALCZA010000094.1 GCF_022690765.1 Anaeromyxobacter oryzisoli | reverse complement strand
TACTTCGACTGCCTGCCCGGCATGCGCGAGGAGCGAGCGCGGCCGCTGATGCAGAAGTTCGACGAACTGGTTCGTCAGCAGGCCACGTTCCGTGAAGTGTTCGGCCTCATTTGAGGGGATGGCTCAGGGTGCATCGGGCTCGGCGAAGCGCCGAGCTTGTCCTCGTCGGTGAGCTTCTGGTCCCAACCTTCCTGGTGAAGCTGCCGGAGCTTGTCCTGCGTCGGCCGATGTTCCGGATCGCCGTTCCGCTCGAGCCCGAACGCCTTCTGGAACCGGCGCAGCGCGCCGCGCGTCCGCTTTCCGAGCTGGCCGTCGATCGCGCCGCAGTGGAACCCCAGGTTCGTGAGCCGTGCCTGGAGCAGCGCGACGTCGTTCACGAGGTGGCCGACCAGGAACGTGAGCTCACGCTTCGGCGCGAGCAGCGGCGGAGGATCGCCCTCCTCTCCCTCCTTCTTCTTCGGCGGCGGCAGCTCGACGTGCATCGTGAACTTCCCGACGCCCGGCCGCAGCGCGAGCTCGAGCTTCCCGCCCTTCTCGGTCTTCTTGGGCTCCTCCGGGGCGAACGACGGTGTGCAGGTGACGCCCTCCGTCGGCACGCCGTTCACGTGGATCCGCAGCCGGAGCGGCACCGGCGGGACGTTCAGCTTCGCCGCGATCTCCCCGCCGGTCTGGCCCTGCGCCCACTTCTCCTCGGGAAACGGCACGAACACGCTGTCACCCGGGTAGACGAGGTCGGGGTGCCCACGCTCGCGCACCGCGCGGTTCTTCTCGTGGTTCCAGAGCACGTCCAGCGGCACGCCTTCGCGGGCCGCGATCGCGCCGAGCGTGTCCCCCAGCTTCGCCGTGATCTCCCTCCCTCCGCTCACTGGCCCTCCCACACGGCGCCGTCGTGGCGCGGGAACGTGACCTTGCAGCTCCCCGCCTTCGGCCCGAAGACCCGCGCCCTGCCGCCCGCCCCGAGGCGCCCTTCCCGCACGGTGCCGTCCGAGAACTCCACCCGGAAGGCGGCGCCCGGCACGGGCTCGCCGGCGTCGTCGACGAGCGACACGTCCACGGGGAAGCAGTCGCCCGGCTCGAGCGGCGGCACCTCCGCCTGGCCGGAGCGCTCGCTCCCGGTGCCGAGCTTCTTCACCTTCCCGCCCTTGAGCGCGAGATCCTTCGCCTCCACCGAGACCGCGCTCCCGGACACCGTCACCGCGCCACCGGTCCCGGTCGGCGGTCGTAAACTGCTTCAGCCACGTGTTCGCCGTCGCGATCAAGCCAACAGGGTGGAAATTGAACGCGGGGGCATTGCTCCTCAACGTGCGGCCGCGGGACCGCACGCACCGGGCCGGAGCCGATCGCTGACGCGCTTCGGGACCTGCTTCTGCTTCCCGGCCGCGGTCATCAGCTCCGCGTACTTCAGGTAGTAGCCCGCCGCGAGCGACTTGTACCGTGTGGTCTCGGCGCTGCTGCCGGGGTACTTGCACAGCGCGTCGGCCATATTGAGATACGCGACCGCACGCCCTGGATCCCGCTCGATGACGTAGGCGAGCGCAGGGAGCGTCTCGGGATCCCACCCGTCCTCGCTGAGGAAGAACGCATAGTCGTTCAGGATCGCGGTGAACTCCGGGTGGCGGTTGTCCGGGTCCACCTGGCGGAAGTCGTACGTGTCGAAGAACGGATCCATGACGTAGCGCGCCTCGCGCGTCTTCTGCTCGCGAAAGAGCGCGACCGCCTTCGCGTGCAGCGGGCCGAGCTCGGGATACGCCTCCATGGGGTCGCGCGAGATCGCATAGGTGCCCCGCCGGAGCTGATCGAGGAACGGCATTACATCGTGCGACGAGGACTTCCACCTCCCCCGCACGAATTCCGCCAACCATTTCGCGGCCTGGGGCGGCAGCTTCGCGCTCGCGGTGACCAGCGGGTCGCCGTCGGGCGCCGATGTCGTGATCCTCCCGTGCGGATCGAAGTGCACAAGGAAGTTCTCCGTGCCGCCGCGGACGGAAACGAAGATCCCGAACTCGAAGGCGTAGTGCGCCTTGTGGCCGTACCAGACGACATCCGGGATACCGTCTCCGTCGATGTCCACCCGTTCCGGCTCCCCTTCCCTCATCGCGAACCATCGCTTCGCCTTCGGAGACTTCCACAGGCGCATTCCGTCCCGGATGACGTAGAGGAAGTCCGTGCCGATGGACGGGACTACGCGCGCGCCGCCCCCGAGGTCGACGGCCTCATCCAAGGCTGCCTCCTCGAACGCTTCGAAGCCGGGGGTGGCCTCCTGAGCCTCGGCTTGCAGGGCCGGGATCGCAGCGAGGAGCAGCGCCAGCGCGCCTCGCCTGGCGACCTCACGCTTGGCCAATAACTGTTGCATAGGAGCTCGGATCATAGGGTTCCTTGTTGAGGATGGGCGAGTTCAGCAGGTCATTGATGCGATCCTTGACGTTCTTCTTCAGGACGGGATCAGAGGTGAACGCATCGGCCATGTGCTCCAGGAACTCACGCTCCGTCTTCGGGGCGAAGCTCGTCGCCGACCCTCCGGCCGCCAGCGAGGCGGCCTTGAAGATCCCGCGGGCGCTCCCCTGCTGGATGGTCCGGTCGAGCGCGATGGCGATCCCCCTGTCGGATCGAACGTTCCAGTCTCGACAGACCTTCAGCGCATCGTCGAAGTAATTGCGGTACGCGATGGTGCGCTGGGCTCGTTTACACTCGTCGTGCTTCGCAGCCTCGTAGAACGCAGCCTTCCACGAGCCCGTCCACAGATCCTCCGCCGGCCCTCCCGGCGTGAAGGGGATGGGGCGGACCCTCGACCCTCGATAGTCGCCGCTGGAAGGCCTCCCGTCCTTCCCCCACTTCGTGAGCCCGGAATGCCCGTATGGCGTGTAGACGGGGTCCACGTGGGCACCGCTCGGCTCGGTGAGCGCCAGCAACTCCGCCCAGTTCGGGCCGAACACCCGCTCGAAGAGCGCTGGCGCGATCCGATGCATCTCCTTCAGGACGTCGCCCAGCGAGCCGCTGTCCTGCGTGAACTGGATGACGCCCCACGACAGGCCGATGTGCACGACGCGCGTGTACTTGGTTGGAATCACGTTCCTGTATTCCCGGTCGTCGTTGAATGCGGCGAACGGGTTCGCTTCGCCCGCCGACTCCGCCTCCTTCACGGCCGCGAAGATCCGGTCTCGGTCGGCGGCCGTGAACTGCTTCAGCCACGTGTTCGCCGTCGCGATGAAGCCTACAGGGTGGAAGTGGAGCACCTTGTCGGCCGGGGGAAGCCCCGCGTCGCCCGGGAGCTGGTGCCACCACTGGACGGACTCCACGTGCGACACCCAGTCTCGGTACAGGTCCTTCAGCCGCTCGCGGAGGCGCTCCCACCAGTGGTTGGTGACGACCAGGCTCCACTCGGTACCGTGAACAGCGGCGAGCTTCTCCATGCGCGGCTTCAGGGCCGGCGATCTCGCGCTCTCCACCATCTCCTCCGCACTGATGACGCCGTCCTTCACGCCTCCGGCGCCGGCGCCGTCGAGATCGCCGAGCAGCCTGCCCCGGCTGCACACGTGCTTGTCCTCGAAGGCGGCCGCGTCGCGGAGGACGGTCCAGCCCGTCCAGTCGGGCCCCTTCCCGTCCGTCCTCGACTGGGCGGTGCTCTCGGCGGAGAAGATCTCGAAGTGGAGGAGCCGCCCGCTCGTACCATAGGCACCCGGGTACCCCAGGACGTCACCCTGCCGGACCGGCACCTCCTCCGTCACCACCGTGTCGTAGCGGGCGGTGACCCGGTTCCCTACCTCGAGCCGGCTCGGCGAGAACTGCACGTAGCGGCCGTCGCGCAGGCGCACGAAGTCGCCCTCCTTCGCCAGCGGCGCGTTCGCAGGGACCGCGTCCACCTCGAGAACGCTTCCCGGCCTCAGCAGGTCGACGACGGAGGCACGCTGGACAGGACCGTCGAGGACGGGGATCCCCTCGGTGACGGGCACGGTTCCGCGCGCCACCGAGCACTCCTCGCCCGAGGCGACGCGGCGCACGAGCCGGAGCGCCTGCCGCGTCACCTTCACGTAGCCTTCGTGGCCGTTCCACCTCGCCCAGCGGTAGCCCTTCCACGCCGAGTTCCTGGCGGTCACCAGCGCGCCAACGCGGATCCTGGCGCGCTCCGGGACGACGGTGACCACCGAGGTGCCCGGCGCGGCGGCGCCGTCAAACATCGGGATCCCGGAGCCGTACCCTGCCGGCAGGCGCCTCACGGTGTACGTCTTCTGCGCGAAAACCGGCGGCGGCCGCTCCTTCTGATCGCCCGTGTATTCCTCGAGCGGCCGCAGGTGCATGTACAGAGAGAACCAGACGGTCTTCGCGCCGTCCGCCCACGCCTGCTCGTGCCGGACGAGCGCGAAGTTGTTGGAGTAGACGATCTCCTGGTTGCCGATCTTGTCGCGCTTCCACCTGGAGGTGAGGCGGTACGCGACAAGCGTTCCATCCGCGACCGCCACGATCGGCGTCACGTCGTCGGGCGCCTGGAGGTGGATCCCGCCGTGCCACATCCCGCTCGCCCCGACGGGAAAGAACCCGACGCCCTTGTTGGCGCGGAGCGCGTCGAGGTAGAGATCGTCGAGGCGGCGTGCGCAGGCGAGCGGCGAGACGACGAGTGGCATTGGACTACTCCGCGGGGACGCTCGGGAGGATGGGATGGCCGAGACAAAGGGCGGCGCGAACCAGGATCGCTCTCCGCCGCCGAAGGAGCGGAAGGTGGCCGGCACGACCAAGCTCGCGACCGAGCCGATCGCCGTGAAGCGCGGCGAGACTGTCCGGATCGTGATCCCGAGGAAGCCCATCTTCTCCGGGTGATCTGGCGGCTCGAGCATCGCGCTCACGCATCGCGAGTGGACTTGTCATGGCGCTCAGTGGCGGCCCCAGAACGTGTCATCCAGCTCCGGGATGGTGAAGCGCACGTCGCCCTCCACCGGCGAGAAGATGATGGCCCGCCCGCGCCGGTCGGTCAGGCCCTCCCGCGTCGAACCGTCGGGGAGCTCGGCGCGGTAGCGGACGTTGCGCAGCGGTAGGCCCTCGTCGTCGGTGATCACCACCGTGACGTACCCGAGTTCAGCCATGTCCGGCGGCGTCGCCGACGTGGTCTTGGTCTCGCTTGCCGCAGACTTCTTCACCATCCCGCCCTTGAGCGCGAGTTCCTTCCCCTCCACCGTGAGCGCGCTCGTCGAGAGCGTCAGCCTGCGCCCCTTCTCCATCGAGAGCAGGAGCTTGCCGCCGACCACCAGCTCGAGCTTGTCGGCTCGCAGCGTCCCCTGCGCGAAGGCGCCGGCGAAGAGCTCCGCCGTGCCGATCGCCACGTTCCCGGCGACGGTCTCGGTCGCGTCCCCCCGCACCAAGGCCTGCGCGTCCCCGCCCACGTCGAGGGCTGCGTCCCAGCCGATCCTCGCTTCCCGCTTCCCCGCCACCCGCTCCTCGCGCAGTGCGCCGACGACCTCGATCGAGGCGCCGCCGACCTGACTCGACTTCAGCCCCGCCACCGCCTCGTTCACCGCGCCGCCGACGTTGATCGCGTACCCCCCACCCACGTTGAGCGTCGCCGCCGCGCCGATCGTCACCACAGTGCCGATGGCGACGTTCACGTCCTGCGCGCCGCCCACGTTCACCGTCTGCGCCAGCGCCACGCGCTCCGCGTGGTTCCCGCCGGTGTGCGTCTCCCGCAGCGCCGCCACCGTGAGCGTGTGCGTCCCGCCCACGCGCGCGGTGTCGTCCGCGCTCACGTGGAGCGTCTGCCCGCCCGCCACCGTCTTGCTCCGGTCCTTGGCGACCGCGATCCCCTCGTTCGCCCCCACCTTCGCCGCGTGCGCGTCCTCCACCACCACCTGCTCGTCCCGCTGCGCCCGCAGGAACACGTCCTCCTGCCCCGCCGCGTCCTCGAACGTCACCTCGTTGTAGCCCTCGCCCCCGGGGCTCGTGCTCGTCCGCAGCGTCGCCCGCGTCTTCTCCTGCGGCAGCGCCGCCGGCGCCGGGTTCTCGCCGTTGAACACCGCCCCCGTCACCAGCGGCCGGTCCGGATCGCCCTCCAGGAACCGGACCACCACCTCCTGCCCGACCCGCGGCACCAAGCTCGCCCCCATCCCCGCGCCCGCCCACGCCTGCGCCGTCCGCACCCAGCAGCTCGAGCGGTCGTCGTTCGCGCCGTCGCGATCCCAGTGGAGCTGCACCTTCACGCGCCCGTACCGATCGGTGTGGACCTCCTCTCCCGCCGGCCCCACCACCCGCGCAGTCTGGATCCCCCGGACCCGCGGCGGCGGCGTCGCCCGCCGCGGCCGGTACGCACGCCCGGCCTCGATCCCCTCGAACGCGTTCTCGTACCGGGCGCGCCGCTCGCCCGCGGCGCCGGCCGAGAGCGCCTGCTCCGCACGGTGCGTCACCCGCACCACCAGCACCCGCCCGTGCCCCTCGAGCCCGATCACCACGCCCGGCACCACCCCGAGCCCGTTCCCCTTCCCGGCCCACGTCTCCGTCCCGTGCCGCAGCCCCTCCAGCCGCCGCCTCGCCCGCTCCGCCGCCCCGCCCTCCACCACCACCGGCGCCGGCTCGTACACCTCCGGCCCTTCCGCGGTCCCCTCGCGCGCGTCCAGCGCCAGCGCCGGCCGCTCGAAGTCGTAGTCCCGCAGCGCCACCGCACCGACCACCGCGCGGCACTCCCGCTCCACCCGCGTCACGTGCTCCGTCTCGTCCGCCGTGCCACCCCCGAGCAGCACCGGCAGCTCCACGCCCCCGTCGACGTACGCGCTCGGGGCGTCGCCCAGCACCAGCTCGTGCCGACCTGGCCCATGCTCGAACCGGTACCAGATCCCCTCCGCCTCCAGCAGGCGCGACACGAACGCGAGATCCGTCTCCCGGTACTGCGCCGTGAGCTCCCGTGCCGCATAGCTCCCCGCCAGCGCCCGCCGGTGCGCCACCCCGTGCTCGTCCAGGACCGCCGCCACGATCTCGGGGACGCTCTTCCCCTGGAAGATCCGGCTCCGCGCCGCCGCGCCGAGCCGCGCCAGCCTCGGCCGGATCGTCACCCGGTACGACGGCACCCCTGCCGCCACTCCCACCAGCTCGATCCTGTGGCACTCACCGTGTACCACCCGCTCCTCGCCGGTGTTCCGCCGGAGCGTCAGCTCACCCTCCGCCCCGACGAGCGCGTCCAGGTCGACCGGCTCGCCGGCCCGCGGCGCCAGGTCCACCACGAACGCGTACGGCTCCGACAGACCCTCCCGGCCCTCGACGCGCGTCACCGCCACGTCGCTTGCCGCGACCTGCCCCACCGAGAGCTCGACCTCGATCCGCCCCGCGCGCAAGCTAGTTCTCCTCGATCTTCTGCGCCTTGAGCAGCAGGTCTCCGCTCGCGGTGAGCTGCACCTTCCCGCCCTTCAGCACCACCTCGCCGCTCTTCTTCAGCTGGAGGACGGCATCGCCGACCTGGATGGTGAGCTGCTCCTCCGCGCTGAGCGTGATCTGCTTCGCCTGGAGCGCGTAGGCGCCGGTGACGGCCTGCTGGAGCTTGCCGCCGACGTCGATCACCAGGTCCTTGCCGACCTTCAGCGTGCGCGAGCCGCCCACGGTCTCCGAGAGATCTCCGCCGACGTGGAGCGAGCGCGCGCCCAGCACGTTCTCGGTCTTCTTCGCGCCGACCAGCTCCACCTTCGCGCCGCCGATCTCCTCCGCCTTGGCGCCGGCGACGAGCTCGTTCATGGCCGCGCCGACGGTCACCGCGTACGCGCCGCCGACGTTGAGGGCCTTCCCGAGCCCGACCGTCTCCGACGACGCCATCGCGACCGTGACCGCCTGCGCGCCGCCGACCGTGACCGACTGATCGCCGCCGACGCTCTCCACGTGCGTCGCGCCGACGGTGGTGATCCGGTCGCCGCCGACGGTGAGGGTCTGGCTGCCGCCGATGGTGCTCGTGTCGTCCTTCGCGACCTGGAGCGACTGGCTCCCGCCGACCGAGCGCGATCGGTCCTTGGCGACGGTGATGGTCTCGTCGCCGCCCACGCGCCGCGCGGCGTCGTTCTCCACCACCACGTTCAGGTCCTTCTGTGCGTGGAGGTAGACCTCCTCCTGCCCCTGCGCGTCCTCGAAGCGGAGCTCGTTCGCGCCCTGGCTCCCCGGGCTCGACGCGGACCGGAGCGTGCTCCGGGTCTTCTCCGCGGGCAGCTCGATCGGCGGCGGGTTCGCACCGTTGTAGACGGCGCCGGTGACGAGCGGCTGGTCGGGATCCCCCTCGAGGAACTCGACCACGACCTCCTGCCCGATGCGCGGCAGGTACAGGGCCCCCCAGCCCGGCCCCGCCCACGACTGCGCGACGCGGATCCAGCAGCTCGAGCGGTCGTCGCGCTTCCCCTCGCGGTCCCAGTGGAACTGGACCTTCACGCGCCCGAGGTGGTCGGTGTGGATCTCCTCTCCCGCCGGCCCGACGACGAGCGCCGTCTGCGCGCCGCCGACGACCGGGCGGCGCGTCCGCCGCTCGGGGCGGTACGGAACGTCCGCGGGGAAGCAGGTGAAGCGGCTCCGGTACGCCTCGCGCTCCGGCGCTGCGGGGAGACCGACGACGGCGAGCCGGCCGTGCTGGTGGCCGCGGTGCTCGGTCGAGACGACGACGAAGCTCCCGTTCAGCTCGGGCTGCGGGTGCTCGGCCAGCTCGAACTGGTACCCGGGCGCCATCGAGGTGGTCGGTGTCGCCCCGGAGTACTGCTTCGCGCGGACGCGCTCGGCCTCGAGCCGGAGGCGCGCGCGGGCGCTACCTACGCCGGCGTCGCGGTAGCCGGCGGGATAGTCGTAGATCTCGAGGTCGCCCTCGGCGCCGCCGGCGCTCGCGCGCACCGTCAGGTCGAGTGCAGGCCGGGTCTCGTCGAAGTCGCGGAGCGTCACTGTCCCGGGCCGCAGCTCCCGCGCCGCCGAGAACGCATCGGCGCACGGGATGCCGCCGGCGACCGCACTCTGCTCGCGGAAGACGAGCCTCCCGGCGCCGGGCAGCTCCGGGTGCGTCGACGGGGCGTCGCCGAGGACCATGACGTGGCCGTCGGCCCGGTGCTCGAAGAAGTAGAAGATGCCCTCCTCCTCGAGGAGGCGCGAGACGAAGTCGAGATCCGACTCGCGGTACTGGACGCAGTAGGTGCGCCGCGCGTAGGACCCGGACAGTGCGCGCCGGTGCTCGACCTTGCCCTCGTCGAGCACCTTCGTGACGATCTCGGGGACGGTCGCGTCCTGGAAGATGCGGCTGCGCGACGTCTTCGAGAGCCGCGCCAGCTGCGGCGCCACGGTGAGCCGGACGCGTCGCCCCTCCGGGCCGGGCCCCTCCTCCCAGGCGCGGGCGCGCACGACGATCCCGTGCAGCGCCCGCGCGGCGCCGTCCGCTGGGTAGGTGAGGAGCGCCGCCGGCTCGCCGACGAGCGCGTCCACGTCCACCGGGACGCCGGGGCGCGGGAGGGCCGTGACGCTCAGCTCGTACGGCGCCGAGAGCTGCTCCTCCGCCTCCCAGTCGAGCACGTCCAGCTCGCCCGACGCGTGCGGCCCGACCTCGAGCTCGAACTCGACGGACTTCGCTCCCAGCGCGGCTGCCGTGACGGACATGAACGTCACCCCCTCCGACGGCGTGTCGGCCCCATTGGACCACGGACGGCGCTCGACCGAACGTGATCACGATCACGCAGGGTGCGACATGGGACCATCTCTTTACGCATCGTCGCGCGGCTACTGTACAATGCTCTGCGTGAACCCGCCCAGCGGCGTGAGCCGGCCGGGGGCCCGCCCCGGGGGCCCGGACGTCGTCGTCGCGTCGACCGGCGCGGTCACGCCCGTCGGCGCGGATGCGGACCAGACCTTCACGTCCGTTCGCGCCGGGATCCGGCGCATGCTCGAGCAGCCGGACCTCTACGCGTGCCTGCCCGAGGACCCGCGCTTCGAGGACTCGGAGCCGCTCGTCGCGTCGGCCGTCTACCACCTCGATCCCGCCGCCCGCGCGGCGGGGCGCATGGCGGAGTGGCTCGGCACCCTCGCCGGAGAGGCGTTCCGCGATCTCGCGCGGCGTGGCCGCCTCGAGCCCCGCGACCTCGATCGTCTCGGGCTGTTCCTCGCGGCGCCCGCCCGGCCAGGCCTCGGCCCCGAGCAGCGCGACGAGCTCCTCCGCCACTTCCAGCACCACGCCGGGCTCGCTCCGCTCGCGGCGGCGCACGTGCAGCTCGGCGGGCACGCGACCGCGCTCGAGCTGCTCGAGCGCGCCTGCGAGCTCATGCGGAAGGGAACGATCGCGCGCGCCGCGGTGGGGGGCGTGGACTCCTACCTCCACCGACCCTGGCTCGAGCGGCTCGACCGCGAGTGGCGGCTGCTCTCGACGCGCAACCCGGATGGGCTCCAGCCGGGCGAGGCCGCGGGGTTCGTGCTCCTCGAGCACGCGGGTGCAGCCGAAGCGCGCGGGCTCGCGCCGCTCGCGGCGGTGCGCGCGCACGGGAGCTGCCGGGTCGCGCCCGGGCAGCCGCAGACCACGGGGGCCGAGCTCTCCCGCCTCCTCGAGCCGCTCCTGCCTGCGGAGCCGCCGCTCGTCTACTGCGATCTCAACGGCGAGTCTGCGCGGACGCGCGAGTGGGCCTTCGCGGTCTCGCGGCTCGGCCGCTGCCTGCCGGACGGCTACGCCGTCGAGCACCCCGCCTCCGCGCTCGGCGACACCGGCGCGGCGTCCGCGGCGATGAGCCTCGTCCTGGCCGCCCACGCGCTTCACGCGGGCGATGCCGGACGGCGCTCGGCGGTGATCTGGGCGGCCGCGGAGGACGGGGAGCGGCGCGCCGCGGTGCTGGAGCGCGTCTGATCGGGAGGGACCGATGGCGACGACGGTGGGCGTGAACGCGCGGACGGTGGTCCACAAGGACAGCGGCGGAACCGTGTCCTTCATGCCCGACGTCTGCCTGACGCCGCAGCCGAGCGGCCCGCCCGTCCCCATCCCCTACCCCAACACCGCGGTGGCGACCGACGCGGACCAGGGCGCGAAGTCGGTGCTGTGCGACGGGAACCCGATCCTCGTGCAGGGCTCGACCTTCAAGCAGAGCACCGGGGACGAGGCCGGGAGCAACGGCGGCGTCACGAGCGGCAAGACCAAGGGCGCCGCCGAGTTCCTCGGCTACTCGTTCGACGTGATGGTCGAGGGAAAGGGCGTCGCCCGCCAGAACGACCTCATGCTCGGCAACAAGGGGGGCGCGGTGAACACGCCGCCCGCCCCGCTCCAGCAGCCGCCGATGCCGGCCGCCCAGGCGGTGAGCGCGGACGCGCTGGAGGAGGAGGTCGTCGTCGACGAGAAGCTGAAGAGCACGCTCGCGTACGACGAGCTCCGCGCCTGCGCCCAGGAGCTGGGGGAGGTCCAGTTCCTGGAATGGCTGACCAGGCTCTTCGGCGCGGACATCCCGGAGGACGCGTACCGGTCGCTGCGGAGCGCGCTCCTCGACGGGAGCCTGCCGCAGCCCGAGATCGTGCTGCTCCGTGGCGCCCTCCGCGGCCACGTCGCCGGCTACGACCGGGAGAAGCGCGCGATCGTGCTGAAGGCGTCGCTCGTGCGCGACGCGCACGAGGACGCGGACGCGGACTGGGCGCTCCTCTTCGCGCTCCTCGAGGAGTTCGGCCACCACGTCGATCACCTGCTCCGGAACCAGTACTCGAGCGTCGGCGGCGACGCGCGGCTGGACGAGGGCGTTCGGCTCTCCTACGCTCTGGCGGACCTGGGCTGGGGAAACGCCGATCGTCGGACCTTCGCGACGCACGAGGCCGGCGACGGCACCGTGGAGCTGGAGGTCGCGTTCGAGGGGCTCCACCGGGCCACCGAGCGGTTCGCGAACGAGGAGGAGGAGAAGGAAGACGGGAGCTTCGGCAGCCTCGAGTTCTTCGGGGCGGGGCGCGGGTCGGGCACGCGGTCCGCGGCGGGTGGGCTCGCGTCGTATGGGCACGAGTCGATCGAGAACTCGCTGGACCAGGTCGGCTTCGCTCGGGCGCGAAAGCTCGTCTACTTCGGCAACTGGCTCCGCGACTATTCGCAGGTGGTCGTCCCGTCGATCACGCGGGCGCCGAACGATCCGGTCGAGAAGGGCTTCACGCGGGAGGCCCTCACCGCGGTCGTCGATGTGCTGGCCCGCTCCGAGTTCGGCGATCTCCCCGAGTTCAAGGTCACGCCCGAGCGGCTGGGCGTCTACCGGAACGAGGAGCACATCGACAACCCGATGGGCATCGAGGACGGGCGCGCCATCGACCCGGACTTCCGGGGCCGATGGTCGCCGGAGGAGGTCCGGGTCGAGCCGGCGACGCTCATGAAGCGGTACCTCCGCTCGGCGGCGCCCGCGGGCGCGCGGCTGCCGCGGGCTCACCGCGTCCAGGACGGCGAGTCCCTCCAGAGCCTCGCGCGCGCGGCCGGGATCTCCTGGCAGGAGCTGGCGCGCCACAACTTCGGGACCGCGGTGCCGGCCGAGGTGAACCGGGGCCTCCGCGATCGCGTCGGTTGCACGCGCCGGACCGCGGACGGCCAGAGCTACGTCTTCACGAGCCAGGACCGGCCGGGGATCATCCAGATCCCAGGCGCCGCCGGCACGCTCGGGGTGGAGGCGCCCTACACCGCGCTGAGCTACGTCGAGCGTCAGCTCCGGAAGGCGATCGCCGAGGGGCGGACACCGGACGGCTACCGACACCTCGGCCAGGCGCTCCACACGCTCGAGGACTTCTTCGGTCACTCCAACTTCGTCGAGGTCGCCCTCTGCCACCTCGGCCACGCCGTGGAGGCGTGGGTCCCGATGGAGCGCAGCGGTCGGGCGGTGGACGCACGCACCCTCCCCATCACCACCGGCAAGTTCGCGAACCTCGACACCGCCGCGAGCCTGCTCCTCGGGTGGGGCGAGCTGATGCAGAAGGACCAGGAGTGCGAGCCCGGCGAGCCGACCCGCGGCATGATCATCCTGCTCATCCTGCTGAAGGACCAGAAGTACGAGCGGACGCGCAAGGTGATCGGCGGGGTCTCCGGTTTCATGAACGGCCTCGAGAAGAAGGTCCCGGGCCTCGCGGTGGTGACCTGCGCCGTCGCGAACGTCGCGGCGGCGATCCATGGCGTCATCGGCGGCGCCGTCCGCGCGATGGCGAACCAGATCGACGACGCGCAGACCACCTTCGTCGAGGATCCCAGCAGCACCGACCCGACGCACGCGCAGCTCGCCAAGGACCACGACGACCACCCGCTCCACGTCCTCGGCGCCCGCGTCGCCGCCATGGCCTCGCGGGAGGTCGGACGCGCCATCCAGCGCGCCTGGAACGGGGAGCTCGACGCGGGCGCCGTGGTCCGGACCGCGGCCGATTACCTCGTGCATCCGGTCCACGTCGCGGCCGGCTCGCCGCTGGCCGCCGTGCTGCAGCTCATCGGGCGCTGGGCGGAGATGAACCCGAAGGAGATCGCGCGCCTCGGCTCGAGGTCCTGGATGATGGACTGGACGAAGGAGCGGAAGAAGGAGCTGGACGAGCTGCGCAAGGCGGCGGCGAAGCTCTACGGAAACGACCAGAAGGTCCAAGATCGCGTCGAGCAGCTCCGGCGCGGGGGCGCGAGGAAGTGACGACCTGGAGCGCCCGCTCGCTGGCAGCCGCGCTGCTCCTCTCGCTCGCGCTGACGGCGTGCACCGAGCCGTCCCGGCCCGTGCCGGCGCTCGACGAGCGCCACGTCATCACCGTGGACGGGACGACGGTCCGCTACAACGGGCGGCTGCTCGACTGGAACGCGGACGCGAAGCGCTGGGAGGAGGTGCTCGGACCGGCGAGCCGTGAGTGGAACGGCATCTCGATCTGGGACGACCTCGGGGTCCTCGTCTACCACAACGAAGGCAAGCCCAAGCCGGTCGCCCTCCGCGTCGCGCTCGGCCGGACGCCGCACTCCACCATCACCGACGAGGCGCCCGAGTTCTGGCCGCGGAAGACGTTCCGCGGGCGCCTACTCGTGGACGGCGCGCTCATCCACTCCGGATCGCAGATCCGGGAGATCCAGCGCGACAAGAAAGGGATTCCCTTCCGGCGGAGCTATCTCCCGACGATCTACGACTACTACGTCGATGACTTCGAGGTGCGGCTCGACTTCGGTCATGATCGGACGCTGACTTCCTTCTCGATCTCGCCACCACTGATCGCGAAGGCGGGGGCCCAATGAGACTTGACCCTCGGCTCCTCGCGCTCATCCTGGTCGCCGCGTGCACCGAGCCATTCCGCCCCGCCCCGGCGCTCGACGAGCGCCACGTCATCACCGTGGACGGAACGACGGTCCGCTACAACGGCCGGCTGCTCGACTGGAGCGCGGACGCGAAGCGCTGGGAGGAGGTGCTCGGGCCGGCGAGCCGCGACGTGCGGAACATCTCCGTCTGGGATGACCTGGGCGTCGTCATCTACCACAACGACGGCAAGGCTCGCCCGAGCGAGGTCCTGGTCCTCCTCGGCAGGACGCCCCATTCCCCGATCACCGACGCCGAGCCAGACTTCTGGCCGCGGAATACGTTCCGCGGACGGCTCGTGGTGGACGGCGCGCTCATCCATTCCGGCTCGAGCATTCGGGAGATCGACCGTGCGAAGAAGGGGACGCCGTTCCGGCGCGGCTACCTCGCCACGATCTACGACTACTACGTGGACGACTACCTCGTTGGTCTCGACTTCGGCCACGACGGGACGCTGACCTCGTTCTCCATCGGACCGTCCATCCTGGGGAAGCCGCCGACGGGGAAGCCAACGCCATGAGTCGCGGCGCGCTCCTCCTCGCGGTCGCGGTCGTCGCCGCGTGCACCGAGCCGGCCCGGCCCGTGCCGGCGCTCGACGAGCGCCACGTCATCACCGTGGACGGGACGACGGTCCGCTACAACGGCCGGCTGCTCGACTGGAGCGCGGGCGCGAAGCGCTGGGAGGAGGTGCTCGGGGCGGCGAGCCTACCTCCCCACCATCTACGAGTACTACGTCGACGACTACCTGGTCGGTCTCGACTTCGGCCACGGCGGCACGGTGACGTCGTTCTCCATCGGGCCGTCGATCGCGGGGAAGCCGCCGGCGGGGAGCCCACCCCACGTGCCATCCGCGCCCGCGGCCCGACGCCCTGACGCGCCGCCGCCGGCCCATCGACCTCCCATGCACGACCTCATCGCCCCGATCCCCTACGCCGCCACCCTCGCGCCCTGCCAGGACCGCGACGGCCGCGACGTCCTCCTCGCGCTGGTGAAGGCGACCTTCCGGTTCACCGCGCGCGGCGAGGTGGCCGCGGCGCCGCGCGACGCGCAGGTGCCGGTCCACGTCGCCGACGTCCCCTGGGGCGATCCCGCGACCACCAGCCTCCGCTACGCGTCGGACGTCGTGCCGGCGCGCTCCGGCACCGACGTCGCCGTGGTCGGGCACGCGTGGGGGCGCGGGCGCACCGAGGTCGAGGCCGGCTTCCGCGTCGGCAACCTCGAGAAGACGGTGGTGGTCTCGGGCCCGCGCGTGTGGGTCGGCGGCTTTCCGGTCGCGATCGCCGGGCCGGTGCCGTTCGAGAAGGTGCCGCTCCGGTACGAGCACGCGTTCGGCGGCGGCTACGAGGAGGACGGGCGGGGTCGGGTGGCCTGGCCGGAGAACCCCGTCGGCTGCGGCTTCGCCAAGGCGGTGGTGGACCGGGCGCCGCTCCCCGCCGTCGAGTACCGGAGCGGCCGCTTCCGGACGCTCCGGGATCGTCCCGCGCCGGCCGGGCTCGGCTTCATCCCCGCCGGCTGGAAGCAGCGCGCCGCGTTCGCCGGGACGTTCCACGCCGCGTGGGAGCGCGAGCGCCGGCCGTTGCCACCGCGCGACCTCGACGACCGCTTCTGGGACGCCGTCCCGCAGGACCAGGTCCTCCGGCCGCGCCTCGCCGGCGGGGAGCGGCTGGTCCTCCGCGCCCTCCACCCGGAGGCGGACCTGGTGAGCCTCGAGGTCCCGCGCCTCGGCTTCACCGCCGCAGCGGAGGTGCGCGGAGAGATCCACGAGCTCCCGCTCGTGGCGGACACGCTCCTCGTCGAGCCCGACGAGGGGAGGCTCGCGATCACCTTCCGCGCGACGTTCCCCGTCGGCGAGGAGCTCCTGCGCGTGGGGCGGGTGGTGGTGCGCGAGGGCGCGCCGCGCTGAGCGCCCCGGGTGCCGACGTCACGCGCGCAGGAGCCGCTCGAACGGCAGCGCGAAGTCCGCGCGCGCGACGAGCCGCAGCGCCGCCGCCCGCCGAAGCTGCTCGGCGGCAGGTGCGCCCGGGTCGATCCGGTACTGCCCGCGGCTCCGGACGGCGAGCTCCCGCGCGATGGGACCGCGGCGGCGGGTGGTCCCGTCGGCGAGCGCGCGGAGCAGCTCGTCCGCGGAGAACGGGCGGCCCCCGAGCATCCGCTGCCCGTCGGCGAAGCGCGGGCGGGCGGCGCGCCACCAACCCGCCACGGTGGTCGCGTCCGGAACGGGCAGGTCCGCCTCCGGACCGACCGGCGGCGCCTCTGCGGCGGCGTCGCCGTCCGGCTCGTCCCGCTCCGGCGCGCGGTAGATCCCCGCGACGGCGAGGCCGGTGATCGCGTGGAACGCCTCGCCGGCGACGCCCGCCGCGCGCGCGTCGCCGAGGTGCGCCACGCAGAGGTCGGCCGCCGCCGGCTGCCCCGTGAACCCCGCCGCGAAGAGGGCCGCCTGCCGCCGCTCGGGCGTCGCCGCGGCGGCGCCGATCCGGGCGAGGTCGTCCGGATCGCCGCTCGCCGCGAGGACGAGGAGGTCGAGCCCGGTCGCCTCCCCCGCGTCGGTCCGGTGCCGCGCCGCGCGCCACGCGCCACGCAGGCCGAGCGCGAGCCCCGCCTCCACCGCGGCGTCGTGCAGCTCCGCCGCGGGCGCCGCCCACCCGCGCTCGAGCTCC
>NZ_JALCZA010000093.1 GCF_022690765.1 Anaeromyxobacter oryzisoli | reverse complement strand
GGGCTCCGGCCCTCGCCGGCGCGGGCCCGGACGGCCGAGACGGCGACGAGGGCCGCCGTGGCCGCGAGGAGCGCGGCCCGCGCGGGCCGGGACCACCGCGTCGGGCCGCGGCCGCCGGCCAGGGCCGCGGTCCACGCGACGACGATCGCGGCCCACGCGACGGACTCCGCCCCGGCCGCGAGCACGCGCGGGTCGAGCGGGAGCCGCTCGTCGTAGAGCGGCCCGGGCCAGTAGCCGAGGAGCGGATCGAGCGCCGAGGCGGTGGGGCCGAGGTACAGGAACCGGAGCGTCACCGCGAGCGTGGCGACGATCGACGCGCCGTAGAGCGCCGCCGCCCGCGCGCGACGACCCCGGGCGAGGAACGCGGCCGCGACCGCGAGCGCGGTCCCGAGGAGCAGGGAGGGGAGGGAGAGGACCGGGACGAACGCGGCGGACGCGACGACCCGGCAGGGCCCGAGCGCCGCGCGGAGCGCGTCGCCGGTGAAGAGCAGGGCGAGCAGGACGGCCCCCGTCGCCGCCGCGGCGGCGAAGGCGGCGCCCGGCGACGCGGCGGCGCGGGCGCGCTCGACCCGCGCGGCGGCGATCCCGAGCCACGGCGCGAGGAGCAGCGCCGCGAGGAGCGCCCCGGCCTCGCCGAGCTCGTACCCCGGCGCCTCGAGGAGCGGCAGCCCGCCGGCCGCGAGCCCCAGGGCGAGCAGCGCGATCCCGGCCGTCCTCACGGAGGACCGGCGGGCGAGCGTGCGGAAGGTCTCGAGCGCGGGGGCCACGCGCCCACGATATCGGAAAGGACCGGAACTACCGCGGCCCCGCGCGGGCGGGATAACATGCGCCGCGCATGCCGGATCACCGCGAGCACGGCCGCACGCCCATCGAGCTCAAGGTCGACTACAAGAAGCTGAACAGCTTCTTCGCCGATTACACGAAGAACATCTCGAAGGGCGGCACCTTCATCCGGACGAGGAAGACGCTCCCCATCGGGACGCGGTTCCTCTTCCGGCTGGCGGTGCCCGGCCGCGCCGAGCCGTTCGAGCTCGCCGGCGAGGTGGTCCACGCCAGCGCGCAGGGCGACGAGCCGGGGATGGGGATCCGGTTCGTGTGGGCCGACGACCGCGACCGCGCTGAGTTCGAGGCGATCGTCGAGGGGCTCATGCAGGACGCGCTCGGGCCGCTCGTGGCGCGGAAGCTCCTGCGCAAGGCCTGAAGATCCCCGGCGGGGTGGTCAGAACATCACGTTCTCGAAGCGCACCGTGTCGCCCTTCGCGACGCCGTGCGCCGCGGCCCACCCGCCGTTCACCTCGAGGACGTACCGGCTCGGCACCCCGACGTCGCGAGGGGTGAGCGTCCGCGGCTCGGCGCGCTCGACGATCCCGACGATCCGGCCCGTGTCGTCGATGAAGATCATGTCGAGCGGGATGAGCGTGTTCTTCATCCAGAAGGCGTGCGGCGCGCTCTCGTCGAACACGAAGAGCATGCCCGCGTCCGCGTCGAGGCGCGGCCGGTCCATGAGCCCGCGCGTGCGCGCCTCGTCCGTGCGCGCCACCTCGACGGCGACGGCGTGGCGCGCGCCCGCGGCGGTCTGCACGACGACGCGCCCCGTGCGGCGTCCCGCCTCGGGGGCGTGCTCGCCGGACGCGCAGGCGAGGGCCGCGAGGACCACCACGAGCGCGCCCGCGCGGATCACGAGCGGGGGACCACGCAGTAGGACGAGAAGCGGATCTCGCCCAGGTAGCGGTCCCGGGTCGTGGCGTCGAGCGTGGCGAGGAACGCCGGGTCGAGCACGATCTGGTCGCAGACCAGCCCCGTGCTCGAGGAGAAGCAGTCGGCGTTCGAGACGCACGGCTTCGAGCAATACCCGCAGGCGTCGCCCGAGCAGCCGCCGTACTTCGATCCCGCCGGCGCGGGGGAGACGATGCAGGTGAGGTCGTCGCAGCCGATGTTGCCGGTCTCGAAGTAGTCGCCCTGCGCGGTGGTGGGGGTCGGTGGCGGTGCGGTCCCGTCGGTCTGCCAGTTCGGGTTCCACGCGAGCGTGCAGCGGGCGCCGACGTCTGGGCGCTGGCAAGCGACGGCCGCGGAGAGCACCGTGATGGCGACGACGAGCCTGACGTGTCGTTTGGACATGGCTCAAACGGATCGTTAGCACGCGATCGCGCACGCGACAAGGAACGCCGAACGTGAAGCTACCATTACTTACAGTGTCGCCGGAGTGCGCCTCTCGATTGAGGGGGCGCTCCGTTGCTCGTCCCTTTGCGTTTGGTTAGGATGCCCCCAGGACGCGGGACAGTGACCAACCAGATGAGAACGATCATCGTCGCCATCGCGAGCCTCCTCGCCTCGCTCCCTGCGTTCGCGCAGGAGATGTCGGGCATCGACCTCTCGCAGCCGGCGCAGCCCTCGCAGCCGTCGCAACCCGAGCAGCAGCCCCCACCCGAGCCGACGCCGCCGCCGCCCGATCGGGACGAGCTCGCGCCGATGGACCTGTCGGGCTCGCAGGCGCACCAGCCGTCCGCGCCGCGCGAGTCCCGCGAGTCCCGCGAGGCGAAGGACAAGGAGGAGGCCAGGAAGGACGTCCCCATCTTCTCCGAGAAGGACGTCGCGCTCGGGGACAAGGTGAAGGCGGTGCAGCGGAAGGGCTTCCTGAAGCGCGGCCGCTTCGAGCTCACGCCGATGTTCGCCATCACGGTGAACGACGCCTTCTACGAGAAGTTCGGCGGCGGCCTCCGCCTCGCGTACAGCCTGCAGGACAGCTTCGCGCTGGCGGTGCGCGGCAGCTACTACGAGCCCTATCGCACGGACAACGTGCGGGTCGGCAAGCTCGCGATGCAGAGCCAGCTGCTCTCGTCGCAGATCTACGGCCAGGTGATGCTCGACGCGATGTGGTCGCCCATCTACGGGAAGGCGGCCTACCTCGGGAAGAACATCGTCCACTTCGACCTGTACCTCGCGGCGGGCGTCGGGGCGGTGTGGAGCGCGACGAGCCTCGCGCCGCGCAACGAGGGGCCGCACCTCGCGACCGACCTCGGCGGCGGCGTCCGCTTCTACCCGAAGGAGTGGCTCGCGTTCGATCTCGGGCTCATGGCGACGCTCTACCCGGACCAGCCCGTGCAGTCCCTGCCGAGCTCCATGCAGAAGGTGTTCGTCGCGAACGTGGGCTTCTCGTTCTTCTTCCCGACCACCTTCGAGTACGTCTACCCATGACCGCGCACCGTCCTCGCGCTCGCGCGCTCGCCGCCGCCGCCCTCGCCGCCGCCGCCCTCGCGGCGATGGCGGTGCCCGACGCGGCGCGCGCCCAGTCGAAGTCCGACGCCTTCGCCGGGAAGATCCCCCCCGTCTCCGGTCAGCTCTACCGGAAGGCGGGCCGCTTCGAGCTCACGCTCGGCGGGAACCTCTCGATGAACGACGCCTTCTACTCGAAGTACTTCGGGAGCGTGAAGGTCGGGTACCACCTGACCGAGTACCTCTCGATCTCCGGCCAGCTCGCGACGGGCGCCGCCGTGCGCGCCGGCTCCGCGACGGTCTGCGACACGCAGGCCGGGTGCAGCGCCGCGTCCGGCCCGTCGCTTTACCAGGTGCCTGGCCACATCAACACGATGGGCGGGCTCGAGGTCGCCTGGTCCCCCATCTACGGCAAGCTGAACCTCGCCGCGGAGCGCGTCGCGCACTTCGACCTGTCGCTGCTCGCCGGCGGCGACTGGATCTCCTACGAGAAGGTGGTCTCCTCGAGCGACGCCGCGATCCTCGCCGCGGCGGGCCAGCGGCCGCCCGACACCGGCACGCTGGGCGGGCACGTCGGGCTCGGCCTGCGCGTGTTCTTCGCCGAGTGGCTCGCCGCCCGGCTCGAGTTCAAGGACTACATCTACGTCGCCTCCGTGCCGAACTGGCAGGAGGGCGGCAAGGCCCGGAGCGACGTGCAGAACCAGCTCTTCACGGAGCTCGGCGTCTCGGTCTTCTTCCCTCTGCAGAATCGCCCGGTGCCCTGAGCCATGCGCGCGCCCATCCTTTGCTTCAGGCCGTCGAGGCGCCCGCTCGTCCGGGCCGGCGCGCTCGCGCGGCTCGCCCTCCTCGCAGTCCTCCTCGGCGTCGCCGGTGAGGCCCACGCCCAGCTCGGGATCGACCTCTCCGCCCCGGCGCCCCAGGGCGAGAAGGCGAGCAAGAAGGTCAAGAAGGCCCCGAAGCAGGCGCCCGCCGCGCCCGCCCCGGCCCCCGCGCAGGACGCGGCGCCGCACGCGGGGACGTCTCCCGCGGCGCCGCCCCCGGCTGCCCGGCCCGCGCGCCCGGCCCCCGCCGACGACGGCCTCGGGATCGATCTCGGAAAGGCCGCCGCGGCGAGCGGCGCCGCGAAGGAGCGGCTCGACGCGGCGAAGCGGCTGTTCCAGGCGGGGGCCAGCGACACCGCCGCGATCGCGTTCGACGAGATCCTGCGCGACCCGGCCATGGTCCCGGTCCACGACGAGGCCCGGTACCAGCTCGGCAAGGCGCTCGTCCGGCTCGGCCTCAACCACTCCGCCCTGGCGACGTTCGACCAGATCCTGGATCAGGGGCAGGCCTCGCGCTTCTACGGGTCCGCGATGGAGTGGCTCTTCTACGTGGGCAAGCGGCTCCGGAACGAGCAGCCGCTGGTCTCGCGCGTGGCGCGCCACGCCCGCGACGCCTTCCCGCCCGGCTACGAGGACAAGTTCCACTTCCTCCTCGCCCGCTACGAGTTCGAGCGCGGTCGCGCGCTCCAGGACGCCGGCCGCGCCGGCGAGGCCAAGACCGCCTGGGACGAGGCGCGACGGCTCGCGTCGCTGGTGCGGGAGCAGGCCGGCGCCACGCCGACCCCCGCCGGCGAGGCGCCGGCGGTGGACGAGGGCGACATCTACGCGAAGGCGCGGTTCGTGGACGGCCTCATCCTCTACGCCGAGGGCGACGCGCAGGGCGCCACGAACGCCTTCAAGGACGTGGTGCGGCTCACGAACCCGAAGCGCGGGCGCCACGCCGATCCGGAGCTGCGCGAGCTCTCCTTCCTCCAGCTCGCCCGCATCCACTACGAGAGCCGGCAGAACCGCTACGCGATCTTCTACTACGGGAAGATGCCCTGGGGCGGCGAGAGCTGGCTCGAGGGGCTGTGGGAGGCGTCGTACGCCCACTACCGGATCGGCGACTACGAGAAGACCCTCGGCAACCTGCTCACGCTCCAGTCGCCCTACTTCAAGGACGACTACTTCCCGGAGTCGTACGTCCTCAAGTCGATCGTCTACTACGAGAACTGCCGGTACCCCGAGGCGCGGCTCGTGCTCGAGACGTTCTCCGGGATCTACGAGCCCGTCTACGAGGAGCTCGGGAGGATCACCGCGGGCGATCAGGCGAACACGTACTACTACGACCTGATCTCGGACGCGCGCCGGCAGGGGAGCGGGATCACCCGCAAGATCATGAACCTCGCCTTCACCGACCAGAACGTCCGGCGGCTCGCCGAGTCGATCCGCGAGGTGGACGACGAGGTGGACGTCGGGCTCGGCGGGCTCCGTCCGCAGTTCCGCGAGACGGCGCTCGCGAAGCGGCTCGCCGAGGCGCTCGCCGCGGAGAAGCGCGCCCTCGTCGAGGAGGCCGGCGCGCGCGCCCGCGCGAAGCTCGAGTGGGAGCGCGACGGGCTCCGGACGCTCCTCGCCCAGGCGCTCCGCATCAAGATCGAGGTCTCGCGGAAGGAGCGCGAGGCGCTGGAGGGCTCGCTCGCGAAGGGCAGCCAGGTCGAGGTGGTGCGCGACCTCAAGTACTCGCACGCGGTCTCGGACGAGCATCTGTACTGGCCGTACGAGGGCGAGTTCTGGCGCGACGAGCTCGGCACGTACTCGTACACGCTCACGAAGGGCTGCAAGGACCGCCTGCCGCGCACGGACGCGAGGCCGGCGGCGCAGCCGTAGCCGGTCCACGGTCAGGGAGATCTCGCGAATGATCCGTGCCCTCGTCCTCGGCGTGGCCGCCCTGGCGCTCGCCGCCGGGCCCGCGCGTGCCGCGGACCGCCCTGCGCCGCCGAAGGAGGCCGATCTCGGCCAGAAGCGCTCCGTCGCCCCCGACGCGTCCCTCGGCGGGACGCTCGAGGCGAAGAAGCCGAAGGCGGAGGCCGGCGGCCCGAAGCTCGACTTCGAGACGTTCCGCAAGACCGTCGAGTTCGACATCTCCGAGAAGCGCCGCGAGGAGATCGCGAGCCTCCAGAAGCTCATCCAGCTCGGGGGCGGGAGCGACGTCGAGACCCCGCAGTGGTACTTCCGGCTCGCCGAGCTCCTCTGGGAGGAGTCGCAGTACTTCTTCTTCGAGGCGAACCGGCGCGACGATCGGATCATCGCCCTCGGCAAGGCGAACCCGGCGGAGCGCGAGCGGCTCGAGGCGGAGCGCAAGAGCCTCGAGGCGGATTCGCGACGCCATCAGGACCAGGCCGTCGCGCTCTACAAGGCGATCATCGCGAAGTACCCGAAGTACCCTCGCCTCGACGAGGTGCTCTACTTCCTGGGCGAGAACCTCGCGAAGCGGAACCGGAACGATCCGAACGCGCTCAAGGCGTACCGGGCGCTGATCCAGCGCTACCCGCAGTCGCACTACGTGCCCGACGCGTGGATGGCGTTCGGCGAGTACTACTTCGAGCGCGCGAACAAGAGCGACCGCGCCGGGAACCTCGCGAAGGCCCTCGAGGCCTACCGGAAGGCGGCCGCCAACCGGGAGAGCAGCGTCTACGGCTACGCGCTCTACAAGCAAGCCTGGGTCCACACGAACCTCGGCAACTGGAACGAGGCGCTCGAGCTCTTCCGCGCGGTGATCGCCTTCGGCGAGACGACGAACTCCACCATCCCCGCGGACCGCAAGCTCGCCCTCGTGAAGGAGGCCCGCAAGGACTACGTCCGGACCTACAGCCACGTCGGCAGCGCCGAGGGGGCGTGGGACGAGTTCCGGCGCGTCGGCGGCGACACCTTCTGGTGGGAGATGCTCAAGTCGCTCGCCGGCATCTACTACGACGACGGCAAGGATCGCGACGCGGTGCTGGTCTACGCGCGGATGATCCGCGAGCGGCCGCGGTCGTTCGACGCTCCGTTCTTCCAGTCCCGCATCGTCACGAGCGCCGCGCGGATGGGGCGCAAGGACGCGGCGGTCCAGCAGGCGCACCTCTTCGTGGCGATGCTGCGGGAGCTCGAGGCGCTCCCCGACGCGAAGGACGAGAAGAACCGCAAGCTCCTCGTGGACGCCCGCCGCGACGCGGAGAACACCCTCCGCGTGCTCGCGGTCCAGTACCACAACGAGTGGAAGAAGACGCGCGACGAGCCGGTCGCCGGGTACGCGGTCTCCATCTACGACGACTACCTCAACGTCTTCCCCGGCTCGCCGACGGCGTACGAGATGCGGTTCTTCCACGCCGAGCTGCTCTACGCGCTCGGGCGGTTCGCCGAGGCCGCCGCGGAGTACGAGCGCGTCGCCCTCGCCGACGTGGCCGTCGCCGAGGGGAAGGCCGGCCCGGAGCGGAAGCCCGGCAAGTTCTTCAAGGACGCCCTCGAGAACACCGTCTTCGCCTGGGACGTGGTGGTGAAGCGGCTCGACGAGAGCGAGAAGCGCCCCGCGGGCGATCCCCGCAAGCGGATCCCGCTGGCGCCGCAGCGGCAGCGCCTGCTGGAGGCCTGCGAGCGCTACCTCAAGTGGCAGCCCAACGGCGACAAGTGGGTCGAGCTCGCGTACAAGGCCGCGAACATCCACTACCGCCACAACGCCTTCGCCGAGGCGACCGACCTCTTCACCCGGATCGCCCTCGACCACCCCACGCACGAGCTCGCCGGCTACTCCACCAACCTCGTCCTCGACGCCTACAACCTGCTCGGCGACTGGCGGAACGTGAACGGGTGGGCGAAGCGGTTCCACGCGAACAAGGCGCTCCTCGAGGCGCACCCCGCGCTCAAGGACGACCTCGCCCGGGTCATCGAGCAGAGCGCGTTCAAGATCATCGAGGAGAAGGAGCGCGCGAAGGACCACGAGGGGGCCGCGGAGGAGTACCTCGCCTTCGCCCGCGACTGGCCGGGCTCGCGCCTGGCGCCGACCGCGCTCTACAACGCCTCGGTGGACTACGTCCGCGCGCACCGGCTCGACCGCGCCGTGGAGATCCGCGAGCAGCTCATCCAGCGGTTCCCCACCGATCCGCTCGTGCCGAAGTGCCTCTACGACGACGCCGAGGCCTACGAGGCGGTCGCCGACTTCGGCGAGGCGGCCGACCGGTACGAGCGCTACTTCCGCGAGTGGCGGAAGGGGAGCGCGCCGAGGCCGGCGGCGAAGGCGAAGGCGAAGGGCAAGGGCGCCCGCGGCGGCGAGTCCGCCCCGGCCCCCGCGCCCGCGCCCGGCCTGAAGTGGGAGGAGAAGAAGGCGAACGACGCCATCGTCAACGCGGCGGTGTTCCGCGCCGGCCTCCGGGAGTGGGCGCGGGCCGAGGCCGCGACCGAGGCCTACCTCGACGCGTGGCCGGACGGCGCCGACGCGCCGCGGCTGTTCCTCGGCCTCGCCGACCTGTACGCGCGCCAGGGCCAGACCTCGAAGGAGCTGAAGCAGCTCGAGGAGTACCAGCGCCGCTACGCGAAGGATGCGGAGGAGTGGCTGGCGATCCAGCAGCGGATCGCGACCGTCCTCGAGAAGGCGGGCAACGGCCCCGGCGCGCGGCGCGCGTACGAGCTCGGCCTCGACTACTGGAAGCGGAACAAGGGCGCGGTGAAGGATCGCGGCCTCGCGCTCGTCGCGCAGGCGATGCTCCTCGACCTCGAGCCGACGTTCGCCGACTACGACCGGGTGAGCCTCGTCGTCGCCCCCAAGTTCTTCGCCGGGCAGCTCCAGACGAAGGGGAAGAAGCTGAAGCAGCTCGAGGAGGCGTACGGACAGGTCGTGAAGCTCAAGCAGGCCGAGCCGGCGATCTGCGCGCTCTACAAGATCGGCCTCGCCTACAAGCGCTTCGCCCAGGCCCTCTACGACGTCCCGATGCCGAAGGAGTACCGCGGCAAGGCGGAGTACGAGGAGGAGTACCGGGCCGGCATCGCGCAGTACGCCGAGCCGCTCGAGCAGAAGGCGGTGGAGGGGCTCGAGCTCGCCATGAACGCCTCGCGCGACTACGGCGTCGTGAACGCCTGCTCCCGCGACGCCACCGCGATCCTCGTCAAGTACAAGCCGGATCGGTACGGCCCGTCCCCGGAGGTCGTCCCGCCCATCGCGGCCTCCCGCGCGGCGGCCGCGCCCGCCGGGTACGGCATCCTCGCGGAGGTGCAGCCGGTCTCGACGACGAAGGCCGCGCGGCGCGCCGCCGAGCCGGCGCTGCCGCCGCTCCGCTCGTCGGCGCCCGCGACCCGCCCCGCCGGCGCCGCGGCGCCGGCGGACCCCCAGCGGCGCGTCATCGAGGACGAGCCCGCGCCGGTGAAGCCGCGCGGGAAGAAGGGGAGCGCCATGGACGACGAGGACCTCCTGCCGTGAAGACCACGTCCATCGCCGGCACGCTCCTCCTCTCCGCCGCCCTCGGGTGCGCGGGCTCGACGCCGCGGCCGGCGGCGTCCGCCGCGACCCGCCCCGGCGCGACCGCGCCGGCCGCCGCGGGCGCGCCGGAGACCCTCTCATCGCGCTCCCAGCGGCTCTTCGCCGAGGCGCTGCGGGCGCAGGAGGATCAGAAGAAGCTCCACGTCCCGACCGACTGGGCGGTGCTCGAGCGGCGCTGGCGCGCCGTGGTCGACGACGCCGAGGTGGCCGAGGCCCGCTTCAACCTGGGCGTGGCCCTCGAGCAGCAGGGCCGGCTCGACGAGGCCCGCGCCGAGTACGAGCGCGCCCTCGCGGACAAGCCGTCGCTGCGGCAGGCCGCGGTGAACCTCGGCGTGCTCCTCGAGAAGCGCGGCGACGTGCAGGGAGCCCGGGCGGCCTACGCCGCCGTGGTCCGGGACTTCCCGGAGGACGCCCGCGCCCGCGAGCGGCTCGCCGCGCTCTACCTGCAGGCCGGCCAGCCGGACGAGGCCTGGCGCCTCGCGCGCGAGGCGCTGCTTCGGGATCCGCGCTCGCCCGGGGCGTACAAGGTGCTGGTCCGCGTCGCCGTCCAGCGGAGCAGCCTCGATCTCGCGAAGCTCATCGCGCTGCGCGCGCAGAAGCTCGACGCGGACGATCCGGAGCTCCCCTACCTCGTCGGCGACGTCCTCGCGCGGCAGGGCGACGACGTCGGCGCGGCGGCCCAGCTCAAGAAGGCGCTCGTCCTCGACCCGCGCTTCCTCCCCGCGCGGTACGCGCTGCTCCAGGCCGCGGTGAAGAAGGAGAGCTGGACGCAGGTGCTGGAGCAGACGAAGGGGATCCTGGCGCAGGAGCCCGGCAACGCCGCGGTCCAGCTCGCGCAGGGCATCGCGCTCCGCCACCTCGACAAGCCGGACGAGGCGCTCGCGGCGTATGATCGCGCCCAGCAGAGCTCCGCGGATCGCCTCTCCGAGGTGCACCTCGCGCGCGGCGTCCTCCTCATGCGCGTGAAGAGCGAGTGCGAGCCGGCCCTCAAGGAGTTCCGGGCGTACGCCGACGCGGCCGGCCCGGTGGCGACGACCGACTCGCCGGTGCTGAAGCTCCAGCGCGAGTGCGAGCAGATCGTCGAGGAGAACCGGCGCGTGGCGGAGGCCGCGCGCGAGCTCCAGCGCAAGGCCGCGCAGAAGGCGGCGGAGGAGGCTGCCCGAAAGGCAGGGGCTCCGGGCGCGGCACCCCAGCCGGTGCCCGCGCAAGGAGGGGCGCCCGCGCCCACATCCACGCAGAGCCCCGCACGGTGAGCGAAGTGGAGCACGGCGGTTGCTTCAAGGTCTCTCGGCCGGGGTGGTAAGCTCGGCCCATGGCACGCGGAGTCCCGATGATGCGCACGGTGGTGCTCACGATGGCGCTGGTCCTTCCCCTGGTGGCGGCGGGGCAGTCCGCCGGCGGCAAGGCTGAGGGGCAGCCCCAGCCGAAGGTCGAGTACGAGAAGAAGACCGTCATCAACTTCGAGGACGACACGATCGAGGGCGACCTGAAGCGTCCGGACGGCGAATACGTGGAGGCGCGCCGCAAGGTGGATCACTCCAACCTCATCAAGATCCGCGAGAACTGGCGCGACAAGGTGATGCAGGCCTCCGGCGATCTCTAGCCGTCACCCCTGCGCTCCGACCCGAAAGAACATGGCCCCACCCATCACCCTCAAGGTCTTCCGCGGGAACGAGCTCGTCCGCACCGAGCAGTTCAGCCGTGAGATCATCAAGATCGGGCGGCTCGCCTCGGCGCACCTCTGCCTGGACGACGAGAAGATCTCCCGGATCCACTCCGTCATCGAGGTGTCCCCGGACGGCGCCATCTCGATCATCGACATGGGGAGCGCCGACGGGACGTTCGTCAACGGCAAGAAGGTGAGCCGCGGCGCGCTCCGCTTCGGCGATCAGATCACCCTCGGCGGCCTCCGGATCGTACTCGAGGGAGCCGACGGAGTGAACGCCACCGGGGCGTCCCCCGCCCACGGCGCGGAGGTGAACCGAGCGGTCGTCGCGCCGGTCGCGCCGGCGCCGCGCCCCGCGACGAGGAACGGCACCAACGGCCACGCGAACGGCCTGAACGGGCACGCGCACGAGGTGCCCGTCGCGGTCGCGCCGGCCCCCGGACCGGTCGCCGCCGCGGCGGCCGTCGCCGCGGCCCCGGCGCCGGTCGCGTCCGCCCCGGCGCCCGATCCCGAGCCCGCCCTCGCGCCCGCCGTGGTGCGCGCGCCCGCGGCGGCCGAGCCTCGCGGCCGGTACAAGCTGCGCCCCGCCGAGGCGGGCGTCGAGGACCTCTCGGCCGCGCCGGAGCTCGGCGTCGAGCTGCGCCTGCTCTGGGGCGACACGCTCCTCGAGGCGACGACGTTCGTCCGGCCGAAGGAGCCGGTCCTGGTGGGCGTGGGGAAGGAGTGCGCGCTCCAGGTGGAGGGGCTCGCGATCCCGCAGCTCCCGATGCTCCGCTGCGACGGGAGCGAGTACCAGTTCGCCTTCGCCACCGGGATGACCGGCGTCGTGGAGGAGAAGGGCTCGCGGACGCCCTTCGGCGAGCTGGTGAAGTCGCGCCGGGCGCTCCCCGACTCGGCCGTGAAGGGCGCCTACTGGATCCCGGTGCCCAAGGCGGGCGCGATCCGCGCCGAGGTCGGCAGCCAGCTCGCCATCGAGGCGCGGCCGAAGGTGCCGCAGCAGGTGAAGCCGGCGCCGATCTGGGAGCGGCTCAACTACCAGCTCCTGAACCTGTTCCTCGTCCTCTTCTTCCTCCAGTCGGGCTTCATCGTGATGGCCCGCGACTTCCCGTTCGACACGGACTCGGTCGGCGACGATCTGTTCAAGAACACCTCGCGGATGGCGAAGTTCATCATCAAGCCCCCCGAGGCGCCGAAGCCGCAGCCGAAGGAGAAGACGGCCGGCGAGAAGAAGGACGATCCCGGCGAGATGGCCGAGAAGCACAAGGGCGAGGAAGGGAAGATGGGGAAGAAGGACGCCCCGAAGACCAACGCCCGCTCGGCCCCGAAGGCGATCGACCCGAACGCGAAGGACGTCGTCCGGCGCAGCGGCCTCCTCGGCGCCCTCGGGCGCGGCGCGGGCGGCGGCCTCTCGACGGTCTTCGGGAGCGGCGGCCTCGGCGGCGACCTCAAGGGCGCGGTCGGCAACATGTTCGGGCCGGTGGTGGGCGACTCGCAGGGGCTCGGCGGCCTCGGCATCCGCGGGTCCGGCTCGGGCGGCGGCGGCAGCGGCGAGACCATCGGCATCGGCGCGGTCGGCACGAAGGGGCGCGGCGGCGGGCTCGGCAGCTACGGCACCGGCGTGGGCGGCCTCGGCAAGAAGGGCGATCGCGACGTCAGCATCGCCAGCGGCACCGCGCAGGTGATGGGCTCGATCGATCGCGAGCTGGTGCGCAAGGTGATCCAGGATCACGCCGCCCAGATCCGCTACTGCTACGAGCAGCAGCTCGCCATCAACCCTCGCCTCGCGGGCAAGGTCTCCATCAAGTGGATCATCAACGCCGACGGCAGCGCCACGCTGCCCGAGGTGGACCGCGGCTCGACCACGCTCGAGGACTCCAAGGTCCACGAGTGCATGATGAGCCGCATCACGAGCTGGCAGTTCCCGAAGCCGAAGGGCGGCGGTCAGGCGATCATCACGTATCCCTGGATCCTCCGCTCCGCCGGCGGGGAGTAGCGGAGGTCATGTGGTGAAGAGCATCGCCGTCGCACTCGCGCTCGCGCTCCCGCTCCTGGCCGGGGCGCAGGACGCCGCCCCGTCGCTGCAGGAGGACCCCCGCGCCGCGAAGTTCCACGACGTGGAGCGCGGGTTCTTCGTCGGCTTCGAGGCGGGCTACCTCGGGCTGCTCGACACGCCGACCGCGGACCCGGGCAAGTTCCCGACCGCCGGCGCGGGCGGCGGCTCCGCCGGAGGGCTCGCCGTCGGCCTCACCGTCGGCGTGGACCTCGGGACCCGGCTCTCGGTGGCGGTCTTCGGCGAGGGCGGCAACGAGAAGGCGAACGCCGACTACGGCGCGTTCAGCCTGTTCGCCGGCGGCCTCGACGTGCGGGTGTCGGTGCTCGGCGAGAAGGATCGCAACGGGTGGGATCGGTTCTTCGTGTACCTGCACGGGCGCGGCGGTTACGCGCGCTCGTTCCCGAACGGGCTCTTCGGGACGAACGACTTCATCATCCAGGGCGGCCCGGGCGTCGAGTACTTCACGCAGCTCCGGCACTTCTCGGTCGGCCTCGCCGCGGACTACCTGCGCGCCACCAAGGCGGGCGCGAGCGGTTACGCGATCTACCCGACCGTGCGGTACACCTTCTAGCGGCGGCCGCGCCTTCACCCCCGCGGCGCGCACCGCGCGCCGCGGGGCTCTCCTCCAGCAACCGTCGGTAACGCCTCGCGTTCCGCGCACCGCGCGGGGGTGCGCGGCGCGGACCGTCGTGTGCGACGCAGGGAGCACCCCGCGCGGCGCCCCCGTCCGCGGCGCTCCGGCTGCGCCCGGCCGCGGCCTCCGGCGAGCGGCTCCCGGCTCCGATGTAGGCAACCGCCCGTAAGGGCTCAGGAATCCCGGAGCCTTCCCATTGACCGTCTCGCGAAGCGAGGCCTATACTTTCGCGAGCCTGGCGAATCCCGGCCAACCCTCCCGGCAGCACCCCACACCTTGAGCGAACCCTCCCTGGACGACCAGATCCGGTCCCACCTCGAGACCCTCGAAGCGGCCCCCGGAGATCAACAGGCATTCGACGCGCTCGTCGGTCTCTACGAGGGAGCCGATCGCTGGGAGGACCTGATCGCGCTCTACGAGGGGCGGGCGCGGCTCGCGCCGGGGCCGGCGGCGCCGCTCCTCGCCGAGGCGGCGAGCCTCGCGCACCGGAAGCTCCGCAACGTGGCCCGCGCGGAGGAGCTCTACCGGCAGCTCCTCCAGACCGATCCGGGGGACGCGAACGCGCTCCACGCGATGGTGGCGCTCCTCGAGGAGAAGGGCGATTGGGGCGCGGTCGCGGCGGCGCTCGAGCGCGAGGCGGCGCACGCGGAGGACCCGCGCGAGGCCGCTCGCCTCACGCTCAGGCTGGGTCGGATCCAGGAGGAGCGCCTCGGCCGCCGGGATCGGGCCGCGCTGCTGTACGCCCGCGCGAACCGGCTCGACCCGTCGCTCGCCGACGCGCGCGCGCGCGGCCTCGCCTGCTTCACGGCGCTGCGCCGCTTCGGGCAGGCGCGGCGCATGCTCGACGCCGCGCGGGACGCCGGCGCCGATCGGCAGGCGCTCGCGACGGAGTACGCCGCGCTCGGCGCGCGCCTCGTGGACGAGCCGCTCGATCACGGCCTCGCGATGGACGCGCTCATCGAGGCGCTCGCCCTCGACCGGAGCGCGCCCGGGGCCGCCGCCGCCCGCGAGCGGCTCGAGAAGCTCCCGCGCACCTGGCGCGAGGAGGCCGCCCGGCTCCGCGACGCGGCCGCGCGCGCCACCGACCGCCGCGAGGCGGCGACGCTCCAGCTCCGCCTCGCGCAGCTTCACGCAGCGTACGATCCCGACGGGACCGCCCGCGTCCTCGAGGGGATCGAGCGCGCCTGGGCGCTCGCGCCGGGCGAGCCGTTCGCGCTCGAGCTGCTCGCGAAGGTGTTCACCGAGCGAGGGGATCACCGCGGCCACGCCGACGCCCTCGCGCGCCTCGCCGGCCAGACCCGGGATCGCGCCGCCCGGGTGGCGCTCCACCTCGAGATGGCCCGGCTCGACCTGGTCCGGTTCGGCGACGCGGAGTCGTCGCACGCCGCCCTCCTGGCCGCCCTCGAGCTCGACCCCGCCTGCGAGAGCGCCGCGCTCCAGGCGTTCGAGCACGAGGTGGACGCCGGCCAGTTCGCCGACGCGCTCGCGACCATCGAGCGCCACCTGGCCGCCGCGCCCGAGAAGGCCGCCCACGCCCCGCTCCGCGTGCGCGCCGCGGCGCTCGCGCTCGAGAAGCTCGGCGACCCCGACCGCGCCCGCCGCCACCTCGAGGCCGCGCTCCGCGCGGATCCGGGGCACGGCCCCGCGGCCGCCGCCCTCGCGCCGCTCCTCGCCGAGGCCGCCGAGTGGCAGCGGCTCGCCGAGGTCCTCGACCTCTCCGCCCGGTGGGAGCGCGATCCCGCGGAGCGGGTGCGCCTCCTCGAGCGGCTCGCCGAGGTGCAGCAGGACCGGCTCGAGCGCCCGCGCGACGCGCTCCGCACGCTCTCGCGCGCCCTCGCCGTCGATCCGACCCGCGCCGCGACCCGCAAGGCGATGGAGGGCGCCGCCGCCCGCGCCGACGCGTACCTCGAGCTCACCCGCGCGTACCGCGCCGCCGCGGACGCGGCGGACGGGGACCTCAAGGCGAAGAAGACGCTCCTGCGGCGCACCGCGGAGATCCTCGACCGCGACCTGTCGCTCCCCGAGGAGGCGGTGCGCGCCTGGCGCGCCCTCGTGGCCGTCGATCCCGAGGACAAGGGCGCGGCGAACGCCCTCGAGGCCTGCCTCGTCCGCGCCGGGCAGCAGGAGGAGCTGGCGCGGGACGTCGAGGAGAAGCGGGCGCACGCGGAGGGCGAGGAGCGGCTCGCGCTCTCCGCGAAGCTCGCGAAGCTCTGGGCGGACGCCGGCGAGGAGGAGCGCGCCGCCGCCGCGTGGCGCGACGCGCTGGCGATCGCGCCCGACGACGACGGGGCGCTCTGGGGGCTGCACGCGGCGCTCGAGGGGCAGGGCGGCCCCCGCGCCGCCGGCGAGCGGGCCCGCGTCCTCGCCCGCCTCGCCGAGCGCGCGAAGGGGCCCGCGGAGCGCGCCGCGATCGAGCTCGCCCGGGCCGAGCTCCTCGCCGATCCGCTCGGGCGGCTCGCCGAGGCGGCCGCCCTCGCCACCGGCCTCGTCCAGTCGCCCGGCCTGGGCGCCGGGCAGCTCGCCGAGGTCGCCGCGCTCCTCGAGCGGCTCCTCGCCCGCGGCGTCGACCCGCTGCCGGTGGCGCAGGCCCTCGCGCCGGCGTACGCGGCGGCCGGCGCGCCGGCGAGGCAGGCCGCGATGCTGGAGCTCCTCGCGCGGTCGCTCCCGCCGGACGCCGACGCCCGCGAGCGGGCCCGGCACCTCCTCGACGCGTCTGCGGTCCGCGCCGAGCGGCTCGGCGATCGGCGCGGCGCGCTCTCCGACGCGTCGGCGGCGCTGCGGGCGTGCCCCGATCACCTCGAGGCCCGGCGCCGCTGCGAGGAGCTCGCGCGCGAGGTCGGCGCGCAGCGCGAGCTGTTCGCGCTCCTCGTGGAGGCCGCCGCGCGCCTCGACGGGCGCCCCGAGGAGGCGGCGCTCCGCCTCCGGGCCGCGGCCGTCGCGGAGGAGGAGCTCGGCGCCTTCGACGACGCCTCCGCCCAGCTCCGGCGGGCCCTCGCCCTGCGCCCCCGGGACGCGTCGATCCTCGCGGCCCTCACCCGCACCGCCCTCGCCGCCGAGCGGTGGGCCGAGGCGGCGGCGCTCCTCGACGAGCGCGCCGGCGCGGCGGAGGGGGCCGAGCGCGTGGCCCTCCTCGCGCAGGAGGCCGACGTCCTCCACGAGCGGCTCGGCGACCCCGCCGGTGCGGCGCAGGCCGCCCGCGACGCCCTCGCGTTCGCCGCCGCGGAGCAGCGCCCGCGCCTCCTGGTCCGGCTGGCCGCCGCGCTCGGCGACGCCGGCGACGCCGCCGGCCGCGCCGACGCGCTC
>NZ_JALCZA010000092.1 GCF_022690765.1 Anaeromyxobacter oryzisoli | reverse complement strand
CCTTCCTCGCCCCGCCGCCGCGCGAGGTCGTCGCCCGCGAGGCGCCGCGCCGGGACGGCTCTCCCGCGCCCCGGGCGGAGGCGCGCCGAGCCCGGGTCGCGCCCGCCGCGCCCCGCTCCGCCCGCCGCGACGTCTTGCGCCCCTGCGCGCGCGCCTCGGCCGTCTCCCGCCCGATCAGCTTGTTGAAGCTCGAGCGCTGCCCGCCCGCGGTGGTCTCCTCGTAAGTGAACGCGAGGTTCGACTCGTCGAACTTCCGGAACCAGTCGTCCCAGGAGATCCGCTCGAGCGTCCCCTCGCCGGTGTAGCCGGGGAAGTCGATGCGGATGATGCCGATCTCGTCGCCGCGCGACGTCGAGGCGACCTGGGCCGGCCACCCGCCGCGCTCCTCCGCCCAGCGGCGGATGGTGTCGTGATCGGTCGTCGTGAGGGAGACTCGCCGTGCCATGTGGGATACCTCCGTGACCCGTACATGCTGCGCACGGCGCCCGGCCTGCGGGAGCCCGGCTCCCGGGTTTGCGCGCGCGCCGCGGTCCCCCCGGCGCCGCGGTTCCCCCGGGCGCCGCGGTCCGCGTTGCGCGGTCCGCGCTTGCGTGCGGTGACCGAGTTCCGCAGGATCGCGCACGAACCCTCTCCAGGAGCACATACCTATGCGCACACTCGTCGTCTTCGCCCTCCTCGCCCTCGTCGCCCCCGCCGCGCGCGCCCAGACCCCCTGGGAAACGGCGAAGTCGGTCGCCGGCAAGGCCTCCGTGGGCAAGCTCGAGAAGGAGATCAACAAGCGCCTCCTGGACGAGGGGCGGAAGAACCAGTGCTCCTTCAAGAGCGACTCCGACGTCCTCGAGCCGGGCTGCGACGCCAAGATGAAGCGGCTCTCGAACGCGCTGGTGGACGCGAAGAAGAAGCTCGACGGCGCGGGGGTGAAGAACTTCAAGTTCGTCGTCTCCGGCCACACCGACACCTCCGGGTCCGCCGCGCACAACAAGGAGCTCTCCGCCAAGCGCGCGGCGGTCATCCAGAAGGAGCTGGTCGCGAAGGGCGTCCCGGCCGACGAGATCGAGTCGGTGGGGATGGGGTCCGAGCGGCCGCTCGTGAAGCCGGACGACACGCCCGCCAAGAAGGCGAAGAACCGCCGGTACGAGGTCCAGGTGAAGCTCTAAACGAGGGTTCGCGATTCGCGAACACCTTCGGTGTCGCGCCTCGCGCCCTCGTTTAGCCCTGTTACACGAGGGCTGCGCCCCCGCCCCCCGGGCCCAAACCGGGCCGGGGCCCCCCCCCAGCCCCCTGGTTTCCGGCGTGTACCGGGGGGCCGCCCCCCCCCCCCCCCCCCCCCCCCCCCCCCGGGGCCCCACCCCTGGCTCCGCGGGGCCCACGCGCGCTGGCGCGCGCTGTCCCGCGGGGAGGGGCGCTGCCCCTCCCCACTGTCGCTCGAATCACGATCGGCCGTTTAGGTTTCGCCGTCGCACATCGCACCACCCGGCGTAACGGAATCACTCACCGCGAACACCCCCGGGCGCGCTATGCTCGCGCGAGGCAGCACGCGACGCAGCGCCCGGGGGGTCCGCATGCCGCAGCTCGAGCAGCCGCTGGAGACGACGGTCGTCCGTCCGTCGCAGTACGAGGTCCCGCCGCCGCCGCTCCCGAGCGCTCCCGCCGGGTATCCCGGCGCGCCGGAGTTCACCGCGGGCGCGGCGATCGGCAAGACGCTCCAGGTCTGGTGGAAGAACCTCGGTCGGTTCTCGGCGCTCTCGCTCGCCTGGACCGCGCCGTTCGCGGTCTGGGCCGCCGCGGTCCAGCGCCGCGCGATCGACGTCGGGCGAGACCCCGCGCTGGGCCGTGACGCGGTCCTCTGGACCTTCGGCGTCGTGTGCGTCGTCTGGGTCGTCATGACCGTCGCCACCGGCGCGATGACCCACGGCGCGTTCGGCCACCTCCGAGGGGAGCGCGTGTCCTTCGGCGCCCTGCTCGCGACGGGCTTGCGTCGCGGGCCGGCGGTCTTCGGCGTCACCTTCGTCTCCTGGCTCGCGATCGTCTTCGGGATGATCCTCCTCGTGGCCCCCGGGGTCATGCTCGCCTGCGCCTGGGCCGCGGCGGTTCCGGCGGTGGTGGTGGAGCGGCTCGGCCCCTTCGCGGCGCTCCGGCGGAGCGCCGCCCTGACGCGCGGTGATCGCTGGAAGGTGCTCGGCACCTTCGCGGCGCTGTTCGGCGTCGTGTGGGGCCTCTCCGCGGTGATCCAGCTCGCGACGACCTCCGTGGCGCTCCTCGCGCTCTCGCCCGAGCGCGCGCCCTCGGCCATCCTCGTCGTGACCCAGCTCGGCCAGGCGTTCTTCTCGGCCATCCCGCTGATCGGGAGCGCGGTCGTCCATCACGAGCTCCGCGCCGCGAAGGAGGGGCTCGACGGCTCGCGGCTCGCGACGGTGTTCGACTAGCCCGGGAGGAACGTGCCATGGACCGACTCTCGCCCGGCGCGGTGCTCGGCAGGAGCTTCTCCCTGTGGGGCCGGCACTTCCTCGCCTTCACGGCGGTCGTCGTCGCGATCCATCTGCCCATGCTCCTGGTGGCCGCCGTCGCCCCGGGCGCCGGCGAGAGCCGCCTCGTGAGCGTGCTCTCGAGCCTGCTCGGGCTCGTGGCGGCCGGCGCCCTCACCGCCGGCACGCTCCGCGGCCTGCGCGGGGAGGTCCCACGGGTCGGCGAGATGGCGCGCGCCGGGGTCGCGCGTGTCTGGGCGGTGCTCGGCGCCTCGATCCTCTCGGGGATTGCGATCGTCCTCGGGGCGTTGCTGCTCCTGGTCCCCGGCGTCATCCTCGCGTGCGCGACCGCGGTGGCCATCCCCGTCACGATCTGAGGGTGCTGAAGGAGGGCGTGGACCCCGTGCAGGTCTCCACGGTGTTCGAGTGACGGCCCGCGGTGCGCCGGCCCGCTCGCCGGCGCTCGCGCGGCGCAGGCGACCGCCGCGCTCGGCGAGATCTTCGAGTGATGCAGCGGTCACGCCGCCCGGTCGTGCTTGCTCTCGCGCCGCTTCCCGAGGAGCAGCCGCCGCTCGAGGCGTCCGCGGAGCGCCGCGTAGAACGCCTCGAGGAACGGCTCGTCGGCGATCGGCGGGCCGTCCCAGGCGATCTTCCGGCGGATGGTCCCGGCGACGGTCTGGACCGCCTCGGCGTGCCCCGTCGTGCCGCGGCCGCGCAGCACCTGCTCGAGCACCTGGAGCTCGTAGACGCCGTAGACGTCGAGCTCGGCGTCGGTGAACGGCACCGGGGCGGCCGCCGCCGGCCGCGCGGCGGAGAGGTCCTCGAGGAGGACCGCCTCGGGGGTGCGGATGACGATCGTCCCCGCGACGAGATCCCCGACCCGGAGCCGGTCGCGGTTGAAGAGCGGCAGCAGGCCGAAGAGGAGCATCCAGAGGAGCGCGCCGAGGCGGGCCCACCCGGGCGCGCCGGGGAAGATCGCCTCCGGCGAGAAGAGCGCGATCACCGGCAGGTAGATCTCCAGCTCGCGGGTGAGGTTCCGC
The DNA here is from genome assembly GCF_022690765.1 of Anaeromyxobacter oryzisoli. Taxonomy (GTDB): domain Bacteria; phylum Myxococcota; class Myxococcia; order Myxococcales; family Anaeromyxobacteraceae; genus Anaeromyxobacter; species Anaeromyxobacter oryzisoli. The sequence goes on along the minus strand of NZ_JALCZA010000092.1, from coordinate 13,710 downwards.
GCGATGATCGCCTCCGCGGAGAGCGGGCCGCCGCGGGCGTCCACCGCCCGGAGGCGGAGCCGGCGCTTCCCGGGCGTCTGGCCCTGCCAGGCGAGCTCGAAGAACGCGAAGTAGAACGTCCGGACGAGGAACCAGGCGAGGACCAGGATCGCGAGCGCGAGATCGCCGGCGACGTGGACCCCGGACAGCGCCAGGCCGAGCACGCCGAGGCCGACCGCCGCGAGGGCGAGGACCATGAGCGCCTGATCGAGCAGGAACGCGGCGGCGCGATCGCCGGCGAGCGCCACCGTGAACCGGATCGGCACCCCCTCCGGCGTGACGACCTCCTTCACCCGCTCGCCGGCGGCGGCGCGTCGCGGCGCGCGGGGGCCCGGCGGCGGGCGCGGCGGCGCGGCGGTCACCGGTCGGCCCTCCCCGAGGTGAAGAGGTACGCGTACAGCACGCCGAGCGAGCCGAGCGCCACCGCGTACCGCACCGGGACCGCGTGGACGAGCTGGCGGAAGATCCCCTCGACCAGGGCGGCGCAGAAGAAGAGCGCCACCGCCCCGAGCGCCAGGACCCCCGCCTCGCGTCCCCGCCGCGCGAGCCCGGCGAGCCGCTCCTCGCCGCCGGGGAACACCAGCGCCTGCCCGACCGCGAGCCCGGCGGCGCCGCAGAGCGCCACCGCGGTCAGCTCCGTGATCCCGTGCGGCAGCAGCCACCCCCAGAAGTCGAGCGAGAGGCCGCGGGACTGGTAGAGCGCGCCGAACGCGCCGAGCACGAGGCCGTTCGAGAACAGCAGGAGCGCGGCCGGGACGGCGCCGGCGAACCCGATCGCGAAGCAGAGGAGGCCGACGCGGGCGTTGTTCGAGAAGAGGAACATCGCGAAGGTCTGGAGCATCTGCGCCGCCCCCTCGCGGGCGTACAGCGCGTCGCGGAGCGCCTTCGTGGAGGAGGTCGGCCCGCGCCCCTGCGCGTAGGCGGCGTCCACGAACGCGTAGAAGCGCTCCGGATCCGCGCGGGTGAGGGCGAAGCCGGCGGCGGCGCCGGCGAGCAGGAGCGCCCAGGACACGAGCAGGTGCCAGCGGTGCGCGCGGACCGCGCGCGGGAACCGCCGGACGAAGAAGTCGGCGAGGGCGCCGCGGAGGTGGCGCCGCGTCCCGTACACGGCGAGGTAGGCCCGGCCGCAGAGCGACTCGAGGTAGTCGAGGACGTTCCGGTCGAGGGAGATCGCGCGCGCCACCGACAGCGAGGAGAGCGCCGCCCGGTAGAGCGCCGGGAGCCGCGCGAGCGCCCGGGGGTCGAGGGAGGCGAGGCCGCGCCGCTCCACCGTGTCGAGGAGCCCCTCGAGCTCGCGCCAGCCCGCCTCGCGCTCCGCGCGGAAGGCCGCGCTCTTGAGCGTCACGCTCACGCGATCTGCTCCCGGCGCTTCACGTCGAGGTAGCGGTTCACGAGCCGCGCCGAGACCTGCCCGGGCGCCGCGTCGACGCACTGGACGCCCATCCGGCGGAGGCGGGCGAGGACCCGCTCGCGCTCGCGCACGAGATCGGCCGCCACGACCGAGCGGTAGACATCCCCGAGCCGCCCGGGCGCGGCGAGCGCCACCGCCTCGAGCGCCGGGTCGCGCAGCGAGACGAACACCACGAGCTGACGCCGGGCGAGCCGGGAGAGGTTCTCGATCATCAGCTCGGCCGTCACGGTGTCCACGAACTCCGTGAAGACGACGACCAGCGAGCGGCGCCGGAGGCGCGCCGAGAGGTCGGTCAGCCCCAGGGTGAAGTTCGTCTCCTCGGTGGAGTACGCGAGGCGCGCGGAGAGCGCCTGGAGACGGGGGAACGATCCGAGCCCGGCCTGTGGCGCGGCCCAGGCGCGGGCGGTCCGGTCGAACGCGTAGAGCCCGACGCGGTCGCCGAGACGGAGGCTCACGTAGGCGAGGAGGAGGGCCGCGGAGACCGCGTGGTCGAGCCGCGGGACGCCCTCGAGCGGCTCGGCGACGAGGTGGCCGGTGTCGAGGGCGAGCACCACCTGGTGGTTCCGCTCCGCGCGGAACTCCTGGCAGAGCAGCTCGCGGTGGCGCGCCGACGCCTTCCAGGAGATCGCGCGCGGATCGAGCCCGGGGACGTACTCGACGAGGGCGTCGAACTCGGAGCCGTCGCCCACGAACCGCTCGACCTGTACGCCGGCGCCGAGCTCGCGCGACCCGAAGTAGCGGAACGCGGCGGCCCGGACCGGCGCGAGGTTCGGGACCACCGACACCGCGCGCCCGACCGGGATCCGGCGGCTCCGGCCGACGAGGCCGAGCGGCCCCTGCCAGCGGCACCACAGCGCGTCCACGGTGGGGCGACCGCGCCGCGCCGCGAGGAGCGGCAGCGCGAGCTCCACCCGCCCGTCCGGACCCGGCGCCAGCCGGCGGGGCGGCTGCGGCGCGAGGTCGGGGTGCAGATCCGCGAGGACCTCGAGGGCGCGCGCGCCGCGCAGGCCCGCGAGCCGCACGCGCGCCGCGCCGGCCTCGCCGACGGCGAGCCGCTCCGGCACGTCCACCTCGGCGGCGAGCCGGGCCGACGAGGGCGCGAGGAGCGCGTCCACCGCGAGGGCGAGCGCGGTCAGGGCCGCGGCGGCGAGCCAGAGCGCCCACAGGCGCGGGTGGCCCAGCGCCGGCAGGAGCGCGATCGGGAAGCCGGCCGCGGCGAGCGCGACCGCCCTGGGGGTCGGGTGGATCACCGGGGCGCCCCGACCTCCTCGACGACGCGCGCCACCGCCTGGTCCGCGGTGAGCCCCTCGATCTCCGCGCCCGGCGCCAGCACCACCCGGTGGCGCAGGACGGGGAGGGCGAGGGCCTTCACGTCGTCGGGGATCACGAAGGCGCGCCCCTGGATCGCCGCGTGCGCGCGGGCGGCGGTGGCGAGCATGGTGGCCGCGCGCGGGGAGGCGCCGCACAGCAGCGCGGGCCGGCCGCGGGTCGCCCGCACCAGGTCCACCACGTAGTCCACGATGGGCTCCTCGAGCCGGATCGCGGCCACGGCGCGGCGCATCGCGAGGAGGTCCTCGAGCCCGGCCACCGGCGCGATCCCGAACTCGGTGATGGGCGGGGTGGCGGTCCGGTGCCCGTGGACGCGGACCATCGCCCGCTCCTCGTCACGCTCCGGGTAGCCGACGGTGATCTTGAACAGGAACCGATCGAGCTGGGCCTCGGGGAGGGGGTAGGTCCCCTCCTGCTCGATGGGGTTCTGCGTCGCGAGCACCATGAAGCCGCCGGAGAGCCGGTGGGTCTTGCCGTCGATCGTGACGGCGCGCTCCTGCATCGCCTGGAGGAGCGCCGCCTGCGTCTTGGGCGGGGTCCGGTTGATCTCGTCGGCGACGAGCACGTCGGTGAAGATCGGCCCCTTCGTGAGGACGAAGGCGTTGGTGCGGAAGTCGAAGAGGTTCGTGCCGAGCACGTCGCCCGGCATGAGGTCGGGCGTGAACTGGATGCGGTTGAAGCCGACGCCGAGCGCCGCGGCGAAGGCGCGCGCGAGGAGCGTCTTGGCCGTCCCCGGCACCCCCTCCACGAGGACGTGCCCGTCCGAGAGGAGCGCGACGAGCATGAGGTCGAGGGCCCGGTCCTGGCCCACGACCACCTTGTGGACCTCAGCCCTGAGCCGCTCGGTCGTGTCCCGGATCGCCTGGAGCTCCATCCGTCATCTCCTGTCGCCAGCGGTGAATGGCCTGCGCCGCGCGCACGGTCTCCGCCTCCGCGCCGCGCCGCGCGCCCTCGAGCCTCCGGACCCGCTCCTCGAGCGCGAGGAGGTCCCGGCTCCGTCCCCGCGCCGCCGCGAGGCGGGCGAGCCACGCGTCCGGCTCCCCCGCCTCCCCCGGCGGCCGGAGCCGCGCCACGACCGCGTCCTTCGCGGCCTTCAGGTAGGCGGCCGCGGCGTGCGAGAGGTGCCCGCCGTGGCGGAGCAGCTCGGCGGTGTTCTCCACGAGGAACGCCTTGCCGGGCGCGAGGAGCGGGGCCGCCGGGCGCGGTCGCCCGAAGCGGATCAGCGCCGCCCACGCGAGGAGCGCCGCCATGAGCAGCGCCTGGGCCGTCGCGAGGACGAGCGGGAACCGGAGGAGCTCCCGGACGAGGGAGGGCTGCAGGTCGTTGCCGTGGAGCGTCTCGTCCACGAGCAGGGGGCGCGCGCCCGCGCCGAGCCGCTCCGCGAGCCGGACCGCGAGCACCGCGTCGTCCCCGCGCCCGAGCCCGTGCGTCTCGAGCACGTCCGGGTCCGCGAGGACGATGGTGCGCCAGCCGTCGCCGGTCAGCTCGCCCGCGAGGATCCCGTCGTCGCACGCCACGAGCGGCGCGAGCGCGCTGGACCGGACGAGCTGAGGACGGTCGAGGGTGGGGGCGGGGAGGGGACCCCGCCACGCGCCGACGGAGTGATCGGGGCGGACCACCTCGGCCTCGAGGTCGAGGAGGTCGAGGACGCGCTGCGCCGCCGCCGGCGGAGCGACGTCGGCGTGCTGCACCCACCGCGGGCGGAGCGGGTCCGGGATCGCGCCGCGCTTGGGCAGCACCACGAGCAGCCGCCGCGCGACGGCGTCGATGTCCACGAGCGCGCTCGCGCGCGGGCCGTCCCCGCTCTCCTCGACGAGCGGCTCGAGCAGCGCCACCACCGCCTCGCCCGCCGCCTTGTCGGCGGTCCGGTGCCGCGAGACGATCACGGGCACGCCGAGGTCCCGGAGGAGCGCGAGGTAGGCGCGGTGGCCGACGGCGGACGGGCTCCACGCGTCGGAGAGGGCGCTCCGCGGCTCGGAGATCGCGTCGCCGAAGGCGCCGAGGAGGCCCGCCGCGAGCAGCGACGCCGCCCCGACCCCGGCGACGATCAGCGCCCCGCGCCGCGAGAAGGGCGCGTCGCCGCGCGCCGCCGCTCCCCCCGCGGCGCTCACGCCGCGCTCCGGTACGTCTGGACGAAGGCGTGGAACCGGTCGAGGCAGGCGCGGTACTCGTCCTCGCCCGGCTCGGCGCCGCCGAAGCGCGAGAGCTCCACCGCGACGACGAGCCCGGCGAGCGCCTCCCGGGCGCGCCCGGGGAGCCGCGCCCGCTCGACGATCTCCCGGGAGGTGAGCGACGGCGCCAGCCGGGCGCCGCGCGAGAGGGCCGAGAGGGTCTCGAGGAGGAGCGCGTGGATCGCCTCGCCGTGACGGCCCCTGGCCGCGAGCGCCTCCGCGCTCGCGATGGGGATCGCGACGGGCGCCGCGGCCGGCGAGGCGGCGGGCAGCGCGACGTCGCGGGGGGCGCGCCGGAGACGGCGCACCAGCCAGGCGGCGACGAGGAGCGCGATCGCCAGGGCGGCGCCGTACGCGAGGACGCGCAGCACCTTGGCGAGGGCGGGGAACCGGAGATCGAGCCGCGGCGGCGGCGCCTGCGGCCGCGGCAGCGCGGCCTGGTACTCGCGGCCCGAGAGGACCCGGGCGGCGCGCGCCCGGATCGTGGCCGCGTCCGCGGCCGCCCGCTCGGGCGCCGGCGCCGGCGCGGTCGCGGTGGCGATCAGGGCGGCGACGAGCCCGGCGACGAGTGGCATCCGCGGCGAGCGTAGAACGGAGGGTGACGGTCGCACAAGCACGTCGGGAAAGGTGCCCGTGGCGGTCCCGCCGGTGCCGCGTCGGAGGGCGTGGTAGCATCCCGGGGTCCGGGAGGACGCCTCGATGATCTGGTGGCTCTGGGTGCTCGGAGGGCTCGCGCTGCTCGCGCTCGAGCTGGTCACGCCGGGGGGACTGTTCGCCCTCTTCTTCGGCGTCGGCGCGCTCTGCGTGGCGCCGCTCGCCGCGATCGGCGTGGGCGAGGTCTGGCAGTGGCTCGCGTTCACCGTCGTCTCGCTCGCCCTCCTCGCGACCTTGCGGAACCGGCTCCTCGAGCGGCTCGAGCGCAAGCCGGCGGCGCAGGTGGACGGGCTCGTCGGCGAGGAGGCGGTCCTCCTCGAGGACGTCCCCGCCGGCGGGCACGGGCGGGCCGAGCTGCGGGGCGTCCCGTGGTCGGCCCGGATCGCCTCCGGGATCCCGCTCCGCGCCGGCCAGCGTTGTCGGGTCGAGCGGGTGGACGGGCTGGTGCTGTGGCTACGCGCCGAGTGAAGTGAAGGCGGCGCTCTCTCGAAGGGGTCTCCCATGGAATCGGTCAGCGCAGCGCTCGTCATCGCCGTCCTCGTGGCGATCTTCGCGATCTTCGTGGTCGTGAAGACCGCCGTCGTCGTGCCGCAGCAGAACGCGTACGTCGTCGAGCGGCTCGGCCGCTTCAGCGCCGTGCTCGACGCGGGCTTCCACGTCCTCGTCCCGTTCATCGACGTCATCCGCTACCGGCACACGCTCAAGGAGCAGGCGATCGACATCCCGGAGCAGATCTGCATCACGAAGGACAACGTCCAGGTCGGCGTGGACGGCATCCTCTACCTCAAGGTGCTCGATCCCCAGCGCGCGTCCTACGGGATCGCGGACTACTACTACGCGATCAGCCAGCTCGCGCAGACGGCGCTCCGGAGCGAGATCGGGAAGATCGACCTCGACCGCACCTTCGAGGAGCGGTCGCACGTGAACGGCATGGTCGTGTCGGAGCTCGACAAGGCGACCGGGCCGTGGGGCGTGAAGGTCCTGCGGTACGAGATCAAGAACATCACCCCGCCGCACGACGTCCTCGCCGCGATGGAGAAGCAGATGCGGGCCGAGCGGGAGAAGCGCGCCGTGATCCTCGCCTCCGAGGGCGAGCGCGACGCCGCCATCAACGGCGCCGAGGGGAAGAAGCAGCAGGTCATCAAGGCCTCCGAGGCGGCGCGGCAGCAGCAGATCAACGAGGCGGAGGGCCAGGCGCAGGCGATCCTCGCGATCTCGAGCGCCACGGCCGACGGCCTGCGGAAGGTCGCCGAGGCGATCAGCGAGCAGGGCGGCATCGAGGCGGTGCAGCTCCGGGTCGCCGAGCAGTACGTGGAGCAGTTCGGCAACCTCGCGAAGGTGAACAACACGGTGATCCTGCCGGCGACGCTCTCCGACGTGGGCTCGATGATCGCCGCCGCGATGAACGTGCTGCGGACCGCGGCGCCCGCCGCCGAGCCGGTGCGGAGCACGATCCCGTCCGCCCGCGCGCCCGGCGCCCCGCCGGCGCTGCGGCCACAGGCCGGGCGCCCGCTCCCGTAGCGCGACCGTCGACCCTCGCCCGGCGATTCCTCTCCCGGCCGGCCCGCGCGGCATCGCGTGGCGCCGGCCGCATCTTTCATCGGGGAGGGGAAGCGATGAACCACATCGGCATCCGACACGTGATCGCCTTGACCGCCGCGGGGCTCGCGCTCGGCGGCTCGACGCTGGCGCAAGCGCCCGCCGGGAACGCGCCCGTCCGGCCTGTCCCGGGGGCGCCGCCGGCCGCGAGCAGCCCCGCGGGCGGCGGCGTGGGATCGAGCGGCCAGATCTCCGCCGAGGACCTGCGCGCCAAGCTCACGCCGCTGCACGCCCGCATCGCCCTGTACCGCGACGCCGGGAAGCTCGCCGGCGACCGGGGACGGACCCCGGCGGTGAAGGACGTCGGGAAGCGAATGGACCGGGACTTCCAGCGGCTCGACGACGGCCTCTCGAAGCTCGCGAAGGAGCGCGGCTTCGACGTCGGCGCGGTCGGCGCGTCCGAGACCGCCGCGAAGGACGCGATCCTCGCGCGGCTCCGTGGCGAGAGCGGAGACGCGTTCGACACCGACTTCGTGCGGGAGATGTCGACGGGCCTCGAGGCGGACGTCGCGGCCACCAAGCAGGCCCGCGACTCGACCCCCGGCTCCGACGCGCGCGTGAAGAAGTGGCTCGACGACGCGGTGCGAGGGCTGCAGGACCACCTGAACCAGGTCCGCGCGGCGAAGGTCGCGGTCGACAAGGCTCGGGGGCAGGGGAAGGGGTAGGGGGAGGGAGATCACCCCCGCACGAGCCGCCGGTAGGTCGCCAGGTGCCGGCGCGCCTCGTGCCTCCGCCCGAGCCGCTCGAGGAGGCCCGCGAGCTTGTGATGTGCGCTGGCCAGCGTGCCGTCCGCCTCGAGGGCGCGGGCGTAGGCGAGGAGCGCCTCGTCGAGGAGCCCTTGGTCTTCGAGCACGACGCCGAGGCCGAAGGAGGCGGCGGCGCGGTGCTCCGGATCGGCGAGCGCGCGCCGGTAGTGATACTCGGCGGCGCGCGGGTCCCCTTCCTCGTGCAGCAGGCGGCCGAGGCTCAGGTGCGCGCCGGGGTGGTCCGGCTCGAGATCGAGCGCCCGCCGGTAGGCCTCGCGGGCCTCGGCGGGGGCGGCGTCCTCGAGATCGCGGCCCCATTGGAACCAGGACTCGGCGTCGAGCTTCCCTGGCGGCCGCCGGCGGGCGGCGGCGCGAACGAGCGGGGCGACGCGGCGCGCGAGCTCGCTCACCTCGAAGCGGAGGAGGATCTGCCCGGACTCGGGCGCCCAGCGCGCCCCCGCGTCCTGGACCACGACGTCGTCGCCCTCGGCGGCCACCCGGACGGACGCGAGGGAGCGGCCGGCGGGGAGCTGGAGGCGGAGGCGCCGGAGGGCGCGCCGGACGCGGGCGGCGGGCACGCGCGCGTGGACGAGCCCCGCCGCGGCGCGGAGGAGCACGAGGTCCTGGAACGAGAAGCGGAGCGCGTTGCGCGGGCCGCGTCGCGCGTCCACGAACCCGGCGCGCGCGAACCGCCGGACCTCGTGCACGGACAGGCCGAGCATCCGGGCGACGTCCTGGGAGCGGTAGCCCCACATCGGGGCCGAGGTTAGACGCCCCGGCCCCTTCTTGGAAGGGGGCGGCGGCACCGGCCGGGCGCGGCGCCCGGCCCGGCCGGGATCCCGTCCCGGTTCGCGATCGAGCGGGCCGCGCGGCGCGGTTATGGGAAGTCGCAGGAGGGCCCACGGGCGTGGCCGATCGGCTCGATCGATATCGCGCGAAGCGCGTCCCCGGGCGGACGCCCGAGCCGTTCGGCGGCGCGCGTGTGGCGGCCGAGGCGCCCGGCGCGGCGCGCCTGTTCGTGGTCCAGAAGCACGCGGCGCGCAGGCTCCACTGGGACTTCCGCCTCGAGCTCGGCGGGACGCTGCGGAGCTGGGCCGTCCCGAAGGGCCCCTCCGCCGATCCTGCCGAGAGGCGGCTCGCGGTCGAGGTGGAGGATCACCCCGTCGAGTACGCGGACTTCGAGGGGATCATCCCCGCCGGGAACTACGGCGCGGGCGCGGTGATCGTGTGGGACCGCGGCTCCTGGCAGCCCCTCGGCGATCCCGTGAAGGGGCTCGAGGGAGGGAAGCTGACGTTCCTGCTGCACGGCGACAAGCTCCGCGGAGAGTGGACGCTGGTCCGCACGCGGCGCGTCGGCGACAAGCAGCAGTGGCTCCTGATGAAGCACCGCGGCGACGCCTTCGCCGGGCCGGGGCGGCCGTTCCCCGAGGAGTCGGTGCTCTCCGGGCGCCTCCTCGAGGAGGTCGCCGCCGAGGGCGGTCGGGGGGAGGCGACGGTCCGGGCCGGCGCCCGGGCGAGGAGGCCGGCGCGCGGCCCGCGGCCGCGCGGGTCCGCGGCCGGCGCTCACGAACGGGTGACGGCGATCTCCAACCCGGACAAGGTCTTCTTCCCCGCCGAAGGAATCACGAAAGGTGATCTCGTCGCCTACCACCGCGCGATCGCGCCCTTCATGCTGCCGTTCCTGGCGGATCGCCCGCTCGTGCTCACGCGCTATCCCGACGGCATCGAGGGGAAGAGCTTCTTCCAGAAGGACGCGCCGGCGTGGCGGCCGCCGTGGCTCCGCACGGTGACGGTCCACGCGGAGGACGCAGGGCGCGACCTCGAGCACTTCCTCGTGGACGACGCCGACGGCCTCGCGTGGCTCGTGAACCTCGGCACGATCCCGATCCACGTCTTCGCGAGCCGGGCCACCGCCCTCGAGCGGCCGGACTGGTGCGTCGTCGATCTCGATCCGAAGGAGGCGCCGTTCGCGCACGTGGTGACGCTCGCGCGGGCGCTCCACGCGCTGTGCGAGGACATCGGGCTCCCCTCGTACCCGAAGACCACCGGGCAGAAGGGGCTGCACGTCCTCGTCCCGCTGGGGGGGCAGCTCACCCACGGCCAGGCCCGCGCCCTGGGCGAGCTCCTCGCGCGCGCGATCGAGGCCGAGCACCCCGACCTGTCCACCACCGCGCGCGCGCTGCGGGCGCGCGGACGCCGCGTGTACCTCGATTACCTCCAGAACGGCTACGGGAAGACGATCGCCGCGCCGTACACGGTCCGGCCGCGGCCGGGTGCGCCGGTGTCGGCCCCCCTGCGATGGCGCGAGGTGAACGCGCGGCTCGATCCCTCGCGCTTCACGATTCGCAACATGCGCGCGCGCGCGGAGCGGCTGGGCGCCGATCCGCTCCGGCCCGTGATCGAGGAGCGGCCGGAGCTCGTCGCCGCGCTGGATCGCCTGCGGGCGCGCCTCGTGCGCCGCGGCGCGGCGCGTGCGCCCTGACGGCGCATCGAGCGAATCGTCGCAAACGGGTGACGCGGTGGAACGCAGGAGGCCCTCGGCGGATTCCCGGTGGAGTGCTCGTCCGGGCGCCTGGGTCCCTGCAGGGACCCGCCCTCGCGCCGCGCGGCGAGCCATTTGCCGGGCCAATTCGGCTCAACCGTCCAGGAAATGATGGACAATGCAAGGCAATCCGATATGGTTGGGCCTCGCTCTTTCCACCAGGAGCCCAACATGGCAAGACAGCCCCGCGAAACCTCCGTAGACTCCATCCTCCGCGAAGCCGCCGACGACGTGGTGCAGCGCGTCTCCGCCGCGATCGCCAAGCAGCTCGCCGAGCTCGTGCAGGAGGGCGTCGAGCGCGAGCTGGCGAGCGCCGGCGGCCCGGCCCGCGGGCGTGGCCGCGCCCGCCGCGCCGCCGCGCGGCGCCCCCGCACCGAGATCACGAAGTGGGTGGCGGACAACCGGGCCCGCCGAGTCCCGAACTTCGTCATCGAGGCGACCGGCCTCGACACCAAGCGGAAGATCGTCGCCAAGTTCGGCGAGGGGGCCACGTTCGAGAAGAACAAGCCGCTCCCGAAGCCCAAGGCGGCCTAGAGGCACGCGGGCGAGGCCCCGCGCGGATCCCGGAGGACCGAGCCCGACGTCCGGGCTCGAGCCCGGCTCAGCGCTGGACCAGCCCGCGCACGAGCCCCGCGCGCTCGAGCGCGTCGCACGACGCGTCGAGGTCGCCGGGCGCGAGCCAGAACCCGGCTCCGCGCCGCGGCGCGTTCGAGCCGAGGGCGGTCGGAGTCGCGAACTCCTCCACCTCGACGGCGTAGCGGAGCGCGACCGCGTCCAGCACGGCCTCGACCTGCCGGGCCTCGGCCAGCGTCGTGGCCAGGTAGACGCGGACGATCTCCGTCCCCTCCTCGAACGCCTCCATCGCGATGCGGGTCATCCCGGCTCCTCGACTGGGAGGGGCGGACCCTTGCCCGTCCCTCGCGCCCGAAGTGGATCCGGGCGCTTCACCCACCTGCGCCCCGCTCGCGCGGGTCGGCCCGCGAGCGCGTCGACCTCTTCGACGAGCTCGCGGGCTTCAATGTAACCCGCCACGCGGCGGCCGCGCGCTATCCTCCGCGGCCATGAACCCGCTCCGCCTCCCGGGACGCGCCGCCGCGGCTGCCCTGCTCGTCGCGCTCGCCGCCCCCGTCCTCGCGGCGTCGCAGGGCGTGGCGCCCCCTGCGCCCGCCGCCGCCACCACCGCTCCCGCTCCCGCTCCCAGCGCGCCGCGCGAGCGCTTCGTGCCGACGGACGCGCGCCCCTTCTTCGAGGAGCACCTCCCGGCGCCGCTGCTGGCCCGCGGACCGCGCGGGCTCCTCTGGTGGCAGTGGGTGGCGCTCCCGGTCCTGGTGGTCCTCGCCTACGTCCTGGGCGCGGTGCTCGCCTGGCTCACCCGGCTGATCCTCGGCCACCTCGCTGCGCGCACGCCGACGCGCTGGGACGACCTCCTGCTGGCGAAGCTCGCCGGGCCGCTCCGGTGGCTCTGGACGATCGCCATCGTCACGGCGTTCCAGTCCGCGCTCCTGCTCGACGACGCGGCGGTGGGCGTCCTGCAGCGGATCCTGCGGTCGACGGCGTACCTCGTGCTGTTCTGGGCGGGCTTCCGCGTGGTGGACATCGCGTTCGCGATCGCGGCCGAGGCGCCCTGGACGCGCGCGGATCGCGGCCTCGCGGGGCTCCTGCCGCTGGGCCGGAGGCTCGGCAAGGTGCTCGTGGCCGCCATCGGCCTCATCGCGGCGCTGAACGAGCTCGGCTTCCAGGTGGCGAGCCTCCTCGCCGGCCTCGGCATCGGCGGCATCGCCATCGCCCTCGCGGCGCAGAAGACGGTCGAGCACCTCTTCGGCTCGGTGGCGATCGGGGTGGACCAGCCGTTCCGGACCGGGGACTTCGTGAAGATCGACGACTTCACCGGCACGGTCGAGACGATCGGCCTGCGCTCGACGCGCTTCCGCACCCTCGACCGGACCCTCGTCTCGATCCCGAACGGGAAGCTCGCGGACATGAAGACCGAGACCTTCGCCGCGCGCGATCGGATCCGGCTGTACGTGACCCTCGGCCTCTCCTACGGCACCACCGCGGCGCAGATGCGGGAGGTGCTCGCCCGGATCGAGGCGGCCCTGCGCGCGCACCCGAGGCTCTCGAAGGAGTCCCCGCCGAGCGTCCGCTTCGTCGCCCTGCAGGCCTCGACCCTCGACGTGGAGGTGATGGCCTGGTTCGACACCACGGACTGGAACGAGTTCACCGCGCTGCGCCAGGAGCTCTTCCTCGGCTTCATGGAGATCGTCGAGGGGGCGGGCACCTCGCTCGCGTTCCCGACGCAGACCGTGCACGTCGTGTCCGACGCCGGGGCGGTGGCGGGCGAGCGCACCGCGCCCCCGCCGCCGCGCTCCGGCGCGTGAGCCGCGCCGAAAAGAGAAGCGGGGGGGGGGGGGGGCCGGGGGCGGGGGGGGGGGGGGGGGGGGGGGGGGGGGGGGGCGCCCGCCCCCCGCCGCCCCCCCGCGGCCGCGCGCGGGCGGGTGAGCCGCGCCTAAAAGAGACGCGGCCGGGCGTGGCCGCGGGGCCGCTTCGGATTGGTGGAGCTGATCGGGATCGAACCGACGACCTCTAGAGTGCGATTCTAGCGCTCTCCCAGCTGAGCTACAGCCCCAGGACTCTTCGCCTCAGGTGCGGGCGACGCGCGTTCTTAGCGGTTGGGCGAGAACGTGTCAAGCGCCGTTTGGCCGGGACGGATGCTATCTTGCTCCCCCGAACATGCCCACACCCTCGAAGCCCATCACGCCCGCCGAGCTGTCCGCCCTGGAGCACGCGTTCGCCTCCGATCCCGGCTCCGACGCCTATCGACCCCTGACGGAGGCCTACCTCGCGGCGGGCCGCTTCATGGAGGCGATGGTCGTCTGCAAGAAGGGCGTGAAGGCCCACCCCGACGACCCCGCCGCGAAGGTCCTGCTCGCGCGCGTCTACGCGGACCAGGGGAAGGATCGCAAGGCGCTCGAGGAGCTCGCCGCGGTGCTCGGCGCGTTCCCGACGTTCGCCGCCGCCAACCTGCTCGCCGGCGTGCTGCACATGCGGGTAGGCGACCGCGCCGCGGGCGAGGCGGCCCTCCGCCGCGCCGCCGAGAGCGCGCCCGACGACCCCGCGATCCGGGAGGCGCTCGCGAAGTACGGCGTCGCCGCGGCGCCTCCGCCCGCGCCGCCGCCCACTGCCGCTCCGCGCGCCACCGCCGCCGCGGCGCGCGCCACC
>NZ_JALCZA010000091.1 GCF_022690765.1 Anaeromyxobacter oryzisoli | reverse complement strand
GGGCGAGCGCGAAGGCCGCCGCCGCCGTCGCGGCCGACCTCGCGCGGGCGCGCGGCCGCTCGCTGGTCGCCGCCGGCGCGCGGCAGCCGGCGGCGGTCCACGCCCTGGTCGCGGTCATGAACGCCGCGCTCGGGAACGCGGGCCGCACCGTGACGTACCGCCCGACCGCGCTCCTCGATCCCGACGCCGGGCCGGCCCGCCTCGCCGCCCTCGCGAGGGAGCTCGCGGCCGGGCAGGTGGACACCCTCGTCGTCACGGCCTGGAACCCGCTCCACACCGCGCCGGCCGACCTGCGCCTGCGGGAGCTGTTCCCGCGGGTGAAGGACTCCGTCGTCCTCGCGTACCGCGACGACGAGACGGTGCGGGCGTCCGGCTGGCGGCTCGCCGCCAGCCACCCCCTCGAGTCGTGGGGCGACCTCCGCGCCCGGGACGGGACCATCTCGGTGGTCCAGCCGCTCGTGCAGCCGCTCCGCGCGAGCCTCACCGAGGTCGAGCTCCTCGCGGCCTTCCTCGACGAGGGCGACCGGGGGGCCTGGCGGCTCGTCCGCGACGGCTGGCGCGCGCGGGTCGGCGAGCAGGGGTTCGACGCGCGGTGGGACGGGTGGCTCGCCGCGGGCGTGGCGGCCGGCACCGCGAACGCCCCCGAGGCGGTGGAGCCCGACGCGGGCCAGGTCGCCGAGGCGGTCCGGGCCGTCCCCGCGCCGGCGCCCGGCCTCGAGGTCTCGTTCGTCCCCTCCTACAAGGTGCTCGACGGGCGGTACCTCGAGAACGCCTGGCTCCAGGAGTTCCCCGACCCGGTGACGAAGCTCACCTGGGACAACGCCGCGCTCCTCTCGCCGGCGACGGCGGCGCGCCTCGGGATCGCCCGGGGCGACCAGGTCGTGCTCGCCCGCGCCGGGCGCGAGGTCACCGCCGCCGCGCTGATCCTGCCCGGCCACGCCGACGAGGCGGTGACGCTCCCGCTCGGCTTCGGCCAGGCGGTGACGGGCGCGGTGGGGGCCGGCACCGGCTTCGACGCGTACCGGCTCCGCACCGCGGACGCGCCGTGGTTCGCGGGCGGCCTCGAGGTGCGGCGGACCGGGGAGCGCTACCCGCTCGCGACCACGCAGGAGCACTTCCAGATGCTCGGGCGCGCGATCGCGCTCTCCTTCGACGCGGCGCGCTTCCCGCGCGAGAAGGCCGGGCTCGACGCGCACCGCGGCCCGGAGCCGACGATCCAGCGGCCGATCGACTACACGCACCAGGACTACCGCTGGGGCATGGCGATCGACCTCTCCCGCTGCATCGGCTGCGGCGCCTGCACCGTCGCGTGCCAGGCCGAGAACAACATCCCGGTGGTGGGCAAGACCCAGGTGCTCCGCAGCCGCGAGATGCACTGGCTCCGGGTGGACCGGTACTTCGAGGGGTCGCCGGAGGACCCGCGGACCGTCTCGCAGCCGCTCGCGTGCGTCCACTGCGAGGCGGCGCCGTGCGAGTACGTCTGCCCGGTGAACGCCACCGTCCATGGGGACGAGGGCCTCAACGAGATGGTCTACAACCGGTGCGTCGGCACCCGGTATTGCTCGAACAACTGTCCGTACAAGGTCCGGCGGTTCAACTGGCTCGACTGGCACGCCGACATGCCGGCCGTCCAGAAGCTGCTCCAGAACCCGGACGTCACCGTGCGCGCCCGGGGCGTGATGGAGAAGTGCACGTACTGCGTCCAGCGCATCGAGCGGGCGCGGATCGGCGCGCGCTCGGCGGGGCGGAAGATCGGCGGCGACGAGATCCAGCCCGCCTGCCAGCAGGCGTGCCCGGCCGAGGCGATCATCTTCGGCAACCTGAACGACCCCCGGAGCGCGGTCTCCCGGCTGCACGCCGACGAGCGCCGCTACGACCTGCTGCACGAGCTCGGCACCCGCCCGCGCACCGCCTACCTGGTCCAGCTCCGCAACCCGAACCCCGACCTCGAGCGCGCATGAGCACCGGCCCCGAGACCGAGACCGTCGTTCCCCGCGCGGTCGATCCGCTCGAGCCGGTGCCGGTGCTGGTGGGGCGGCCCTCCGACCGCGCGCTGACGGAGAGCCTCCTCACGCCGGTGCTCGGCCCCGTGAAGAAGGGCTGGCTGCTGCTCCTCGCGCTGCTCCTCGGGGTGATGGGGCTCTGGCTCGTCGCGCTCACGCTCACGGTGTTCGTGGGCATCGGCGTGTGGGGCAACAACATCCCCGTCGCGTGGGCCTTCGACATCACCAACTTCGTCTGGTGGATCGGCATCGGCCACGCCGGGACGCTCATCAGCGCGATCCTCCTCCTGTTCCAGCAGAAGTGGCGGACCTCCATCAACCGCTTCGCCGAGGCGATGACGCTCTTCGCGGTCGCGATGGCCGGCATGTACCCGATCATCCACCTCGGCCGCCCGTGGCTCTTCTGGTGGCTCATCCCGTACCCGGCGACGACCGGCGTCTGGCCGAACTTCAAGAGCGCGCTCCCCTGGGACGTGTTCGCGATCTCGACCTACGCGACGGTGTCACTCCTGTTCTGGTACCTCGGCCTCATCCCCGACCTCGCCACCCTGCGCGACGCGGCGGCGAGCCGGCTTCAGCGGCGCGTCTACGGGATCATGTCGTTCGGGTGGCGCGGCTCGGCCCGGCACTGGCAGCACTGGCGCATCGGCTACCTGCTCATGGCGGGGCTCTCCACCCCGCTCGTCCTCTCCGTCCACACCATCGTCTCCTTCGACTTCGCGATCTCCCAGCTCCCCGGCTGGCACACGACGATCTTCCCGCCCTACTTCGTGGCGGGCGCGATCTTCAGCGGCTTCGCCATGGTGGTGACGCTGATGGTGCCCGCGCGGAAGGTCTTCGGGTTCGAGCACGTGGTGACGCTGCGTCACCTCGACAACATGGCGAAGGTGCTCCTCGCGACGGGGCTGATGGTCGCCTACGGCTACGCGATGGAGTGGTTCATCGCCTGGTACTCCGGCGACGACGCGGAGTGGTTCGCCTTCCTGAACCGGGCGGTCGGCGACTACTCCTGGATCTTCGCCATCCAGATGTTCTGCAACGTGGTGGCGCCGCAGGTGCTCTGGTCGGCACGGTTCCGCCGCAGCCCGCTGGCCCTCTTCGTCGTCTCGATCCTCGTCAACGTGGGGATGTGGGCGGAGCGGTTCGTCATCATCGCGGTCTCGCTCACGCGCGACTTCCTCCCCGGCTCGTGGGCGAACTACACGCCGACCTGGGTGGACTGGAGCCTGCTCTTCGGCTCGATCGCGACCTTCGGCGTGCTCTTCATGCTCTTCCTGCGCTTCATCCCGGCGATCCCGATCTCCGAGGTGAAGGAGCTCCGGCACGAGCTCTCGCACGGCGACCACGAGCGCGCCCGCGCGGCGCAGGCCCAGGCGGAGCGATCATGAAGGCCCTCGTCCTCGGAGAGTTCGGCGAGCAGGCGGCGCTCCTCGACGCCGCGCGGAGCCTGCGCGCGCGCGGCGGGGCGCGCCTCGACCTCCACTCGCCGTACCCGCTCGAGGGCGCCGACGAGGTCCTCGGGCTGAAGCCGTCCACCGTGCCGCTCGTCGTGCTCGTCGCCGGCGTGATCGGCGCGATCTCCGGGTACCTGCTCCAGTGGTACACGGTCGGCTACGACTGGCCGCTCAACGTCGGCAACCGGCCGCCGCACAGCCCGGCGGCCTTCATCCCCGTCACGTTCGAGCTCGGGGTCCTGTTCGCGGCGCTCGCCATCTTCTTCGGGCTGCTCGCGGCCTGGTTCGGGTTCCCCCGCGTCCACCACCCGGTCTTCGAGGTCGAGGCCTTCCGCTCGGCGACCATCGACGGGCTGTGGCTGTCCGCCGAGGTGGAGGGGAAGGACGCCGAGGGGATCGCGGCCGAGCTGCGCCGCCTCGGGGCGCGCCAGGTCTCGATCGTACCGGAGGCGACATGAGCCGCCGCCCGTCCGCCGCCGCGATCCTCGCGCTCCTCGCGCTCACGGGCTGCCCCCGGCTCGACCCGATGCAGCGACAGCTCAAGTACAAGGCGTACCAGGAGAACCGGCTCGCCCCGGACGGGCTCGCGATGCTCCAGCCGCCCGCCGGGACCGTGCCGTACGGCCCGCCGCTCGATCCCGTGGTCGCCACCGGTCTGGGCCCGGACGGGAAGCCGGTGGCGGTGATGCCCTTCGCGCCCGACGCCAGGATGCTCGCCCGCGGCCGGGTGCGGTTCGACACGAACTGCGCCGCGTGCCACGGGGTGCTCGGCGACGGGGAGAGCCAGGTGGCGCTCAACATGTCGCTCCGCCGGCCTCCGTCCCTCCACCTCTACCGGGAGCTCCCGGACGGCTACATCTTCCAGATCATCACGATGGGCTTCGGGTTGATGCCCTCCTATCGCCACCTCACGGTGGATGACCGCTGGGCGGTCGTCGCGTACGTCCGCGCCCTCCAGCTCAGCCAGCACGTGACCGTGGGTCGGGTCCCGCCGGAGGTGCGGCGGCGCCTCGAGCAGGAGGGCCGATGACGTTGAGCCCCTACCAGGGCGGCCGCAGGCTGCTCTCGATCTCCGCCGCCGTCGGCGCGGCGGGGCTCGCGCTCACCGCGCTGGGGAGCGCCCTCGACCCGCGCCGCGCGGTGTACGCGTACCTCGTCGCGTTCGTGTACTGGCTGGGGATCGCCCTCGGCGCCCTGATCCTGCTCGGGAGCCTCCACGCCTCGAGCGCGAAGTGGTCGGTGGTGCTCCGGCGGTTCCTCGAGCACGTGCCGGCGGTGCTCCCGCTTTTCGCCGTCCTGTTCGTCCCGATCGTGCTCGGGCGCCACCAGCTCTTCCCGTGGGCGGATCCCGGCGCGCTCGAGGGGGAGCTGCGCGAGGCGGTGGCGCACAAGGCCCGCTACCTGAACGTCCCGTTCTTCGTCGCCCGCGCCGCGTTCTACTTCGTCTGCTGGATCGCGGTCGCCCACTTCCTCCGGGCCTGGTCGCTTCGGCAGGACGCGGCGGGGGGCGTGACCCTGACCCGGTGGCAGCGGCGGCTCGGGGCCGGGTCGCTCCCGCTCCTCGGCCTCACCGCCTCGTTCGCGGCCTTCGACTGGATCATGTCGATCGACCCGCGGTTCTACTCGACCATCTTCGGCGTCTACTGGTGGGCGGGCAGCTTCATGGGCGCGTTCGCCGTGACGAACGTCGCGGCCTTCGCGACCCGCGGCGACCCGAGCCAGTTCGGCGCGCACATGAACCTCGACCACTTCCACGCGCTCGGGAAGTACCTGCTCGCGTTCGTCGCGTTCTGGGCCTACATCGCCTTCTCGCAGTTCATGCTGATCTGGATCGCGAACGTGCCGGAGGAGGTGCCCTGGTACATCCTCCGGATCAACGGCGGGTGGCTCTGGGTCGGCGTCTTCCTGGTCCTGTTCCACTTCCTGGTCCCGTTCTTCGCGCTGCTCCAGCGGGCCGTGACACGGAGCCCGCGCCGGCTGGCGCTCGTGTCGGTCGGCCTCCTCGTCGTCCACTGGGTGGACCTGTACTGGCTGATCATGCCGCACCTCGACGCGCGCGGGCCGCGCTTGTCGCCGTGGGACCTCACCGCGTTCGTGGGCGTCGGCGGCGTCGCCGTGGCGTTCACGGTGTGGCGGATGCGCGGGACGCTCGCGATCCCGGTCCGCGATCCCTACCTCGAGGTCTCGCTGAGGTACCTGCCGCGATGAGCACGAACACCGAGCGCCCGGGCGCCGGGTCCGCGGAGGAGCACGGCCCCCGGTCCGAGGAGGACCGGATCTCCACCCTCGCCGTCGTCGCCGTCGGCCTGGGCGCGCTCCTCGTCTTCACCCTGGCCTCCCTGACCGCGGCGTCCTACCTGCACCGGCGGTACGTCGAGCGCGGCCCCATCGCGATCCCGCCCGAGGTGGGGGCCTCCAAGATCGGGCTGGTCGAGCAGCAGCTCTTCTCCGGGGGCCCGCTGCGCGGCGAGCGCGATCGCGCCCGGCGCCTGGAGCGGCTCGGCTCCTACGGCTGGGTGGACCGGGGGGCCGGCGTCGTGCACGTGCCGATCGAGGAGGCGATGGCGCTCGTGGCGCGCGGCGCGCGGCCGGAGGGCGCGCCGGCCGCCGGGGCGGCGCCGCCGGAGGGCCAGCCATGACGGGGAGGCCCGGTCGCCTCGTCGCGGCGATCGCCGCGCTGGGCCTCGCCGCCGCGGCGCCGGCCCGGGCGCAGCTCCGGTCGGGCGAGCAGCCGCGCGCGCCGTCCACCGGGGCGCCGCCGCCGGTGGCGCTCGGATCGGTCGGCATCGACGAGCGGCTCTCCGCGCAGGTCCCGCTCGACACCACGTTCACCGACTGGCGCGGCCGACCGTTCCTGCTGCGGAGCGCGTTCGACGGGAGGAAGCCGGTCGTCCTCACGCTCGTCTACTACGACTGCCCGATGCTCTGCGGCCTCATCCTCTCCGGGCTCGCGAAGGCGATGCGCGAGAACGGGCTCGTCCTCGGCAAGGACTACGAGGCGGTCACGATCTCCTTCGACCCGGATGAGCGGCCGGCACAGGGGGCGGAGCGCCGGCGCGGCTACCTCCAGTCGCTCGGCCGGACCGAGGCCGGCGAGGACTGGCCGTTCCTGGTCGGCACCGCCCGGGCGTCGCGGGCGGTCGCGGACGCGGTGGGTTTCCACTACGTGAAGGACGAGCGGTCCGGCGAGTGGGCCCACCTCGCCGCGATCATGGTGCTCACGCCGGACGGGAAGGTGTCGCGCTACCTGTACGGGATCGAGTACCCGCCGAAGCAGTTCCGCCTCGCCGTGGTGGAGGCGGCCGGCGGCCGGATCGGGACCAGCTTCGATCGGCTCCTCCTCACCTGCTACCGCTACGATCCCGCCTCGCGGAAGTACGAGCCCTACGCGATCGGCATCATGCGCGCGGGCGCGCTCGCGGTGCTGGTGGCCCTCTCCGCGCTGATCGGAGGCCTCTTCTGGCGCGAGCGGCGGGGGAGGGGGAGGAGGCCCGCGTGAACGAGCTCATGCGCAGGGTGCTCTTCCTCCCCGAGCAGGCGAGCGAGTACGCCCGGGGCGTGGACCGCCTGCACTTCTTCGTGATCCTCACCACGATGGTCGCGGCCACCGGCGTGTTCGGGACCGCGCTCTACTTCTTCGTCCGCTACCGCCGGCGCTCCGACACGGACGTGACGCCGCACGTGACGCCGCGCCCGATCCACGAGATCCTCTTCATCGGCGGTCCGCTCACGCTCTTCCTCGTCTGGTTCGCGATCGGCTTCCCGCAGTACGTCTCGCTCCAGACGCCGCCCAAGGACGCGATGGACGTCTACGTCCAGGGCAAGAAGTGGATGTGGAAGTTCGCGTACCCGGGCGGTCCGAGCGCGGTGGACACCCTCCGGGTCCCGGCGGGGCGGCCGGTCCGGCTCCTCATCACCTCGCGCGACGTGATCCACTCGTTCTTCGTCCCCGCGCTGCGCGTGAAGCAGGACGCCCTCCCCGGCCGATACACGGAGACCTGGTTCGACGCCGATCGGCCCGGCCGCTACCAGATCTTCTGCGCGGAGTTCTGCGGGATCGGCCACTCGTCGATGCTCGGGGAGGTGGTGGTGATGCCGGCGGAGGAGTTCGACGCGTGGATCGCCGACCAGCGCAAGGGGCTCACGCGCGCGCAGGACGCGGCGCCGGCGCCCGGCGAGCCGGTGCGGGCCGCCTCGAGCGTCGTGGACGAGGGGCGCCGGATCGCCGCCGAGCAGGGCTGCCTCAAGTGCCACTCGATCGACGGGTCGCCGCACATCGGACCGACCTGGCTCAACCTGTACCTGCGCCACGAGAAGCTGAAGGACGGCCGCACCGTCGTCGCCGACGAGGGCTACCTCACGAAGTCGATGATGGATCCCGGCGCGGACATCGTCGCGGGCTACCAGAACGTCATGCCCACCTTCCAGGGCAAGCTCGCCCCGCCCGAGGCCGCCGCCGTCGTCGAGTACATCAAGTCCCTGCAGACGGCCGCCGGCGTGTCCGGCCCGTCCGAGCCGCCGATCTATGAGCCCGTCAAGCGCCCCCGTCAGTGAGGTCCCCGCGTACAACCCGCGGAACTACCTGAACTCGCCGGCCACGGGCCTGCGGTCCTGGCTCACCACCCGCGATCACAAGCGGATCGGCGTGATGTTCCTCGTGGCGACGACGTTCTTCTTCGCCGTCGGCGGCCTCTTCGCCATGCTCATCCGGATCGAGCTGCTCACGCCCGGCCCGACGATCGTGGACGCGATGACGTACAACCGGCTCTTCACGCTCCACGGCGTGGTCATGATCTTCCTGTTCATGATCCCGGCCATCCCGAGCGGCTTCGGCAACTTCCTCCTGCCGATCATGCTCGGCGCGAGGGACGTCGCCTTCCCGAGGCTGAACCTGTTGAGCTTCTACGTGTACCTGCTCGGCGCGACCATCGCCCTGTGGGGCATGATCCACGGCGGCGCGGACACCGGCTGGACCTTCTACACGCCCTACTCGACCCAGACCGTGACGAAGGTCGTGCCGATCCTGCTCGGCGCGTTCATCCTCGGCTTCTCCTCGATCCTCACCGGGCTGAACTTCATCGTGACCACGCACACGCTGCGCGCGCCGGGCATGACCTGGACGCGGATGCCGCTCTTCATCTGGTCGATCTACGCGACGTCGGTGATCCAGATCCTCGCGACCCCGGTGCTCGGGATGACCCTGCTCCTGGTCGCGATCGAGAACGCCTTCGGCTGGGGGATCTTCGATCCCGCCCGCGGCGGCGATCCGGTGCTCTTCCAGCACTTCTTCTGGTTCTACTCGCACCCCGCCGTCTACATCATGGTGCTCCCGGCGATGGCGGTGATCTCCGAGGTGGTCTGCACCTTCTCCCACAAGAACATCTTCGGCTACAACGCGGTCGCCTACTCGTCCCTCGGGATCGCCTTCGTCGGCTTCTTCACCTGGGGGCACCACCTCTTCACCTCGGGGCAGTCCGCGTTCGACGCCGGCATCTTCGGCGTCCTCTCGATGTTCGTGGGCATCTTCACGGCCATCAAGGTCTTCAACTGGACGGCGACCCTCTACAAGGGATCGATCTCCTTCAAGACGCCGTTCGCGTACTTCGTGGGCTTCCTGTTCTTCCTGGTGTTCGGCGGGATGACCGGCATCGCCCTCGCGACCGTGTCCCTCGACGTCCACTGGCAGGACACCTACTTCGTCGTGGCGCACTTCCACTTCATCATGGTGGGCGCCACGATCATGGCGTTCCTCGCGGCGCTCCACTACTGGTTCCCGAAGATCACCGGCCGGACCTACCCCGAGGGCTGGGGGCTCGTCGGGGCGACCCTGGTGATCCTCGGCTTCAACTTCACCTTCATCCCGCAGTTCCTCCTGGGGAACGAGGGGATGCCGCGCCGGTACTACGCGTACCCGGAGCGGTTCTGGCCGCTGAACGTGGCGTCCACCGCCGGCGCGTCGGTGCTCGCCTTCGGGCTCGTGCTGATCCTCGTCTACCTGCTCGTGTCGCTGCGGTCGGGGCCGGTGGCGGGCCCGAACCCGTGGCACTCGCGCGGCTTCGAGTGGTTCGTCCCCTCGCCGCCGCCGCCGGAGAACTGGGAGGTGACGCCCGTGATCACCCACCCGCCGCACGACTACCATCACGCCGGCGAGGCTCCGCCCGGCGGCGTCGAGCCCGAGCCGAGACATGCAAGCTAGCCCGCTCGCGCATCACTTCGAGTCGCTCGAGAAGCAGGCGCACGCGGCCCGCCTCGGGATGTGGCTGTTCCTCGCCACCGAGGTGCTGCTCTTCACGGCGCTCTTCGCCGCGTACGGCGTCTACCGCTTCCTGTACCCGGAGGGCTTCGCCCAGTCGTCGCGCTCCATCGAGACCTGGATCGGGTTCGTGAACACGCTCGTCCTGGTGACGAGCTCGTTCACGGTGGCGATGGGGCTCGACGCGGCGGTGAAGGGGAACGGGCGGCGGACCGCGCTCCTGTTCGCGGCCTCGGTCGGGCTCGCGCTGGTGTTCCTCGGCTTCAAGGCGATCGAGTACGCCCACCACTTCCAGGAGGGGCAGCTCCCGGGGCGCTACTACACGTTCGAGGGGGTGCAGGCGCCCGGCGCGTCGCTCTACTTCTCCCTCTACTTCCTCATCACCGGCCTGCACGCGATCCACGTGATCATCGGGATGTCGGCGCTCGCGATCGTGGGCGCGCTCGCGTGGCGCGGGAGGTTCACCGGCGAGTACCACATCCCCGTCGAGCTCGCCGGCCTGTACTGGCACCTCGTCGATCTCGTCTGGATCTTCGTGTTCCCGCTCATCTACCTGATCTGACCCGAAGCGAGCCCGCCATGGCCGAACAGGAGCCGATCGCCCGCGCCGAGCAGGAGCTCGAGCACCACGCGCACGCCGGACGCTACGCGCTGGTCTGGATAGCCCTCCTCGTCCTGACCGTCACCACGTACCTGGCGGCCCGGGCGCCCCTGCCGGGCGGGTGGCACGTGGCGGTCGCGCTCGTCATCGCGACGGCGAAGGGGTCGCTCGTCGTCCTCTTCTTCATGCACCTGTGGGATCAGCGCGGCGCGAACCGGCTCGTCTTCGCGACCTCCCTCGTGTTCGTCGCGCTGCTCGTCGGGCTCACCCTGCTCGACAACGCCACCCGGTTCCCGCTCGCGAACCCGCCGGGCTCCGCGGGCGCCCTGCCGGCGGGCGGGGCGAACCGCGAGCCGGCGCCCGAGGCCCCCCGCTAGCAGCGGCGCCGCGACGGCGCTCGCCCCGCCGTCGCTCGCCTCGACGGCCGCCCCACTCGCCGCGCGCGAGGCCCTCCGCCGCGTGGCCCTCGCGGGCCGCTGGGGCCGTCCCTACCGTTCCTGCATGCGCGCGGGCGCGTGCGCCGCGGTCGGGGAGGGGCTCCTTTGAGCATCGGACATCGGACCTGGGCCATCGCCGAGGGATGGCTCCCGCCGCGCGCGGGCGGGCAGGGGCGCGCGCTCGAGAGCCACGAGGCCGCCTGCGTGCTCAACGCCGGCGACCGGGACGCGCACCTCGACATCGAGGTGTTCTTCGTGGACCGGGAGCCCGCCGGCCCGTACCGGGTCACCGTCCCCGCGCGCCGGACGCTTCACCTCCGGTACGACGACCTCGAGTCGCCGGAGCCGGTGCCGCGGGGCGTCGCGTTCTCGAGCGTGCTCCGCTCCGACGTCCCGGTGGTGATCCAGCACACCCGCCTCGACGCGCGCGACGAGGCGATGACGCTCATGACCACCATGGCGCACCCGGTGGTCGGGGAGGGCGCATGACCGTCGGCGAGTACCTGCTGCGCCGCCTCGTCGCCTGGGGCGTGGACCGCGTCTACGGCTACCCGGGCGATGGCATCAACGGCATCTTCTCCGCGTTCCACCCGGTGAAGGAGCTCCGCCTGATCCAGGTCCGCCACGAGGAGATGGCGGCCTTCATGGCGTGCGCGCACGCGAAGTTCACGGGGCGCCCCGGGGTGTGCATGGCGACCTCGGGCCCCGGCGCGATCCACCTCCTGAACGGCCTCTACGACGCGCGGATGGATCACCAGCCGGTGGTGGCGATCGTCGGCCAGACGGCGCGCGCGGCGATGGGCGGGAGCTACCAGCAGGAGGTCGATCTCCAGACCCTCTTCAAGGACGTCGCCCGCGAGTACGTGCAGACCATGATGGTGCCGTCGCAGGCCCGTCACCTCGTCGATCGGGCGTTCCGCATCGCCCAGGCCGAGCGGACCGTCACCGCGGTGATCGTGCCGAACGACCTGCAGGAGGAGAAGTACGAGGCGCCGCCGCACGGGCACGCGACCATTCACAGCGGGATGGGCTGGGCCGCACCCCGGGTCCTGCCCTGCGAGGAGGATCTCCGGCGGGCGGCCGACGTCCTGAACGCCGGCCAGCGCGTGGCGATGCTGGTCGGCGCGGGCGCGCGGGCGGCCGGCGCGGAGGTGCGCGCGGTCGCCGAGCGGCTCGGCGCGGGGGTCGCGAAGGCGCTCCTCGGCAAGCAGGTGCTCCCGGACGACCTGCCGTGGGTCACCGGCGCGATCGGCCTCCTGGGCACGAAGCCCTCGTGGACGCTGATGAGCGAGTGCGACACGCTGCTCATGGTCGGCTCGTCCTTCCCGTACCCGGAGTTCCTGCCCCGCGAGGGCCAGGCGCGCGGCGTCCAGATCGACCTCGACGGGCGGATGCTCTCGATCCGTTACCCGATGGAGGTGAACCTCGTCGGCGACGCGGGGGAGACGCTGCGGGCGCTGCTGCCGCTCCTCCGGCCGCGCGAGGACCGGCGCTGGCGCGACCAGATCGAGGGCGAGGTCCGGCGGTGGTGGGAGGTGCTCGAGGCGCGCGCCATGAACCCCGCGAGCCCGGTGAACCCCCAGCGCGTCTTCTGGGAGCTCTCGCCGCGCCTCCCCGACGGCTGCATCCTCTCGGCCGACTCGGGCTCGAGCGCGAACTGGTACGCGCGCGACGTGAGGCTGCGCGACGGGATGATGGCGTCGCTCTCCGGCAACCTCGCGACGATGGGGCCCGCGGTGCCGTACGCGATCTCGGCCAAGTTCGCCTTCCCGGACCGCGTGGTGATCGCGCTGGCCGGCGACGGCGCCCTCCAGATGAACGGGATGGCCGAGCTCATCACGATCTCGAAGTACTGGCGGGAGTGGAAGGACCCGCGGCTGGTGGTGCTGGTCCTCGCCAACCGGGACCTGAACCAGGTGACCTGGGAGCAGCGGGTCATGGCCGGCGACGCCAAGCTCGAGGCGTCGCAGGACCTGCCCGCGGTGGACTACGCCGCGTTCGCGGAGTCCCTCGGGCTCGCCGCGGCGCGGATCGAGCGGCCGGAGGACGTCGGGCCGGCCTGGGACCGGGCCCTCTCGGCCGATCGCCCGTGCCTCGTCCAGGCGCGGACCGATCCGAACGTGCCGCCGCTGCCCCCGCACATCACCTTCGAGCAGGCGAAGGGGTACGTGTCGTCGATCCTGAAGGGCGACCCCGATCGCGGCGCGATGATCCTCGACTCCTGGCGCGACGCGATCAAGTCGTTCTTCCCGCACGGAAGGTGACCGTGGCCCGCCCCGACGCGACCGTGGAGGCGATCGCCGCCGCCGCGTACCGCGTCCCGACCGACCGCCCGGAGTCGGACGGGACGCTCTCCTGGGACTCCACCACGCTCGTCGCGGTGGAGGTGGCGGGCGGCGGCGCCCGTGGGTTCGGCTACACCTACGCCGACGCGAGCGCGGCCGGCCTCGCCGCGGGCCTCCTCGGCGACGCGGTCCGCGGCGCCGACGCGCTCGATCCGCCCGCGGCCCACCGCGCGCTGCGGCGCGCGATCCGGAACGCCGGCGCGGGCGGCGCGGGCGGGATGGCGCTCTCGGCGGTGGACGTCGCGCTCTGGGATCTGAAGGGCAAGCTGCTGGGGCTGCCGCTCGCGGTGCTGATCGGGCGCGCGCACGCGGCCGTGCCGGTCTACGGGAGCGGCGGCTTCTGCTCGTACGGTGAGCGCGAGCTGGAGGAGCAGCTCGGCGAGTGGGCCGCGCAGGGCTTCCCGGCGGTGAAGATGAAGGTCGGGCGGGACGCGCGCGCCGACCCGGACCGCGTCCGGATCGCGCGCGCGGCGATCGGCGGCGCGGGGCTGTTCGTGGACGCGAACGGGGCGTACACGCGCAAGCAGGCGCTCGCGCTCGCCGACGTCTTCGCCGGCGAGGGCGTCACCTGGCTCGAGGAGCCGGTCTCCTCGGACGATCTCGCGGGCCTGCGGCTCGTCCGCGACCGCGCGCCCGCCGGGATGGACGTGGCGGCGGGGGAGTACGGCCACTCCCCCGCGTACTTCCGCAGGATGCTCGAGGCCGGCGCGGTGGACGTGCTCCAGGCCGACCTGACCCGCTGCGGGGGCGTGACGGGGTTCCTCGCGGCGGCGGCCGTCGCGGCGGCGTTCGCCGCGCCGCTGTCGTCGCACTGCGCCCCGGCGCTGCACGCCGCCCCGCTCTGCGCCGCCGAGACCGCGGCGCACGCCGAGTGGTTCCACGATCACGTGCGGATCGAGCGGATGCTCCTGGACGGCGCGCCGGAGCCGAGCGACGGCGTGCTCGCGCCGCAGCGCGACCGGCCCGGGTTCGGCCTCGAGCTGAAGCGGGCGGACGCGGAGAGGTACCGCGTGGGGTGAACGGGGTGAAGTGGTGACGCGGGAAGGGGGTCGGGGGGTCGGGGGTCGGGTCCGGGGACGCGTCGTGATCCGTGCCCGTCACCGTCACCGGCCTCTCCGTGACCCGTGCACCGGGTCGCGTGGCCCGTGGCCCGGTTCACGTGGTCCGACCGCGCCGTCGGATCACGGGCCAGGGGCTACGGGAGACGGGAGGCGGGCACGGGTTCGGGTTCGGGTTCGAGGACGAGGGGGACGAGATGGAGAGGATGGGAGAGGATCGCCTCGTGGTGCCGGGCATCGGACCGTCGGCGATGCCGTCGCGCCGGGTCCGCGCGGAGGAGATCCCGTACGGCGCCGATCGCCCGTTCCCGACCGAGGCCGCGCGGGCGCTCGCCGCGGATCTCGCGCGCGAGACGGGCGCGGAGGTCCGGTTCGACGACGGTGATCGCGCGCTGTACGCGACCGACGCCTCCAACTACCGGCAGGTCCCGATCGGCGTGGTCGTCCCGCGCTCGATCGAGGACGTCATCGCGACGGTGGCGATCTGCCGGCGCCATGGGGCGCCGGTCCTCTCGCGAGGCGGCGGGACGAGCCTCGCCGGCGAGTGCTGCAACGTGGCGGTGGTGATCGACTTCTCGAAGCACCTCCGCGCGATCTCCGCCCTCGACCCGGACCGCCGGATCGCCCGGGTGGAGCCCGGCCTCGTCCTCGACGCGCTCCGCGACGCGGCCGAGCGGTTCCACCTCACCTTCGGCCCGGATCCCTCGACGCACGACCACGCGACGCTCGGCGGGATGATCGGCAACGACAGCTGCGGCGTGCACTCGATGATGGCCGGGCGGACCGCCGAGAACGTCGAGCGGCTCCGGATCCTCACCTACGACGGGCTCGACGCCTGGGTCGGACCGACGGACGCGGCCGCGCTGGCCGCGGCGGAGCGCGCGGGCGGCCGCCTCGGCGGGATCCTCCGCGCGCTCGCCGACCTCCGCGACCGGTACGCGGACCTCATCCGCGCGCGCTACCCGCGCATCCCGCGGCGCGTGTCGGGGTACGACCTCGACGAGCTCCTCCCGGAGCACGGGTTCCACGTCGCGCGCGCCCTCGTCGGCTCGGAGGGGACCTGCGTCGCGATCCTCGAGGCGGAGGTGAGGCTCGTCCCGAGCCCGCCGGGACGCGCGCTGGTCGTGCTCGGCTACCCCGACATCTACGCCGCGGCGGACCACGTGCCGGACGTCCGCCGCTGGGCGCCCATCGGCCTCGAGGCGATGGACGAGCTCCTCGTCGAGGACATGCGGCGGAAGCACCTCCACGAGGAGCGCCTGCACCTGCTGCCGGAGGGCAGGGGCTGGCTCCTCGTCGAGTTCGGCGGGGCGGACCGGGACGACGCCGTCGCGAAGGCGCGCGAGGCGCTGGCGGGGCTGCGCCGGGCGGGAGGCCCCACCGCGAAGGTCTACGAGGACCGGGACGAGGAGCGCGTCGTCTGGAAGATCCGCGAGTCCGGCCTCGGCGCGAGCGCGCGCGTGCCCGGAGCGCGCGACACCTGGGAGGGCTGGGAGGACTCGGCGGTCCCGCCGGACCGGGTCGGCCCGTACCTCCGCGCGCTGCGCGCGCTCTACGACCGGTACGGCTACCAGGGCGCGCTGTACGGCCACTTCGGCCAGGGCTGCGTCCACACCCGCATCACCTTCGACCTCGCGACGCGCGCCGGCGTCGAGCGGTACCACCGCTTCACGCAGGACGCGGCGGACCTGGTGGTCTCGTTCGGCGGGTCGCTCTCGGGCGAGCACGGCGACGGGCAGTCCCGCGGCGAGCTGCTGGTGCGGATGTTCGGGCCGGAGCTCGTGGACGCGTTCCGCGCCTTCAAGCGCATCTGGGACCCCGAGTGGAAGATGAACCCGGGGAAGGTGGTGGACCCGTACCCGAACGACGTGAACCTCCGCCTCGGCCCCGGCTTCCACGAGGTCCGGCCGCGGACCTGGTTCCGGTACCCGGAGGACGCCGGCTCGTTCGGCCGGGCGGTGCTGCGCTGCGTGGGGGTCGGCGAGTGCCGCCGGGAGTCGGGCGGCGTGATGTGCCCGAGCTACCGCGCGACGCACGAGGAGCTCCACTCGACCCGCGGCCGCGCGCGGCTCCTCCACGAGATGCTGGTGGGGGACCCGGTGAAGGGCGGGTGGCGGGCGCCCGAGGTGGAGGACGCGCTCCACCTCTGCCTCTCGTGCAAGGGGTGCCGGAGCGACTGTCCGATGAGCGTGGACATGGCCACCTACAAGGCCGAGTTCCTCGCCCACCGGTACGCGGGGAGGCTCCGGCCGCGGTCGGCCTACGCGTTCGGGCTCGTGATGCAATGGGCGCGGCTCGCGGCGATCGCGCCCGGCGTCGTGAACGCGGTCGGGGCGGCGCCCGGGCTGTCCGCGCTCGCGAAGGCGCTCGCCGGGATGGCGCCCGCGCGCCGGATCCCCCGGTTCGCGCCGATCACCTTCCGGCGGTGGTTCCGGGCCCGCGGCCGCGGCGGCGCCCCAGCCGCCGCGCTCCCCGCCGCGCGCCGGATCGTCCTCTTCCCGGACACGTTCACCGACTTCTTCCACCCGGAGGTCGGGACCGCTGCGGTCGAGGTGCTCCAGGACGCCGGCTACGCGGTCGAGCTGCCGCGCCGACGGCTCTGCTGCGGCCGCCCGCTCTACGATTACGGGATGCTCGACCGGGCGCGCCGGCTGCTCGACCGGTGCCTCGACGCGCTCGCCCCGGCGGCGAGTGCGGGGCAGCCCATCCTCGTCCTCGAGCCCTCCTGCGCGGCGGTGTTCCGGGACGAGGCCGGGCAGCTCTTCCCGGACGACCCCCGCGCCATCGCGGTGGCCCGCCAGGTGAAGGTCCTCTCCGAGCTCGTGGACGGCGACCCCGGCTTCCCGGTGGGGCGGCTCGATCGGCGCGCGCTGCTCCAGCTCCACTGCCACCACCACGCGGTGCTCGGCGAGGACGCGGAGCACCGGGTCCTCGGCCGGCTCGGCCTCGAGATCGAGCGGCCCGAGGAGGGCTGCTGCGGCATGGCCGGATCGTTCGGGTTCGAGGCGGGCGATCGCCACGACGTCTCCGTCGCATGCGGGGAGCGCGCGCTCCTGCCGGCGGTGCGTCGCGCCCCCGAGGGCGAGCTGCTCCTGGCGGACGGGTTCTCGTGCCGGACCCAGATCGAGCAGGGCACGGGGCGGCGTGCGCTGCACCTCGCCGAGGCGCTCCGGCTCGCGCGGGGACCGACGCCGGCCGGCGATCCCGGCGCGTGGGCCCGCCGGCGGCGGCCGCGGGCGGTGCGGCTCCCGCTCGCGCGCGCCGTGGCGGGCGCCGCCGT
>NZ_JALCZA010000090.1 GCF_022690765.1 Anaeromyxobacter oryzisoli | reverse complement strand
CGCCGCCGGCCGCGCGTGCGCGGGGGCCCGCTCCTCGGGCGGGCGCTCCGGGTCGAAGGGCAGGCGCGGCGCACCCTCGGCGCGCACGCGCGCGAGCTCGGCGCGCACCAGGTCGCGGAAGGCGTCCTCTCCGAGGGCGCGGACCAGGAACTTGAGCCGGTTCCGGGACTTGTTCACCCAGTCGCCGCGCGCGTGGAAGACCCGCACGACCGCCTCGGCGAGGGCGAGCACGTCCGCCGCCGGGAGGAACTCGACGAGGAGGAAGCCGGAGGTGCAGAGGGACGACGTCCCGCCCGCCGCGGTCACCCGGAAGCCGCGGACGGCGCGCCCGCCCTCCTCGCGCACCGCGGCGCGGAAGCCGAGGTCGTGGATCGGCGTGGCGACGTGGTCCGCCCGGCACCCCTCGAAGGCGAGCTTGAACTTGCGGGGCAGCGCCTTCGCGAGCGGGTGGCGCAGGAAGTGGCGGGTCGCCGCCTCCGCGTAGGGCGTGGGATCGAAGACCTCGTCGGCCGAGATCCCGGCGAGCGGGCAGGTGACGACGTTGCGGACGGCGTTCCCGCCCGCGCCGAGGGTGGTGAGCCCCGCCTCGGCGAGTCGGCGGAGCGCCGGCTCGAGCCCCGCCGGGCGCAGGAAGTGGAACTGCACGTTCTGACGGGTCGTGACGTGGCCGAAGCCGCGCGAGAACCGCGCGGCGACGTCGGCGAGGGCGCGGAGCTGCGCCGCGTCGGCGATCCCCTGCGGCACCTTCACACGCAGCATGTGCACGCCTTCCTGGCGCTGCCCGTAGGCGCCTCGCGCGACGCGGTACGCGCGCCAGGCGTCGGCGTCGAGCTCGCCGCGCTCGAAGCGGCGGAGGTGGGCGACGAAGTCGTCGATCTCGCTCGGGTCGGCGAAGGTGGCGCGGGCGCGGTCGGCGGGGACGGTGGTCGAGGTCATCGGAGCTCCTGGTTCAGCCTGGTTCAGCGGTCATCGCCGGCGGCGGCGCGGGGTCGCTCGCGCGCGGCGGCGAGGGCGGCGACGGCGCCCACGACGAGGGTGCCGGGGAGGTGCGCGCGCTCCTCGGGGAGCGGCGCGGTGGCGAGCCCGGCGAGGGGCCCGGTCCAGGTGAAGGCCTCCCCGCGCGAGGCGCCGAGGACGATCGCGGCCGGCGTGTCCGGGGCCCAGCCGCGGGCGAGGAGGCGGGCGGCGATCCCCGCGCGCGCGCCGACGCCCATGAGCACGACGACGGTGAGGGTGGCGGGGGCGATCGCGTCGAGGAGCGGGCCGTAGGTGCCCTCGGCGTGACCCGACACGACGGCGAAGCCGGCGGCGAGGCCGCGGTGGGTGACCGGGATGCCCGCCAGGGCGGGGGCGGCGATCGCCGAGGTCACCCCGGGGATCACCTCGAACGGCACGCCGGCGTCGGCCAGCGCCCGCACCTCCTCGCCGCCGCGCCCGAGCACGAAGGGATCGCCGCACTTGAGCCGGACCACCCGCTGCCCGCGCCGCGCGGCCCGGACGAGGAGCCGCTCGATCGCGCGCTGCGAGACGCTCGGCCGGCCCGCGCGCTTGCCGACGTGGAAGCAGTGCGCCCGCGGCGCGAGGCGGAGGGCCGCGGGATCCACCAGGGCGTCGTAGAGCACCACGTCGGCCTGCGCGAGCCGCTCCGCCCCGAGCCGGGTGAGGAGGCCGGGATCCCCCGGGCCTGCGCCGACCAGCGAGACGAACCCGCCGGGCGCGGGCGGCGACGACGGCGCGGCGCCCCGGCCGTCGGCGTAGAGCGCGCCGAGCCGCTCGAGGAGCAGGGGCCGGCGCGTCGCCATCGGCACCCCCTCGCGCCGCCACTCCGCGCGGGCGCGCTCCGCCACCTCCACCCAGGTGGAGGCGTCGTCGGGCAGCACCGCCTCGAGCGCCTCGCGCAGGAGCCCGGCCAGCGCCGGGGCCTTCCCGCCGGTCGAGACCGCTACGGTCGCCCCGCCACGGCGGACCACGCCGGCGGTGTAGGCCGTCGCGTGCGCCGGGTCGTCCACGGCGTTCACGAGGATCCGCCGGGCCTCCGCCTCGGCGGCGACCGTCCGGTTCACCTCGGGCGTCGCGGCGGCGACGGCGAGCCACGCCCCGTCGAGATCGGAGGGCTCGAAGGCGCGACGGCGCGCCACGACCGCGAGCCGCGCGACCTCCTCGCGGATCTCGGGCGCGACCACCGTGATCCGCGCGCCGGCCGCGGCGAGCTGGCGGGCGCGGACCGACGCCATCGCCCCGCCGCCGACGACGAGGACGTCGCGGCCGGAGAGCTTCACGAAGAGCGGAAAGAGGAGCTCGTCCATGACGTCCCGTGCGCCGGCGGACGGGGAGCGCCGGCGGGCCCCGTGACGGGGAGCTCCGCTCGGGCGAACCGACCGCGAGGAGGTCTGTATCCTAGATAACGGACGACACTCCCGTCAAGCGGATGTCCGTTACAACGGACGACGCCGGCGTCCACGCCGGGGGTCGGGACCGCGTGTCCGGCTCGCGCCGGCGAGCCGGTCACCGCGCCCCGCTCCGGGCGAGCCCAAACTGTCGTCCGGTCCGCACGATCGTGCGGTGCGGCCCTATCTGATTTTTCCACCTCGGCCGACTTCCTCTAGAATGGCGCCCCCGTTTTGCCCACCCGACGCCCCCTCCCGGAGCCCCAGCCCATGCCAGACACCCAGAAGCGCAACATCATCGCCCAGTGGGCCTTCGACACCCGGCCCGTGCTCCTGCGGTTCCACCTCTGGCTCGAGGACGTCGAGGTCGAGCGGCAGCAGCCGGATCCGGTCTCGGCCCACAGCTTCACGCCGCGCGGCATCGCCCGCTGCCTCGCCATGACCTCGGCCGCGACGGCGCTCGGCACCCGGCTCTACGGCGACTTCGGCGCCGGCGCTGGGAAGGACAAGGCCACCTACAACCAGGTGAAGAAGGGGGCGGACGCGATCAGCGCGTACGTGATGAGCGAGGGGCTCTGGCACCTCACGCGCACGCTCCCCGAGAACCACGCGATCATGGTCTGCCTCGGCGAGGGGCTCATGCCGAAGGCGGGCGAGACCCCGGAGATGGGCGCGAACCCGCTCCTCGGGTTCGGCCGCGTGTACGCCCGGCCGGAGGTCGCGCGCCAGGTGGACGGGCTCGTCCACCGGCTGCTCAACGATCCCGCCCACTCGTTCGAGGAGTTCTACGCCGGGCTGCGCGACAAGGGGATCACGCTGTGGGGCGCCGCGGTGGACACGCTCGAGAACACCTCGCGCTTCGCGGAGGGGAAGCCCACCGGCCCGATGGCCGTGTTCCACCTCTTCGACTCGCCGCTCACGGTCTCCCGCCCGTACGAGTCGTACATGGGCTGCCTCACGCTCCCGCGTCGCGTGGCGAGGGCGGCGGAGCGCGCCTCGGTGCTCCTCGACTACCGGACGCCGCGCAAGCAGGTGATGGAGGCGATCGAGGCCACGTACCCCGGGATCGAGCGCAAGAACGTCCACGTCTGGACGCTCCGGGGCAAGAGCCGGGTGGGCCGCCTCGGCAAGCTCTGGGAGGAGTGGAAGGCGCTCGGCGCGCACCTCGTCGAGGACGGGTGGAAGACGCCGGCCGGCGTCGAGGTCTTCACCGACTCCGGGACGTACGCGCCGACGTTCCTCGTGGGGAGCTGGCAGGACGCGGCGGGGGCGACCCACGTGTTCCTCTGCGACGGCTACGCGGCGACCGCCGAGGCGATGCAGGCGTCGAGCCTCTCGTCGGTGCTCGACGTGGACGCCACCATGGCGGTCTTCTCCCCCACGTTCGCGCTGCCGTGCGCGGACGAGGCGAAGCTCATGCAGCTCGACCCGGCGGCGCCGGACTTCCAGCGGCGCCTCGGCGAGCTGTTCGGCGGGCGCACCATCGAGGCCGGCGAGGCGAAGACCTACGCGGAGGCCATCGAGGTGGCCGCCTCCTCGAACATGCCGCTCGGCCAGCGGGTGATCCGCGCCGACGACTTCCTGCCCGAGAAGAAGTGGGGCGTGCTCGCGAGCGTCGGGTACATGTGCGAGGACCCGTACACCGGGTCGCCGGGCGTCGAGAAGGTCGGCGAGGGGCGCTACCGGGTGACGACCCGGCTCGCCACCCACAACGCGTCGGCCCGCATCGCGTTCACGTTCCGGCTGATGGAGCCGCTGGAGCAGATGCGCCACGTCTTCAGCCCGCTCCTCGTCCGGTTCCTCTCCGGCGTGGACTTCACCCGCCGCGCCGTGAAGATCTCCGACTCCGGCCGGATCCGGAACGAGCTGCAGACGATGCTCTCCCAGGCCCTCGAGCACGACGGCGACCGGATCCGCGTCCACTTCGACCGGATCGACGAGAAGGTCATGCCGAAGGACAGGCAGGCCCGGATCCGCGAGGTGCTCGAGTGGTACAAGGCGAGCCACCCCGTGTGGTTCGAGTGGCTCGAGATCGCCTGACCGTCGGCGGCGGAGCGCACGGGCGCCGACGCTCCCGTGCGACTCCGCCGGTTCGCCGCGCCCGCAGGCGCCTCGGCGAGCAGCCGGGCACATCCCCCTCCTCGCCGGCGATTCGCCGGCGGAGGGAGGCCTCATGCGGGTCAGCCGTGCACGAGCCCGCGGGGCGTGAGCGTCACGGCGTCGCCGGGCCGGAAGGGCGAGTACCCGCGGTAGGTGTACGTCTCTCCCCCGCCGTCCTCGAACCGGACGAAGACCTCGTAGGTGCGGTCCTCGGCGGAGCCCTGGCTCGCCGCCGCTCCGACCGCCGCGCCGCCGACGGCCCCCACCACGGCCCCCGCGGCGCCGTCGCCCCGATGCGCGTAGCCCCAGCGGTCGTAATGCGTGCCCCCGCCGATCGCGGCGCCGAGGAGGCCACCGATCAGCGCGCCCGCGACGGCGCCCGCGGCCGGGTCGCCCTGCTGCCGGCGCACGATCTCTCGGACCTGCTCGACCCGCCCGTAGCGGGCCCATTCACCCTGCGCGTACGGATCACCCCAGGTGCGGGTGGTCGTCGTGGTGGCGACGCAGGCGGGGAGGAGGAGCGTCGGGAGCAGCGCGAGCGCGACCTGGCGAGTTCTCATGTGCGTCTCCTGCTCTCCGGGTGGGCGTGCGGGCCCTCACCGCTGGGAGCCGCCCCGGTGACGTTGCATGCCCCGGACCAGCGGCCCCGCAGCGGTTCGCCAGGCGTTGCGAAGGGTTGCGCGATCGGTCGCCCCGGCCGGGAAGTGATTCCGGCTCACACCGTGGCGGGTTCGCCGCGGCCGAGCTCCGCGCCGCCCGCGTCGTGCGACGCCGGCGGAGGGGGCGACGTCAGGGACGGCGGCGGATGACCGTGGTGGTCCAGGTCGAGACCGGCCGCTCCGGCTCGAACTCGGGGCGCGCCTCGCCGCGCTCGATGGCCTGCTGGAGCTCGGCCTTCTCGGTGTCGGTGAGGTCGGGCGAGAGGACCTCGAGCACCTTGAGGCCGCCGCCGGGCGTGCGCGCGAGCTTCACCGCCACCCGGTCGATGGCCGGCGTGGGGCGATCGCGCGGGGTCGTGATGGCGCTCGGATCGACGACCGGGATCGCGGCCTCGGCCTGCGGCTGGAGGGGAGGGTGCGTGCTCCCGGCGCGGTGACCGCAGGCGAGCGAGGCGGTCGCGAGCGCGGCGGGGAGGAGCCAACGGGTGCGGGTCCTCATGCACGCAAGCCTACCCGGGCTCGCCGGGCTGCGCGCCATGACCGCGCCGGGATCCCGGCGGTACGATGGGGCATGATCGATCTCCGACGGTTCCTGACCACGGGCGACCGCTTCGCTGCGGGCGCGGGCGTCGAGCTCCTCGAGGTGGAGGACGGCTTCGCTCGGGCGCGGCTCGAGGTCGGGCCGCAGCACCTGAACGCCGCCGGGGTGGTCCAGGGCGGCGCGATCTTCACCCTCGCCGACCTGGCCTCCGCCGCGGCCTCCAACTCGCACGGCACCGTCGCGCTCTCCGTGTCCGCCACCATCACCTTCATGAAGGCGACCCGCGCGGGGGTGCTCGTCGCCGAGGCGCGCGAGGAGGGGCTCTCCCGGCGGTTCTCGAGCTGCACCGTGCGCGTCACCGACGAGGGCGGCGCGCTCGTCGCCATCCTGAGCGGGACGGCTTACCGGAAGGACGAGCCGATGCCGCCCGCGTGAGCGCGCGGTCACTGCTCCGCTAGTGCCGGGTCTCGCCGGCCCGGACGCCGAGGTTGGCGACGGGCTGCACCTGCTCGCACCGGAGCCACTCGCCGGTCTCGAGCACCACCGCGTCCTCGTGCGTCCCGCCCGGCATCACGAGCCGCTCCTCCTCGAGGAGCTTCTCGTCCACGAAGATGGGCAGCCCGAACAGCGCGAGCGGGGGCTCGGCGCCCGGATCGCACGGCCGGAAGGACGGCCAGAACTCGACCTCGGGGACCAGCTCCGCGCTGGAGGCGGTGGCCTCCTCGAGCGTGCCGAGGCTCACGCGATCGGTCGCCGCCACGACGGCGATGGCGAGCTTGCCGTCGAGCCGGACCACGACCGGCTTCGCGACCCGGTAGCCGGTCACGTGCTCGGCGGCGGCGAGCTCCTGCGCGGTGAACGCCCGCGCGTGCGCGTGGTGCTCGAACTCCGGATGATGCTCCCGCAGATGCGCTTCGATCAGGCTCGGGATCATGGCTTCCTCCGGGGGACCGCTCACCCTCATTGTGCGCCCTCCGCGGCGCGCGGCCAGGGGTCCCTGGGGCGCCCCGAAGCGGCGCGCCGGGTGACGCAGCGGAGTGCCGAGGCGTGAGCGGGCGGGCGGGGGGACCGCCGCCGTGCCGCCGGGGCGGCGAGCGATCGCGCCCCGCGCCGCCTCATCATCTCACCAGATGCGCGCCACGTCCGGCGCGCGAGCGCGCTCCTCGAGCGTCAGCGCGCCGCGGGCGCAGCCGGCGCGGCACGTGCCGCAGCCCCAGCAGGCGGTCCGGTCGAGGGCGATCGCGCGGGGACCGGTCTTCCCGAGCGCGCCGAAGGGGCACAGCGGCACGCACGCGGCGCAGCCGCTGCAGCGCTCCGGATCGAGGCGGGCGACGTCCTCGCCGCGCCACATCACCCGCACCTTCCCCTGGAGCTGCACCCGCATCGCCATGCAGCCGCTCGGGAGATCGCAGTTGCAGATGGCTGCGATGAACGGCGTCCCGAACGTCCAGACGGTGTGGGCGAGGCCGCCCTCCTCGCACCGGCGGAGGTAGGCGACGGCGCGCTCCGGCGTGAGCTTCTCGAAGCCCTCCGCGTGCGGTCCGGGCTCGTACCCCGCGAACACGTCCGCGAGCACCCCGTCGTGCGGGGTGACCGTCGCGACGAGGCAGCACGACTCCGCGTCCGACCCCTTCTTCTGTGCGCCGCGGCAGACGCAGGGGACGCGGGTGATGTTCGTGGCGATGGCGAAGATGCGCTCGCACTGCTCGATCGGGACCGGCTGGCCGAAGTGCTCGCGCTGCTGTCGCTCCGAGATGGAGCGCGCGAGGCCGGCGCGGAGGGGCTCCGGCGCGAGGCGGAGCGCCCGCAGCCCCACCTCGATGCCGCGCCGGTGGCGCTCGAACTGGCCGACGAAGTCCACCATGAAGCCGCGGCGCCGGAGATCGGACTCGAGATCCGCGGCGTAATTCTCCGCGTTCAGGTACCAGCGCTTCCCCTCGCCGTGCTTCACGCAGAACGTGCACATGCGGGCCCCCGGGTTGGCCGCGCGAGCAGACCACGGGGACGTCCGCGGATCCACCGGCCGCGCGGGGCTCGGCCTTGTGGCGGAGGGGCGCGGCGTGCGAGAACGCGCCCCCGTGATCCGCTTCGACGGCATCTCCAAGCAGCACGGCCGGCAGCTCCTCTTCGTGGAGGCGTCGGCCGTCGTCCACCGCGGCGAGAAGGTGGGCCTCGTCGGCCCGAACGGCGCCGGCAAGTCCACGCTGTTCCGGCTCGTGACGCACGAGGAGCAGCCGGACGAGGGGCAGGTCTCGATCGACCGCGGCGTGACCATCGGCCACTTCTCGCAGGACGTCGGCGAGCTGTCGGGCCGGAGCGCCCTCGCCGAGACCATGGACGGAGCCGGGCCGGTCTCGGAGGTCGCCGCGGAGCTGCACGAGCTGGAGCGCGCGCTCGCCGACCCGGCGCGCGCGGACGAGCTCGACGCGCTCGTGGAGCGGTTCGGGAAGGTGCAGGCACGGTTCGACGAGCTGGGCGGTTACGCCCTCGAGGCGCGGGCCCGCGAGATCCTGGCCGGCCTCGGCTTCGGCGACGAGATGATGGAGGGCGACGTGGGGGCGCTCTCGGGCGGCTGGAAGATGCGGGTCGCGCTCGCCCGGATCCTCCTCATGCGGCCGGACGCGATGCTCCTCGACGAGCCCACGAACCACCTCGATCTCGAGTCGATCATCTGGCTCGAGGAGTTCCTGAAGGGCTACGAGGGCGCCATCCTCATGACCTCGCACGACCGCGAGTTCATGAACCGCGTCGTGACGAAGATCGTCGAGATCGACGGCGGCGAGCTCACCACCTGGTCCGGCGACCTGGACTTCTACGAGCGCGAGCGGGCCGTCGCGGACCAGCACCGGCAGGCCGCCTTCGACCGGCAGCAGGCGATGCTCAAGAAGGAGCTCGCCTTCATCGAGCGGTTCAAGGCGCGCGCCTCGCACGCGGCGCAGGTCCAGTCGCGCGTGAAGAAGCTCGAGAAGATCGAGAAGGTCGAGCCGCCCAAGGTGAAGCGGACGGTGGACTTCGAGTTCCGCGCCCCGCCGCGCTCCGGCGAGGACGTGGCGCGGTGCGAGGGCGTCACGAAGCGGTACGGCGCGCGGGCCGTGCACGACGGGCTCGACTTCCTGGTGCGGCGCGGCGAGCGGTGGTGCGTGCTCGGCGCGAACGGCGCCGGCAAGTCCACGCTGCTCAAGATGATCGCGGGCGAGACCCGCCCCGACGCCGGGGCCGTGACGGTGGGCGCGAGCGTGAAGATGGGGTACTTCGCCCAGCACGCGATGGAGGTCCTGGAGCCGGACCGGACGATCTGGGAGACGCTCGAGGACGCGTTCCCCCGCGCGTCGGTCGGCGCGCTCCGTACGCTGGCCGGCTGCTTCGGCTTCTCGGGCGACGACATCGAGAAGCGGTGCAAGGTCCTCTCCGGCGGCGAGCGGGCGCGGCTCGTCCTCGCGACGCTGCTCTACGACCCCCCGAACTTCCTCGTCCTCGACGAGCCC
The DNA here is from genome assembly GCF_022690765.1 of Anaeromyxobacter oryzisoli. Taxonomy (GTDB): domain Bacteria; phylum Myxococcota; class Myxococcia; order Myxococcales; family Anaeromyxobacteraceae; genus Anaeromyxobacter; species Anaeromyxobacter oryzisoli. Next base: position 8,475 of record NZ_JALCZA010000090.1, on the reverse strand, counting down.
ACGAACCACCTCGACGTCGGCACGAAGGACATGCTGATCCGCGCCCTCGCCGGCTTCGAGGGGACGATGCTGTTCGTCTCCCACGACCGGCGCTTCCTCGCGGCCCTCTCGAACCGGGTGCTCGAGCTGGGGCCAGACGGAGCCGTGCCGTACGGCGGCGGCTACTCCGAGTACGTCGCGCGCACCGGGCGCGAGGCGCCGGGGCTGCGGGCCGTGGTGAGGGGGCGGTGAGCCTTCTTCTCCCCGCTCCTTGACGCGGCGGCGCGCATCGCCGATCTTCCGCGCCCCATGCCCGTCCTCGGTGGTGCCGTCACCTTCTCCCGCTTCCACGCGGAGCACGCGCGGAAGCCCCCTTCGGACCTCCGGCGCTGGATCTCCCGCGCCCTCGCCTCGAACGCGTTCGAGCCGCTCGACCCGCGCCGCGCCGAGGAGGATCGCGCGGTCGGGTTCGTCGAGCTCGAGGACCCGGACGCGACGGAGTTCGCCGGGGTGCTCCAGGGCGAGTACGCGCTCTTCGCGTGGCGCGTGGACGCGATCAAGGTGCGCGCGGCGGCGGTGAAGGCGGAGGTCGAGCGCTGGATCGCCGCCGAGACCGCGGAGAAGGGGCACCCGCCGGGGAAGCGCGAGAAGGCCGAGCGCCGCGAGATCGTCCGGCAGCAGCTCAGGCAGAAGGCCGAGCCGATCTCGAAGACGCACGACGTCTCGTGGAACCTGGAGAGCGGGCAGGTCGCGATCTGGGCCGCCTCCCGCAAGGTCGTGGAAGAGGCCGCGGCCGCGATCGAGGCGGCGTTCGAGGTGCGGCTGCACCCGGTGACGCCCGGCGCGGCGGCGGCGCGCGCGGAGCTCCCGGAGAAGGCGCTCCTGCCGACCGCGGAGCTGGTCGGGGTGGGCGCGGCGGCGAGGCCGGAGGTGGACCATGAGGCGTGAGCAGGCGCGGGCGGAGGCGGCGTTCCTCAGGGGCGACGCCGGCGTGGACGGCCGGGCCACCGACGAGGAGACGCGCGACGAGGCGGAGGTCGAGAAGGACAAGGCGCGCGAGCAGCTCTTCCGCGGCCGGACCTACCTCGGCCGGGAGTTCCTGACCTGGCTGCTCTGGCGGTCCGAGTCCACCGCCGCCGTGACGGCGCTGGAGGACGTGGACGTCGAGGTGATCTTCACCGGGCGGCTGACGCTCCGCGGCCTGGCCGGCGACGTGGTGGAGCTGGTGGCCCGTGGCGCCGCGGCGCCGTACGCCGAGCAGGTCCGGCGGGCGCTCGACGTCGGGCTCCTCGTCCACCAGGCGCGCCTGCGCATCACGCACGGCGAGCAGGTCTTCGAGGCGACGCTCGACGCGGAGTTCCTCGACGTCCGGGCCGCGAAGCTGCCGGAGCTCCTCACGGAGGAGGAGGACGATCGGCTGCTGGAGCGGCTCGCCCTGACCGGCAAGCTGTCCGCCCTGGTGGACGCGCTGGTCGGGACGTTCCTCGAGATCCGGGCGAGCCCGACCTGGCGCCGCAAGGTCGTCCCCGCGATGAAGGCCTGGATGGGCGAGCCCGGCGCCGCCGAGAAGGCGTCGAAGGACGTCGAGGCGCCCTCGGGGCGACCCGCGCGAGCGGGGCGGCGGGTGGGGTGAAGCGCCCGGATCCGCTTCGGGCGCGAGGGGCGGGCGTGGGCCCGCCCCTTCGAGATCGAGCCGCCTAGCCGCGGCTACCCGGTGCCCGTCGGCTTCTCGGCCTCGACGTCCGGCGCGGCCGCCGGCGCGGGCCGGGCCAGGACGTGCGCCGTCGCCACGAGCGCGGTGCCGGCGAGCAGCGCGAGCAGCGCGATCCACCAGCCCACCTGCAGGTCGAGCGTGATCGCGTGCGCCATCCGGGCGGTCATCCCGTCGCCGCCGTCGTCCGCGACGAGCCGGTGCAGGTCCGATCGCAGCACGAGGGCGTGCCCGACCAGCAGCACGATACCGACCGCGCCGAGCGCAGCCGAGGCGACGCGCGCCTTGCCCTGCGCGGCGGCGTCGGCCGTGGAGCGCGTCGAGAGGGCCGCCGCCGCGCCAGCGCCGGCCGCGACGAGCGGGAGCAGGAGCAGCCAGGTCGCGGCGCCGTTCGAGTCTCCGGAGCGTCCGTCCCGGGTCGCCGAGCGCTGGAGCCGGCGGCCGGTGGCGTCGTCCAGGTGGAAGCCCTCGGTCGCGATCTCGTAGCCGCTGGCCGTGGAGAGCGGCCGCCCCTGGCACGACACCGTGTAGAACGGCAGGAAGAAGGCGAGCACGGCGAGGAGCTGGAGCGGGGACGCGAACAGCGACAGGGTGCGGGGCATGCGGGGGTGACTCCTCGGGAAGCGTGACGCCCCGCACGATAGCACCGCTCGGCTTGCCGGGCGCTCGCCGCCGCCGGCGCCGAAGGCCGCCGGCCCTCCCGCGCGCCGCGCAGACGCCTCCGCCGCGCCCGTCAGGCGTCGCCGCGAGCACGCGTGGTGAACATGCCGGACGCGACGTCGGCGCCGGCCGCCGGGGGGAGGGTCGATGGAGGCCGCACGCTTCGAGCGCATCGCCGCCCCGCTCCCCGCCACGCCGCGGACGTTCGTCTTCGTGCAGGGGGACTCGGACCGGGAGCTCTTCCGGCGCGCGAGGCGGCTCGCCGGAGCGCGCGCGAGGTGAGCTGCGCCGGGGCTGAGCCGGGCCCGCGATCCCCCCGCCGGCGTCACGGGAGGGCGAGGAATGCCGCGCCGGGAAGGACGTTCTCCAGACATGGCGAAGAGACCTCGCACGCTCGTGGTCGCGGTTCGCCCCGGCCGCAGCGCACGCCATGCGCGGGAGGTGCTGCGCTGGGCCCGCTGCATGCTCCCGGCCGCGATCCTCTTCGTCGGATCGCCCGCGCCCCGTCTCGCGGACGCCGCCGACGACGTGATCACGATCGACGCCGACGCGGTGCGGTCCGGGCCGCTGTCCCTGGCCGACGCGCTCGTCCGCGAGCACGAGCGCGCCGACCCGCGGCGACGCGAGCGGACCCGAGCGTGACGCCCCGCTCGCCCGGGCATGGGCTCTCATGGAGGCGGCTCGTCCGTCGCGCACGAGGAGGCTCCATGGCTCGGCTCACCGGTCCGGAGATCACACGGCAGCCCACCGCTCGCCGCGAGGAGGGCGCTCCGTGACCGGCCAGCCAACGGACTTCGACGCCCGGGCGAGGACCTGGGATCGGGATCCCGCCAAGCTCGAGCGCGCGCAGCGGGTGGCCGCCGCGATCGCCGCGCGCGTCCCCGGGCTCGCCGCCCGGACGATGCTCGAGTACGGGGCCGGGACGGGGCTGCTCGGGCTCGCGCTCCAGCCGCTCGTCGCGCACGTGACGCTGGCCGACAGCTCCCGCGAGATGCTGGCCGTGGCGCAGGGCAAGATCGCGGCGCGTCGCGTCGGGAACGCGAGCACGCTGCGGCTCGATCTCGCCGCCGGCCCCGCGCCCGAGCTCCGCTTCGACCTCGTCTGCACGCTCATGACCCTGCACCACATCCCGGACACCGACGGGATCCTGCGCGCGTTCCATCGCCTGCTGTCGAGCGGCGGCTTCCTCTGCGTCGCGGATCTGGACCGGGAGGACGGCTCGTTCCACGGGCCGGGGTTCCAGGGCCACCGCGGCTTCGACCGGGCCGACCTCGGCGCGCGGCTGGAGCGCGCCGGGTTCCAGAACGTCCGGTTCGAGACCGCGTTCGAGATCGAGAAGGACACCGGCGCCGGCCCGCGCGTGTTCCCGGCCTTCCTCGCCGTCGCGGAGCGCTGAGCCGCGGCCGACCGGGGCGGCGCGAGCTCCGGCTCTTCCAGCCCGCGACGCGCGCGGCTCGCCGGCTCCAGGCTACGCGCCCCCGCTCCGGAACGCCTCGAGCTCCTGCCACCGCGCGTACAGCCTCTCGACGTCGCCGGTCACCTGCTCGAGGTCCGCCCTCATCCCGGCCACGGCGGCGCCGTCCTTCTGGTACGTCGCCGGATCCCCGAGGGCCGCCTCCAGGGCCGACTTCTTCTCCTCGGCTGCGAGGATCGCCGCCTCCATCCCCTCGAGCTCGCGCTGCTCCTTGAAGGAGAGCTTCCCGGGCTTGCGTGCGCGCTCCGCGGGGGCGGAGGAGGCGCCCCGGGGGTCCGCGCCCGCCGGGCGGGCCTCGCGGGCGGGGCGCGCGGCCGCGTCAGCCTCCGCCCGCGCCGCCGCCTCGGCCTGCTCCTTCAGCGTCCGGTAGGTCTCGTAGTTGCCGGGATACCGGATCGCCCGGCCGTCCCCCTCGAACGCGAGGATGGCGGTGGCCACCTTGTCGAGGAAGTAGCGATCGTGCGTGACGAGCAGCACGCTCCCGTCGAACTGGAGCAGCAGGCGCTCGAGCACGTTCAGGGTGACGAGGTCGAGGTCGTTGGTGGGCTCGTCGAGGACGAGGACGTTCGCGCCCTCCAGGAAGAGGTGCGCGAGGAGGAGGCGGTTCCGCTCGCCGCCCGAGAGCGCCTTCACCTGCATCCGCTGGACGGTGGGCGGGAAGAGCAGGTCGTCGAGGTAGTCGCGGAGGGCGACGCGCCCGTCGCCGAGCGTCACGTAGTCCTGGCCGGTCTGCCCGGGCGGGCTCCCGCCGGCGGCCTCGTACACCGTCTGCTCGGGGTCGAGCTTCGTCCGCTGCTGATCGTGGTAGGCGACCTTCGTCCGCTTGCCGACGACGACCTCGCCGGCGTCGGGCGGCAGCTCGCCGAGGAGCGTCCGGAGGAAGGTGGTCTTCCCGACGCCGTTCGGCCCGACGATGCCGACCCGCTCCCCCCGCTGGAGCCTGAAGTCCACGCCGCGCAGCACCGCCCGCGCGTCGAACGCCTTCGCGAGGCCGTTCGCCTCGATGACGACCTGGGAGAGCCGCGGCGGCGGCGCCACCTGGAGCTCCGCCACCCGGGGCGCGGTGAAGCCGCGCTCGGCCATGAGCCGCCGGGCCCGGACGATGCGCGCCTTGCTCTTCGTCCGCCGCGCCTCGACGCCGCGGCGGAGCCAGGCCACCTCCTGGGCGATCCACCGCTCGCGCTTGTGCTGCGCGATCGCGGCGAGCTCCTCCGCCTCGAGCTTCTGGGCGAGGTACGCCTCGTAGTTCCCGGGGTAGCTCGTGACGCCGGCGCCGGGCGTGATCTCGACGATCCGGTCCACCAGGTCGCCGAGGAAGTAGCGGTCGTGGGTGACGAGGAGGAGCGCGCCGCGGTGGGCGTCCACCTCCTCCTCGAGCCAGTCCACCGTGTCCGCGTCCAGGTGGTTCGTGGGCTCGTCGAGGAGGAGGAGGTCCGGCCGGGTGAGCAGCGCGCGGGCGATGGCGACGCGCTTGCGCGTGCCGCCGGAGAGGTCCGCCACCGGCCGATCCCAGTCCTTCACGCCGAGCCGGTCGAGGAGCCGCCGCGCCTCGTGCGCGGTGTCCCATCCGCCGAGATGCTCGATCCGCTCCGAGACGGTCGAGAGCTCGTCGACGAGCCGGGCGTGGGTCGCCTCGTCCGCCTCCCCGGCGAGGCGGGCCGACAGCGCGGCGTGCGCGTCCAGGGCGGCGCGGAGGGGCGCGCGGGCGACCTCGAGCTCGGAGGCGACGGTGGCGCCCTCGGCGAACTCGGGCTCCTGCGGGAGGTAGGTGACGGTCGCCCCGCGCCGGAGCTGGACCTCGCCCCGGTCCGGCTCCGCGGCGCGGGCGAGGATGCGCATGAGCGAGGACTTCCCGGAGCCGTTCACGCCGACGAGGCCGACGCGCTCGCCCTCCTCGATCGTGAAGGTGAGGCCGTCGAAGACGGTGCGGCTGCCGAAGGAGAGCCGCAGGTCGGCGGCGTGGAGGAGGGTCACGGGGCCCGGGAGAGTAGGCGGAACGGGGCCGCCGCGCCACCCTCGCCGCGGTCTTCCGGCCGCGGCGCGCCGGCCGTATCATCCGCCGCGCTTTCTCGACCTGGAGACGATCGTGGCAGAGCCCATCCGCGTGTTCGTGACCGGCGGCACCTTCGACAAGGAGTACGACGAGCTGAACGGCCGGCTGTACTTCAAGGACAGCCATCTCCCGGAGATGCTCCGGCTGGCCCGCTCCCGGCTCGAGGTGAGCGTCCGGACGCTGATGATGATCGACAGCCTCGAGATGACCGACGCCGACCGGCGCCTGATCGTCGAGGCCTGCCGGACCTGCGCCGAGGGCCGGATCGTGATCACCCACGGGACCGACACGATGGCCGACACCGCCCGCGCGCTCCACGCCGCCGGGGTGGGGAAGACGGTCGTCCTCACCGGCGCGATGATCCCCTACGCGTTCGGGAGCTCCGACGGGCTCTTCAACCTCGGGAGCGCGCTCTCGTTCGCGCAGGTGCTCCCCGCCGGCGTGTACGTCGCGATGAACGGCCGGATCTACCCCGGCGACCACGTCCGGAAGAACCGCGCAAGCGGGGTGTTCGAGGAGATCGCGTGATCGGCCTCGTGCGTCGGGGCCGGGATGCCGCGAAGAGGGCGGATCCACGGTGATCAGGACGGATCCGGACCGCGGTTTGCTCCCACCTCGCGCCCGCGGCTAGGCTGCGCCTCGATGCCGCGACCGCTCCTCGCCGCCCTCCTGCTCGCTGCCGCGCCCGCCCTGCCCCGGTCCGAGTCGGCCGTCTCCTGTCACTGCTTCAAGGACCGGTCCTACGATCCGGCCCGGCCGGCGGCGGCCGATCCGTACCTCCTCGCCACGACGCGCAGCTCGCTGCTCTCCGCGGTCTTCGGCGTCTCGAAGGCCTCGCTCGTGCGGGCGGTGATGAGCGGCACGCCGCCAGAGCGGCTCTGGGTCGCGTACTGGTCGGCCTCGCGGACCGGGCGCGACGCCGGGACGCTCCTCGACGGCGCGGGGGAAGGGCGCCCCTGGAAGGCGCTGCTCGCCGGGGCGGCCGGGCTCGGCGCGCCGTTCGAGGGGGCGCTCGCCCGCGGCGCCTCCGACGCCGAGCTCGCGGCGCTCGCGGTGGATCAGGTGCTGGTGGCGCGGGCGGGGGCCGACGCCGGCGCCGTCCGGGCGCTGAGGGTCGGGAACGCCTCGACCGAGGAGACGATCCTCGTGACGGTGCTCGCCCGCCGCACGGGCGCGCCGGGCCCGCAGCTCCTCGAGCGCGTTCGCGCCGGCGCGTCCTGGGGCGCGCTCCTCGCCGAGGCGGGGCTGGCGCCCGAGGCGCTCGACGCGGCGGTCAGGGCGTCGGTGTCGGGGGCCGTTCGTTAGAACCGTGTCGCCGTACCTGCTCCACTCCGGTGGCGTCTGGTAGATCCGTTCGTGCTGAGCGTAGGCCGGCGGAGGTGGTCGAAGCACGAACGTTTCAGCCCTGCGGCTGGCTGCTGCCAGGGGATAAGAGGCTACGCCCTCGCGCCGTGCAGATCAGAGCAGGTCGCGGGTGCCCTTCGACTTCGGGCCGCTCCGGCGGCCCTACGCTCAGGGCGAGCGGGTCAGGAAGTCGTGCTACTCCGACAGGCTCCTGAATGTGGAACGACTAGAGCATCGCCCGCCGCATGTCGCCGAGCAGCGCGGCGAGGTGCGTGGTGAAGCGCGCCGCGAGCGCGCCGTCCACGACGCGGTGGTCGTAGGAGAGCGAGAGCGGCAGGGTCAGCCGCGGCGCGAACGCCTCGCCGTCCCACACCGGCTTCGTCTGGCTCCGCGACACGCCGAGGATCGCCACCTCCGGCGCGTTGATGATGGGCGTGAAGAGGGTGCCGCCGATGCCGCCGAGGCTCGAGATCGAGAACGAGCCGCCCTGCAGCTCGTCGAAGGAGAGCTTGCCGAGCCGCGCCTTCGCGGCGAGGTCGGCGGTCTCGCGGGCGATCTCGAGTACGCCCTTGCGATCCGCGTCCCTCACCACCGGCACCACGAGCCCGTTCGGCGTGTCGGCGGCGAAGCCGATGTGGAAGTAGCGCTTCAGCACGAGCGTCTCGCCGTCGAGCGACGCGTTCAGCTCCGGGAAGCGCTTCAGGGCGGCGACGCAGGCCTTCACCACGAACGCGAGGAGGGTGACCTTCACGCCGTCCTTCTCGTGCTCGCGGTTCAGCTCCTGGCGAAAGCGCTCGAGCTCGGTGATGTCCGCCTCGTCGTGCTGCGTGACGTGGGGGATCATCACCCAGTTCCGGGAGAGGTTCGCGGCGGAGATCTTCCGGATGCGCGCGAGGGGCTGCGCCTCGACCGGCCCGAACCGCGAGAAGTCGATCTTCGGCCAGGGCAGCAGGTCCAGGCCCGCGCCGCGCGCGGGGGCGCCGGCCGCCGCGGCGTGCATCACCTGCTTCACGAAGCCCTGCACGTCCTCCTTGATGATGCGCCCCTCCGGGCCGGTGCCCTCGACCCGGCCCAGCTCCACCCCGAGCTCGCGCGCCAGCTTGCGGATGACGGGCGAGGCGTGGACGACGCGCCGCTCACCCTCGCCTTCCGCGGCGGGGGCCGCGAGCGCACGGGCGGCCCCCGCGGCCGTGCCGGCGCGGAGGTCGGGCGCGGCGGGCGCCGCCGGGGCGGGAGCTGGAGCCGTGGCCGGCG
>NZ_JALCZA010000009.1 GCF_022690765.1 Anaeromyxobacter oryzisoli | reverse complement strand
CCTCCTGCTGGCTCCGCGCCAGGGCGAGCGCCTTCTCGGCCGCGTCGAGCTGCGCCGGGCTCGACGACCCCGCCGCGGCGAGCGCGCGGGTCCGCTCGAGCTCGCGCTCCGCGAGCGCGACGCGCAGCTCGGCCTGGCGGACCGCCTCCGACGCGCTCCGCGCGCCGGGCCCGCGCACCTGGTCCACCCGGGCGGCGGCCTCGGCGACCCGCGCCCGCGCCTCGTCGAGCGCGGCGCGCAGCGCGGCGTCGTCGAGCTTCAGCAGGAGCTGACCGCTCCGGACGCGATCGCCCTCGTCCACCGCGACCGACTGGACCTTCCCGAGGGCGACCGCGCCGAGGGTGACGCGGGCCGACGCCATCACCCTGCCGCTCGCCACTACGCGCTGGACGAGCGTCCGGCGCGCCGCGACGTACCCCGGCACCTCGCGCCCGCACCCGGCGAGCGCGACGGCGGCGGCCGCGACGAGGGCGGCGCCGAGGAGGACACGAGCGGAGCAGACCAGCACCGACATGCGCCGCCATTGTGCTCCGGTCCCGACCACCGCGCGAGCGATTCGAGGGGCGCGCCGTTCGCGCGGGCGCGGCGCCAGCCCCGCCCACCACCGGCGTTCGTGAACTTTCACGCGCGGGCGTGGCCGCCGACCCGCTCGCCGAGTCTCCTCGGCGCCGTGGAGACCCGATCCCATATCTCACAGGGCGTGAGGGTCGGCGCGACCGTCGCCCTGCTGGTGGCGGCCGCCGCCGGGCTCATGCTCTACAAGGTCCGCGCGCTCGGGTACTCGCTCGCGAACGTCCTCCCGGTCCGGCAGTACGAGGTGGCGTACGCGCTGGCGTTCGACGGGCACGGGGGCGAGGTCCGGATCCGCAGCTTCCTCCCCGCGAACGACGCGCACCAGTCGATCTCGGAGGAGCGCGACGCCTCCTCCGGACTCCACCTCACCCAGGTCACCGACGGCGCCAACCGCGTCGCCACCTGGACCGGCGCGGAGGTCCCGGACGGCGCCACGCTCCGGCACACGTTCAAGGTGGTGCCGCACCGGATGACCTGGAGCATCCCGCCGGACCTCCCCGTCCCGACCGACTACCCCGCGTCGGCGGCGACGTGGCTCCGCCCGGAGAAGGAGATCCAGGTGGACGCCCCGGAGATCCGCGACGCGCTCGCCCGGATCGGCGCGCAGGACGGGCCGCTCCTGGAGCGGATCCGCCGGATCTACGACTTCACCGCGGGGCTCGAGCCCCGCCCGTTCAAGGGGACCACCGACGCGCTCACCGCCCTCCGGCTCCGTGAGTCGAGCTGCAACGGGAAGAGCCGCCTCTTCGTCGCGCTCGCGCGCGCGGCGGGGATCCCGTCGCGGCTCGTCGGCGGCCTCATCCTCGACTCCGGCGTGACGAAGAAGACCTCGCACCAGTGGGTGGAGGTCTGGGTGGCGGGGCACTGGGTCGCGTTCTGCCCCACGAACCACCACTTCGCCGAGCTGCCCGAGCGCTACCTCGCGCTCTACTACGGCGACGAGGCGCTCTTCCGGCACACGAACGACGTCAACTTCGACTATCGCTTCGAGACGCGCTCGGAGCTCGTGCCCTCACCGCGCGCGAAGGCGAGCTTCACGCTCTTCAACGTGTGGGCGCTCTTCGACCGGCTGAAGCTGCCCTTCACCCTGCTCCGGACGATCCTGATGCTCCCGGTCGGCGCCCTCGTCGTGGTCCTCTTCCGGAACGTGGTCGGGATGCCGACGTTCGGCACCTTCCTGCCCGCACTCATCGCCGCCGCCGCCGGCGACACCGGCGCGCTGCTGGGCGTGATCGCGGTGCTCGTGGTGGTGGTGGTGGTCGCGGCGACGCGCTGGGGGATCGCGCGGCTCGAGCTGCTCCACTCCCCCACCCTCGCCATCCTGCTCGGGGCGGTCGTGCTCACGCTGCTCGGCACGACGATGATCGCCGACCGGCTCGGAATACGGGGGCTCACCCACGTCGCCTTCTTCCCCATCGCCGTCCTCGCGATCTGCGCCGAGCGCTTCTACCTCTCCCTCACCGAGCACGGCGGCCGGGAGGCCGCGAAGGAGCTGGCCGGCACGCTCCTGGTGATGCTCGCCTGCTTCGTCGTGATGAACTCCCTCGCGCTGCAGGTGCTCCTCATCGGTTTCCCCGAGGTGCTGTTCCTCGTAGTGGCCGCGGACGTGTACCTGGGGCGCTGGGTCGGGATGCGGCTCAGCGAGTACGGCCGCTTCCGCGCGCTCCTCCGGAGGGCGCCGTGAGCCTCGCCGCCGCCGCTCGCGCCCGCGCCGCCCGCCTCCGCGCCCGCGTCTCCGACCTGCTCGCCCGCCGCGACGAGGTCGTGGGGATCAACCGGCGGAACCTCGCGCTCGTCTACCCGGAGAACCCCCGCCGCCACTACCCGCTGGCCGACGACAAGCTCCTCGCGAAAGAGCGGTTCGCCGCAGCGGGGGTCCCCGTGGCCGCGACCCTCGCCGTCTGCGACGGGCTCTTCGCGGTGCCCGCGGCGGTCGAGGCGCTCCGCGGCCGGGGCCGGTTCGTGGTGAAGCCGGCGAACGGCTCCGGCGGCGGCGGGATCGTGGTGGTCGGCGACTGGGACCCGGAGCGTGGCGCGTGGCGCCGCGCCGGCGGCGAGGAACTCCGGCCGGTGGAGCTCGCCCGCCACCTCGCCGACGTGGTGTTCGGGGTCTACTCGAACCAGCTCGAGGACCGCGCGTTCGTGGAGGAGCGCATCGTCCCCCACCCCCTCTTCGCGGCGCTCTGGGCGGACGGGCTCTGCGACGTGCGCGTGATCACGCTCCGCGGCGAGCCGTTGATGGCGATGATCCGGGTCCCGACCGCGGAGTCCGGAGGCCGGGCGAACCTGCACCAGGGCGGCCTCGGCATCGCGGTGGGCCTCGGGACCGGCCGGACCTTCCGCGCGCTCCACCACGGGCGCGCGGTGGAGCGTCACCCCGAGTCCGGCACGCCCCTCCTCGAGCTGGCCGTGCCGGACTGGGCCGGGATCCTCTCCGTCGCGCGGCGCGCGGCCGGCGCGGTGCCCCTCGGGTACCTCGGCGTGGACGTGGTCGTGGACCGGGCGCGCGGTCCGCTCGTCCTCGAGATCAACGCCCGGCCCGGGCTCGAGATCCAGAACGTGAACGGCCGCGGCCTCTGGCCCGCCGTCGCGCCGGTCCGCGCCGCTGGGGACGACGAGGCCCGCCCGGCCCCGACCTTCGACGCGGGCGGCCTCGCCGGAGACGCTCCGTGAGCGCACGCCTCGAGCTCGACCGGCTCTGGCCGATGCTGCTCGGCCTCGTCGCCCTCGTCGCGGGCGCCCTCGCCCTGGAGATCTACGCGGCCCGCCGCGGGAACGCGACGGTGCACGTCGCCATCGCCGCGGAGGCGTCCGCGGCCGGCGACGAGGAGGAGGCCGGCGCGGGGGTAGACTCCGAGCGCGCCGGCCAGGAGCCGCCGGTCTCGCCTGAGCACGCCCGCGCGCGCGTCGCCGTCCGGCGCCACCTCACCGCGGAGGCTCTCCCCCTCCTCGAGGAGGCGCTGAAGGCGCACCCGGACTCCGCCGCCGTGGAGGCCGATCTCGGCGAGACCTTCCTCGCCGGCGCGGCGCCGGAGCGCGCCCTCCCCCACCTCCTCCGCGCCGCCGAGCTCCGCCCCGGGGCGCACGCGTCCTACCGCGTCGGCCTCGCCCGGGCGCGGACCGGCGACCGCGAGGGCGCCGAGCGGGATCTCCGGCACGCGCTCGCGCTGCGTCCCGGCTACGCGCCCGCGCGGCTCACGCTCGGCAGCCTGCTCCGCAAGAGCGGCCGCGTCGCCGAGGCCATCGCGCTGCTCCAGGCGGCCGCCTCGACCGGCTCGAACGAGGAGCGGGCCCGGGCCCTCGTCGGCCTGGGCGCCGCCCACCTCGCCGCGGATCGACGACCGGAGGCGACTCAGGCGTTCGATCGGGCCATCCTCTACGCCCCGGCCCGGGCCGAGATCCGGCTGAGGATCGCCAAGGCATGGCTCGGGACCGAGGCCGCGGAGGACGTGCCGCGCGCGGTGCAAGTCTTGCTCCGCGCCGCCGAACTGGCGCCGGACCTGGCCGCGGTCCACGCGACGCTCGGGCTCGCGCGGGAGCGGAGCGGCGACGTCGCCGCGGCCGCCGAGACGTACGATCGCGCCCTCCGGCTCGACCCCGCCAACCGCTTCGCCCGCCGGCGGCTGCTCCGCCTCGCCCTGCAGTCCCGGGACTTCCTCCGCGCGCAGCACGAGGCGGAGCGCCTGGTGGCCGACGGCCCCGACGTCCCCGAGCACCACTTCCTGGTGGCGCTGGTCGCCGATCGCCAGGGCCGGATCGCCGACGCGCGGCGCGCGTACCAGAAGGCGATCGAGGTCGCGCACGGCGATTATCCCGAGGCGTACCTGAACCTCGGCGTGCTCGAGCGGGGCGCCGGGGACCTCGCCGCCGCGCGGGCGGCGTACGCGAAGGCGCTCGCGCTCAAGCCGGCGTATCCGGCGGCGTGGAACAACCTCGCCGCGGTCGAGGAGGCCGCGGACGACCCGAAGGCGGCGGAGGCCGACTACCGCAAGGCGCTCGCGCTCGACGCGGGCTACGCGCCGGGCTGGCTGTCGCTGGGCCAGCTCCTGTCCCGCGTCGGGCGGCTCCCCGAGGCGGAGGACGCGCTCCGGCGCGCCCTCGCGGCCCGGCCGGGCTCCGGCACCGCGCAGCTCGCCCTGGGCGACCTCCTGGTCCGGTCCGGCCGTCCCGCCGAGGCCGTCCGGTTCTATCGCGAGCTCCTCGCCCGCGACGGCCGGGACGTGGCCGGGTGGTTCGCCCTGGCCCTCGCCCTCGACGCGAGCGGCCATCGCCCCGACGCCCGGGACGCCCTCGCCCACGCGCTCGCGATCGACCCGGGCCACGTCCCCTCGAGGCGGGCCGCCGCGCAGTCGGACCTCGCGGCCGGCCGGGTCGAGGACGCGCGGCGCGGCTTCGAGGAGCTGCTCGACCTCGTCCCCGGCGACCTCGGCGCCCGCGCCGCCCTCGCCGCGATCCTCTCGCGCGAGGGTGACCGCGCCGGCTGCGAGCAGCGGGCGCGGCAGCTCCGCGCCGAGGCTCCGCAGGACCCCCACGTGCGCGCCCTCTCCTGCTCCCCTCCGGGCGGCCCCGCCGCGCCGGCCACCCGCTGAGCCCACGAGGATTCCGACTTGAAGGATCTCCACCCCCTGCGCCTGCCCGTGAGCCCCCACGTGACCCGAATCGCCCTCGCCCTCGCCCTCCTCCTCGCCGGCGGCGCCGCCGCGGCCGCGGGTCCCGACGCCCCGGACTCCGCACCCGCCTCCGCCGACTCGACCACCGCCCGCGCCGGGAAGGGCGCGAAGCACCACGACGGCTGGAACCTCGACGCCCGGGTCCTCGGCTATGGCGGAGGCTTCGACGGGTACGGCGTGCGCCGCGTCTCGGGCGGTCTCCTCGGCGCGGAGGCGGCCCTCGTCCCCGAGCTCCGCGCGGGCGAGTGGAAGCTCGCCGTACCGCTCGAGCTCGCGCACCGGCAGACCCTCGGGGCGTCGCTCTCCGAGACCTCCGGACACGTCGCGGTCGAGCCGACCTACCGGATCAGCCGCGCCCTCGACCTCTGCGCCGAGGCCGGGCTCTCCGGCGCCTGGCGCCCGGACTGGCCGGACCTCTACCAGCGCGATGCTACCGGCTACATGCCCGGCACGGAGCGGTACAGCTACCTGTCCTGGCGCGTGGGGGCCTCCCTGCACGCCCGACCCTTCGACCGACAGCACCTCCGGCTCCATTATCGCTACGTCTCGACCACGTACGAGCGCGACCCCGCCTTCGATCCCGGCGCGCCGATGCACCTCACCCCGCGCGACAACGGGCAGCACCGGATCGACCTCTCCTGGCGCGTGCTCGGCGAGGGCTACGCGCGCGGAGACGGCTACGCCGCCGGCGTCCGGTTCGGCTACGACCACCGGCAGGACTTCACCCTCCTCGCCCGCGACGCCGGGACCGGCTTCTCGTCGGGGAACCCGCTGCAGCGGCTTGACCGCGCCGAGCCGGCGGTGGACGTCGAGCTGAAGCGGCTCGAGGGCCGCCTCGAGGCGCGCCTCGAGTACGGGTACCAGATCCAGAACGACCCGTTCCAGGCGTACTACTCGTACCAGGGTCACCACCCGACCCTCGTGATCGCCTACGCGTTCGACGAGGCGCTCTCGGCGCGGGCCCGGCTCGAGGGCTGGTTCCACACCTACGGCCCCGACTCGAAGGCCAACACCGCCGACGGGAAGCGACTGCACGACGACAAGGCGCTCGTGAAGGGCGAGCTGCGGTACGCGCTCCGGGACGGTCTCTCGCTCGTCGCCGAGGGCGAGTGGATCTGGCGCGACACGAACTATCCCGACTACGTGCCGGGCGTCTACCCGGCGACGCGCTTCTACGACATCCGCTGGAGCTATGACAATCTGCGGACGATCGCCGGCGTCGAGTGGCGGAGGTAGCGCTCCGGCGCGGAGCGCGGCCAGCCGGCACGCCGGCCATGACGCGGCGAGGCCTCCACGGTAGGCTCCCGCCGTGTCCCGCCGCGACGTCCGCCCCGACGACCACCGCCGCTGGGTGTTCAACCGCCTCGCCGAGGCCTACCGGCTCAGGCCCGGCTACCCCGCAACGCTGGTCGCCCGCCTGCTCGCCCTCGCCGGCGGGCCTGCCTCCCGGATCGCCGATCTCGGGGCCGGGACCGGCCACCTCGCGCTGCCGCTCGCCCGCCTGGGCGCGCGGGTCCACGCGGTCGAGCCGGCGCGCGAGATGCTCGCCGCGCTCGCGGCGGCGGAGGTCCCCGGGATCGTCCCCGTCCACGCCGCAGCGGAGGAGACCGGGCTCGCGGGGAGCGAGCACGCGCTGGTGGTCCTCGCCGACGCGCTCCACTGGGTGGATCCGGAGCGCGGCGCCCGCGAGGCGGCCCGGCTCCTCGCGCCCGGCGGGGTCCTCGCCGTCGTGACGCCGCGGCTCGCGGCCACGCCGTTCCTCGAGGCCCTCGCCGCGCGGATCGCCCGCGCCAACTTCAAGGCCCGCCCCGCGCCGCCGCCGGTCGGGCTGTTCTTCTCGAACGCCGGCATCGGCGCGCCCGCCGCCGAGCGGTTCGAGGACGCCGAGCCGCTCGACGACTCCCGGCTCGAGGCGGTGCTCCGGTCGCTCTCCTACGTCGGCCCCGCCCTCGGCCCCGCCGCCCTCGCCGCGCTCCTCGCCGACGCGCGGGCGCTCGCCGCCGAGCACGGCGGCGCGGTGTGGCAGCGCGAGCTCGTCCTGCACTGGGCGCGGCGGGGCTGAGCGCGGCGGCCCGGGCTATCCCCCGAGCCGCGGGTGCTCCTCGCGCCAGCGCGCGATCGCCTCGAGGCGCTCCGCGCGCTCCGCCTCGAGGTGGCGCCGCAGGGCCGCGTCGAGGCCGCGATCGAGCACGAGGTGGGCGCTCCAGGTCTCCGCCGGCTCGAACCCGCGGGAGAGCTTGTGCTCACCGCCGGCGCCGCCCTCGAAGATCTGGACGCCGCGCCGGATGCACTCGTCCACCGAGTGGTAGAGCGCGACGTTGAAGTGGAGGAACGGGTGCTGCTCCACGCACCCCCAGTACCGGCCGTAGAGCCGCTCGCGGGAGGCCAGGTTGAAGGCCATCGCGACGAGCCGTCCGTCGCGCCGCGCCTCCACCACCTCCGCCGCGTCCGGCAGCCCGGCGATCACGCGCTCGAAGAAGGCGCGGTTCACGAACCGCATGCCCCAGGGCATCTGGTCGGTGCTGGCGCGGAGCAGCGTGAAGCACGCCTTCGCCCAGCCGGCGGGATCGGCCGCGAGCTCGTCCCCGCGCACCGTCCGGATGACGATCCCCTGCCGCGCCGGGGTGGCCCGCTCGCGCCGGATCGCGTTGCGGCGCTTCGACGGGAAGCGGGCGAGGAACTCCTCGGGGGTGCGGTAGCCCTCGTTCCGCCAGTGGTACTGGAAGTCCACGCGCAGCGCGAGCCCGGCCGCCTCGAGCTCGCGCGCCTCGTCGGCGCCCGGGAAGAGGACGTGCACGCCGTGGAGCCCCTCGTCCGCGCAGAGCCTCCGCGCCGCCTCCACGACGAGCCGGACGAGCGCGCCCCGGTCCTCGCCCGGGGCGACGAGGACGCGCCGCCCCGTCGCCGGCGTGAACGGCACGCCCAGGACGAGCTTCGGGTACCACGGGATCCCGCGGCGCTCGGCGACCGCCGCCCACTCCCAGTCGCGGCCGAAGTCGCCGTCCGAGCGGTCCCGCGCGTACGCCGGCGCCGCAGCGATCACCCGCCCGCCGCGGCGGACGACCAGGTGGCGGGGCGCCCACCCCGTGCGCGGGGAGGCGGACCCGCTCGCCTCGCACGCGGCGAGGAAGGCATGGCGCAGGAACGGGCTCGCCCGCCCCGGCTCGTGGGCGAGCAGCCCGTCCCAGTCGGCAGCCGGGATCTCGGAGAGCGCGCCGTGGACGGAGACGGTCGGGCCGGTCACCGGGAACTTGTAGCGCAGCGCGGCCGACGACGCTTCACCAGCATGCGCCGTCGGCTACTCGGGTCGTGCGCCCTGCGGCATCCAGCGGCATCCAGCGACGTCCTGCGGCTTCACACCGGGGCGTCTCGCTGGCCGGTCTCCGACGCCCAGGTGTCCGGGCCGAACACGGCCAGCGCCGTCCCGTCGGAGCGCAGCCCCAGCTCCCACCGGAGCCCATCCGGCGCCCGGCCGCGAACCCGGATCCAGCCCCGGTGGATGGCGTGCAGGTGGTGCGCGGCGCAGAGGGCGATCTGGTTCTCCCCGGAGTCATCGCCGCCGTGCGAGCGGAAGCACACATGGTGCACGTGCGCGGCGGGGCGGCTGCACCCGGGCACCTGACAGCGGCACCGATCCCGCGCGAGGATCTTCCGCTGCCGCGCAGGGCGCGAGCGCTCCAGTTGCTTCACCGTCTCGGTCCACGTCTCGACGAAGTGCCCTGCGATGCGGATGACGCACTCCTCCGGGTTGAGCCAGTGACCTGCGGCGGCCCGAGCCGCGCGGAACGAGGCGTCGATGAGGAGGGCCACCCGGCGCGGGACGTGGAGGGTCAACCAGTCGCGCGCACACATCTGCGGGCGCGGAACTCCCATCGGCTCGTCTGTCGCAGCCGGCTCCGATCCGCAGTCGTCGGTCCGCCTCGACGGCGCACACATCTGCGTCGCCTCCGCCCCGGAGTCGTCGGTTCGCCCGGGCGGCGCACACATCTGCGCCGCGGCCTGCGCCTCGAATTCTGCCCGAGCGGCGAGCTCGTCCTCGAGCTCACGCCGGAACGCGATGCACGTCGAGGCCTCGGCGTGGGCAATCAGCGCCTCGACCGCGTCTTCATCCGTCGTGCTCGCGCCCGCCGCCCGGGCGACGAGCCGCGCCTGCTCGTAGCTGACCCTCCCCGCCCGGAGCGCCTGCCGGAGCGCCGGCAGCGCGTAGAGCCGCCGCTCAAGCGCCGCCCGCTGCGCCACGGTCCGCTCCGCCATGCCGAGCCGCTCGGCGCAGTAGTGCCCGAAGGTGGCGAAGCCCATGTCGCGCCAGAGCCCGACGTTCAGGACCAGCATGGCGAGGTGGCCGACCAACTCGTCCCAGCGCTCGCGCATGGAGGCGAGGTGCCGGAGCTGCTCGTCGAGGACCTCCGCGGGATCCCTCGCAGGCGCGCCGCCCGCACCGCCCCCGTCGTCCAAGGCCCCGTCGTCGTCCAGGCCCGCGCCGTCCGTCACGACGCCGAGCACCGGCGCCGGCACCGGCGCGACCTCGTCGAGCGCGGCCCAGCACGCCGTCTCCTCCTCGAGCGCCTCCCGCGCCGCGTCGAACCACTCCGCGCGCGACGCCTCCACGCTCCGCTCGTCCGTCTCCTCGCCCGCGTCCACCGGGTGCGCGCCGAGGAACTCCTGACAGATCGACTCGAGCCGCTGCCACCGGGGCGAGGTCGCCCCGAGGAGCTTCCCCGCCAGGGCGAGCGCCTCGTCGAGCCGGGCTCGCGCCTCTGTCCCGAGGGCGAGATCGACGCGGTCGAACCGCTCCTCCTCGGGCTCGGCGCCAGCCGTCCCGCCGGCGGCGCCCATCGCGCCACTCGCTTCGGTCGTGCCCTCCGGGCAATCATTTGTGCCCGCCGTCCGTACCGCCGACTCGAGCGCACGCACCGTCGCGGTCCGCGCACGCTCGACCCACTCGGCCTCCGCGTCGCCCCGCGCCACCCGAAGGATCGTCGTCGCCTTGCGCGCGCTCACCTCGCCCGAGCGCACCGCCTCGCGGAGTCGTGGGCGCGCGGCCAACGCGCGCGCGAGCTGGGCCATCCCCTGCGCGGTCCGGCCGGCGATCCCGAGCCGCTCGCGGGCGTAGTCGGCGATCCCCGAGAATCCGAGTCGCAGCGTCCGGTCGCCTTGGGCCAGGGCCAGGAGTCCCTCACCGAGCGCGACATCCAACGCGCCTCGTCCCCGCGCCACCCGGGCGAGGAGGCCGTCCACGAGGAGCGCCGCCTCCTCACGGAGAACGTGCGGCCGCTCGTGCGGCATGGGCGGGTCGAGCTGCCACGCCGCGCGCGAGAGCGCCTCCGGCGGCGGCACCGCCGAGGTTCCGTTCGAGCTGGAAACGACCCCGCACATTGTTCAGAGCGTTGCACACCGGTCTGACATTCGCTCATTTCCAAGATTGTGCGGTTTGGTGCCGCAGGCACGGCCTGCTGCGCCCGCGGAGTGACTCGCCACCCCCGCTCGACACCGCGGCCGACCTGCTCCCCGGCACATGGTCACGCCCGACCTTCGGCGCCCGGCTCGACGCGCCTATGAGCCCACCTGGAGGGCCGTTCGCGGCGCGAGCCGCGCCCTCGCGCCAGCGTCCGAGACGTAAGTCTCGATCGCGCGGAGGAAGAGCACCGCGTCCAGGCCGTGCACGCCGGGGCCGATGGTGACGTCGCAGCCGTAGAACGCCCTGTTGAGCGAGACGGCGCGCGCGAGGCGCCGCCGCGCGACGAGATCCCCGCCGCGCCCGGTGGGCACAAGCCCCGACGTATCGCGCAGCGTGAGCGCGACCAGCAGGGTGTCCTGCACGTCGACGAGCCTCGCCTCGACGATCTCGTCCCACGGGACGCGAACCTGCCACGAAGGCTCGACGAGTTGCAGCCCCTCCGGCTCGAAGACGAGGGCGCGGCGGCTCGGCGGACCGAAGAGGAGCACCGGGACGAGCGCCGCGCAGAGGAGCGCCACCGCGAAGGCGAGCAGGGCCAACGGCCCATCCATCGCCCACGAGACGATCGACAGGGCGGCGGAGGCCACGGCGAGTGCCGCCGCGGGCCTCCGGGGGCGCGCGCGGATGGGAACCCCACCCACGATCTCCACCCCGTGCGCATCGAGGTTCCGCCACTTCGCCCCTCGCACCCGCAGCAGCCAGATGGCGAGCCCCAGGCACAGGCCGAAGAAGGCCACGGCGCCGATCGCCGTCCGGCGATCGCCGCGGTCGGCGGCGACCAGCCACAGGCTGGCGACGGTGAAGGCGGCGCAGACGGCGACGATCAGCACGGCGCCGACGAGCGCTCCATTTTCACGCACCGTGGAGCGATGCCGCCATGCCACGGACGGTCTCATTCGCCCAGCGTTCCGAAGCGGTTCGACTGCCACCTTACCCGATGGGATCAGCGGCGCCTGCGGGCTCGAGCCGAAGGGGACCAGGACGCGAACGTATCCACGAGGAAGTCCACGAAGACCCGCACCTTCGGCAGAGAGGCCTTCTGCCGCGCGAAGAGAGCCTGTACCACCCGTGGCTCGGGCTCGAGGTCCTCGAGCAGGACCTCGAGCTCGCCACGGGCCAGCTCCTCCGCGACGTGGTACTCGTAGGTCTGGATGACGCCGAGCCCCGCCAGCGCGGCATGGGTCAACACGTTTCCTGACCCAGCCACGAGCCTGCCGGCGGGGTGGAAGAGGACCTCGCCGGACTCTCCTTTCAGCCTCCAGGGCAAGGGACCGGTACTCGCCAGATAGGCGATGCAGGAGTGCTCGCGGAGCGACGCGAGCGTCCGCGGGCGGCCCTTCGACCGGAGGTACCGGGGAGAGGCGACTAGCACGGACCGCGCGCGGCCGAGCCGACGGGACACCAGCTCCGAGTCCCGCGTCGGAGCGAGCCGGATCACCACATCCACGCCCTCGGCAGTCGGATCGATGAGCCGGTCTCGGACCGTCAGGTCCAAGGACACGTCCGGGTAGCGCAACAGGAATCGCGGCAGTGCTGGCCCCACCACGAAGTCCGCGAGCACCATGGAGACATCGACCCGCAGGCGACCTCGAGGCGTCGTGCTCGCCGCCGCCAGGGCCGCGTGGGCCTCCTCGAGCTCTGCCAGGATGCGCGTGCACCGCTCGTAGTAGGCGGCACCCTCGTCGGTGAGGCTGAGGCTGCGCGTGGTCCGGTTGAGCAGGCGCACCCCGACGCGGCGCTCGAGCCGCGAGACGATCCGGCTCACTCCCGACGGCGTGAGGCCCAGGCTCTCGGCCGCGCGCGTGAACCCCCCGAGGTCTACGGATCGGGTGAAGACCTCGATCTCCGAGAAGACGTCGTTCATTCTCGTGATCTCACGACGACTTGTGACCTCACGTCAAGGATGGGCGCCGCCTTCATCTTCGTCCTCGCATGAACGCCAGCTCGCGGAGGGGAAGACGCGTGCGCTCCTTACTCGTGATTATTCATCAACGCTGCTTTGCCGAAATCGTCATTTATCCCGCCCGGCGAGGCCGCCATATTTCCTGGCGCTTCGGGGCACATCGCCTCGAAGCCTCTCTGGAGGATACGAGACCATGGCTATGAAGATCGGCATCATCGGCAAAGGCAACGTGGGCGGCGCGCTCCAGCGCGGCCTGGCGCGGGCTGGTCACGAGGTCCGGGCGGTCGGCAAGGATCCGGGAGCGGTCCGCCAGGCCGCCTCCTGGGCGGAGGTCGTGTTCCTCGCCGTCCCCTTCGGCGCGCTCGACGACGCGCTTCGCGCCGCTGGCGACGCGCTGGACGGGAAGGTCCTCGTGGACGTGACGAACGCGCTCACTGCCGACATGCAGCTCGCGCTCGGGTACACCACGAGTGGGGCCGAGGAGCTGCAAAGGAAGGCCCCGCGGGCGAAGGTGGTGAAGGCATTCAACACCGTGTTCGCGCAGCACATGGAGACGGGGCAGGTGAAGGGCGAGCGGATCAGCCTGTTCGTCGCCGGGGACGACGCCTCCTCGAAGGAGCGCGTCCTCGCGCTCGGCCGAGACATCGGCTTCGACGCCGTCGACGCCGGGCCGCTGCAGAACGCCCGGTGGCTCGAGTCCCTCGGCTACCTCAACATCCTGCTCGGGTACGTGCAGAAGCTGGGGCCCGACATCGGGTTCCGCCTCGTGCGATGAACCGGATCGGCGGGGCTCTCCACGTCGCTCGAAGCCACCAGGCGCGTGGTTTGTCGGTTCACGACGGTTCATCGCCACCGGCAGCGAGGTAGCCGGCGCCGAGCTCATCCCGCCCGACTCCCAGCTTCACGCCCTGGGGCTCCCGGAACCGCTCCGGGGGCCAACGGGTCACGTCTAGATCGTCCGGATGATGCGAGGCCGCGCTCGGACGTCCAGTGAGCGCTGAAGGACCTGGTCGCCGAGGGCGACCAGGTCGCGGCGTACTTCACGCTGCGCGGCGCGCACGACGGCGTTCCCCTCGGCATCCGTTCGACTGGAACGTGCGTCGTCGTCGACAGCGACGAGCATGCGACGGGTCGTTGACGGAAGGATCGCCCGGATCAGGACTTCGCATGCTGGGCATCCTCCAGCAACGATCACATCCCGGGCCAGGGCGCGTCCGGTCCAGACACGGCGCCCAGATCGACGGTCAACTGGACGCTCCACAGCCAGCTGACGCCGCCCGGCTGCTGCGCGGGATCGAAGAAGACGACCGGCCCGATGAGCGCCGAGAGGGAGGGCAGGAAGACGAAGGCGAGCCCACCGCCGGTCGCGCCGATGACGTTCCTCCCCGTGACGACGTCCCATCGCACCTGGACGCGCTGGAGCCACGGGCGCCCCACGGCGATCGGCGGGAGCGCCACGCCGGCGAGCACTCCCGCGCGGTGGACCGCGCCCGACGACGATCGAAGGAGGCGTCCGGTGCCGACGTACCCACCGACCGCGAACGCCCCGAACTGCGTGCGCTTCCCCGCGACGGCGTAGACGACGTCGAGCGCGGTGGCGCTCGTCACGCCGATCTCGTAGAGCCCGACCGCGACGGCCGGCGAGCCGGCGAACATCGCGCCCTCGGGCGTTCCGAGCTTCGCGTTCAGTGACAGCGGGTCGCGCGTGGGCACGATCACGTCGAGGCCGACCTCGAGCCGGAGCTTCTCGAGCGGGAGCACGCCGCTCGTGACACCGAGCGTGACGGGATACGAGGCGACCTCGTTGCTCCCGGGCCAGAAGTAGGTGTCGTACGCGAGGCGCGGGACGGCGAACGGTTGGACGCCAGGCGAGGGGGCCCGGAAGAGCTTGGTCGGGGTCGCCGTCGTCGCGGCTGGGGTGAGCGCGACGGCCATCGCGAGCGCGATCGGCAGGCCGGCGCACAGGCCGCTCGCGCGCTCCGGCGATGGCGCGACGCACCTCACGAGCGTCGATTGTCCTCTCGGGCCCGCACGAGCGCCACCGGCGATGCGGAGCGGCGGGCCCCGCGCCGGGGTGGGGCTCGCGGGACGCGGGGCCCTTGTCGGGTCCGGCGCGGCGATCGCCGGATGGGCGCCCTATCGTCGGAGCGTGCGGCGCCGCCGTCTCGCCCCGCTCCTCGCGCTCCTCGTCCTCGCCGGCTGCGGTCGCGATCTCGGCGATCCCGACGCCATCGCGCGCCGGCTCGAGGCCCCGGTCCGCTTCGCCGTCATCGGCGACTACGGCACGGGGGACGCGCCGGAGCGCGACGTCGCGGCCCTGGTCCAGGCGTGGCACCCCGACTTCGTCGTCACCACCGGCGACAACAACTACCCCTCGGGCGCCGCCGAGACCATCGACGACCACGTCGGCAGGTACTGGTCCGGGTTCATCGCGCCGTATCACGGTCGCTTCGGACCCGGCGCCTCGTCGAACGCGTTCTTCCCGGTGCTCGGGAACCACGACTGGAATGCACCGGGGGCGCTCCCGTACCTCGCGTACTTCACGCTGCCCGGCAACGAGCGCTACTACGAAGTCGCGAAGGGGGCCGTGCACGTCTTCGCCCTCGACAGCGATCCGCGGGAGCCCGACGGCGTGGCCCCGGAATCGGCGCAGGCGCGGTGGCTCTGCGAGGCGCTGCGATCGTCCCCCGCGCGCTGGAAGCTCGTGTTCCTCCACCACCCGCCCTGGTCCTCCGGCCGGCACGGCCCGACGCCCTACGCGCAGTGGCCGTTCCAGGCGTGCGGCGCGCACGCGGTGTTCGCCGGGCACGACCACGACTACGAACGCATCCAGCGCGACGGGATCGTGTACTTCGTGAACGGGCTGGGCGGGTCCACCCCGTACGCGATGCAGCGGTTCCCGATCCAGGGGAGTCGCGCGCGGTTCTACGGCGAGTTCGGCGCGCAGCTCGTCGAGGCGGACGCGCGGACGCTGCTCGTCCGGTTCGTCACCCGCGACGGCGAGCTCGTGGACTGGGTCGCGCTGGGGGCGGACGCAGCCGAGCCGCCACAGTAAGCTCGGAGGACGGTGGGGAGGCATGCGCGCGTTTGCGCGGCGTCCCGGCCACCGCGCGCACGAGGCGCCCCCGGCTGATCGTCCGCTTCCAAGGAGCGGGCCCGGACCGCGCGCTCGAGCGCCACCGCGACACCGACTGCGCGCCAGGGCGATTCAGCGACCTGTGCCACCTCACGGAGCGGCCCGGAGCCCGATCGCACGGGCGGCTGCAACGGGAGCTCCAGCCTTCACGTTCCCGCCCTGCTTCGTGCTCACGTATACGTTCTTTGTCCCCCGCCTGGCATTTGCGCGGGGGCGCCCCCGCCGGCACGGCCATGCTTTCACCCGTACGGAGGTGCGCTCATGGAGACCACGCAAGGCGTCGGGACGACGGAGCACAGGGCGGAGGCCTCGCTCGAGGATACGTTCCGGAGGTTCAACGAAGCGTTCAACCGATTCGACACGAAGCAGGTCGCTTCGTTCTGGGCGGACGACGGCACCCTCATCACCCCGGCCGGAGAGGTCGGAAACGGACGCTCCGGGGTGGAGGCCGCCTACAGCCACGACTGCGACACCATCCTCGAGGGCACGAAATCGACGTTCAGGATCACGTCGGTCCGGCGCCTGGGAAACGATCTCGCGTTCATGGACCTCGACCACGAGCTCGAGAACGTCAGGATGCCCGACGGCTCGAGGGAGACGATGACGCTGCACCTCGTGCTCCTCGCGAAGAGGAGCGGCAACACCTGGCAGTGGGTGGACGCGCGCCCGTACGCGTTCATTCCGCAGCCGCCGTCGGTGCACTGATGGTGCAGGACCGGTGGCGCACGGCGAGGACGAAGCGCCTCTGGCGAACGGAACGTCGTCGAGGGTGCGACGGATGAGGGGGTGCCGGACCTGCCATCGCCACCGGCGAGAACTAGCTTTACGTGCGACTCCAGGTGGGTGCCGTGATGCGGGCGTGCAGCGTACGCACGTCGTCGCTGCGTCGCGGCCCCATGCCGCTACAGCACGATCCCGACCGGCCGAAGGAGCACGCAGACGTGCTTTACGCAGAGATCCCGTCAGGCTGGCGTGACCGCGTGGTCCTCGCGGCCATCGCGGCGGTCGGCCTCGGCATCTCCGTCTACCTCGCGGCGTACCAGCTCGGCGTCGCGGCGGAGCCATGGGATCCTGTCTTCGGGCAGGCGAGCAGCGCCCAGGTCCTCCACTCCTTCGTCTCGCGCATCTTGCCCTTCCCTGACGCGGCGCTCGGTGCGGCAGGCTACGCGCTGGAGATCGTGCTCGAGCTCGCGGGTAGCGCCGATCGATGGCGGACGCATCCGTGGATCGTGCTCGCATTCGTCGCGGTGGCCGTCGCGCTCGGCCTGGCAGGCGTGGCGTTGACCTTGGTCCAAATTCTGATCGTCAAGTCGGGGTGCACGCTCTGCCTCTGCTCGGCTGCGGCGTCGATCGCGGTCGCGGTGGCGGCTGTGGCCGGGGACGAAGCGCGCGCGACGATCCTGTTCCTCTTGCCGCGGCGGGAAGGGAGGCGTCCCTGATGTCGGTGACCGTGCACCAGGGCACGACGTTCATGGTGACGGATGAACGTGGCGATTTCGACCCTGAGAGTGACGGAGGGTTCTTTCACCTCGACACGCGCTTCCTGTCTCGACACGAGCTTCGTCTCGACGGCAAACGCCCCGTCGTGCTGCAACCGTCCGTTCCTCACGCGAACGAGGCCTGGCACTTCCTGACCAACCCTCCGCTCGACGGCGCGAAGAGGTCCACGCTCGGGATCGTGGTGCGCCGTGAGCTCGGCGGCGGGCTTCGCGAGGTCGTGCGGATCGAGAACTTCTCCGGAGCCACCGCGCGCTTCGATCTGAGCCTCTCGTTCGAGAGTGACTTCGAGTACATCCTGACCGTCAAGAAGCGCGCGGCAGGGGGCGGCGAAGGCGAGTGGTCGCCGCACGTCCACAGCGACGTCCGCCAGGCGAAGGAGGTCGTCTTCGAGCTCGACGAGGCAGGTGCGCGTCACCGTACCGCGATCGCCTTCGAGCCCCGGCCCGACGAGCTCCGGGGCGGTCAGGCGCGCTTCCACGTGGAGCTCGCGCCCCGGCAGCGCTGGCAAGCCACGATCGAGGTCACGCCTTCTATCGGCGACGACGTCGCGCGACCCACGCCGCCTTCGGCCGGGCAGCGGCGGGCGGCGCAGGGTCGCCACGACTCGATCCAGCGCGAGATGCCGCGCATCGAATCCGATCATGCCGTCCTCGCGCGCGCGTTCCAGCAGGCATCGCGCGATCTCGCTGCGCTGCGGATCAAGGCGGAGGGCGGCCCCGGGGAGGATGGAGGCGGAGGCGCGTACGCCATCGCCGCCGGCATCCCCTGGTACATGGATCTGTTCGGGCGGGACAGCCTCATCGCGTCCTATGAATCGATCCTGCACGATCCGAAGCTCGCGCGCGGCACGATCGACGCGCTGGCCCGGTTGCAGGGCGACAAGCTGGACCGTTTGTCGGAGGAGGCTCCCGGCAAGATCCTGCACGAATACCGGCGCGGTCCACTGACGCCGGCCGCGAAGAAGCTCATCCCGACGTATCCGTACTACGGCACGATCGACGCGACGCCGCTCTTCCTCATCACGCTATCGGAGTACGTCCGCGTCACGGGTGACCTCGACTTCGCGGCAGCTCGCTGGCACCACGTCGACGCGGCGGTCGAGTGGATGAGACGGTACGGCGATCGCGACGGCGACGGGCTGCTCGAGTACCAGCTCGACGCGGATACGGGACTCGTGAACCAGGGCTGGAAGGACTCGACGGATTCCATCCGGTTCAAGGACGGGCGGATCGCCACCCCGCCGATAGCGCTCGTGGAGGTGCAGGGGTACGCGTGCGACGCGCGCCGACGTGTCGCCGAGCTCGCTCGGCACCTCGGCAAGGGGGAGAGCGCCGAACGGCTAGAGGAGGAGGCGGTCGCCCTCGCGCGGCGAATCCGGGAACGCTACTGGATCGAAGAGCGCGCGTATTTTGCCGAGGCGCTCGACGGTCACAAGGACCGCGTGGATGCGTTCACGTCCAACCCCGGGCACCTCCTGTGGGCTGGCGTGGTCAGCCGGGATGACGCGAGGGCCGTCGCGAACGTGCTGCTCGGGCCGGAGATGTTCTCGGGTTTCGGCGTCCGTACGATGGGAGAGCGCGAGGGCGGATTCAACCCGGTCAGCTATCACAATGGCAGCGTCTGGCCGCACGACAACGCGCTGATCCTGGCTGGGCTCGTCCGGTACGGTCTCGTCGAGGAGGCGGCGCGACTCGCGGACGCGCTGCTCGCCGCGTTCGGCGCGTTCGCCGACACCGAGCCGCCGGAGCTGTTCTGCGGCTACTCGGCTGGCGAGTACGGGACGCCAGTGCGGTACCCGACCGCATGTCGGCCACAGGCATGGGCGTCGGGAGCGGCGCTCCTCGTGACGCGGGCGCTGCTCGGCCTCGAGGTCGATGCGCTCGATCGCGAGATCGCGCTGACCCCCATCACGATCCCGGGGATGTCGCATCTGGACGTGAACGGAGTTCCCGTCGGCGACGCGCGCATCGCCGTCTCGGTTCGTGTCGATGGGCGAGGTGGAGTCACGGCGAAGGTGACCGGGCTGCCGCCGGGCTGGCGCCGCGTCGAGCCGCGGCCGCACGACGGTTGATGGTGAACGGGACGGGAGGCTGGCCCGC
The DNA here is from genome assembly GCF_022690765.1 of Anaeromyxobacter oryzisoli. Taxonomy (GTDB): domain Bacteria; phylum Myxococcota; class Myxococcia; order Myxococcales; family Anaeromyxobacteraceae; genus Anaeromyxobacter; species Anaeromyxobacter oryzisoli. The sequence goes on along the minus strand of NZ_JALCZA010000009.1, from coordinate 96,851 downwards.
CCCTCGCATGGGCTCGGCTCCGTGAGCGCTCCCGCCCCGGATCTCCCCGACGTCCGCGCCCGCGCCCGGGCGGCGTTCCTGGGGCTCGCCCTGGGGGACGCGCTGGGGGCGACGGTCGAGTTCATGACCCCGGGGGAGATCCGGGCGGCGCACGGGGTGCACCGGGACATCACGGGCGGCGGCTGGCTGCGGCTCCGCCGCGGGCAGGTGACGGACGACACCGAGATGTCGCTCTGGCTCGCCCGCGCGATGGACGCGGCGGACGGGTGGGAGCTCCGGGGGGCGGCGGACGCGCTCGCCGGCTGGCTCCGGTCCGGGCCGATGGACGCGGGGAACACCGTCCGGCGCGGACTCCGGCGCTACCTCGTCGAGGGGACGCTGCAGGGCCCCGAGTCCGCGGGCGACGCGGGGAACGGGGCGGCGATGCGGATGGTCCCGATCGCCCTCGCGACCCTCGGCGACGAGGCGCTCCTCCGGCGCGTCGCGATCGAGCAGGCCTGGATCACGCACCACCACCCGCTCTCCGACACCGCTTGCGTCCACGTGGGCGCGCTCGTCCAGCTCGCCTGCCTCGCCGCGTCGAAGGCGCAACTCCGACGCGCGTCGGAGGGGTTCGCGGCGGAGCATCCGGCCTTCGCGTTCGAGCCGTACCGGGGGCTCGCGACCGGGTACGTGGTGGACACGCTCCAGACCGTGCTGCACTTCTTCCACACGACGCGCGGGTTCGAGGAGTGCCTGGTCGCGGTGGTGAACCAGGGCGGGGACGCCGACACGACCGGCGCGATCGCCGGCGCGATCGCGGGGGCCTTCTACGGCGAGGAGGCGCTGCCGCGCCGCTGGGTTCGGGCGCTCGCCCCCCCGCTCGTGGCGGAGCTCGGGGCGCTGGCGGAGCGGATGGTGGCGCTGTCGCCGCTCGGGCGCGGCGTGGTCTGAACATTGCGCCCTTCGACTCCGCGCCGCGCCTGCGCGGCGCTACGCTCAGGGCGAGCGGGGTTGCAGAGCACGCGCTCTACGTGAATCGACCGCTGCCCATCGGCCTGTCCCAATGGGCCCCTGCCGATGGCCTCTGCCTTCTCGTCCTGCCTCCTCGCCCGCCCCCGCCCCCCGCCCCCGCCCCCGCCCCCCGTCTCTGCCTCCTCGTCCCTGCTCCCTCGTGCGCATCGGCTCCTGATCCACGTCCCTCAAACCATCGTCCCCACGCCGTCGGCCCGCGCTACCCCATCACCCGCTTCACCCGCAGCTCGCCGCCGATGACGAGCACCTCGCGCTCGCCCTTCAGGATGGACCGCGGGAGGAGGTCGCTCGCGAAGAAGACCCGCCCGAGCGCGACCCGCGCCTCCACGACGACGGAGCCGAACTCCCACGCGCGCTCGCGGTCGTCGGTGAAGGAGCAGAGGTTGTTCATCCGGACCACCCACTCCCGCGCGCCCGGCCGCGCCACGATCTCGTGCGCGTCGAGGTCGTTCAGCCCGCGCCACAGCGTGATCCAGCGCTCGCCCGGCCGCCGCCGCCCGAGCTCGTACTGGGTGAACGAATAGAGGAGGTCGAGCTGGGCGTCGATGGCGCTCGTCCACGCGTGGCCGCGGGTCCGGTCGGCGACGTAGCGCGCCCAGGCGGGGCCGTCGCGATCGCTCCCGAGGGGCGCGCGGTGGAAGGTGGGCGGGATACCCATCCGGCTCTCCACCCACCCCTTCAGCACCGCGCCCTCCACCGAGCTCGCGTCCACGCCCCACCCGCGCAGGAAGCGCAGGTAGCCGTTCCGCAGGCTCCGGCGCGCGCCAGCGGTCGCCTGCTCCTTCCACTGGTGGAGCTGGAACCGGACGTTCACCCAGTCGTCGAACCGGCGCGCCCGCTCGTCGGGATCGTCGAGGCGCTCGAGCAGGTCGAACAGGAACCGGTTCTCCTCGCGAACGCCCTGCACCTCGAGCGGTCGCGGGTCCTCGTCGAAGGACGGCGACGCGATCGCCCAGGGCGGGAGGTTGCAGCGGTTGAACGACGTCCGATCCACGGGCGGCCCTCTGCCCGCGATTCGTGCACTCGCACCCGCGACGGCCGGGCCCGGCCCGGCGCGCCGCGCCCCCCGCGGGCGCGTGGGGAGGCTCCCGGGCGCGTTGCAAGCCCGGTGCTCGGCGGTGGCACCGCGGTTGCTTTGAGGACCGACCCATGGATGCGGGACAGGCCAGCGGGGCCCTCGAGGCGCTCCACGCCATCGGCCGGATCCTGTCGTACGCGACCGATCTGTCCAAGGCGCTCACCCAGGTGCTCCTCGTCCTCCGCTCGCACGCCGGGCTGGCGAACGGCACGGTGGCGCTCCAGGACGGCGTGACCGGCGACGTGTTCATCGAGGCGGCGCCGGAGATGCTCGACGCGGAGCGGATCCAGGGGCGGCTCCGCCCCGGGGAGGGGATCATCGGCCGGGTCTTCCGGACCGGGGTGGCCGTGGCGATCCCCGACCTCGCCGACGAGCCCGTCTTCCTGAACCGGACCGGGAGCTGGCGCGATCTGCGCGAGGATCCGCGGGCGCTGTACGCGGTGCCGCTCCGCGACGGCCGGATGACCCTCGGCGTGCTCACCGCCGAGCGCCGCTGGGCGCTCGGCTCGTTCTCCTTCGACCGCGACCTGAAGCTCCTCGGCGTCGTCGCGGAGATGCTCGCGGCGCGGATCCGCCTCGCCCAGCGCGACGCCCCCGCGGCGCGAGACGAGGACGAGGCGCCCCGCCGGCCGCCGCCGGACCAGCCGCTCCGCGGCGTCATCGGGGGGAGCGCGCCGTGGCGGGCGGTCCTCGACGTCGTGGCCCGCGTCGCGCCGAGCCGGGCCACGGTCCTGCTCCGCGGCGAGAGCGGCACCGGCAAAGAGGTCCTCGCCCGCGCCCTGCACGACCTCGGGCCGCGGGCGGCCCGGCCGTTCGTCGCGGTGAACTGCGCGGCGCTCCCGGAGGCGCTCCTCGAGAGCGAGCTCTTCGGCCATGAGCGCGGCGCCTTCACCGGCGCCAACCAGGCCCGCCCCGGCCGGTTCGAGCTCGCCGACGGCGGGACGCTCTTCCTCGACGAGGTGAGCGAGATGCCGCTCGCCGCGCAGGTGAAGCTCCTGCGCGCCATCCAGGAGCGGCAGTTCGAGCGCGTGGGCGGCCGGCGCACCCTCACCGTGGACGTCCGGCTGGTCGCCGCCACCAACCGGGACCTCGAGGAGGAGATCCGGCGGGGCGCCTTCCGCCTCGATCTGTACCACCGGCTGCAGGTGGTCGAGATCGCCCTCCCGCCGCTCCGCGAACGGCGCGACGACATCCCGCCCCTCGCCCGCCACTTCCTCGCCGAGCTCGAGCGGGAGCACGGCCGCCGCCTGGCGCTCGCGCCGGACGCGATCGACCGTCTCCGAGCGCTCCCCTGGCCGGGCAACGTGCGGCAGCTCCGGAACGCGCTCGAGCGGCTGGTGGTGTCCAGCCCGCGCGACGAGGTGACGGCCGCCGATCTCTCCTTCCTGGAGGACGCCGCGCCGCCGCCCGCGAGGCCGGCGGTGGCCCCGGTGGCCCCCGCGGCCGCCATGGTGGAGCCGATCGCCCCCCCGCGCACGCAGCCAACGGAGCGCGAGCGCATCGCGGCGGCGCTCTCGCGCACCGGCCACGTGCAGGCCGGGGCGGCGCGCCTGCTCGGCATGACGGTGCGCCAGCTCCGCTACCGGATCGTGAAGTACGGCATCGCGGTCCAGCGGATCTGATGGCGATACCCGCTCGCATTCGCGCCGCGGCGGCGCGAGCCGGTCGCGCGCTGAGAGCTTGTCGAAGAATTCGACGAGCTCTCAGGCCGACCCGCGTGAGCGGGGCGGCGGGTGGGGTGAAGCGCCCGAATTCACTTCGGGCGCGAGGGGCGGGCGACGGCCCGCCCCACCTAGATGGTCAAGGCCCGTCGATTGTTCGACGGGCCTTGAGCGCTCGAGCCCGAGCATCACGACAGGAGGTCCCCGTGTCCGACGTCGCCATCCGACCCGCGCGCCCGGAGGATCTCGACGCGCTCGTCTCGCTGCTCGCGGCGCTCTTCGCGCTCGAGCCGGACTTCCGCGCCGACCCGAATCGCCAGCGGCGCGGGCTCGCGCGGCTCCTCGCCGAGCCGGAGCGCGCCGCGGTGCTCGTCGCCGAGCGGGACGGCGCCGTCGTGGGGATGGTCACCGCCCAGCTCGTGATCTCCACCGCGGAGGGCGCGCCCTCCGCCTGGCTCGAGGACCTCGTGGTGGAGGCCCCCGCGCGGGGCGGCGGCGTGGGCCGCCTCCTCGCCGGCGCGATCGAGGAGTGGGCGCGGGCGCGAGGCGCGACCCGGCTCCAGCTCCTCGCCGATCGCGAGAACGCGCCGGCGCTCCGCTTCTACGCGCGCTCGGGCTGGCGCCCGACCCGGCTCGTGTGCCTCCGCCGCGGCGGCGCGTAGCTTCTGCGCGGATTGTCCGGTTCCGGACTCACCGAGGGTCACGATCGCGACAGCGCGCGCCCCCGAAGGGCGAGCGCGTCGCCGCCGCGCGCCCGATCCACGCCGGATCGCGCGTCCGGCGGCGCGGCGCGGCGCGGTACGGCGCTTGCTCTGGTGCGAGGGAGTCCGCCGCGACGGCGGAGACCAGGAGACCGAACGCACATGAGGCAGATCGCGATCTACGGGAAAGGTGGCATCGGCAAGTCCACCACGACGCAGAACACCGTCGCGGGGCTCGCCGCCCTCGGGAAGAAGGTGATGATCGTCGGCTGCGATCCCAAGGCCGACTCCACCCGCCTCATCCTCCACGCGAAGGCGCAGGCGACCGTGATGGACCTCGTCCGCGAGCGCGGCACGGTGGAGGACCTCGAGCTCTCCGACGTGATGAAGGTCGGGTTCGGCGGCGTGAAGTGCGTCGAGTCCGGCGGCCCGGAGCCGGGGGTCGGCTGCGCGGGCCGCGGCGTCATCACGGCCATCAACTTCCTCGAGGAGGCCGGCGCGTACACGCCCGATCTCGACTTCGTCTTCTACGACGTGCTCGGCGACGTCGTGTGCGGCGGCTTCGCGATGCCGATCCGCGAGAACAAGGCGGAGGAGATCTACATCGTCGTCTCCGGCGAGATGATGGCGATGTACGCCGCGAACAACATCGCCCGCGGCATCCTCAAGTACGCCACGAGCGGCAAGGTCCGCCTCGGCGGGCTCATCTGCAACTCGCGCAACACCGACCGCGAGGCCGACCTCATCGAGGCGCTCGCGAAGAAGCTCGGGACGCAGATGATCCACTTCGTGCCGCGCGACAACCAGGTGCAGCGCGCGGAGCTGCGGCGCATGACGGTCATCGAGTACTCGGGGGAGCACAAGCAGGCCGACGAGTACCGCGCCCTCGCCGAGAAGATCGCCGCCAACAAGAACCTCGTCATCCCGAAGCCGCTCCAGATGGAGGAGCTCGAGGAGCTGCTCATGGAGTTCGGGATCATGCCCGACGAGGACGAGACGAAGGTCGGGGTCGCGGAGGGCTGCCCGGTCTAGCGACCGCGCGGACCGGAGAGGACGACCATGTCGAGCACCGTGAAGAAGGTCGAGGGCATCACCAAGGAGTCGACGCAGCAGATGATCGATCGGGCCCTCGAGGCCTACCCGGAGAAGGGACGGCAGAAGCGCGCGCCGCACCTCGCCCCGAACGACGCGAGCGCCTGCAGCGCCTGCGTCAAGTCCAACCGGAAGACGGTGCCCGGCGTGATGAGCGCGCGCGGGTGCGCGTTCGCCGGCGCGAAGGGCGTGGTGTGGGGCCCGATCCGCGACATGGTCCACGTGTCCCACGGCCCGGTCGGCTGCGGCTGGTACTCGTGGGGCACGCGCCGGAACCTCGTCTCCGGCAAGAACGGGGTGACGAACTTCGCGATGCAGTTCACCTCGGACTTCCAGGAGAAGGACATCGTCTACGGCGGCGACAAGAAGCTCGCCGTCCTCCTCAAGGAGGCCCGCGAGCTGTTCCCGCTCGCCAAGGGCATCTCGGTCCTCTCGGAGTGCCCGGTCGGCCTCATCGGCGACGACATCAACGCCGTCGCCAAGAAGGCCACGACCGACCTCGACCTCCCGGTCATCCCGTGCAACTGCGAGGGCTTCCGCGGCGTCTCGCAGTCGCTCGGGCACCACATCTCGAACGACACCATCCGCGACTACCTCATCGAGACGCGGGAGTTCGCCGAGCCGGCCACGCCGTACGACATCGCCCTCATCGGCGACTACAACATCGGCGGCGACGTCTGGTCCGCGAAGGCGCTGCTGGAGGAGATCGGCCTGAACGTGAAGGCCACCTGGACCGGCGACGGCGAGATGGAGCGGATCGCCGCCACGCACCGGGTGAAGCTGAACCTCATCCACTGCTACCGGTCGATGAACTACATGTGCAAGGTGATGGAGGAGAAGTACGGGATCCCGTTCGTCGAGTTCAACTTCTTCGGCCCGACGAAGATCAAGGAGAGCCTCCGCAAGATCGCCGAGCGATTCGACGATCGCATCCAGTCGAACGTCGAGAAGGTCATCGCGAAGTACGACCCGCTCATGCAGCAGGTGATCGACACGTACCGGCCGCGCCTCGAGGGCAAGAAGGTGATGCTCTACGTCGGCGGCCTCCGCCCCCGCCACACCGTCTCGGCGTACGAGGATCTCGGCATGGTGGTGGTCGGCTCCGGGTACGAGTTCGCGCACCACGACGACTACGAGCGGACGAGCCCCGAGATGCCGGACGCGACGGTGATCTACGACGACGCGTCCGAGCACGAGCTCGAGCAGTTCGTGGACGAGCTCAAGCCCGACCTCATCGGCAGCGGCATCAAGGAGAAGTACGTCTTCCAGAAGATGGGCCTGCCCTTCCGGCAGATGCACAGCTGGGACTACTCCGGCCCGTACCACGGCTACCAGGGCTTCCCGATCTTCGCCCGGGACGTCGACATGGCCGTGAACAGCCCGACCTGGAAGCTCGTGAAGAGCCCGTTCTAGGGCCGAACCGGAACCCGAACCCCCGGGGCGAACCTCGCCCGCCCGAGCGGCGGGACGGCCCCGCCTTGCCCGAAGGAGCACCCGATGGCCAACAATCTGGGACTGACCGTGAAGCCCGTCTCGACCACGTCCCCCGAGGAGGAGGCGCGCGTCGCCGCCTGGATCGACACGGTCGAGTACAAGGAGAAGAACTTCGCGCGGCAGGCGCTGGTGATCAACCCGGTCCACGCCTGCCAGCCGCTCGGCGCGGAGCTGGCCGCGCACGGCTTCGAGGGCACCCTGCCCTTCGTGCACGGCTCGCAGGGCTGCGCCTCGTACTACCGCTCCACCCTCACCCGTCACTTCCGCGAGCCCGCCGCGGCGGTCTGCTCGTCCATGACCGAGGACGGCGCCGTGTTCGGCGGGCAGAACAACCTGCACGAGGGGCTCGAGAACGCGATCGCCCTGTACCACCCCAAGATGATCGCGGTCTTCACCTCGTGCATGCCGGAGATCATCGGCGACGACCTCACCGCCTATCTGAAGAACGCCCGCAGCAAGGGGATCATCCCGAAGGCGCTCCCGGTCCCCTTCGCGAACACGCCGAGCTTCTCGGGCACGCACGTCACGGGCTACGACGCGATGCTGCTCGCGATCCTGCAGGCCCTCACCGAGGGCAAGCGGGTCGAGGACCGCTGCACCGGGAAGCTCAACTTCCTCACCGGCTTCGACACCAACACCGGCAACTACCGCGAGTACAAGCGCATCCTGGAGGCGTTCGGCGCGCCGTACACGCTCCTCGCCGACATCTCCGAGACGTTCGACTCGCCGCTCGACGGCACCTACCGGCTCTACCCGGGCGGCACGCCGCTCGCCGAGGCCGCCGACGCCATCAACGGGAAGGCGACGCTCACCGTCGGGCCCTACTCCACCGCGAAGACCTTCGCGTGGGTGAAGGACACCTTCGCCGGCGCGCACGCGGCGATCCCGCTGCCGATGGGCGTCCAGCGGACGGACGCGTTCCTGATGAAGGTCGCCGAGCTCACCGGGAAGCCCATCCCGGAGAGCCTCAAGGCCGAGCGCGGCCGCGCCGTGGACGCGATGACCGACGCCCACCAGTACCTGCACGGCAAGAAGTTCGCCGTGTACGGCGACCCCGACCTCCTCCTCGGCTACGTCGCGTTCCTGCTCGAGATGGGGGCGACCCCGTGGCACGTCCTCTCGAGCAAGGGCTCCAAGAAGCTCGAGAAGGAGCTGCACGCGCTCCTCGACTCCTCGCCGTACGGGAAGGGCGCCCAGGTCCACATGGGCCGGGACCTCTGGCACCTGCGCTCGCTGCTGATGACGGACCCCGTGGACGCGGTGATCGGCGACACGCACGGCAAGTTCGCCGCCCACGACGCGAAGGTGCCGCTCTTCCGCTACGGCTTCCCGATCTACGACCGGGTGGGCCGGCACCGCATCCCGCTCGTCGGCTACGCGGGCGTCGTCAACATGGTCACGGAGCTCGCGAACGCGTTCATCGACCTGCGCGACGCGACCGACGACGACCGCCACTTCGAGATGATGCGCTAGCGCGGAGGACGCGATGCCCCGGCCCGACTGGTACGACGCGCCCGAGTGCGAGACCCAGGAGAAGGGCGCGCCGAAGTTCTGCAAGCGGTCGGAGCCGGGCGAGGGCACCGAGCGGAGCTGCGCGTTCGACGGCGCGCGCGTCGTGCTCATGCCCATCACCGACGCGATCCACCTCGTGCACGGCCCCATCGCCTGCGCCGGGAACAGCTGGGACAACCGGGGCGCGCGCTCCTCCGGCTCCGAGCTGTACCGGCGCGGCTTCACCACCGAGCTCCTGCACAACGACGTGGTCTTCGGCGGCGAGGCCAAGCTCGAGCGCGCCATCGTGGACCTCGCCGGCCGCTACGCCGGCGAGGCGAAGGCCGTCTTCGTCTACGCGACCTGCGTCTCGGCGATGACCGGCGACGACCTGGAGGCGACCTGCCGCCGCGCCGCGGCGCGGGTGCCGATCCCGGTCATCCCGGTGAACGCGCCGGGCTTCGTGGGCGACAAGAACATCGGGAACCGGCTCGCCGGCGAGCTCCTCCTCGAGCACGTCATCGGCACCGCCGAGCCGGCCACCACCACGCCCTACGACGTGAACCTCATCGGCGAGTACAACATCGCCGGCGACCTCTGGGGGATGCGGCCGCTGTTCGCGCGCGCCGGCATCCGGATCCTCTCCTGCATCTCCGGCGACGCCCGGTTCGAGGACCTGCGGTACGCGCACCGCGCCCGGCTGAACGTCATCATCTGCTCGAAGAGCCTCACCAACCTCGCGCGGAAGATGAAGAAGCGCTTCGGGATCCCGTGGCTCGAGGAGTCGTTCTACGGGATGACCGACACCGCGCGGGCGCTCCGCGACATGGCGCGGGAGCTGGACCTCGCGCACGGCGGGCCCGGCGACCGCACCGTGCGGGATCGCGTCGAGGCGCTCCTCGCCGAGGAGGAGGCCCGCTGCACCGCGCGCATCGCGCCGTACCGGGCGCGCCTGGAGGGCAAGCGCGCGGTCCTCTTCACCGGCGGCGTCAAGACCTGGTCGATGGTCCACGCGCTCCGCGAGCTCGGCGTCGAGGTGCTCGCGGCGGGGACGCAGAACTCCACGCTCGAGGACTTCCACCGGATGAAGGGGCTCCTCCACCGCGACGCGCGGATCATCGAGGACACCTCCACCGCCGGGCTCCTCGGGATCATGCGGGAGAAGCGCCCGGACCTGATGGTGGCGGGCGGGAAGACCAAGTTCCTGGCCCTGAAGACCCTCACCCCGTTCCTCGACATCAACCACGGCCGCGCCCACCCGTACGCCGGCTACGAGGGGATGGTCACCTTCGCGCGCCAGCTCGACCTCACCGTCAACAGCCCGATCTGGCCGGCGCTCCGGGCGCCGGCGCCCCAGGACCTTCCGGAGGCCGAGCGCGAGGCCGCCCGCGCTCGCGCCGCCGGGCACGCCGCGGCGCTCCTCGCGGAGGACCTCTCCGCCTCGCGCGTGAAGCCGCCCGCGAAGGCGGCGACGGTGAACCCGCAGAAGAACTCGCCCGCCCTCGGGGCGACCCTCGCCTACCTCGGCGTGGACGGGATGCTCGGCCTCCTCCACGGCGCCCAGGGCTGCTCGACCTTCATCCGCCTCCAGCTCTCGCGCCACTTCAAGGAGTCCATCGCCCTGAACTGCACGGCGATGAGCGAGGACGCGGCGATCTTCGGCGGCTGGGAGAACTTGAAGCGGGGGCTCGCCCGGGTGGTCGAGAAGTTCCGGCCGCGCGTGGTCGGGGTGATGACCTCCGGCCTCACCGAGACGATGGGCGACGACGTGCGGAGCGCGATCGCGCAGTTCCGCGCCGAGCACCCGGAGCACGCCGGCGTGCCCGTCGTCTGGGCCTCCACGGCCGACTACATGGGCTCGCTCGAGGAGGGGTACGCCGCCGCGGTCGAGGCGCTCGTCGGGACGCTCGCCGAGCGCGGCGACCCCATCCCCGGGCAGGTGAACCTCCTCCCCGGCGCGCACCTCACCCCCGCGGACGTCGAGGAGCTCGCGCTGCTCGTCCGGTCCTTCGGCCTCGAGCCGGTGGTCGCGCCGGACCTCTCCCGCGCGCTCGACGGCCACGTGGACGAGGAGGTCTCGCCGCTCTCCACCGGCGGCGTGTCGCTCGAGGAGCTCCGACGCGCGGGCCGGAGCGTCGCGACGCTCTACTTCGGCGACTCCCTCGCGCGGGCGGCGAGCCGGCTCGAGGCGCGCCTCGGGATCCCGTCGTACGGCTTCACGTCCGCGACCGGGCTCGCCGAGGTCGATCGGCTGGTGGCGGTCCTCTCCGCGATCTCGGGGCGCCCGGTCCCGGAGGCGCAGCGGCGGGCGCGGAGCCGGCTCGCGGACGCGATGCTGGACAGCCACTACCAGCTCGGCGGGAAGAAGGTCGCCGTCGCCCTCGAGAGCGATCTCCTCAAGACGCTGGTCCCGTTCCTCGCCGGGATGGGGTGCGAGGTCACCGCGGCGCTCGCCGCGACCCGCACCCGCGGCCTCGACGCGCTGCCGGCCGCGCGGGTGGACGTGGGCGACCTCGAGGATCTCGAGGACGCCGCGCGCGGGGTGGACCTCCTCGTCGCGAACTCCAACGCGCGCCAGGCGGCGGCGCGGCTCGGGGTGAAGGCCCACCTCCGCGCCGGCCTGCCGGTCTTCGACCGGCTCGGGGCGCACCAGCGGGTCTGGGCCGGGTACCGCGGGACGATGAACCTGGTGTTCGAGGTGGCGAACCTGTTCCAGGCGAGCGCGGGCGAGGCGCAGCGGCTCGCCCACAACTGACGGACGGAGGAGAGCGATGCGGGTCGCGTTCACGAGCAGCGACGGCGTGGTGGTGGACGAGCACTTCGGGCGGACGGCGAGCTTCTTCGTCTGGGAGGTCGGGCCGGAGTGGGCCGGCTTCGTCGAGAAGGTGGACGCCATCACGACCGCGGCCGACGAGGAGGACCGCACCGAGGCGAGGGCCTCGGCGATCGCCGGCTGCGCCATCGTCTACACGCTGGCGATCGGCGGCCCGGCCGCGGCGAAGCTCGTCGGCCGCCGGGTCCACCCGATGAAGACCGCCGCGCCCGCCCCCATCGCGGAGCTCGTGGCGAAGCTGCAGGGCGTGCTGCGCGGCACGCCGCCCCCCTGGCTCCGCAAGGCGATGGCGGCCCCCGCGCCGTCCGCTGCCGAGCGCTGATCCTTTCCCCCCAACCAAGAGGAGCGAAGCGGATGTCCTACGTCACCGGAATCACCCGCGGCAAGAAGGAGTGGACCCCGCGGTTCGTGAAGGCGATCGACCCCGAGCGGTGCATCGGCTGCGGCCGCTGCATCAAGATCTGCGCGCGAGAGGTGCTCGCCCCCGCGGAGGTGGACGAGGAGGAGTCCGCGAAGATGTTCGCGCGGGTCGCGAACGCGGACGACTGCATCGGCTGCGAGGCCTGCGGGCGGACCTGCAAGAAGGAGGCGTTCTCCTTCGAGCCGATGGCGGCCTGACGAGAGGAGGCCGACATGCGCGCGCTCCCGGTGCTCCCCGACTCGGCCCTCCCCGCCGCCCGCCCCGGGGCCGCGCAGCAGCCCCGGCCCGCCCGTCCGGCCCCGGCGGCCGCCGGGCTCGCCGCGACGCCCGCCGCGAACTGCACCTTCGCCCGGGGCTGCGGGGACGCGCCGCCGCCCGCGCTCCCCGCCGAGGTGGCCGCGCTGGTGCGGAACCACCCCTGCTACTCCGAGGACGCGCACCACCACTTCGCGCGCATGCACGTGGCGGTCGCCCCCGGGTGCAACCTCCAGTGCAACTACTGCAACCGGAAGTACGACTGCTCCAACGAGAGCCGCCCCGGCGTGGTCTCCGAGCGGCTCTCGGCGGAGGCCGCCGTCCGCAAGGTGCTCGCGGTCGCCGCGGAGGTCCCGGAGCTCTCGGTGGTCGGCATCGCCGGCCCGGGCGACGCGCTCGCGAACCCGGCGGCCACCTACGCGACGCTCGAGGGGATCCGCCGGGCCGCCCCCGACCTGACGCTGTGCCTCTCGACGAACGGCCTCGCGCTGCCCGCCCACGCGGATCGCCTGGCCGACCTCGGGGTGCGGCACGTGACGGTGACGGTGAACGCGATCGACCCCACCGTGGGCGCCGAGATCTACGCGTGGGCGCTCGACGGCGGGCGGCGGCTCCGGGGCCGCGACGCGGCGGCGCTCCTCTCCGAGCGGCAGCTCGAGGGGATCCGGCGGCTCGTCGCGCGGGGCGTCCTCGTCAAGGTGAACGCCGTGGTCATCCCCGGGCTGAACGACGCGCACCTCCCGGCGGTGGTCCGGGCGGTGCGCGGCGCCGGCGCCTTCCTGGTGAACCTGGTGCCGCTCATCTCCGCGCCCGAGCACGGCACCGCCTTCGGCCTCGCCGGCCGGCGCGGTCCGACGGCGGCGGAGCTCGAGCGCGTGCAGCGCGCCTGCGAGGTGGACGCGCGGCTCATGCGGCACTGCCGGCAGTGCCGGGCGGACGCGGTGGGCCGGCTCGCGGAGGATCGCTTCGCCGAGTTCACGCTCGCGCGGCTCCCGCCCGCGCCGGCGCGCGACGCGGCCGAGCTGCGCACGGCGCGGCGCGCGCTGGTGGAGCGGGCGCGCGCCATCGCCGCGCGGGAGCGCGACGCGGCCCTCTCGCGCGCCGCCGCCGTGCCCGCCGAGGTGACCGCCCGGGCCGCGGTGGCCACGCGGAGCGGCGGCCTCGTGGACGAGCACTTCGGGCACGCCCGGGAGTTCCTCGTGTACGACGTGTCGCGGTCGGGCGCGCGGCTCGTGGGGCGCCGCGCGGTGGAGCGGTACTGCGTCGGCGGCGAGGGGGAGGACGACGTGCTCGCGGGATCCCTCCGCGCGCTCGCCGACTGCCACGCGGTGCTCGTCGCGAAGGTGGGGCGCTGCCCGGAGGGCCAGCTCGCCGCCGCCGGCATCGAGCCGGTGCGGGATCAGGCGCACCGGCCCATCGAGGCCGCGCTCCTCGACTGGCTCGCCGACCGGATCGCCCGCGCCGCGCGGGGGGAGGCCGCGCCGGTCGCGCCCCGACCCGCGGCGGACGAGCCCGGGGCCGACGCGGCGGCGCGGGTGGCGTGAGGCCTGCTCACGCCGCCCCGCCGGCCCCCTTCGCCATCTCGTGCAGCCGCTGGGCGGAGACCTGGATCTTGAGCCCCCGCCCGCCGTTCTCGAGGAAGAGCCGCAGCCCGTACTCGTAGTGGCGCTTCAGCGCGTTCAGGACCGACTCGTAGATCGGCTCGAGCGCCTCCGGCGTCGGCGCCGCGACCTCGAAGTCCTCGAACCCGAACAGCGAGATGATGTAGCGCGTCTCCAGCTTCTTGAACCGGACGCGGAGCAGGATCGAGTCGCGCCCCTTCGGCACCTCCAGGGCGAGGCGCAGCCCGACGTGCCAGAAGCCGTCCTCGTCGAGGTGCATCGCGTCCTCGATCTTCTCGGTCGGCTCGCCCGGGGTCGCGCCGCCGAGCGGCTCGTAGGAGATCAGCTCCCGCGGCCAGCTCGCGTGGTCCACGAGGCCGCGCGAGAGCGTCGCCGCGAACAGCACGCACTCGGAGCGGTAGGCCGCGAACCGGCTCCGGGCGGTCTCGAGCGACTCGCAGAGGTCCTGGTAACGGCTGGTCATGGCGTCCCTCCGCCGCGCGGCAGGCGCCCGCCCGGCGTGGCGACGATACTCCGCCCGCAGCCCGGGCGGGCGGCCCCGGGCGCGCCGCCCCCCGCGAGGGAGCGCCGCCTCCGCGCCCCGCGCGCCCGCGCGGCCAGCGCCGGCGACCGGGCGATCGCCCGGGCCTTTGCAGAAAGTCCCGCAGGGCTATCATGCGCGCCATGTCGAACCTGCCATCGGAGTGGAGCGGCCGCCCGGTCTGGGCCGAGGTCAACCTGGACGCGGTCGCGGCGAACGCCCGCCTGCTCGTCGCCCGCGCGGCTCCCGCCCGGCTCTACGCGGTCGTGAAGGCCAACGCCTACGGCCACGGCGCGGTCGCGGTCGGGCGCACCGCCCTCGCCGCCGGCGCCCACGGGCTCGCGGTCGTCTGCGTGGACGAGGCCGAGGAGCTCCGGCGCGCGGGCGTCGAGGCCCCCATCCTCATCATCGGCTACACCCCGGCGAGCGACGCGGCGCGGGTCGCCGCGCTCGGCCTGCGCCCGGCGGTCGGCGCGATGGAGGTGGTCGAGGCGCTCTCGGTCGCCGCGCGCGCGCACGGCACGGAGGTCCCGATCCACCTCGAGATCGAGACCGGCCTGAACCGGCACGGCCTCGCGCCGGACGCCCTGGTGGCCCTCGCCGAGCGCGCGCGCCAGCTCCCCGGCATCCGCGTCGAGGGGCTCTTCACGCACTTCGCCGCCGCGGAGGAGGGGGATCAGCGCTTCACCCGTCGCCAGTTCGAGATCCTGCGCGACACCTCCCGCCGGGTCCCGTGGATCCCGGAGCGCCACTGCTCCGCGTCGGCGAGCGTGCTCCTCGACCACGAGATGGCGCTCGAGGCGGTGCGCGCCGGGCTCTCGCTGTACGGCTACCGGCCGGCGCCCTGGTGCGGCACCGACGCCGGCCTCGAGCCGGTGCTGTCGCTGCGGGCCCGCGTCGCGCGCGTCGCCGACGTGGAGCGCGGCGCGACCGTCGGCTACGGCCGGACCTGGGCGGCGGCGCGCCCGTCGCGCATCGCCCTCGTGATGTGCGGCTACGGCGACGGCTACCGGCGGAGCTTCGGGAACCGCGCCCACGTCATCTTGCACGGCCGCCGCGCGCCGGTGGTCGGCCGCGTCGCGATGGACATGTGCGTGGTGGACGTGACCGCGATCCCCGGGGTCGTGCCGGGCGACGTCGTGACGCTGCTCGGCCGGGACGGCGACGAGCGCGTGGACGCCGACGAGCTCGCCACGCTCGCGGACACGATCTCCTGGGAGATCCTGACCGGCATCAGCGCCCGCGTGCCGCGGCTCTACGTCCGCGGCGGCGCGGTCGAGGCGGTCTCCACGCTGAACGAGCGACTGCCGGCGAACCGCGCGAAGTAGCGGGCCCAGCTCGGAGTGGCGGACTCGGGCACGCGCCCGTGGGCCGTGCCCGTCACCGTCACCGGCCTGGCGTGACCCGTGAACCCGATCCCGTGGCGCGTGGCCCGGTCCCCGTCGTCCGACGCTCCGCCGGATCGCGGGCCAGGGGACACGGGAACCGGGAGCCGGGCACGGGCATCGGTGACGGGCACGGGCACGGGCACGGGGGTCGCAGGACTGAAGCCTGACGCCGCCCGAAGCCCGTCAGCCGTCAGACCGCCTCGAGCCACCCGAACTGGTCCGGCCGCTCGCCGCGCTGGATGCCGGCGACCTCCGCCTGGAGCCGCTCGCCGAGGGTCTGCTTCTTGGGCTCGGGGAGCTTCATCGTCACGCCGTCCCAGGCGACCTCGCCGATGGGCGCGACCACCGAGGCCGTCCCGGTGCCGAACAGCTCCTCGAGCTTGCCGGCGCGGTGCGCGGCGGCGAGCTCCTCGAGCGGGAGCCGCCGCTCCTCGACGGGGATGCCCCAGGAGCGGGCGAGCTGGATGACCGAGTCGCGCGTCACGCCGGGGAGGATGCTGCCCTCGAGGGCGGGCGTGACGAGCGTGCCGCCGAAGTAGGCGAACACGTTCATCGTCCCGATCTCCTCGAGGTCGCGGTGCACCGCGCCGTCGAGCCAGAGCACCTGGTCGAACCCGTTCTTCTTCGCCTCCTCGGCCGCGAGGAGGCTCGCGACGTAGTTCGCGGCCGCCTTCGACCCGCCGATGCCGCCCCGCGCCGCGCGGGCGCGCTCGCGCTCCACCCAGATGCGCAGCCGCCGCGCCGGGCCCGAGAAGTACGCGCCGACCGGCGAGAGGAAGACGAGGAGCGTGTACGACTTCGCCGGCCGGACGCCGAGGAACGGCTCGGTCGCGAAGATCACCGGGCGGACGTAGAGCGAGGTCCCCGGCCCGGCGGGCAGCCAGTCGGCGTCGGTGCGGAGCAGCGTCTTCACGCCCTCGAGCAGGATCTTCTCGTCCACGGGCGGGATGCAGAGCCGCGCGGCGCTCCGCGCGAAGCGGGCGGCGTGCTGGCCCGGCCGGAAGATCTTCATCCCGGAGGGCTGCTGGAACGCCTTCATCCCCTCGAAGATCGCCTGGCCGTAGTGCAGGACCGAGGCGGCCGGGTCGAGGGGAATGGGCCCGTACGGCTCGACGCGCGCGGAGTGCCAGCCCTTCCCCTCCTCGTAGTCCATGCGGAAGAGGTGGTCGGTGAAGAACTTGCCGAAGCCGAGCTCCGCCTCCGGGATGCGGCGCTTCGGGGTCCGGGTCTTCTCCACGGGGATGGTCATGTCTGCTCCTTCGGTCGCGTCCGGGGCCCGCGGCTCCGTGCTAGGGTGGCCGGCGGGGTCGGCTTCAGGTCAAGGGTGTTGTCCCATTACAGCGATCCGGAGCCGAAGCGTCAACATGATCGACCGGAAGACCGCAGACGCGCTCGACGACGCCCTCGCGCTCCTCTTCTACGGATTCCGCGGGGTCACCGCCGAGCCGGACCGCATGCTCGCCGAGCGCGGCCTGTCCCGGGTGCACCACCGGATCCTGTACTTCGTCCGCCGCAACCCGGGGCTCGGGCCCGGCGACCTCGTCCGGATCCTCCGCGTCTCGAAGCAGGCGCTCGCGCGCCCCCTCAAGGATCTGCTCGTCGGCGGCCTCGTCGCGGCGGCGCCGGTCCCGGAGAACCGCCGGCGCAAGGCGCTGCGGCTCACGCCCTCGGGCGCGCGCCTCGAGCGGCGCCTCTCCGGCTCGCAGCGGCGACGGTTCGCGAGCGTCTTCGGCGTCGCCGGCGGGGACGCGGCGGAGGGGTGGCGCAGCGTCATGGCGCTCCTCAGCGGGACGCGGCGAGGACCGCACGCCCCGGCCTCCGGCCGTCGCCAGGGGCGCTCCATCGCCGCGGCGCGGCGCGCACCCGGCCCCCGGCGCGCCGCGACGCCCGGCGCGCGCCGCCGCTGATCCCGCTCCCGGACGGCCCCGGGCGCTAGGCCCGCACCTCGCGGTCGGCGATCATGCGCACCGTCTCGGCGGCGCGCTCGTCGTCCTCCTCGTCCACGATGTCCGAGAGGCTGATCACGCCGACGAGGCGTCCGTCGTCGTCCACCACCATCATCCGCGACTTGTGGTGGACCGCCATGAGGTGCTCGGCGCGCTCGATGGGGTCGGTCTCGCGGCAGGTGATCGTCTCCCGCGTCATCACGTCGCCGGCGGTCGTCAGCGTCGAGCTCAGGTCCTCGCCGCAGACCCGCAGCGCGATGTCACGATCGGTGACGACCCCCACCGGCCGCCCGTCGGGCGTGCAGATCGGCACGAAGCCGATGTTCACCTCCAGCATCCGCCGGGCGATCTGCTGGATCGTGTCCTGCTCCCGGAAGGTCTCCACCTCGGTCTTCATGAGGTCCTGGCACAGCATGGCCACCTCCTCGCGCCGCGTGCGGTCGAGCGGGTGGCGCTTCCATGGCGCGCCGGCGCGGGGACGGCGAGGCCCGCGTGGGGCCGCGGGCGCACGCGAGGCGCCTCAGGCGTCCGGCGCGTCGGCGTCGCCGCGGAGGACCCGGAGCAGCGCGTCGACCGCCTCGGCCGCGCTGGTCGCTGGCGCGCTCGCTCCTCCTGACCCCTCGAGGGGGTCCCGCTGCACGCCCCAGTCGAACCAGAGCAGGTTCCCGTCGCGATCGACGAGCGCGAGGGCCCCCGCCGGCCGGGCCAGCCGCGGCGCGGGCTCGTGCGAGAACGGCGAGGCGGAGGGCGCCGGCAGGAGCGGCCGGGCCCCGAGCCGGTAGAGGAGCACCGCGCCGTCGGCCTGGACCGCATCGAGCACGCCCGCCACCGGCCGCCGGAGCCGCTCCGCGGGGCGCCCGGCCTCCCCGGACGTCCCGCCCTCCTCGACGCGCCCCTCGATCTCCGCGTAGAGACGCTCCACCTCGGCCAGCTCGCGGGGCGCCTTCCGCCCGACCTCGACCGTCCGTGTGGTCCGCCCGTCCGCCTCGAGACTCTCCCGGACCGCGTCGAGCGGATCCCTGTGGCGCTGCGGCTCCGGGCGGTCACCGGCGCGGACCAGCAGGACCCGGCGCAGGCCGCGGAACGGCGGCGGGCCCGACGGCGCGTCCACGAGGGGAGCCTCGGCGCAGCCGGCGAGCACCGCGACCAGCAGCAGGGCGGCGAGCGCCGCCGCGCGCAATGGGCCGGCTCGTCCCCCGGGGCTCCGGGCCTCCTCCTCGGATCGCACCGCGAGCGCCACGCGCATGCCCCCTCCTCCCGGTATATTCGAGCCCATGCCCGTCACCGTCGAGACCGGCTCGACCCTCACCTTCGATCGTTTCTGGCGCTGGCTGAAGCGCCACGCGAACTGCATCCTCCGCGCGGGGACCCCCGACAGCTTCTTCTACGATCACGAGGACCTGCACTGGCACCTCGACGAGGACGACGAGCGCGTCCCGACGGTGCAGCTCATGCGGGGCAAGCAGGTCCTCGCCGAGGTCGTGATCGACGTCCGGGACGTCCTGTTCGTGCAGCAGCTCCCCGACCCGGATGGCGAGGCCGGGCAGTTCCTGTTCGAGCTGGTGGGCGGCGGCGAGGAGCCGTACGCCGTCTACCACTTCGTCCTCGCGCACGCGCTCGACGACGAGGGCGGCCACCGGGCGCAGCTCAAGCAGTAGCCGCCGTCGCCCCACCGCCGGGCGGCGCGGGGCGACGGACGACCCGCGCGTGGCGGGCGATCCGGAGCTCCCGGATCGCCCACTCGCGATCGCAGCGCTACGTCTTCCCCGCGGGCCGCTCGGACGCCGCGGGCTGCGTCGCGCCGCCGCTCGACTCCGCCGCCGCCTTCTCGAGCGCCGGCTTGAGCCGCTCCATCAGCGCCGGCATCCGCTGCTGCATGATGACCATCATCTGACCGTTCACGTCCTCGGCGACCTCCGGCATGATCCGGATGCTCTTCTGCCCGATGGGCGTCCGGTAGAACGCGAGCAGCTCCTTCAGCTCCGCCGCGGTGTAGTGCTTCGCGAGCACGCCCGCCTGGAGATCGATGATCTCCTCGTAGGTGAAGAGCTTCGTGAACTCCTTCATGGACCGCTCGAGCAGCTCCGGGGACAGGGTGCCGCCCTGCTGCCGGACCGCCTGCGCCATGTACTGGCTGGTCTGCCGCGAGATCCCGTCCATCGTCCGGTTCCAGTTCTCCTCCGGGAGGACGAAGCGCGCGAGCTGGACCGCGAGGGGCGTGGGCTTGGCGGGCGTCGCGGCGCGGGCGGCGCCTGCGAGCAGGACGAGGAGCGCGGAGAGCAGGACGGCGGAAGCTCGCTTCATCGGGGAAGCTCCTGGGTTCGAGGAGAGACGGACCGTATCACGTCCTTCTGCCCGCCGCGTGCCGTCCCTTCCACCGATGGTGAATCACGATCCATCCCTCTTCTCGGCCTGTCGCGTGTCGCCCCCGTCGCCCCCGTCGCCCGTCGCCCGTCGCCCGTGGCCTGAGGCCTGAGGCCTGAGGCCCTGGAGCCCGACGCCTGCCCCGTCCGGGCGAGCACGTTGCGATCGAGCGCGCCGGCGGGTATCTTCGTCGACAGTGATCCTCGTGAACGCGACGCGTCGATTTCGCAGCCCCCCGCCCCGGACCGGGCGCTGGGTGGGCTCTCGCGCGCGCTGATCGCACCGAGGACCGCTCCGCACCAGCGAGAACGCCCGGGCCGTGACGGGGGGACGTAGGTCCTCTTCCCCCTCGCTTCGCCTCGTCACGTCTCCGGAGATCTCGCCTTGAACCACCCGATGATGGGCGCCGCCGCCCTCGCGCGCGCCCTCGCCGTCCGCGATCTCACCGACCCTGCCCAGGGCCCGCACGCCGTCCAGCGCGTCCTCGGCGCCGCCGCGAACGCGCTGATCGCCGCCTGGTCCTGCCCCGCCATCGTCGAGCGCGCGAGCCCGATCGTCTCCATCGCGGACAACTACGATCGCCTCGGCTATCCCCCGGACGGCGCCGCGCGCGACGCCCGCTACACGCGCTACGTCTCCGAGACGCACCTGCTCCGCACCCAGACCTCCGCGCTCGTGCCGCCGCTCCTGCGGCGGCTCGCGGCGGCGCCGCCGCGCGACGCCCTCCTCGTCTGCCCCGGCGTCGTCTACCGCCGCGACGCGATCGACCGGCTCCACGTCGGCGAGCCGCACCAGGTGGACCTCTGGCGCGTCCGCCGCGGAGCCCCGCTCGGCGTCCGGGAGCTCGCGGAGATGATCGCCACGGTGGCGCGCGCG
The DNA here is from genome assembly GCF_022690765.1 of Anaeromyxobacter oryzisoli. Taxonomy (GTDB): domain Bacteria; phylum Myxococcota; class Myxococcia; order Myxococcales; family Anaeromyxobacteraceae; genus Anaeromyxobacter; species Anaeromyxobacter oryzisoli. Next base: position 76,095 of record NZ_JALCZA010000009.1, on the reverse strand, counting down.
ATCGTCCCGGGCCTCACCGTGACGGTGGCCCAGTCCGCGCACCCGTACACGCGCGAGGGGCGGCAGATCGACGTCCGGATCCGGGGCGAGTGGATCGAGATCGGCGAGTGCGGCCTCGCCGCGCCGGAGGTGCTCCGCGACGCGGGGCTCCCGACGGACGCGAGCGGCCTCGCGATGGGGCTCGGCCTCGACCGGCTCGTCATGATCGCGAAGGGGCTCGACGACATCCGCCTCCTCCGCGCCGCCGACCCGCGCATCGCCGCCCAGATGCTCGACCTCGCGCCGTGGCGCCCCGTCTCCCGCCATCCGCCGGTCCGCCGGGATCTCTCCGTCGCCGTGGCGGCCGAGGCGACCGCCGAGGCGCTCGGGGACCGGGTCCGGGAGGCGCTCGGGGACCGCGCCGCGGACGTCGAGGCCGTCGAGCTCCTCTCGGAGACGCCGGCCGCGGCGCTCCCGCCCGCTGCCCGGGAGCGGCTCGGGATCTCCGCCGGGCAGAAGAACGTCCTGCTGCGGCTCGTCCTCCGCGCCCTCGACCGCAACCTCACCGCCCCCGAGGCGAACGCGCTCCGCGACGCGGTGTACGCGGCGATCCACCAGGGCTCGGCGCGCGAGCGGGCGTCCGGCGCACCGCCCCTGCCGCCGCCGGCCGGCGGCGACGCCCGCCCCCGTCGAGCCGCGCGCACCGAGCGACCGGCCCCCGCGCGAGGGTTCCACCATCCGTGATCCACCAGCTCCGCCGCCGGGCTATGATGAGACATGCGCCTTCCCGAGTACGACCGGCTCGACGCCCTCGCCCTCGCCGACCTCGTCCGCCGGGGCGAGGTCACCGCCGCCGAGCTGCTCGAGGCGGCGCTCGAGCGCGCCGACGCCCGGGACCCGCGCCTCAACGCGATCGTGGCCCGGCACGACGAGGAGGCGCGCGCCCGGGCCCGCGGGCCGCTGCCGCCGGGGCCGCTGTCCGGCGTCCCCTTCCTCCTGAAGGACCTGTTCACGCAGTGGCGCGGCCACCCCGTCACCGGCTCGACCCGGCTCCTGGAGGGCCTGGTCGCCCCGCACGACTCGGACGTGGTCTCGCGCCTGCTCCGGGCGGGCGTGGTCATCTTCGGCCAGACCAACACCCCCGAGCTCGGCATCATGGCGGTCACCGAGTCGGCGCTCCGGGGACCGGCCCGCAACCCGTGGAACCCGGAGTTCAGCCCGGGGGGCTCGTCCGGCGGGTCGGCCGCGGCGGTGGCGGCGCGGATCGTCCCCGCCGCCCACGGCAACGACGGCGGCGGATCCCTCCGGATCCCCGCCTCCGCCTGCGGCCTCTTCGCCCTGAAGGCGACGCGCGGCCGGGTGTCGCTGGGGCCCACGCTGGGCGAGTCCCTCTCCGGCCTCGTCGTCGAAGGGGTCCTCACCCGCTCCGTGCGCGACTCGGCGGCGCTCCTCGACGTGCTCGCCGGCGGCGCGCCCGGCGATCCCTACCTCGCGCCCCCGCCCGCGCGGCCGTTCCTGGCGGAGGTCGGCGCGGCGCCCGGGAAGCTCCGCGTCGCCTTCACGCGACGCTCCTCCGCCGCCCGCGAGCCGCCCCGGGTGGGGGGGGGGGGGGTGGAGCGGGCGGCGCGGGCCCTCGCCGCGCTCGGCCACGAGGTGACGGAGAGCGCGCCGGACATCCCGCGCGACGCGCTCGTGCACGCCTACCTCGTCGCCCTCGCGGCCGAGGTGGCGGCCGACGTCGCGCTCGCGCGCCGGTTCTCGGGCCGCAAGCGCCGCGCCGCCGATCTCGAGCCCGAGACCGCCACGCTCGAGGCGGCGGGGCGGGTGCTCTCGGCGGCGGACCTGGTGGAGGCCGAGCACGAGATGCACCAGGTCGGCCGCACCCTGGCGGCGTTCCTCGCCGATCACGACGTCCTCGTCTCCCCCACGACGGCCCAGCCCGCGCCCCGCATCGGCCAGCTCGGGGCGCGGCCGCTGGAGCGGCTCGCCCTGCGGGCCACGGCGCGGGTGCCGTCCCGCGCGGTGCTGGAGCGGCTCTTCGACGCCATCGGCTCCCGCTCGTTCGAGGCGACCGGCAACACCATGCTCTTCAACCAGACCGGCCAGCCCGCCATGAGCGTCCCGCTCCACGTGACCGCGGCCGGCCTCCCGCTCGGGGTCCAGATCGCGGCACGCTTCGGCGAGGAGGCGACCCTCCTCCGGCTCGCGGCACAGCTCGAGGCGGCACACCCCTGGGCCGACCGGCTGCCGCCGGGAATCGCAGCCTGATTTGGCGACCGCGCCCTCGCATCGAGCTGCGCATGCTGCCTGCGCGGGGCAGACTCGCTCCTCCCTGCGCTGCTCGACAGGCCTTCCACGCGGGCGCGGCGGCTGCTCGACGGGCCTTCCACGGCGTGGCCTTCATCACACCGTCCCGGCCCCGCCTCCACTCTGCGGGTTCTTCGCGCTAGGGGCCCGCGGGTACGAGCGCACCTGCACGGCAAGCGTGAAGCTGGCTCGGGAAGAAGGTGGACGGCGGCGCGCCGCCCGCGGGCGGGAACCGAAGTGACAAGATCGGCCCCGAAGAAGCCCGTGCTGCAACGGCATGATGAGCCGCTCGCCGGGGCTCTCGGCCGCCCGCGATAGGAGATCTGGAGCAGATCCGGTGGCCGCTCGTCGGCCCCGTCAGCGTCGCCCAAGAGTCGGGCCCGGCTATCGCTCACCCCGAGCGCTTCTTCTTTACCGCGCACCGCGGCGCCGTTCCCGTTCGTGCGACAGGTGCGGAGTCGAAGAGCTCACCGTTCGACCGTCGCCTGAACCGGTCCATCCAGGCGTCCCCGAAGACCTGCCGAGCGGCGAGCTGGTTATGGAAGAAACAGAGAAGGTGAATGTTCTCGACTGTGGGCGGGCCGCCCAGGGCCTCGGCTTCGCGGTGATCGAACTCGAGCAAGTAGGTCGAGCCGCAGATGCCGCCGGACTCGAGGGGGTACTGGCAGCGGCCGCCGTCGCGGAGCCAGACCTGGCGCTTCACCTCGGCGGAGAGGTGCTCCGGCTTCGAGGGGCGGCGCTCCGCGAGCGGCTTCTGCACGAGCCCCTTCCGCTTGGCGCTTCGGGCGAGGACGAGATCGAGGCCGACCTCGAGGATCTCCTCCGTGGTGGCGCCGAAATGTGAATGGGAGAGCGCATCCCGCGCAGCGGCGAGCTTCTCGATGAAGCGGCGGGAGACGTTGAAGTGAAGCCGCCGGAGGTCGGCGCTGAGCGGCTCGACCGATTCGCGGCGGGCTTCGCGGCAAGATGGGGCGTGCGCCGCAACGCGCGGAGAGTTGGCATCGACAGGGTTTTCCGGCGAACCTCTCGCCTCGAGCAGCTCGAGCGGTGCCGCCGTGACGATGTTCGGAGCCGCGACTCGGAGAGCCGCGCCCGGACTCGCCGCCGCCGCGACCTCGAGACGCGGAACGGCCTCCTCCGTGGCCGGGGCGCGCACCGCCGTCACGACCTCGCGACGCGGCGCCTTCTCGACCGGCTTGATCTCCGCCGCAACCTCCGCCGCCTCGTGCTTCGAGCGGTGGAAGAACCGCGGCAGCACCTCCGCCCGGTTCTCGGGCGAGATCACCTTCGCGAGCTCAGCGATGCTCGAGATGCAAAGTCTCCCGTCGCGTAACGGCTCGATGACCTCGGGGAACCGCTGCACCAGCTCGGCGGCGGTCTTCCGGTAGAACGCGGCCCCTTTCGAGAGCCCGAGCTCGCGATGGAGGAACCAGAACAGGCTCGAGTAGCCGAGCTCGACCCAGAGCCGTCGGCGATCGAAGTCGGCGAGGGCGACCAGGAAGTCGGCCATGCAGTCGTGTTCGCGGCGGAGGAGCTGTGATGGCGACACCCACTCGCATTGAGCTGCTGCGGCGCACGCTGCCTGCCTGTGCGGGGCAGACTCCTCCCTGCGCTGCTCGACGTGCCAACAGGCACGCCTGCGCCGCTCGGTCGTCGTGTGCCCCCGCTCGGCGACGGCATCGTGTGCCTCGCGACGCTCAACGCAAGCGGGTGGCGCCATGGAGGCGGGCGGAGAGATCGCGTGCGTGCATGAACGGATGGTCTCACGCGATCTCGTGCCCTCCCCAGACGCACGCATTCGGCGCCAGGCGCGAGAACGAAAGCCCGCCCTCGCGCCTCGACTCCGCGCGGACTCGCGGCGCACGGCGCCCCCGCGACGCTGCGAGAGAGACCTATTCGGACGACCTGGGCTCGCGAAGCGTCACTCACCGAAAAATGCGTCAACAGCCGATCGGTGAAATCGGGGTTCCCGCGAAAGGGCTGCGGCCCAACGCTCACCGTGAAACCTTCGGCCGCGGCGCGAACGAGCGGTAGCGCGACGGGCGACTCAGGCCAGGTGGCGGCGGAAGCTCGTAGCGCTATCGGTGAAACGCGGGTGTCTTCGGGGCCGATCTTGCGCAGACGGTTCACACGCACTGCGGCGCCCCGGCCTTTCCATCTTCCCGAGCCCAGACCGCTCGTCTTTCAGGGCCGTTCGCCTGCAAGGTCCCTCCTCGACCGGCCCACCTCGCATGACGATGTGACGGAATTCGAAAACTACCAGGCACGCCTGCGCTGCTCGGTCGTCGTGTGCCCACGCTCGGCGACGGCATCGCGAGCCTCGCGACGCTCGACGCAAGCGGGTGGCGCCATCAGGCCGCGGGCGGCAGCCCGGCGAGCGCGCGCGCGACGCTCACCACGCCGGCGCCGACCCGCGCCGGCACGTACCCGCCCTCGAGCACCGCCGCGATCCGGCGGCACCCGGCCGCCGCGGCGCGCTCGATCAGCGTGCGCGCCAGCGGGTGCAGATCCGACGGCTCGAGCGCGAGGCCGCCCTGGGGATCGCCGCCGAGCAGGTCGAACCCTGCCGAGACGAGCACGAGGTCCGGGCGCGCCGCCTCGAGGGCGCCCTCCACCGCGGCGGCGAAGCGGCGGCGGTAGCCGTCGGCCGAGGTGCCGGCGGAGACCGGCACGTTGTGCGTGGCGCCGACCCCCGCCCCCGCGCCCCGCTCGTCCTCGGCGCCCGAGTACGGATAGTGCGGGTACAGGTGGAGCGACAGATAGTGGACCGCGGGATCCTCCCAGAAGATCGCCTGCGTGCCGTCGCCGTGGTGGACGTCCCAGTCCACGACGAGGATCCGGCGGGCGAGCCCCTCCGCGAGCACCCGGCGCGCCGCGATCGCCACGTTGTTGAACAGGCAGTAGCCGCCGGAGCGCTCGGCCGCGGCGTGGTGGCCGGGCGGGCGCCCCAGCGAGAACGCGGCCGGGACCTCGTCGCGGGCGACCCGCAGGGCGGCGTGCATGGCGCAGCCCGCCGAGGCGAGCGCGGCCCGGTACGAGCCCGCCGAGACCGGGGTCTCCGGCTCGACGAAGGCGGGGGCGCCGGTGCGGGCGGCGGTCCCGGAGAGCTCCCGGATCCGCTCCACGAGCGCGGGGGTGTGGACGCGGAGCAGGTCCTCGAGCTTCGCCGGCTCCGGCCGCTCCCACGTGACGGTGGGGGGGACGAGCTCGGGGTCGCCGGCGAGGGCGGCCTCGATCGCCGCGAGCCGGAGGACGCTCTCGGGGTGATCGGGGCCGGTGTCGTGGGCGCTGCAGTCGGGGTGCGTGACGAGGACGAGACGGTGCGGCATGGGACGCCCGGCAAGATAACAGGTGCGGGCCTCGGGCGGCCCCCCGGCGTCCGGGGCGTGCGCTCGCCCGCTCACCCGAGGTCGAGCTTCCGTCGCGGGAGGAAGTCCTGCCGGAGGGCGTGCTTCGCGAGGGCGAGCGTCTCCTCCGTCACCGCGTTCGCCCGGCGCGTCCCGTCGCGGAGCACGTCGATGACCGTGTCCGGCCGCGCCTCGAGCGCGCGGCGCCGCTCCCGGATCGGCTCGAGGAGCGCGTTCAGCACCTCCACCAGCTTGCGCTTCACCGCGACGTCGCCCACCTGACCGTTCCGGTAGGCCTCCTCGTGCTCGGCGACCCAGGCCGCGTCGCGGTTGAAGGTCTCGTGGTAGATCCAGAGCGGGTTGCCCTCGACGCGCCCGGGATCGGTGGCCCGCTTGCGCGCCGGGTCGGTGTACATCCCCATCACCTTCCGCTCCACCGTGGCCGCGTCGTCGGAGAGGAAGATCGCGTTCCCGAGGGACTTGCTCATCTTGAGGAGCGTCCCGTCCGGCCCCGGGGCGCCGGTGCCGGGGAGTCGCCGGACCCGCCCGAGGAGCGGCTTCACGACCGGGAAGAGCCCGCCCCGCGCGACGTACGCGTCGTCCTCGGTCGCGGGATCGACGCCGCAGTAGAGCTGGTCGAAGCGGCGGGCCACCTCGCGGGTCATCTCGAGGTGCGCGAGCTGGTCCTCGCCGACCGGCACGACCTCGGGGCGGAAGGCGAGGATGTCGGCCGTCTGGCCCACGGCGTACAGCGGGAAGCCGAACGGGTACGTGTCGCCGAGCCCCTTGTCCCGGATCTCCTCCTTGAGGGTCGGGTTCCGCATCACGCGGTTGAACGGCAGGAGCATGGCGAAGAAGAACGTCAGCTCCGCGATGGCCGGGACCTCGCTCTGGACGAAGATCGCGCTCCGCGCCGGGTCGATGCCGGCGGCGAGGGAGTCGGTCGCGATGTCGAGGACGCTCTGCCGGATCTCGTCCGGCCGCTCGGCGCGGGTGGTGAAGGCGTGGGAGTTGGCGACGAGGAAGTAGCACTCGTACCGATCCTGCAGGGCGACGCGGTTCTCGAGGCTGCCGACCCAGTGGCCGAGGTGCAGCCGGCCGGTCGGGGTGTCGCCGGTGAGGAGGCGGGGCTTCGCGGGGTTGCTCATCGCGCGAAGATACCCGCAGTCGGGCTGGCGATCACCCTCCGCCGCCCTCCGGCGACGCGCGTCGCGCCCGCGCTGCGCTCAGCGCGGGGCGGCGCCCTCCTCGCCCCCCTCGCCCGCCGCCAGCTCGGCCCGCAGCTCCGCCCACGCGCGCCGGGCCTCGTCCACCGACCCCTCGTCCTCGATCGTCGTGAGGTCGCCCGGGTCCTGGTCGAGGATCACCGCCCGGAGGACGCGGCGCATGATCTTCCCGCTCCGCGTCTTGGGCAGCGCGCGCACGAAGCTCACCTCGCCCATGACCGCCACCGGCCCGAGCTCGCGCCGGACCGCCTCGAACAGCTCCCGCCGGAGCGCGGGCGACGGCGCGCGCCCCTGCCTGAGCGCGACGAACGCGGTGATCACCTCGCCGCGCACCGGGTCGGGGCGACCGGTGACCCCCGCCTCGGCGACCGCCGGGTGCGTGAGGAGCGCGGTCTCGACCTCGATCGTCCCGAGCTTGTGCCCGGCGATCTTGAGGATCTCGTCGGCACGCCCCGCGAAGAAGACGTACCCGTCCTCGTCCACCGACGCCGAGTCGCCCGTGAAGTAGACGCCCGGGACGCGCTGCCAGTAGTCGGCGGCGTAGCGCTCCGGCTCGCCCCAGAGCGAGGGCGTGAGCCCCGGGAACGGGCGGGTGAGGACCATCACCCCCTTCTCGCCCGGCGCGACGGGCCGGCCCTCCTGCGGGCTCACCACCGCCGCCTCGATCCCGGGGAGCGGCAGCCCCGCCGAGCCGGGCTTGATGGGCAGCATCGCGATGCCGTACGGGTTGCCGAACACCGGGCCGCCGGTCTCGGTCTGCCACATGTGGTCGAGCACCGGCACCTTCCCGCCGAGGACGACGTTCTGGAGCCAGTCCCAGGCCGGCGGGTTCAGGACCTCCCCGGCGCAGACGACGCGCTCGAGCGAGCGGTGGTCGAACCCCTGCGCGGGCCGGTCGCCGTACCGCATGAGGAGGCGCACCGCCGTCGGCGAGGTGAAGAGGCCGGTGACGCGCAGCTCCTCGACGAGGCGCCAGACCGTCTCGGGCCCCGGGTAGTCGAGGGCGCCCTCGTACGCGACGGTGGTGCAGCCGGTGAGCAGCGGCGCGTAGACGATGTAGCTGTGCCCGACGATCCAGCCGATGTCCGAGGTGGACCACCAGACGTCGGAGGGGCGCAGCCCGAAGCACCAGCGCCCCATCGCGTGGACGTGGACCGCGTAGCCGCCGTGGACGTGGACCGCCAGCTTCGGCCGGGCGGTGGTGCCGGAGGTCGCGAGGATGAACGCGGGCTCGTTCGCCTCGACCGGCACGGCCGCGCCGGAGCGGCCGCCGGCGAGGGCGAGGAACTCCGGCCAGGCGACGTCGCGCGCGCCCGTCCAGGGAGGAGCGGCGCGGTCGCGCTGGATCACCACGACGTGCTCGACCGCGCCGCGATCCAGCGCGAGCGCCTCGTCCACGATCTCCTTGAGCCGGATCTCCTGGCCCTTCCGCCAGGTCACGTCGGCGGTGAAGATCGCGCGCGCGCCGCTCGCCACCACCCGGCTCGAGAGCGCGCCGGCGCCGAACCCCGCGAACACCACGAGGTGGACGGCCCCGATCCGGACCGCCGCGAGCATGAGGATGATCGCCTCCGGGCAGGTCGGCAGGTAGAGCGCGATCCGATCGCCCCGCCGGATCCCGAGCCCCCGCAGCGCGGCGGCCGCGCGCTCGACCTCGTGGAGGAGCTGCGCCCAGGTGAGCGTGCGCCGCTCCCCGCGCTCGTTCGCGTAGACGAGGGCGGCGTGGCCACCGCGGCCGGCGGCGACGTGCCGGTCGAGGGCACCGTAGGAGAGGTTCGTCTCGCCGCCGACGAACCATCGGAAGCTCGGGAACTCGGGCTCGAACACGCGGTCCCAGCGCCGGAACCAGTGCAGCTCCTCCGCCGCCCGCGCCCAGAAGCCGTCCGGGTCCTCCTCCGCCGCGGCGAGCCACCGCCGGACGACCGGGTTCACGAGGTCCATCGCGTCGCCTCCTCGCCGGAGAAGATGTGCTCGCCAACCGCGCGATGCCGGAGGCGCCCCGTCCCTCGGCGGTCACCCACGCGCACGGGTGCATCGCGGCCCTCCGGCCGGACCGCACCGCCGCGAGGAGCGGCGCGCCTCGGCCCGGGGCGGCTCGCGCGGTGGGGCCCGGAGGGGGCACGAGCCGTCCCCGCGCCGTCTGCTAGCCTGTGACGCAGCGCGGGCGGGGGTGGCGATGCTCATCGGGACGAAGCGGACGGCGACGCTCCTCGCGATCCTCGTCGCCGCGCTCGCGGGCTGGGCGGCCGGCCGGCTCCTGGCCTCCGGGGGCGTGCACGGCGTGCGCTATCCGGCGCTCGCGCCGAGCGCCGCCATCGCCGTCGCGGCCGCGCTCGGCCTCGCCGCCGCCCGGACGCTCGGCGTGCCGCGCGGGGAGCGCGCCCGGCGCGGCCTCGCGCTCGTCGCCTTCGCGCTGGCGTGGCTCGCGGTCGTGTTCGCCGGCTACGTGAGCGTCCCGCTCGGCTATCGCGCCCGGGAGCCCGCGCCGCAGGCGGTGCTCCCGGTCATGCTCGCCGCCGGCGCGGCGCTCTTCGTCGGCACCGCCGCCCTCGGGCGGGACGTGCCCCTCCGGCACGGCATCTGGGTCGCCGCGCTCGCCCTCGCGGTGGCCGCGGCGGTGGTGTTCCTGGTGCTGGTCGGGATCGGCGCCGTGCTCTGAGCCGCTCGCGTCGAGCGTCAGCGGAGGAGGTCCTTCACCAAGTGTGCTCCGAGCGCGCGGAAGCCCTGATCCACGAGGGCCCGGCCGCGGTCGCTCGCGAGCGTCGCCCGCATCTGCTCCGGCGCGACGCCGATCTCGAGATCGAGGCGCACGAGCGCCGCCGAGACCGCCGGGCTCGCATCGGCGGCCTTGGCCCGCGCGCGTCGCGCGACGAGGCCCGCCGAGAGCTTGTCCATCAGTGCGTCCTCGGTCGTCCGCGGGCCCCGGACGTCGCGGAGCGCAGCGGAGACGCCCTCGTAGATGTCGTCGAGCGCGCCGGGGACCTCGAGCGCGCGGGACAGCCGCTCCGTCGCCTCCTCGTGGTCCACGCCGCGGGCGGCGGAGTAGGTGGGCGCGAGGAGGAGCACGAGGTCCTTGCGCGGGAGGACGTGCGGCAGGCGCCGGGAAAAGAGGGTCACGCCGGAGTCGTACCGCGTCCGCGGACCCCGCGCACGAACAGTCTCATGGCGACACCCGCTCGCATCGCGCACCGGCGCCGCGATCACCGCGACCGCCGCACCTCCACGATCGTGAGCGTGCGCGTCCCTCCCGGCCGCTCGACCTCGACGATGTCGCCGGCCGCCTGCCCGAGGAGGGCGCGCCCCACGGGCGAGCGCGCGCTCACGAGCCCCTGCTTCGGATCCGCCTCGTCCGGCCCGACGATCCGCCAGGTCGAGGAGGCGCCCGACTCGTCCTCCACCGTGACCCAGGTCCCGAACGCCACCCTCCCCTCCGGCGCGGCGTCCGGCCCGAGGACGGTCAGGGCGGCGAGCGTCGCCTCCAGCAGGGCCGCGCGTCGGTCCAGATCCGCGAGCCGCTCGCCCTGGTCCGCGTCCGGCCGCGCCGCCGCCTCCGCCCGCGCCGCGGCGAGCCGGCCGAGCTCGGAGCGGAGCGCGGCGTGCCCCTCCGGCGTGACGTAGCGCACCTCGCCGGGCGCGAGGCGAGGAGCGGCACGGGTCACGGGCGCGACGTCGGGGAGCTCCTCGTTCGTGAAGGCCTTGGACACGCCCGGATGGTAGCGACTCGACGTGCGACGCGCGCCTCATGCGCTCCGGAGGAGCCTCTCCCGTGCGCCCCCTCGCACCCCCGGCAGGGATCGCTGCTGCCGATCAGCCACCGGTGGGCCTGGTGCTTTAGATGATGGAGCACCCGGGTGCCCGCTTTCCAGGCAGTACCGTGGTGCGGGCCGGGCCAGCGCGGACGGAGATCGCGCGGGCGCTTCGATCGCGGCCCCCTCCAACGCTGGCAAGCGCATTGCTAAGGAGTGAATCCATGGACTCCCTCGACGGCTCCGCGCCCTTCTCAGACGTCTCCGGAACCGACGGTCCGTTCCCCGGCGAGCGCACCTTCACCTGCCGGATCGTGCCGGGCCCGTCGCGCCGGCACACGCTCCACCTCACCGGCTCGCTCCACACCGGCTGGGCCGGCCGCCTGGCCGCCGGGCTCGCCGCGCGGCACGTGAGCGTGGTGCGAGCGGCCGCGCGCCGCACCTCGACGCGCTGGACGGCCGAGATCGTCTTCGACGTCCTGGACGAGGACGTGCAGCCCTCCGCGATCGACTTCCTCGCGCTGATGAACGACCACGTGCCGGCCACGCGCGACGGCGGCCGCCTCGCCCTCACGAGCCGCCGGGTCGCCCGGACGCGCCGGGACGTGCTCGTCGAGGTTCGCGGCGAGGACACGGTCGGCTTCCTCGGCCGGATCCTCCACCTCTTCGCCGACCTCGGCCTGTTCCCCCATGAGATGCGGGTGGACACGCGCGGCCTCGAGGTGAGGGACGTCTTCCGGCTGCAGAGCGCCGTCGGCGAGGCGCCGCCCGAGGGGATCGTCGAGGCGCTGCGGCGCCGGCTCGACCGGCTCGTGCGCGAGTGACTCTCCGTCCCACCTTCCACCACCTTGCGGCGGCGCCGCAGGGGTGGGAGGCTGCGCTCCCCCAACCACGCCGATCGGGATCCGCCCGGCGCGCCTCGCGCGAGGGCCGACCCGCGGCGCAGGAAAGGAGCCTACACGTGAAGACCTTCTTCGCCGGCCTCGCTACCCTCGTGCTCCTCCAGACCGGATGCGTCGGCGTCGTCGTGCCCGGCCACCACGCGGCGGTGCGCGCGGCGCCCGCCGACGACGACTGCCCGCCGGGCCACCGCTGGAGCGACGGACGCTGCCACGACAAGGGCAAGGGGCACGATCCGGCCAAGCACCGGAAGGACTAGCGCGAAGCGCGTCGCGCCTCACGCGTCCGACGCGCGCGCCCCGCCCTCCTCGCCCGCTCCCGAGCCGGTGTGCGACGCGGGCGGCTCCTCCTGCCCGCGCCGCTTCAGGATCACGATCGACGCCACCAGCACCACGATGAGCAGGGTGAGGAGCGCCAGCTCGAGCATGACGTGGCGCAGGGCCTCCACGTCGAGCCGCGGCTGCGCCCCGAACTCGGCGGTGATGACGAGGATCCGCCGCACCGCCGCGATGAGGGCGACGAGCAGGAACGGCTCGGGCACGAGGGTGTGCTCGCGGAACGAGACCTGCACCGTGTAGAGCAGCTCCACGATCATCAGCGCGAGGAGGATCCGGTCGAGCAGCGTCACCACCGCGCGCACGTCCACGCCCGCCGCCACGGCGTGGAAGAGGTCGATCCCGCCCTGGACGAGCAAGGCGACCGCGCTGAGCGAGAGCAGGACCCCGAGCGCCACGTAGACGAGGTCCTGCACGTGCGTGAACGCCCGGGAGACGATCGCGCGCGTTCGGCTCCCCCCTCCACTCCGCTCCTGGGTCACCCTCTCTCCTCTCGCCTCGCCGGATCGCAGGACGCGAGCGACGGCATCCGCGTGGATAACGCCGGCAGGCCTCCCGAGCCCTCGAACTCGGGGCTGGGAACCTTCCTCTGCGGCACCTCCGCGCGGAAGAACCGGGGCGACCTTCATCCGCGGCCACTCCTCCGGCCAAACACCTTGCTCCCCCGCGTGAGCGCGCGCCGCGCGCTGCGGCCGGGGGGCTGCGCCGCCGTCCTCCGCCACGCACCATCCAGGCTGGGGGCGCGTCGCGGCCGGTGGCGGCGCCTCCCTGGCCGGGAGGAGATCATGCAAGGGCGCGAGGGCTTCCTGCGGCGACTCGAGGACGGGCTCACCCGGATGTCGGGCTGGATGACGGCACGCCGGCGGGGCGGCGAGCACGGAGCGCCGGTCCCGGCGGACACGCGCCTCGAGGCAATCCGGCGCGACGTGGCCCGGCTGCGCCGGGCGGCGGTCCGGATCGAGCAGGACGACGTGGCGCGGATCCGCCGCTCCCTCGACGACATGACGGGGGACTACGAGGTGCCGTCGCCGTACGTCGCCCTCTCCCATGGAGAGCGGGAGGCGCTCCGGCGCCACCTCCGCACCACGGCCCGGCTCCTGCGCGATCGGTCGGATCTCGACGATCCGAACTGGGAGCCGGCGAACGAGGAGTACGACCGCTCCTGGGCGGATCTGGAGCGGGCGTTCGAGGCGGCGGGCGAGCCCGCGTCGCCCTGAACGAACAGCGCGAATCTCGCATACCCCACGGGCACTTGCCCGGTGGCCGCTGTCAGGGGCGCCTGCTAGATCAGCGCCTCACGATGGCCGCCGATTTCGTCCACCTGCACCTCCACAGCCTCTACTCCCTCCTCGACGGCGCGATCCGCATCAAGGACCTCCTGAAGACGGTCCAGGCCAAGGGGATGAAGTCGGTCGCGGTCACCGACCACGGCAACCTCTACGGCGCGGTGGACTTCTACAAGAAGGCGCGCGACGCCGGCGTGAAGCCCATCCTGGGCATGGAGGCGTACGTCGCCGGCGAGAAGGGGCGCCGCGACCGGACGGAGCGCGTCGGCCGCCACCTGGTCCTCCTCGCGAAGGACGCCGAGGGCTGGGCCAACCTCCGCTACCTCTCCTCGATGGCCTTCACCGAGGGCTTCTACTACGACCCCCGGATCGACAAGCCGCTCCTGCGCGAGCACGCGAAGGGGCTCGTCGGCATGTCCGCGTGCCTCGCCGGGGAGATCCCGCGGCTCATCCGCAAGGGCGACTCGGACGGCGCCCGCCGCGCCGTCCGCGAGTACAAGGAGATCTTCGAGCCGGGGTCGTTCTTCCTCGAGGTCCAGTCGAACGGGCTGCCGGAGCAGCTCGAGGTGAACGCGAAGATCGCCCAGCTCGCGCGCGACGAGGACCTCCCGCTCGTCGCCTCGGCGGACGCGCACTACGTGAAGCGCGAGGACGCGAAGGCGCACGAGGTCCTGATGTGCATCGCGTCCAACAAGACGTTCCAGGACCCGAAGCGCCTCCGGCACGACACCGACGCGCTGTTCATCCAGTCGCCGGACGAGATGGTCGCCGCGCTCCCCGACCACCGGGACGCGATCGACAACACGCTGCGCATCGCCGAGATGTGCAACGTCGAGCTCCGGCTCGGGAAGTACTTCCTCCCCCCCTTCCAGGCGCCGGACGGGATGAGCGAGGACGAGTGCGTCGACAGGTTCGCGCGCGACGGGCTCGTGAAGCGGCTCAAGGAGGTCGAGGGGCGCTACCCGATCGACCTCGACGCGTACCAGGCCCGGCTCGAGATGGAGCTCGGCGTCATCAAGAAGATGGGGTTCAGCGGGTACTTCCTCATCGTCCAGGACTTCATCAACTGGGCGAAGGCGCACCAGGTCCCCGTCGGCCCGGGCCGCGGCTCGGGCGCCGGCTCCATCGTCGCCTGGTCGCTCCGCATCACCGACCTCGACCCGCTCCGCTGGCACCTCCTCTTCGAGCGCTTCCTGAACCCGGAGCGCATCTCGATGCCGGACTTCGACGTCGACTTCTGCCAGAACCGGCGCGAGGAGGTGATCCGGTACGTCCGCAACAAGTACGGCCAGGACAACGTCGGCCAGATCGTCACCTTCGGGTCGCTCAAGGCCCGCTCGGTGATCCGCGACGTCGTGCGGGTGATGGGGCTCCCGTTCGCCGAGGGCGATCGGATCGCGAAGCTCGTCCCGGACCCGGTCCAGGGGAAGACCCCGCCGCTCAAGGAGCTCGTGTTCGGGTCCGAGAAGCACCCCGCGGAGCCGCGCCTGCAGGAGCTGTACGGCAAGGCGACCGAGCTCTCGCGCTGGACGGACGACAAGGGCGTCCAGCAGGTCGTGACCACGAAGGACCTCCTCGACATCGCGATGTCGCTCGAGGGGCTGAACCGCCAGACGGGGCTGCACGCCGCCGGGGTGGTCATCGCCGACAAGCCGCTCTGGGAGTACGTGCCGGCCTGCAAGGACGACAAGTCCGACATGCTGGTGTCGCAGCTCGCGAAGGAGGAGACCGAGGCGGCCGGCCTCGTGAAGTTCGACTTCCTCGGCCTCAAGACGCTCACCGTCATCGACGACGCCCTGCGGCTGGTGAAGCAGAACCACCCCGAGCGGAAGGACTTCCAGGCGTCGGACATCCCCATCGACGACCCCGCGGTCTACGACCTCATCAGCCGCGGCGACACCGCGGGCGTCTTCCAGATGGAGTCGTCGGGCTTCACCGAGATGGTGATGAAGATGAAGCCCACGCGGTTCGAGGACATCATCGCCGCGGGCGCGCTCTACCGGCCCGGCCCCCTCGATCAGAAGCTCGAGGACGGGCGCACGATGGTGGACGTCTACATCGACCGCAAGCAGGGGCGCGAGCAGGTCCGCTACCCGCACCCGCTCCTCGAGAAGGTCCTCGAGCCGACCTACGGCGTCATCGTCTACCAGGAGCAGGTGATGCAGATCGCCCAGGTCCTGGGCGGCTACTCGCTCGGCGGCGCCGACCTGCTCCGGCGCGCGATGGGGAAGAAGAAGGCCGAGGAGATGGCGAAGCAGCGCGTCATCTTCATGAAGGGCGCGGCCGCGAAGGGCGTGGACGAGAAGATCGCGAGCGGCGTCTTCGACCTCATGGAGAAGTTCGCGGCGTACGGCTTCAACAAGTCGCACTCCGCCGCCTACGGCCTCGTCACCGTCCAGACCGCCTGGCTCAAGGCCTACTACCCCGTCGAGTTCATGGCCGCGCTCATCTCGAGCGAGGCGTCGAACACCGACAAGGTGGTGATGCACATCTCCGAGGCGCGCGCCGACGGGATCGACGTGCTCCCGCCGGACGTGAACGAATCGGGGAAGGACTTCGGCGCGTTCGGCCCCGCGCCCGATCGGACGGCGGAGCGCCCGGCGGAGGCGGGGACGGCGCCCGCGGAGGGAGGCGCGCGCGGCGAGGGGGTCGGGCAGAAGCAGTCCAAGGGTCGCATCCGCTTCGGCCTGGGCGCGGTCCGCGGCGTGGGCGACGCGGCGGTGGAGACGATCCTCCAGGCCCGGGCCGAGGGCGGCCCGTTCAAGTCGCTCTACGATCTCGCCGCGCGCGTCGACACGAAGAAGATCAACAAGAAGGTGGTCGAGGCGCTGGTGAAGTCGGGGGCCTTCGACTTCGAGGCCGTGCCGCGCTGGCAGCTCTTCGCCGGGATCGACGCCGCCTTCGCGGCGGGCGCGTCGGCCCAGGCCGATCGCGCGAGCGGGCAGCACTCGCTCTTCGACGCCCTCGCCGCGCCGGTCGAGCAGCAGCCGCGCTACCCCAAGATCGGCGACGTGGTGGGTGAGCTCACGATCGAGGAGTGGCCGGAGCGGGTCCGGCTCGCCTTCGAGAAGGAGACGCTCGGGTTCTACCTGACGGGCCATCCGCTCAAGGGGTTCGAGGACGAGGTCCGGCGCTACGGGGCGAACACCTGCGCGTCCGTCGCGCAGAAGCGCCACGGCGACAAGGTGACGGTGGTCGGGGTAGTCGCCGCCGTCCGGGAGCGCGCCAACAAGGAGAAGGGGACGCGCTTCGGCTTCCTCACCCTCGAGGACCTGACCGGCACGACCGAGGTCATCTGCTGGGCCTCTCGCCCCGCGCAGAACGGCCGCCCCGCGCAGAAGGGCTGGGCGGACTGGGAGCACGTCGTGAAGAGCGACGAGCCGGTGCTCGTCCACGGCGAGGTCCGGATCAACAACCGCGAGGAGGAGAACCCGCGGGCCGAGATCACCGCCATGGACATCGAGCCGCTCGCCGCGGTCCGCAGCCAGAAGACCCGCGAGATCGCCCTGCGCATCGACGCGGCGCGGCTCACCCGGGACCGCGCGACCGACCTGAAGGCGCTCCTCGGCCGGTTCGCGGGCACCTGCGCCGTCACCGTCCGCGCGGTGATCCCGGAGGAGACCGAGACCACCATCGCGGTCCCGGCGAAGGTCCAGCCCGCCGACGAGCTGCTCGAGGCGGCCCGCCGGCTCGGCTTCGAGGTCGAGCTCCGGTAGCGCGGCGGGCCGATCTGCGCTAGCACGGGGGCATGTACTTCGCCCTCTTCTACGACTACGTGCCGGACGTCCTCGAGCGGCGCAAGCCGCACCGGGACGGCCACCTCGCCCTCGCCGCCGAGCTGAACCGCAAGGGGACGCTCCTCTTCGCCGGCGCGTTCGACCCGCCGAACGGGGCGCTGTTCGTGTTCCAGGGCACGCAGGCCGACGTCGAGGAGTTCGTCCGGCGCGATCCCTACGTGAAGAACGGGGTCGTGACCGGGCACCGGATCCTCCCCTGGCACGTCGCCGTCGGCGGCGCGCAGCCCTAGGCCGGAGCGCGCGGGCGGTGGGCGCGGTGCGGCGGCTCGAGCGGGTGGTGATCTGCGGCGCGGGCGCGGTGGGCAGCTCGTACGCCGCGCGGCTCCACGACGTCGATCCCGCCGGGCTGGCCGTGATCGCCGGCGGCGCGCGGCGAGCGCGGCTCGAGCGCGAGGGGCTCACCGTGAACGGCCGCCGGCTCGACCCGCGCTACCTCGCGCCGGGCGAGCCCGCGCCGGCCGCCGACCTGCTCCTCGTCGCGGTGAAGCAGCACCACCTCGCCCAGGCGATCGAGGACGTCCGCGCCGTGGTGGGCGCCGAGACCATCGTCGTCTCGCTCCTGAACGGGATCACCAGCGAGGCGCTCCTGGGCCGCGCGTTCGGCGCGGAGAAGGTGCTCCCCGCGTTCGTGGTGGGGAACGACGTGCTCCGCGAGGGGACCCGCACCCGCTACGCGAACCTCGGCCGGCTGGTGTTCGGCGCGCCCTCGAACGACCCGGCCGACCCGCGCGTCCGCGCCGTGAAGGACCTCCTCGACCGCGCCGGGATCCCCGCCGAGGTGCCCCCGGACATCCTCCGCGCGCAGTGGAAGAAGTTCATGCTGAACGTGGGCGTGAACCAGGTCTCCGCGATCCTCCGCGCCCCCTACGGCGCCTTCGCCGCGGTCCCGGAGCTCCGGGAGCTCGCCCGCGCCGCCGCGCTCGAGGTGGTGGCGGTCTCGCGCGGCGAGGGCGTCGCGCTCGCCCCGGCGGACGTCGAGGCGATCTTCCCGATCATCGCGGCGCTCGCGCCCGACGGGAAGACCTCCATGCTCCAGGACGTCGAGGCCGGCCGGAAGACCGAGGTCGAGATCTTCGCCGGCGCCGTCGTGGCGCTGGGCCGCCGCCACGGCGTGCCGACGCCGGTGAACGAGCTCCTCGGCCGGATGATCGCCGCGATCGAGGCGCTCGCCGGCGCGCGCTGATCCCCGTCGCGCCGTCCCCGCACGCTACCGGAGCAGCTCGAGCGAGGTCACCTCGGCCCGGAAGTAGGTGAACGGGCCCTCGGGGAGCAGCCAGCGGACCTCGATCCGCGTGGGGATGCGCAGCCCGTCCCACTCCCGCGGCTGGTCGCACAGGGCGAGCCACGGCGTGGTCACGGCCCGCCTCCCCACGACCCGCGGCCGGTCGGCCCGGCAGGTGACCGCGCCCCGCGCCTCGTCCAGCGAGAGGTCCACCGTCGCGCCGGTGGGATCGGCCCGGTCCCGCAGGCGCGCCGAGTCCGGGCCGATCGCCGACCACTCGAGCGACGGGTGCAGCACCAGCGCGGGCGGGCAGAGCACCACCTCGCCGAGGTATCGCTGCAGCTCGCCGCGATCGGCCTCGGGTCCCTCGCTCCGCGCGACCGGGACGAGGCCGCCCGCGCGGAGCACGAGCGACCCGTGCCCGTCCTCGTAGGCGTCGGTGGCGGTGAGCGCCCGGACGCCCCCGGCCTTCACCGTCGCGACCCACCGGAACGCGCTCCGCGAAGCGTCGATCGTCTGCTCCGCGGTGAAGCGGATCCACCGCGCGCCGGGCGCAGCGGACAGCTCCCCGCGCTGGGTGAGCCGGACGCCGCGGGCGCCATGCACCGCCTCCTCTCCGCGCGGCAGGGCGAGGGCGCGGAGGCGCGCGCACAGCGGGGCGGGTCCGGGAGGGGCTGCGTCCATGGGTGGTCACCTCGCGAGCGGTCACGCCCACCGCGCCGGCTCCCGCACGAGGATCGCGCGGGGATAGGCGCAGCGGAAGCCGGAGCGCTCGAGGTTGCGCTGCGAGGCGGTGCCGGGATCGGTGGCGGAGGCGGCGAGATCGCAGCCCTGCGCCGCCGCCCAGTCCAGCCGCGCGGCGACGAGCGCGCGCTGGATGCCCCGGCCGCGGTGGGCGGGGAGGACGCCCGCCCCGGAGAGCGTCGCGACGCCGCCGTGCGCGGAGGCGATCGCGACGCCGACCGGCCGCCCGGCCTCGAACGCTGCGAAGCAGACGTTCCCCTCCGCGCGCGGCATCGCGAGCAGCGCCTCGAGCATCGCGTCGGACGGCGGCAGCCGGCCGAAGTACGCGAGGGCGAAGGTCTCGCCCCACGCCTGCTCCTCGCCGCGGACGATCGGCCGGACCTCCCACTGGAAGTCCGGCGCCGGCGCCCGCCCCGGCGGGCGCCACCAGACGAGGTGGAAGCGATCGAGGCGATAGCCTCGGCGCGCCAGCTCCGCGCCGAGCGACGGGTGCGCCGGCGCGGCGAGCGCGATGCGGATCGCGCCGCCGCCCGCGCCGAGGTGACGCTCGACGGCGTCCACGTCCTCGGCGGTGACCGGCCCGCCGAGCCCGAGCGCGTTGGCGACGTTGAACGGGGACCCCGGCCCCTTGGAGACGGCGAGCCCTCCCCCGACCTCGAGCGTTCCCGCGACGCCGGGCGCGCCCGTCCGGGCGAGCTGCTCCGCCTCCGCCCGCTCGATGCGGCGCGCGAGCTCTTCGGCGGCGAGTATCCCGGGAGGCGGCGCGCTCACGGCGACATCGTACACGCGAGCGATGGCGACACCCACTCGCATCGAGCTGCTGTGGCGCTCGACGCAAGCGGGCGCGCCATGACACGCGCGCGGGTGGGAGCGGGCGCACGGCCGGCGTGCCCCCGCGCTCGACGCTTCGGACGAGCGTGGGCGTCGCGCGCCTGCCGTCTCGGCGTCGGCGTTCAGCACGGCCGGCGGTTTCGAGCCGGGTGCAGCGGACCCCGGGGGATCCTGGCGTCGCGTAGCCGGCGACCTCGAAGTCTCGATCGTGGCGGCGCCGCGGGACCCGTAGGCCCATGTAGGCTGGAATAGAAGGATTACCTCGATCGTATGGGAAGATGACGTAACCCGCCGCAACCCCAAAAGAGTTCGGAGCGGGTTTGGGGGTACGATGATCACTCGATCGAACGTCTGTAGTATGTGGGTCCTGTCTACACACCGTTGAAAGACGTTGTTGACAGGGGGTGCAGTCATGATGCGCGCGAACGTTCGAGTCCCGGCTCCCCGGGGCGCCGCCGCTCACTGCGATGCCGACGGGTTGCTCCGATGCGACCGCCAGGCGGAGGAGATGCTGAAGGTCTTCTTCGCCGACGCCGCGGAGGGCTCGCCCGTTCCCACCGAGCTGAAGGGCCTCACCGAGGGAGCCCAGAGCGGTCCGCCCGGGATCCGTCGGACCCTCCTCATGGAGGGACACGGCGAGCGGCTCCGCATCGAGGTCACCGCCGTCGGCAAGGGCAGGACGCAGCTCCACCTCTGGCGTGAGCCGCTCCCCGAGCCGCTGCAGCTCGGCCCCGAGGCGGCCACGGCGGCGCCGGCGGACGGGCTGACCCAGCGCGAGCGCGAGGTCGCCCTCCTCGTCGCCGACGGGCTGCGGTCGCGCGAGGTCGCCGAGCGGCTCGGCATCGCCTCCCAGACCGTGAAGAGCCACCTCAAGACGATCTTCGACAAGCTGGGCGTGCGCAACCGCGTGGAGCTGGCGCGCCGCCTGGTGCAGCACTGAAGCTCTCGCGAACGGGCGCGACCGCGCGGGACCGGCGCGGCCCCGGTCCGCGCGCCGGTCGTGCGTCCCGCCCGGCGACGTGCTCCACTCGTCGCCTCGCGCCGATCCCCGGCTCCGGGCAAGCCGCCGTCCGACCCCCTGCGCCGTCACCGCCGGCTCCTTGAAGGCCTCCGCTTGCCGGGCTCCCCCGCGCCCGGATACGGTCGAGGTCCACATGGTGACGCTCCCCGACGTCCAGGCCGCCCTCGGCCGCATCCGCGATCGCATCTACGTGTCCCCCTGCGCCCGGAGCGAGACGTTCTCGAAGCTCATCGGCGCGAGCGCCTACCTGAAGCTCGAGAACCTCCAGATGACGGGCGCCTACAAGGAGCGTGGGGCGCTCAACAAGATCCTGCTGCTCGGCCCGGCGGAGCGCGCGCGGGGGCTCATCGCGGCGAGCGCCGGCAACCACGCCCAGGCCGTCGCGTACCACGCCGGCCGCCTCGGGATCGCGGCGACCATCGTGATGCCCGAGAGCACGCCCATCATGAAGGTGGCGAACACCCGCGCGCACGGGGCGCAGATCGTCCTGCACGGCGCCTCGTACGACGAGGCCTGCGCGGAGGCTCGCCGGCTCGAGCAGGCCGAGGGGCTCACGTTCGTGCACCCCTTCGACGACCCCGCCATCATCGCGGGCCAGGGGACCATCGCCCTCGAGATCCTCGAGCAGGTCGCCGACGCGGACTTCATCGTCGTCCCGGTCGGCGGCGGCGGGCTCGTCGCCGGGGTCGCGGTGGCCGCGAAGGCGCTCAACCCCTCGGTGAAGGTGATCGGCGTCGAGACCGAGGTCCTGCCCTGCATGCTCGCCGCCATCGAGGCGGGCGGGCCGGTGACCCTCGAGAACGCGAGCACCATCGCCGACGGCATCGCGGTGAAGCGCGCGGGCGACCTCACCTTCGAGCACGTCCGGGCCCTCGTGGACGAGATCGTGACCGTCTCGGAGGAGGAGATCGCGAGCGCGATCCTCTACCTCCTCGAGAAGGAGAAGACCGTCGCCGAGGGCGCCGGCGCGGTGGGCGTCGCGGCGCTGATGCAGCGGCGGATCCGCGGGGTCTCCGGCAAGCGCGTCGTGGCGGTGGTCTCGGGCGGCAACATCGACGTGAACCTCGTCGCCCGCATCATCGAGCGCGGCCTCGTGAAGGACGGCCGCCTCGTCCGCGTCAGCGTCGCGCTCATGGACAAGCCGGGCCAGCTCGCCAAGGTGTCGAGCATCATCGCGACCCACCGGGCGAACGTCATCGAGGTCCACCACTCGCGCGCGTTCGCGACGCGCTTCGGCGACACCACCCTCCAGCTCACGCTCGAGACGCGCGGGCACGAGCACGTGGACGAGATCCTGAAGGCCCTGCGCGAGCGCGGGTACCAGGTGCAGCAGCTCGGGATTTGATGACGACCGGCTGCGCGCCGCGCCTCGCGCGACGGAGGCGCAGGGCTCGCGCGCCGCGGCCGCCGGCTCACCGCCCGCGGCGGCCGAGGAGCCAGAGCACCAGCGAGAGGATGACCGAGAGGAGGATCGACGTGCCGAGCGGGAAGTAGAACCGGTAGTGCTCCCGCTCCACCGAGAGATCGCCCGGGAGGCGCCCGAGGCGCAGCCACGGGAACCGCTCGGAGAGCACCAGGAGCAGCCCGACGCCCGCGAGGATCGCGCCGAGCACGAGGAGCATCCGGCCGAGGGAGGCGGGGCCGTTCATGGTCACCGATGATAACCCGCCGCCCGGCCGCCGCGCCCCCACGGCGGCCTCCGCCGCCGCGCCGGCGCCCCATGCCTACTCGGCCGGCGGCAGCCCGGGCAGGATCTCGGCGAGGGCCGCGAGGAGCCCGTCCACCTGCGCCTCGTCGTGCGCCGCCGAGAGCGCGACCCGGAGCCGGCTCGTGCCGCGCGGCACCGTCGGCGGGCGGATCGCCCGCACGAAGTAGCCGCGCTCCCGGAGCGCCGCCGACGCGGCCAGGGCGCGCGCCTCGCTGCCGAGCACCACCGGCAGGATGGGGGCCACCACCCGGGAGGTGTCGAACCCGAGCCGCGAGAGACCCGCCTTCGCCCGCTCGGTGAGGGCGAGGACGTGGGCGCGCCGCGCCGGCTCCGCGGCGACCACCTCGAGCCCCGCGAGCGCCGCGGCGCACGCCGCCGGCGGCAGGGCGGTGGTGAACACGAAGGTCCGCGCCCGGGACACGAGCAGGTCCACCAGCGGGCGGGCGCCGGCGACGTACGCGCCGAACGCGCCGAGCGCCTTCCCGAGCGTGCCCATGTGCACGTCCACGCGATCCGCCACCCCGAGCGCCTCGGCGAGGCCGGCGCCGGTCGGGCCGAGCAGCCCGGCGGAGTGCGCCTCGTCCACGTACAGCATCGCGCCGTGACGATCGCAGAGCGCCGCGATCTCCCGGAGGGGCGCCGCGTCCCCGTCCATGGAGAACACCGCGTCCGTCACCACGAGCCGGCGGCGCGCCCGCGTCCGCGAGAGGAGGTCCGACAGCTCCTGCACGTCGCCGTGCCGGTAGCGCAGCAGGCGGGCCCGCGACAGGAGGCAGCCGTCCACGATGGACGCGTGGTTCAGGACGTCGGCGAAGATCGCGTCGTCGCGGCCGACCAGCGCGGGGGGGACGCCGGCGTTGGCGTGGTAGCCGGAGTTGAAGAGGAGCGCGCCCTCCGTCCCCTTCCACGCGGCGAGGCGCGCCTCGAGCGCGCGGTGGACGGGGAGATCGCCGGCGACGAGCCGCGACGCCCCCGCCCCGGCCCCCGCCCGCTCCGCGCCCTCCGCGGCCGCGCGGCGGAGGCGCGGATCGGCGGCGAGCCCGAGGTAGTCGTTCGAGCAGAGGTTCACGAGCCGCCGGCCGCCGACCTCGACCACCGGCCCCTGGAGCGGGGCGAGCGTCTCGAGCGAGCGCCGGAGCCCACGCGCCTCGAGCGCCTCGAGCTCCTGCGGGATCCAGCCGAGCGCGGCGCGGGCCATCGGCTAGCGGACCACCGGGAGGGGGCGCGGGTCGGAGCGCTTCTCGAGCGCGCGCTCGTTCCAGTCCGCGTCGTGGGGGGCGCGGCCGGCGAACGACCACGCCCGCCCCGTCCCCGGCGCCCGGAGCCGGAGCCCCTGCGCCTCGACCATCGTGACCGTCGCGTCCGGCGCGCGGCCGGCGCTGGTGAGGTAGTTCCCGACCATCGTGCCGTTCGCGCCGGCGCGGAAGATGAGCTCCTGCCGCGCGCCCAGGTTCACCTCGCGGCCGCCCATCACGAACACGTTCGCCGCCGGCATCATGAGCCGGAAGACCGCGAGCGCGGCGAGGCACTCCTCGGCGGTGATCGCCTTCACCTGCGCCATCGGCGTGCCGGGCCGCGGGTTCAGGAAGTTCACCGGCACGCAGTCCACGCCGAGGTCGCGGATCACCTCGGCGAGCTCGACCCGCTGCTCCGGCGTCTCGCCCATCCCGAGGATGCCGCCGGAGCAGAGCTTGAAGCCGAGCCGCTTCGCGGTGCGGATCGTCTCGAGCTGCTCCTCGAACGCGTGGGTGGTGCAGACGTTCCGGAAGAAGCTCGGCGCCGTCTCGAGGTTGTGGTGGTAGTGCATGAGCCCGGCCGCGCGGAGGCGGGCGAGCTCCGGCTCCTTCATGAGGCCGAGGGAGGCGCAGGGCTCGACGGCGGTCTCGGCGCGGAGCCTGCGGACGGCCTCCTCGATGGTCGCGAGCTCGCTCTCCTTCGCGACGCGCGTGCCGCTCGTGACGATGGAGAACTCGCGCGCCCCCGCCCGCTCGGCCGCCTTCGCCTGGGCGACGATCTCGTCGGCGCCGACGAGCGGGTACTCCGGCGCGTCGGCGTCCGGGAAGTGCGCCGACTGCGAGCAGAACCCGCAGTTCTCCGGGCAGTGGCCGCTCTTCGCGTTGGTGATCCCGCAGAGCGCCACCTCGTCGCCGTGCACGGCGCGTCGCACCGCGTCCGCGCGATCGAGCAGCGCCTCGAGCTCCGCGCCGGAGGTGTGGTGGATGAGCCGGCGCGCCTCCTCGCCGGTGATGGGCTCGATGCCAGGGGGAAGCGGTCGGACGGTCGTCTCGCTCATGGGACGCCGACCCTACCAGACGGGATCCAGTCGTCAACCGCTCGGATGACAAGTGGTTTACGAGTTCACGCGGCCGCAGTCAGGTATCGATGATCATTGCTCTTTTGAACGTCTGGCGTGCGCCAGGCGCTCCACCATCCGCCTGGCCCCGTGCGCGCGTCCAGGATGCCTAAGCTTTCTCGGAAGGAGGGCGCTCATGCTCTGGACCATCACCGTCATCCTGCTGGTGCTCTGGGCGATCGGCCTCGTGTCCGGATCGACGCTCGGATGGTGGGTTCACCTGCTGCTCGTCCTGGCGGTCATCTCGCTCATCTTCGCGATCATCAGGCGGGGCGCGGCGAGCGCGTGACCGGGCGCCCGGCTCGCGCCGCCTCGGCTCGACGCGGGATCGGCAGGGCCCGCGAGGTTCAGGGGCACGCCCCCGGCGCGCCGTCGCTGCACCAGCCCCGCTGGAACGCCGGCCCGGGGGGCGAGCCGGCGTGGCGAGCGAGCCCGAACCAGCCGGTCGTGCCCCAGCGGCCGGGCCAGGTGAGGAACGGCACCCGCGGCGCCGCGCGCTCGCCCACGTTCACCACCCCGCCGCCCTCGCTCGTGTGCCACACCCGGCAGCCGGCGGCGGCGGCCCGCGCAGGGTCGCTCACCGGGCAGAGCCGCTCCCAGATCGGGCCCTGCCCCGGGTGCGAATAGCTCGCGTGCGTGCCGCGCCCGGCCAGCACCACCGGCCGGTCGCCGTCGTGCGCGAGCATCCCCCACGGCAACCACTCGCCTGGCGCCGCGGCGTTGTGCTGCGCGTACCAGGCGCCAAGGGGGTGGCCCGCGGCGTCGAGGCGGAGGGACACGTGCTCCCAGTCGCCCTCGTGGTCGAACGCCCAGAACGCGTCGTTGAACGCGTAGAAGAACCAGTACTGGAGCACGATCCCGCCGCCGTCGGCGCGGAACGCGTGCCCGTACACGGTCCACACGGAGGGGTCCGCGCTGCCGGTGTGGGCGCGCCGCGGCAGGCGCAGCCGGGCGCCGGGCTCGTCGATCCCCGGGACCGCGCGGGCGACCAGGACGCCGACGGCGCCGAGGATCGAGGCCTCCATCATCCGCGGCGGCGCCCGGCCGGGCGCCGTCTCGACCTCCGCGCGGGCGAGCAGCCAGTCGGTGCTCGCCGGGAGCGCGTGCTCCCCCGGCGCGAGCAGCACGATCGGGGCATAGCGCTGGAGCAGGGCGTCCTCGAGGTCGTCGTCCAGGCCGTCGTGGTCGCGATCGACGCCGCGCGCCGCCACGGGGCAGAGGACGAACAGCAGGAGGAGCGCTGCGAGCGAGCGCAGGGTCGGGTGTGACGTCATCGTTTGAGGTGCGCGCAACGCCCCGCATGTGCGACCAGTCGAGCGGGCGGCGCGGGCGCAGTCTCCCGATCCAGGGGCCCGCATACAAGAGACGGCGGAGCAGGCGGCGGACCGGCTGTCGGATGGGCGTGCTACCGCCTCGAGGATGACGCGCGCCGCCGCGAAGCCGAGGACCGTCTACGCCTGCGCCGGATGCGGGTACCAGAGCCCGAAGTGGCTCGGGCAGTGCCCCGCCTGCCGGGAGTGGAACACGCTCGCCGAGGAGATCGTCGCGCCGGAGCCGCGCGGCGCCGCGGCGGCGCGGGGCTGGGGCGCGCCGGGCTCCTCGCGGCCGATCCCGCTCCGGGACGTGGAGGCCTGCGAGGAGGAGCGGCAGCGGACCGGGATCGGAGAGCTGGATCGCGTGCTCGGCGGCGGCGTGGTGCCCGGGGCGCTGATCCTCCTCGGCGGCGATCCCGGGATCGGCAAGTCCACCCTGCTCCTCGCCGCGCTCGACCGGCTCGCCGGCGCCCGCCCCGACGCGCCGGTGCTGTACGTCTCCGGCGAGGAGTCGGCGCGGCAGGTGAAGCTCCGCGCCGATCGCCTGAAGGTGACGGCGTCGAACCTGACCGTCCTCGCCGAGACCGACGCGCAGAAGGTGCTGCACGCGGCCGAGGCCCTCCGGCCCGCGGCCCTCGCGGTGGACTCGATCCAGACCCAGTACCTGCCCGAGCTGACGAGCGCCCCGGGGACGGTCACGCAGATCCGCGAGGTGGCGGCGCGCTTCATGGCGTACGCGAAGACCACCGAGACGCCGGTGTTCCTCGTCGGGCACGTGACGAAGGACGGCGCGATCGCCGGCCCGCGCGTCCTCGAGCACATGGTGGACACCGTGCTCTACTTCGAGGGCGGCGGCGCGCACCCCTACCGCGTGCTCCGCGCCCACAAGAACCGGTTCGGCTCGGCGAGCGAGATCGGCGTCTTCGAGATGAAGGCGGGCGGCCTCGCGGAGGTGCCGAACCCGTCGGCGCTCTTCCTCGCCGAGCGGCCGGAGGACGCGCCGGGGAGCGCGGTCGCGGCGGTGCTGAACGGCACCCGCACCGTGCTCGTGGAGATCCAGGCGCTCGTCGCCCCCACGGGCTACGGCACGCCGCGCCGGACCGCGCTCGGGATCGACTCGAACCGCGTCGCCCTCCTCGCGGCGGTGCTCGAGAAGAAGGTCGGGATGGAGATCCTCTCCTGCGACCTCTTCGTGAACGTCGCCGGCGGGCTCTCGCTCGACGACCCCGCGGCGGACCTCGCCTCGGTCGCCGCCCTCGCGTCGAGCTTCCGCGACCGGCCGCTCCCGGCGCGCACGCTCCTCCTCGGAGAGGTCGGGCTCGCGGGCGAGGTGCGGGCGGTGTCGCAGCCGGAGATCCGGCTCGCGGAGGCGGCGCGGCTCGGCTTCGAGCGGGCCATCGTGCCCGCGGCGAACGCGCGGCACGCCGACGCGCCCGCCGGGATGGAGCTCGTCGGCGTCACCACGGTGGCCGACGCCCTCGACCGGATCGCCTGATCGTCCGCGGTCCCTGCTACGGCCCCGGCTACGCCGCCTGCACCGCCCTCCGCCACTTGGCGAGGTGCTGCTCTCGGGCATCTCACGGGGCGTGCCGCCCCGCCCCATCGCCCTCCTGTCGAGGGCGCTGGGGCCCCACCCCGGCCACGCGGGTCCCTTGGCGCGTCGCTCGGACCTCCGGTCCTGCGCGCCGCGCTCCCCGCGGGGCGGCTACGCCGCCTGCACCGCCCTCCGCCACTTGGCGAGGTGCTGCTCCCGTTCTACGGGCTTCATCTTCGGCTCGAAGCGCTTCTGGACCTTGAAGGCGCGGCGGAGCTCCTCGCGGTCCTTCCAGACGCCGGTCGCGAGGCCGGCTAGGAAGGCGGCGCCGAGCGCGGTGGTCTCGATCATCCGGGGTCGCTCGACCGCGACGTCGAGCAGGTCGGCCTGGAACTGCATGAGGAGATCGCTCTGGCAGGCGCCGCCGTCCACCCGGAAGACCGGGAACGGCTTCCCGGCCTCCGCGCGCATCGCCTCGGCGAGATCGAAGATCAGGTAGGCGACCCCCTCGAGCGTCGCGCGGGCGAGGTGAGCGGCGGTGGTGCCCCGGTCGATGCCGCGCACGAGGCCGCGCGCCTCCGGTCGCCAGTGCGGCGCGCCGAGGCCGGCGAGCGCCGGCACGAACACGAGCTCGCCGGTGGACTTCACCTCGCGCGCCAGGGCGTCCACCTCCGACGCGGTCTTGATGATCTTGAGCCCGTCGCGGAGCCACTGCACCGCGGCGCCGGCGACGAAGGACGAGCCCTCGAGCGCGTACGTGGTCTCCCCGCCGATCGTCCAGGCCACCGTCGCGAGGAGGCCGCGCGAGGAGTGGACCGGCTCGGGGCCGACGTTCTGGAGCAGGAACGCGCCGGTCCCGTAGGTGCACTTCGCCTCGCCGGGCTGGAAGCAGGCCTGGCCGAACAGCGCCGCCTGCTGGTCGCCCGCGATCCCCGCCACCGGGATGCCGTCCGGCAGCCCCTTCACGCCGCGCGTCGTCCCGTACACCTCGGAGGACTCGTGGATCTCCGGGAGCACGCTCGGCGGCACGCCGAACAGATCGAGGAGCTCGCGATCCCAGCGGCGGGTCCGGAGGTCCATGAGGAGCGTCCGGCTCGCGTTGGAGGTGTCGGTGACGTGCGCCCCGGTGAGCCGCCACACGAGGAAGGAGTCCACCGTCCCGAACGCCAGGTCGCCCGCGTCCGCGCGCGCCCGCGCGCCCCGGACGTTGTCGAGCAGCCAGGCGAGCTTCGTCGCGGAGAAGTACGGGTCGAGGACGAGCCCCGTCTTCTCGCGGACGGCGGGCTCGTGGCCGGCCGCCTTGAGGGCGGCGCAGGCGTCCGTGGTGCGCCGATCCTGCCAGACGATGGCGTGGTGCAGCGGCCGCCCCGAGCGCCGCTCCCAGAGGGCCGTCGTCTCGCGCTGGTTCGTGATGCCGATGGCGGCCAGCTCGTTCCCCCGCAGGCCCGCCTCGCGGAGGGCGCGCTGCACCGCGGAGACGGTCGAGCCCCAGATGTCCTCGAGATCGTGCTCGACCCAGCCCGGGCGCGGGAAGATCTGGCGGAACTCCTGGTTCACCTTGGCGCGGAGCGCGAGGCGCCGGTCGAGGATCAGCACGGTCGTGCCGGTGGTGCCCTGGTCGATAGCGAGGACGTGCGAGGCCACGGAATCCCTCCGGGGAGGCTCCAGTCTAGCGGGGACTCCGCCTCCGCCGCTTGCCGCCACGCGCGCCCCGACCGGTCGCGTCGGCGCGTCCCTGCGCGCCGCGGGCCGTCCTCCCGCGCGCCGTGCCGCGCCGCGCATCCCCCGCGCGCCGCCGGGGGATCGGCAGCGCCTCGAGGAAGCGGAGCGCCTCCTCGGCGCACCGGCCACGCTCGACGTCGATCCCCACCAGGTGCCAGCTCTCCGGGAGCACGACGAGCCGGGCCGGCCCGCTCCCGATGCGCCGCGCGAGCCGCCGCGCGCCGGACATCGTGACGGTGTGATCGTGCGCGCCGGCGACGACGAGGGCCGGCGCGGCGACCTCCGGGAGCAGGCGGTCCACGTGCGCGCCCAGCGCAGCGAGCTCCGCCACCGCCGCGAGCGGCACCCCGCGCATGCTCGGGTTCCGCGCCCGCATCGCCGCGTCGCGCACGTCCGAGCCGCTCCCCTTCGGGACCACGAGCCTGCGGATCACCGGGGCGCGCCCGAGCAGCGCGCCGAGCCTCCCCTGTGGCTGGAGCTCGAGCGCGGGCGCGAGGAGGACGAGGCCGTCCACGCGCTCCGGGTGATCGTGGGCGAGCGCGCAGGCGACGAGCGCGCCCATCGAGCACCCGACGATGAAGGTGCGCCGCGCGCCCTCGAGCCGGGCGAGGTCCTGGGCCGCTTTCGCGACCCAGGCGGTCCAGGGGAGCTCGACGAGCGCGCGCGGGCTCCCGCCGTGCCCCGCCATGACCGGCGCCAGGCACCGCATCCCGGCGGCGGCCAGCCGCTCGGCGACGGGCCGGACCTCGAAGGTGGAGCCGGTCAGGCCGTGGAGCAGCAGGACCGCGTCCGGGCCGCCGGGCAGCTCGAGCTCCGCGCCGTCGTCGAACGCCCGCCGGATCACGCGGCCACCGTACCCTCACCGGGGGCCGGGCTACAACGCTCCGGTGCGGGGCGCCCCGTCGGGACCGCCGCGGCCGATTGGTACACGCATCGTGATACGGGGCGAACCCGAACCCGACCCCGAAGCCGTACCCGTACCCGTGCTCTCCGTGCTCGTGTCCCCTGGTCCGTGGCGCCTGCCCCGTACTTCGACGGATGACCGGGGGACAGGGGATCCGGGACCGGGGCCCGGGCAGGGATCCACGGGTTCGCGTGCGCGTTCGGGGTCGCGCTCATGGCTAGAATAAAGGCCGAATCGCGGTCGCGAAGCGCGCGAGGTCACGGGCCCGCTTCGCGACATGGAGCAGCGATCAAAACGCGCACGTCGCGTGCGCTGGCGGCTCCGCCGGCGAGCGCGGTCCGAAGCCGTCACGCAGGGTGGAGGGACCCCGCCGCAGGCGGGGGGAGGGGCGCAGCCCCTCCGCGCGGGGACCTCGCGCGCCGTCGCGAAGCGAAGCGCGCGAGGTCACGGGCCCCGCGCAGCGGAGGTGGGGCCCCGACGGCTCCGCCGGCGGGGCGGAGGCGCAGCCTCCGATGTAATGTCATTCCGTCGGATTCCTGCTAAGGGCTGGGCATGTCCGACAAGCCCGCCACGAGCCCCGCGCAGCTCCAGCTCCAGATCGACATCGACCCCGTCACCGCGAACGGGGCCTTCGTGAACATGGCGCTCGTGAACCACACCGAGACCGAGTTCACGCTGGACCTCATCTACGTGCAGCCGCAGCAGCCCAAGGCGTCGGTGCGCGCCCGCGCGATCACCACGCCGAAGCACATGAAGCGGCTGCTCCTCGCGATCCAGGAGAGCCTCGCGCGATACGAGGCCCGCTTCGGCCCCGTCGAGCTCGGGGACACCCCGACGTTCCCGCCCGGCGGGATCGCGAACTAGCGCGCCGACGCCCGGGGCGAGGGCGCCCGCCGCAGGCGGCCGACCGCGACGGAAGACCGGGGCATGGGACACGGGCTCCGGGACCGGGGGCTCGGGCACGGCCCACGGGTTCGCGTGCGTTCGGGGTTCCGAACCCGAACCCGAACGCGTACCCGCTCTCCGTGTCCCCGTGGTCCGTGTCCCTGACCCGTACCCGTGTTTCGACAGATGACCGGCGGCGGGACCACGGGGCAAGGGATCCGGGGCCCGGGAACCGGGCACGGCCCACGGGTTCGCGTGCGCGTTCGGGGTCGGGTTCATGCCCGCCCGCGGGGCGGGAACTAGCCCAGGGCCGTCACGCAGGGTGGAGGGACCCCGCCGCAGGCGGGGGGAGGGGGCGCGCAGCCCCCTCCGCGCGGGGACCGCGAGCGATCCCCCGCGAAGCGGGGGCGCGAGCGGTCACGGGCCCCGCGCAGCCAGGGGTGGGGCCCCGACGAGCTTTGCTCGGCGGGGCGGGGCGGCACGCCCCGTTGGAACTGTCCGCGACGCGGACGATCGTCCGCGTCGCAGCCGCGCGCTCGACTCGCGCCCCTCGGATCCCGCGGGGTTGGCGCGGCACGCGCGCTGCTCCTTCGCCATCGGTCCGGCGCGCACCACGCGCGCTCGGTGACAGGAGAAGAATCCAATGAGCGAAGGCAACGGAGCGCGCCGGCTCGCGGTGTACGCGGTGCCGGAGTCGAAGGACGGCGAGAAGAAGTTCTGGCCGAAGATCGGGATCGCGTACACGAACCGCGACGGGAGCATCACCCTGTACCTCGAGGCGCTGCCCCTCGGGACCAACAGGCTGCAGGTGCGCGAGCCGAAGCCGCCGGCCGAGGCGCGCAACGGGAATGGCGCGCGGCAGGACCTCGAGACGATCGAGGTGAGACCGTGAGCGGCCTCTCGAAGATCCTCGTCGCGACGGTGCTCCTCGCGGCGGCCACCCCCGCGCTCGCCGCGAAGAAGCCGCTCGGCCCCGGCGAGCGGATCGACCTGAACCGCGCCGGCGTCACGGAGCTGATGCGGCTCCCGGGGGTGGGCGAGAAGCGGGCGCAGGCGATCGTGGCCGCCCGCGGGAAGCGCGGGTTCCGGCGGCCCGAGGACGTGCTCGTGGTGAAGGGGATCGGGCCGAGGTGGCTCGCGAAGGTGAGGTCGAACGTCACCGTCGGCCCCGCCGCGTCCTCGACGCCGACGTCGCAGCCCGGGGCGCGCGCGAAGCGCTGACCCGGGCGGCGGCCCCCCGGAAGGCGACCTCGGCGAGGTGGATGGCGGCGCTCAAGGCGCGTCGAACAGTTCGACGGGCCTTGACCATCTAGGAGCAGCGGATCGGGCCCGCCCCTCGCGCCCGAAGTGAATTCGGGCGCTTCACCCCACCCGCCGCCCCGCTCACGCGGGTCGGCCTGAGAGCTCGTCGAATTCTTCGACAAGCTCTCAGCGACCCGCGGAGAGGCCGCGCCGAGCTCGCCTCCCGCGCCGTCGCGCTCGACGTGGGCAGGGTGTCGCCCGAGGGAGCACGCAACCGGCCGCTTGACTTCATCGCCGCCGACGCGCTACCTCGCACGCGAAACACCCGCTCCGAGGAACAGGGAAGCCGGTCGAAGTCCGGCGCGGTCCCGCCACTGTAGCCGGGGAAGGTCCTGCACGTTTCGGCCACTCTCGCGCCGCTCGCGAGGGGAAGGTCGCAGGGCCTGGAGGCGCAACCCGCCTCACCCCGGGAGCCAGGAGACCTCCCTCGGAGCGCTGGCCGCGAATGGTTCGCGGCCGCTGTTCGCGCGTCCGAAGGAGACGCGACGAATTGATGCCGCGTTCTCGATCGGGATCCGGTCCCGCCGTCGCCGCCTTCCTCGCCGCCGCGCTCGCGAGCGGGCCGGCGCGCGTCCGGGCGCAGGACGCCGCCGCGCCGCCGCAGGACGAGGCGGTGACGCTCGACGAGGTGGTCGTCGCCGCGCCCCCTCCCCCGGTGCAGTCCGAGGCCGCCGCCGCCCCCGGCGCCGCCGTCACGGTGGTGGACGCGTCCCGCTACGCCGGCGAGGCGAAGGGCGCCGCCGAGCTCCTCGCGACCTCGCCGGGCGTCGCGATCGCGGATCACGGCCTCGGCCAGACCGCGACGGTGTCGATCCGCGGCTCGAGCGCCGAGCAGGTGAAGGTCCTCCTCGACGGGCTCCCCCTCAACACCGCCGCCGGCGGCGGCGTCGATCTCTCCACCATCCCGCCCCAGTGGATCTCGCGCATCGAGGTGGTCCGCGGGACGGAGGGCGTCCGCCACGGCTCCGGCGCGCTCGGGGGCGTCGTGAACGTGGTGACGCTCCCCGTGCGCGCGGGGACCTGGTCCGGCGGCGCCACCGCGGGGTCGTTCGGCACGTACCAGGCCGACGTCGCGGCCGGCACGGGAGGCGACCGCTGGGGGCTGCTCGCGGCCGCGGCCGGCTCCACCAGCACCGGCCGGTTCAGCTACCAGTACGACGATCACCAGCCCTCCACCCCGCTCGTGGATCGCGATCGGGTCCACAACGGCTCGGCCCTGGGCGGCGGGCTCGTGAAGGGGTTCCTCCTCGCGGGCGGCGGCCGGCTCGACGCGGCGGCGCAGCTCTCCGGGGGCCACCACGACCTCCCGGGGTGGCCCTACAACCCGACCCCGGACGACTGGCAGGACGACTGGCGCGGCCTCCTCTCGGCCCGGTTCCGGCGGCCCCTCGGCGACGCGCTGGTGCTCTCCGCGGGCGCGACGGGACGGCTCGACCGGCTGGACGCGCGCCTCGCCGAGCTGGGCGGGCAGGTGATCCGCCAGCGCGGGGCGGCGACGGGCGGGAGCGTCGGGCTCGACTGGAGCCGGGGCCCGGGATCGCTCTCGGTCGTCCTCGACGGCGGCCTCGAGACGCTCGACGCGGACGGGCTCGGCGATCGCGCGCGGTCCACCGTGGCGGCCACCGCCGCCGGTGAGGTGTCGTTCCTGGACGGCCGCGCGCGGGTGGGCCCCGGCGTGCGCGTCGAGCGCACGGGGGGCTTCGCCGGCGTCTCCGCGAAGCTCGGCGGCTCGGTCGCCGTCGCCGGCCCGCTCTCGGTCCGCGCGAGCGCCGGTCGGAGCTACCGGGTCCCGAGCCTCTCCGAACTTTACTTGCAGCAAGGGATCGTCGCGCCGAACCCGGCGCTCCGGCCGGAGGCGGGCATCGGCGGCGACGCCGCGCTCGCCCTCGACGGGCGCCTCGGCACCGCCTCCGCCGGCGTCTTCACGACCCTGTACCAGGACCTGGTGGTCTACGAGGCCGCCTCGTTCCGCCGGCTCACCCCGGTGAACGACGCCAAGGCGGCGGTGCGCGGCGTGGAGGCGGAGCTCGCCTCGGCGCCGATCCGGCGCCTCGCCGGCCTCTCCACCGGCCTCGCGTACACCTTCCTCGACACGGAGAACCTCCGCGGCGCCGCGGCGGACCTCGGCAAGGAGCTGCCCCGCCATCCGCGCCATCGGCTCTACGCGCGGGCGGGCGTCGGCGGCGAGCGCGCGGAGGCCCACGGCGAGGTGCAGTGGATCTCGCGCCAGTGGCTGAACGCCGCGAACACCGTCCAGATCCCCGCGTCGTTCACGGTCGGAATGGGCGGCTCGGTCCGGATCACGGCGCGCCCGGCGCTCCGGCTGAACCTCGAGGTGCGCAACCTCCTCGACGACCGGTCGCTGCAGGACGGCTACGGAAATCCCCTCCCCGGGCGCACGGTCCTCTTGACCCTGCGCGCGGGCTTCCCCGACACAGGAGCACGATGAGCATGCGGAACATCCGGTGGACGTGGACGGCGATCGCGGCGGCGGCGCTGTCGCTCGCGGCGTGCAGCAAGAAGGAGCTGGTGTGCCCGAGCGACCAGAAGGTCTGCGCCGGGACGTGCACGGCGGTCGCGACCGACGCGGCCAACTGCGGCGCCTGCGGTCAGGCCTGCGCCGCGGGCGAGGTCTGCTCGGCCGGGTTCTGCCGCTGCCCCGATGGCCGGGTGGATTGCAACGGAAGCTGCGTGGACGTGCGGAGCGATCCCGCGAACTGCGGCGCCTGCGGCACGACCTGCGCCGCCGGAGACTTCTGCACGACGTCCGCCACCGGCGCGACGAGCTGCGCCGGGTCGTGCGCCGTCGCGGAGCAGACCGCCTGCGGTTTTGCGTGCGTCGATCTCCAGGCCGACGCCTGGAACTGCGGCGCTTGCGGCCGGACCTGCGGCACCAACGAGCACTGCAAGACCGGCCTTTGCGTGGCCGACCTGTACCTCTCCTGCCTCAACACGAGCGAGGTCCGGGAGGCGACCGGCGACCTTGCGCCGGCTGGGACGCCCATCTCGGTGGCGAGCGGTCCGATCGGCCTCGCGTGGCTCAACGGCGGGCTGTACGTGGCGAGCGGTACCGGCGCCGAGACGATCTCGGAGGTCCTGTTCGACCCGCCTGCTCCCCGGGTCGCGTTCGCGAGCCCCATCCCCGGCAGCGCCGCGCAGCCGGATCTCGAGTACCTCACCGCGCACGACGGGCTCCTCTGGGTGGCTCACACCTCCTTCTCGAGCCTGCTCGTCCTCGAGCCGGACGGCTCGACCCTGGATGAGCTGCCGCTCGTGGCGGCGGGGGCGACGAACCCCAACGTCCAGGGCATCGCCTTCCGCGGCACCAAGGCCTACGTCGCCCTGGCCGACACGTCCGAGGTCGTCGTGGTGGACGTGTCCGGCGTGGCGGCCTGCGCCGCCGGCACCGCCCAGCCGCCCTGCATGACCATCACGAAGCGCATCGACGTGAGCGCCCTCGCGAGCCAGAACTCGCTCGCGCGGCCGGCGCGGTTCGTCCTGGCGAGCGGCCCCGCGTTCGCGAAGGAGCGCCTGTTCGTGTCGCTCTGGAACCTCGACGCCTACTGGAGCGCTCCGGCGGGCAGCACCGGCCGCCTCGCCGTGATCGACCCTGCCACCGACGCGCTCGACGACACGGTGACGAGCGCGGGCGTGGCGGGGCTCGTGGATCTCGGGGCGAGCTGCCTCGACGTCGCGGACCTCGCGCTGCAAGGCACGACGCTGTGGGCCACCTGCGGCGCGTTCGACTACTCGAACTGGCCCACCGTGAAGATCTCCGGCGCGGGGATCGTGCCGGTGGACCTCTCCGGGGCGGCGCCGGTCGTGAAGGCGATCCTCCCGGCCGCCGAGAACGCCGCGCCCGGCGCGCTCGCGTTCTGCGCGGGCACCGGTTACGTTGCAGATCGCAACTCGGGCCGGGTGTTCAAGCTCGATCCGGTTGCCGGTGCGGTCTCGGGCGCGACGCTGTGCCCGGCCGCGAACGACTACGCGTACGTCGCCGACCTGGCATGCGGTCCCTGATCAAATCGCTCGCGCTCATCGCCGCCGTCCTGGCCGGACCCGCCGCCGCCCGCGACGCGTCCTGGCCGGACGGCGGCCCGCACGCCGCCGCCGGCGGGATCCGGGCCCTCGGCCCGCCCGCGCCGGCGGTCCCCCGGCGCGTGGTGTGCCTGGGGCCGAGCATGACGGACATCGTGGTCGCCCTCGGCCACGCCGACCGGCTGGTGGGCGTGACCCGGTACGACACCGCCCCGGAGGTCGCGCGGCTCCCGCGGGTGGGCGGCTTCCTCGACCCGAGCGCCGAGGCCGTGGTGGCGCTCCGGCCGGACCTCGTCCTCTGGCTCACCGACGGCAGCGCCCACCCCGCGGTGCGGCGCATCGCCGAGCTCGGGATCCCCGTGCTCGCCTTCCCGGTGGTCAGCGTCGCCGACGTGCTCGCCTCGGTGCGCGCCGTCGCCCGCGCCCTCGGCGACGCGCCGGCGGGCGCCCGGCTCGCCGGGACGCTCGAGCAGGCGATCGCCCGCGTGCGCGCGCGCGCGGCGTCGCTCCCGCGCCCGCGGGTCCTCTTCGTCGTCGGGCGCGATCCCCTGGTGACCGCCGGCCCTGGGAGCTACCCGGACGAGCTGCTCGCGATCGTCGGCGCGCGCAACGCCGTGCAGGGGACGATCGCCTGGCCGGTGTTTCCGCTCGAGCGGGCGGCCGGGCTCGACCCCGATCTCGTGATCGACGCCGCGGTGAACGAGCACGCCGGCTCGGGCCATACCCCCCTCACCGCGATCCCGGCGGTGCGCCGCGGCGCGGTCCGGCAGCTCACCAC
This sequence comes from Anaeromyxobacter oryzisoli, assembly GCF_022690765.1. Classification (GTDB taxonomy): domain Bacteria; phylum Myxococcota; class Myxococcia; order Myxococcales; family Anaeromyxobacteraceae; genus Anaeromyxobacter; species Anaeromyxobacter oryzisoli. Next base: position 38,817 of record NZ_JALCZA010000009.1, on the reverse strand, counting down.
GGACGACGCGCTCCGGCCCGGGCCCCGCCTCGCCCGCGCGCTCGACCAGCTCTTCGTCGCCGTCCACCCGGAGGCCGCCCGCCGGTGAGCTCCGTCCCGGTCCGCCTCGCCGTGCTCCTCGCCGCCGGCCTCGCCGCGGTGGCGCTCGCGGTGGCGCTGTCCGGCGCCGTCGGCGCGCAGCCCATCTCCCTCGGCGCCGCCCTGTCGGGCGCGGAGCCGGATCGGACCATCCTGCTCCGCCTGCGGATCCCGCGGGCGGCGCTCGCCGCGATCGTCGGCGCCGCCCTCGCCGGCGCCGGGGTGGCCCTCCAGGCGGTGATGCGGAACCCCCTCGCCGAGCCGTTCGTCCTCGGCGTCTCGGGCGGCGCGGCGCTCGGGGGGACGGTCGTCATCCTGGCCGCGACCACCGCCGCCCGAGCCTTCGGCCCCGGCGCCGCGGCGCTCGCCTCGGCGACGCCCGTCGCCGCCGGCGCCGTCGCGGGCGCCACCGCCACCGCGCTGCTCGTGTTCGGCCTCGGCCGCGTCGGGGGGCGGCTCGTCCCGGAGACCGCGCTGCTCGTCGGCGTCGTCTTCAACGCCTTCGCGGCGGGCGTCATCACCGTGCTCCGCCTCCTCGTTCCGCCGGAGCAGGCGGCGCGCCTCCTCTACTGGCTGCTCGGCACGATCGGGTACGAGTCCGGCGGGACGCTCGCCGCCGGAGGCGTCGCGGTGGCGGCGGCGCTCGGCGTGCTGGTCGCCGGATCGGCCCGCCTGAACCTCCTCACCCTCGGCGACGAGGAGGCGGCCTCGCTCGGGCTCGACGTCCGGCGGACGCGCGCCTGGGTCTTCTTCGCCGCGAGCGCCGCGACCGGCGCGGCGGTCGCGCTCGCGGGCATGGTCGGCTTCGTGGGGCTGATCGTCCCGCACCTCGTGCGGCGCGTGGTCGGGCCCGATCACCGCCTGCTCGTGCCGGGCGCGGCGCTCTTCGGGGCGGCCTTCCTCGTCCTCGCCGACGCCCTCGCGCGGCTCGCCTTCCTGCCGCTCGGGACCGAGCCGCCGGTGGGGGCGGTGACCGCCTTCCTGGGCGGGCCGTTCTTCCTGTGGCTGCTGCGCCGCTCGAGCGGCACCTCCGGGAGCGCCGCGTGAGCCCCGCGCCGCCGCGGCCCCCCGGCCCGGAGACGATGGTGGACGTGCGCGGCGTCGCGTTCGCGTACGGCGCCCGCGCCGCCCTCGAGGACGTGTCCTTCAGCGCGCGCGCCGGCGAGTTCGTCGGCCTCCTCGGGCCGAACGGCGCCGGGAAGTCCACGCTCGTCCGGCTCGTCGCCGGCCTCGCCGCGCCGGCGCGCGGCTCGGTGCGGCTCGCCGGGCTGGATCCCGCCCACGCCTCGCGGCGCGCGGTGGCCCGGGTCTGCGCCCTGGTCCCCCAGGAGCCGCGCATCGCCTGGCCGTTCACCGTGCGCGAGGTGGTGATGATGGGCCGGGCGCCGCGGCAGGGGCTCCTCGCGCTGCCGACGCCGTTCGACCGCGGCGCGGTGCAGGGCGCGCTCGAGGCCTGCGATCTGGCGCACCTCGCCGACCGCCGGCTCGACGCCCTCTCCGGCGGAGAACGCCGCCGCGTCTTCTTCGCCCGCGCCCTCGCGCAGGAGCCGCGGGTGCTCCTCCTCGACGAGCCGACCGCGTTCCTCGACCTGGCTCACCAGGTGATGGTGATGCGGATGGCCGCGGTGGCGGCCCGCGGCGGCCTCTGCGTCGTCGCCGTGCTGCACGATCTGAACCTGGCGGCCGCCGCCTGCGACCGGCTGGTGGTGCTCTCGCGCGGGCGGGTGGTGGCGGAGGGCGCCCCCTCCGACGTCCTCACGGCCCAGCGCGTCCGGGAGGTCTGGGACGTCCCCGTGTGGCGCGGCGAGAACGGCGTCACCGGCGCGCCGGTGGTCCTTCCCGCCTTCGATCGGGAGCGGTGACGGTCAACGGTTCACGGAACGTGCCCGTGCCCGAACGCGAACGCGAGCGCGTTCCCGTCACCGTGCCCGTGACCGTGACCGTTCCCCGTGCCCGCCTCCCGCCTCCCGTGTTCCCTGGCCCGTGATCCGACGGCGCGTCGGACCACGGGGTACCGGGCCACGGGCCACGGGATCCGGTTCACGGGTCACGCAGAGGCCGGTGACGGTGACGGGCACGGTTCACGGAACGTGCCCGTGCCCAAACGCGAACGCGTTCCCGTCACCGTGCCCGTGACCGTGACCGTTCCCCGTGCCCGCCTCCCGTGTTCCCTGGCCCGTGATCCGACGGCGCGTCGGACCACGGGTACCGGGCCACGGGCCACGGGATCCGGTTCACGGGTCACGGAAAAGCCGGTGACGGTGACGGGCACGGTTCACGGACCGTGCCCGTGCTCGACGCGAGCGCGTTCCCGTCACCGTGCCCGTGACCGTGACCGTTCCCCGTGCCCGCCTCCCGGCTCCCGTGTTCCCTGGCCCGTGATCCGACGGCGCGTCGGACCACGAGGTACCGGGCCACGGGCCACGGGATCCGGTTCACGGGTCACGGAAAAGCCGGTGACGGTGACGGTCACGGTTCACGGAACGTGCCCGTGCCCAAACGCGAACGCGTTCCCGTCACCGTGCCCGTGACCGTGACCGTTCCCCGTGCCCGCCTCCCGGCTCCCGTGTTCCCTGGCCCGTGATCCGACGGCGCGTCGGACCACGAGGTACCGGGCCACGGGCCACGGGATCCGGTTCACGGGTCACGGAAAAGCCGGTGACGGTGACGGTCACGGTTCACGGAACGTGCCCGTGCCCAAACGCGAACGCGTTCCCGTCACCGTGCCCGTGACCGTGACCGTTCCCCGTGCCCGCCTCCCGGCTCCCGTGTTCCCTGGCCCGTGATCCGACGGCGCGTCGGACCACGGGTACCGGGCCACGGGCCACGGGATCCGGTTCACGGGTCACGGAAAAGCCGGTGACGGTGACGGGCACGGTTCACGGAACGTGCCCGTGCCCAAACGCGAACGCGAGCGGTCACGGGCCCCGCGCAGCAGGGGTGGGGCCCCGACGACCTTCGACAGGCTCAGGGCGGCGGGGCGGGGGAGCAGCCGAAACCCCTCACGCAGGGTGGAGGGACCCCGCCGCAGGCGGGGGGAGGGGCGCAGCCCCTCCGCGCGGGGACCGCGAGCGATCCCCCGCGAAGCGGGGGCCGCGAGCGGTCACGGGCCCCGCGCAGCAGGGGTGGGGCCCCGACGAGCTTTGCTCGGCGGGGCGGGGGCGCCAGCCCCCGCTTCTACTGAAACATGAACACTCTGAGCGACGCCGCGATCTGCCGGGCGGTCTTCGCGTCCACGCTCTGCCGGTACCCGACGTCGAGGGCGATGCCGTTCTTGGAGACGAGCCCCGTCCCCACCGACCACCACCTGGTGTCGAGCACCTCGTCCACCTGGAACCCGCCGCGCAGCGGGACCAGATCGCCGAGCAGCAGCTCCGCGCCCGCGCCGTAGCGGTTCTTCGTCGCGCGGACGTCCGGCGTCGTCGAGGTGAGCTGCCCCCGGTCGAAGTCGGCGCGCCAGTCCGCTGTGATCTGGAACAGCCGATCGGTCCCGATCGCGATGCCCGCCCCGACGCCGCGCGGCGCCACGAGGTCCTTCGCGATGGGGACGAGGTTGTAGCCCGCGGCGCCGACCGAGACGTAATCGGCCACCTGCCAGAGCATCCCCGCGTCCATCGTCGCCGCGCGCACCTCCTGTGGACCGGCGAGCGCGAGGTACTTGACCGTCGCGCCCAGGTAGAAGCGCTCCACGACCGGTCCCGCGAACCCGAGGGTCCAGAAGTTCCCGTGGTAGAGCCCCTCGCCCACGTTCACGTACCCCACCGCCGCGGTCATCGGCGCGGAGATCGAGTCCACCACCGATCCGCCGACGAACCGATCGACGGTGGCGGCGCCGCGCCGATCGAAGAGGACGCCGGCGTCCACGGAGTACCGCCGCTGGACGGCGAGCGCCCCCGGGTTCAGGTAGAGGCCCTCGTTGCCCAGCGCGCTGCCGACCCCCGAGGAGAGCCCGAGCGTACGGGCGCCGGCCAGATCCGGGATGCCTCCCGCGGGCGGCAGCTCCGCGGCGGCGGCGCCGGCGGCGACGAGGAGCGTCATCGCGACGAGTGTGGCGAGTCGGGTACGCACCCGCCGAGGATACGGGCCCCCCGCGCCCCCGGCAAGGACGCTTGTCCCCCGTTTCGCGAACGCGCTACCGTCGAGGTCGTGGTGGTCCCCGTGCGCGGAGGTGCGCTGTGCGCAAGCGCGAGACGGACAGGTACCGCACGCTCCTCAAGGCGCAGCTCACGTCCCTCGTCGGCCAAGGGGAACGCTCCGTCCACGACATGGCGGGGGCCGGCGCGAGCGAGCTCCCCGACCCGAACGATCGCGCCACGGCCGAGGAGAACCGCAACTGGGCGCTGCGGCTCCGCGATCGCGACCGCAAGCTCATCGGGAAGATCCGGGCGGCGCTGACGCGCCTCGAGGACGGCACGTTCGGGACCTGCTCGTCGTGCGGGCGCGCCATCTCGCCGGCGCGACTGCGCGCGCGGCCGGTGACGGATCTGTGCATCGAGTGCAAGACGGAGGCGGAGCACGCGGAGCGGTAGCGCGGGCCTCCGGCCCCCTCGGCGGCCGCGCGATCGCCGTCACGCTGGTTCACCGAGGGCGCCCGGGCTAGATTGCGCACCATGCCGACGAAGACGATCCGCAAGGCGGTGATCCCGGCCGCGGGGCTCGGGACGCGGTTCCTCCCCGCCACCAAGGCGGTGCCCAAGGAGCTGCTGCCCATCGTCGACACGCCCACGATCCAGTACATCGTGGCGGAGGCGGTGGCCGCGGGCGTGCGCGACGTGATCCTCGTGTGCGCGCGCGGCAAGGAGTCGATCGTCGATCACTTCGACCTCGCGGGCGAGCTCGAGGCGCACCTCGAGCGCACCGGCAAGCTCGAGCTGAAGCAGCAGATGCGCGACATCGCCCGCATGGCGCACATCGTGACGGTGCGTCAACAGGAGCCGCTCGGGCTCGGCCACGCGGTGCTCTGCGCCAAGGACGTCGTCGGGGACGAGCCGTTCGTGGTGATGCTCGGCGACGACGTCATCGACGCGCCGATCCCGGGCGCGAAGCAGCTCGCCGACTGCTTCGGGCGGCACGGCCTGGGCACCATCGCGCTCATGGAGGTGCCGCGGGAGGACACGCACCTCTACGGGATCGCCGCGGGGAGCGCCGTGGACGACCGGACGATCCGGATCGACGCGCTCGTCGAGAAGCCGAGGAAGGACCCGCCCTCGAACCTCGCCGTGATCGGCCGCTACGTGCTCCCGCCCAGCATCTTCGAGATCCTCGAGCGGGTCCGCCCGGGGGTCGGGGGCGAGATCCAGCTCACCGACGCCCTCGCGATCCTCGCGCGCGAGGAGGGGCTCCTCGGGTACCGGTTCCAGGGCGAGCGGTACGACGCCGGCGATCGCTTCGGGTACCTCAAGGCCAACATCATGTACGCGCTCAAGCGCCCCGAGCTCGCCGGCCCGCTCCGCGCCTTCCTCTCGGGGATCAAGTGACGGTCAGGCCGTCACGCGCTCCGGTCCGTCGCCCTCGTCGCCTGCGTCGGCCTCGACGTCGCTCCGGTACTTCCGGAGGACGCGCTTGAAGTTCGATCGGTCCATCCCGGCCTTCCGCGCGGCGGCGGAGATGTTGTTGTCGCAGGCGCGCATCAGCGCCTCGACGTAGCCCTTCTCGAACCGGCGCAGCGCCTGCTCCTTCGCGGAGGCATAGGAGAGCGAGAGCCACGCGGCGTCGTCGCCGGGCGCCGGCGCCTCGCGCACGAGCGGCGCGGTCCGGCCGGTGACCGCCGGGGGGAGGTCGGAGGGCGTGACCGCCTCGCCGCGGCAGAGGACGACCGCGCGCTCGATGGCGTTCTCGAGCTCGCGCACGTTCCCCGGCCAGCGGTAGCCGCAGAGGAGCTCGATCGCCTCCGGCGCGAGGGTGCGGACCTTCTTCCCGAGCCGCTCGGCGTAGCGGCGGAGGAAGTGGTGCGCGAGGAGCGGGACGTCCTCGACGCGCTCGCGCAGCGCGGGCAGCGGGATGTTGATGACGTTGAGCCGGTAGAACAGATCCTCCCGGAACTTGCCGGCCTTCACGAGCTTCGGCAGGTCGCGGTGCGTCGCCGCGATGACGCGCACGTCCACCCGCACCGCGTCGGCGGCGCCGACGCGCTTGATCTCGCCCTCCTGCAGCACGCGGAGGAGCCGGACCTGGGTCGCGGGCGGGATGTCGCCGATCTCGTCGAGGAAGATCGTGCCGCCGTCGGCGGCGTCGAAGAGCCCCTTCTGATCGCGCTGCGCCCCCGTGAAGGCGCCCTTCACGTGGCCGAAGAGCTCGGACTCGAGGAGCGTCTCGGTGAGCGCGCCGCAGTTCAGGGCGACGAACGGGTGGCCGCGCCGCGGGCTCTTCGCGTGCAGCGCGCGGGCGACGAGCTCCTTGCCCGTCCCGCTCTCGCCGGTGACCAGCACGGTGGTCGCGCTGTAGGCCACCGCGTCGATCATCCGCGCGACCTCCCGCATCGGGGCGGAGGTGCCGACGATGCCGTCGGTCTGCGGCGCGCCCTCGCGCTCGCGGAGCGCGGACTCGAGCCGGCGGTTGCGGTCGAAGAGCATCTTGCGCTCGGCGGCCTTCGCCACCGCGCGCTCGACGAGCTCCACGTCCTCGAACGGCTTCGTGAGGTAGTCGTAGGCGCCGGAGCGGACCGCGGCGAGCGCCGTCTCGACCGTCGCGTGGCCGGTCATCATGATGACCTCCACCTCCGGCCGGCGGTGCTTCACCGCGTTGAGCAGCTCGAGCCCCGAGAGCTGGGGCATCTTGATGTCGAGCAGCGCGACGTCGAAGTCCTCCTGCGCGAGCTTCTGCGTCGCCACGATGGGCGAGTCCAGCCCGAGGACGTCGTACCCCTTCTTCTTGAGGAGCGCCTCCAGCGCCCGCAGGAGCGTCGGCTCGTCGTCGACGATCAGGACCCGGACCGCCTTCTGCTCGACCGCCTCGGTGCTCATACCGCCCTCTCCTCGCTGACCTTCTGGTGTGGTGCCGCGGGCAGCTCGACGACGAAGCGGGCGCCGCGCTCGGCGCCGCTCTCCGCGCGGATCGAGCCGCCGTGCTCCTCCGCGATCTGGTAGCAGATCGAGAGGCCGAGCCCCGTGCCCTGCCCTTCCGGCTTGGTGGTGAAGAACGGCTCGAAGATCCGCTTCGCGATCTCCGGCTCGATGCCCGGGCCGGAGTCCTCCACCGACAGGTGGACGCGCCCCGGTCCGGCGGCGCCCGTGGTGAGCACCACCCGCCCCTCGCCGTCCATCGCCTGCAGGGCGTTCACGAGGAGGTTGACCGCGATCTGCTGGAGCTGGTTCGCGTTGGCGTGGGCGCAGGCCGGCTCGTAGCGGCGGACCACCTCGTAGCGCCCGCCCTTGAGCTGGGACGAGAGCAGGAACAGCGCGTCCTCGAACGCCTGGGAGAGCTCCACCGGCCCCTTCTCCTCCTCGCGCGGGCGGCGCGAGAAGCGGAGCAGCGACTCGACGATCCGCTTCGCCCGGTTCGCCGCGTCCTGGATCAGGCGGAGGTTCTCCATGTCCTCCGCGGAGCGGTCCTCGCGGCTCATGAGCTGGGCGAACGCGAGGATCCCGCCGAGCGGGTTGTTGATCTCGTGCGCCACGCCGCCGGCGAGCTGGCCGACCGCGGACATCTTCTCGGCGTGGAACAGACGGCGCGAGACCTCGCGCTCCTCGGTGACGTCCTTGTAGACGACGACCGAGACGCCCTCCTCCTCGAGCGGGAAGGAGCGGACGAGCCAGGTGCGGTCGCGCACCGTGATCTCGCGCTCGAGCGCGCCGCCGCGCGCGAGCCCGCGGCCCGCCGGGCACGGCAGGGCGCCGAAGGCGTGCGCGTCGCAGCGGAGCCCGGGGAGCGCGTTCACCGGCACCCCCGCCGCGCGGGCGAACGCGGTGTTCGCCCGGACGACCTCGCACCCGCCGCCGCGCAGGATCGCGAGCGGGTCGCCGAGGGCGTCGAAGCAGGCGCGCCACTCCTGCGCCGCGCGCACGAGCGCCTGGGAGCGCGCGGCGAGCTGGCCGTCCAGATCGCGGTTCAGCCGCTCGAGCTGGGCGTTCCGCTCGGCGAGGAGCCGCTGGAGTCGCGCGTTCTCCTCCACGACCCAGTACTGGTCCATCGCGCTCTGGATCGTGATGAGGAGGTGGCCGTCGTCCCACGGCTTCCAGATGAACCGGAAGATCTCCGACTGGTTCACCGCCTCCTCGATGGCGTTGGAGTCGGCCTGCCCGGTGAGGAGCACGCGCTGGACCCGCGGCCAGCGCTCCTTCACCTCGCGGAGCAGGTCGACGCCGGACATCCCCGGCATCCGGTAGTCCGAGACCACCACCTGGACCGGCTCCGACTCGAGGACCTGGAGCGCCGTCGCGGCGTCGCCCACGTCGATGACCCGGCACGTCGAGCGCCGGAGCACGCGCCGGAGCGCGCGCCGGACGTGCTCGTCGTCGTCCACGACGAGGAGGGTGGACTGCGCCCCCGCTGTCGCCGCGGGCCCCGCCCCCTCTGCGCGCTGGGTGGTCATCGCCTCTTCCATGCGGTCGGGAGGAGTTGTGCATCGCGCGATCCCGCCGCGTCCCTCGCGAGCTGCCCGGAAGTCCGGGAGTTGCCGGCGAGGCACGTCCGGGTGGGGCACCGCCCAGGGTCATATCACACCCAGCCAAATCGCCCGACAGGGTCCGCCGGACCCATGATCTCGATCAGCGATTCCCGACGATCAGCGACTCGGGACGTCGTACCGGTAGGCCTGGGCCTGGTACAGGCAGATGGTGTTCCGGCCGGCGCGCTTCGCCTGGTAGAGCGCCTCGTCCGCGTACTTCACGAGGAGCTCCGGCGAGCCGATGTCCTTCGACGGGTAGAAGGCGATCCCGATCGACGCGGTGACCTGCAGGCCGGCGGGATCGTCGCTGGCGTCGCCGGCCCCCGCGGGCAGCGGGTACCGCCGCGCGCCGAGCTCCCTCCAGATGCGCTCGCCGACCGAGAGCGCCCCCTGCAGGTGCGTCTTCGGCAGGATGACCGCGAACTCCTCTCCGCCGTAGCGCGCGCAGATGTCCGGCTCGCGCGTGGAGGCGCGGAGCTGCTCGGCGGAGCCGCGGAGCACCACGTCGCCGAACGGGTGGCCGAACCGGTCGTTCACCTGCTTGAAGTGATCGAGGTCGATCATGATGAGCGAGACCGGGTCGGCGTACCGCTGGGCGCGGCGGAACTCCTCCTCGAGCCGCTCGTCGAAGGCCCGCCGGTTCTTGAGGCCGGTGAGGTCGTCGGTGATCGCCTGCTCCGCGAGCTTGCGCTGCGTCTCCCGGAGCTGGTCCTGGAGCGACTTGATGCGCAGCATCGCCGCGCAGCGCGCGAGGATCTCCGCCTCGGCGAACGGCTTCGCGAGGAAGTCGTCGGCCCCGATGCGCAGCCCCGTCACCTTCGAGTCGAGATCCGACCGGACCGACAGGATGATCACCGGGATGAACTGGTCCTCGGGGCGCGCCTTCACGAAGCGCAACACCTCGAGGCCGTCCATGTCCGGCAGGACCATGTCGAGCAGGACCAGGTCCGGCGGGTCGGAGCGCACCTTCCGGATCGCCTCCCGGCCGTCGGCCGCCCGGTCCACGAGGTACGCCTCCTTCTCGAGGACCTTCACGAGCCACTCGAGCTGGATGCGCGAGTCGTCGACGACCAGGATGCGTGGGCGGTGCGCGGGCACGGTGGAGACGATACCCGACGAGGGCCCCCGGCCCAAGGGGCGCGGGGCCGCGGCGGGCGTCGCCGGCGCGCCGGACCCGGGGCGCGCCGTCACCGGAGCGCGTCGAGGACGTCCTCGGGGATCACCGGCGCGAGTCCCCCGCCGCCGAGGATATTCACGATGGGCGAAGCGGCGGCCCGCACCACCGAGCCGGAGGGGCGCGAGGGGCCGAGGCCGCAGTACGTCGAGAGATCGCGGTAGAGCGGGGCGCGAGAGAGGCCCTCGGGCGCGACGCGGGTCGCGGGTCGGCGCGCCGCGAAGATCCGCTCCTGCGCCACGAACCCACCGCCGCGCCGGTCCTCGACCGCCTCCGCGACCACCAGCGCCCACGCGTCCGGCGCGAGCTCGGCGCCGAGCCGGACGCTCTTCCCGCCGTAGTCCCAGCTCCGCTTCAGGACCCAGCGCTCCCGCTCCTCGAGGAGCCGCCGCGCGAGCTCGGGGGTGACCCGCCGCGTCACCGGGAGTCGCGCGGCCGCGGCGCGCTCGCCCTCGTCCAGGCCGGCGCGCGTGGCGAGGTCGGCGTCCTCGGCGCACTCCGACAGGCGCGCGAAGAGGGCCTTCGCCTCGAGGAGCCCGTTCACCGGGTTCGCCAGGACGTAGCGGCCGGGGGCGCGGAGCGCCCGGGCGAACGGCGCGTCGGGCTCGACCCGGTTCGCCCAGACGTGGCGGTAGAGGACGTCCCACTCCTCCGGGACGCAGGTCGCGGGGGTGAGGTTCTCGGCGCGGTGGCCCATCTGGCGGAAGTGGGCCGCGATCCGGCGCAGCTCGCCGATCTGCGCGTCGCCCGGCCGGGCGACGAGCGCGATCGACGGGCGCTCCCGGGTGCCGCCGCGCTGCCGGTACACGCCGACCAGCGCGTCGCGCAGCCGCTCCATGTGGCTGCCGCACGCCGCGACGAGCGCCCGCTCCTCGCGCGGCGTCTTCCCGCGCGCCCGCGCGGCGGCGCGGATCCAGGCGTGCGCGGCGAGATCGGCGTAGCCCGACATGGCCGGGATGGTGGCGTTCAGCTCGAGCGCGCGGGGCGCCCCGCCGTCCGCCGGGAGGAGCCAGTCGACGCGGGCCATCATCGCGGCCAGCGGCGCCTCGGTGAAGAGCTTCGCCATCGCCTCGGCCTCGAGCCCCGAGAACGGCTCCTCGAGGGCGGCCCGATCGCGGGCGTCGCCCGAGACGAGCAACGCCCGGGCGAGCTTGACGGCGCCCGAGAGGATCCGCTCCGCCTCCGCGGCGGCCGCGGCGAGCGCGGCGCGGGAGAGCGCCTCCGGCTCGGCGACGAGGGGGATCGGCACCACCGCCCCGTCCGGTCGGAGGACCGTCAGCCCCTCCGCCCACGCCCGCGCCGCCGCCTCCCGCCCGATCGCCTCGAGCGCCTCGCCCTCGAACGCCGCCGTCATGTGCTCCTTGCCGGGGGCAGGGCCGCCGCGCTCCTCGCGCGGGCGTTGCCGCACCCCGCTCCCTCTGATAGGCACCGCGAGGTGAAGATCTACACGAAGACGGGCGACGCCGGCGAAACGGGCCTGTTCGGGGGGGCGCGCGTCTCGAAGGGCGATCGCCGCGTCGAGGCGTACGGCGAGGTGGACGAGCTGAACGCCGCGCTCGGCGTGGTCCGGGCGCAGGTCGAGGATCCGGAGCTGGACCGCCACCTCGCCCGGATCCAGGACGAGCTCTTCTGCGTCGGCGCCGAGCTCGCGACGCCCCACGGCGCGAAGGCCCGCTCGGCGATCCCGCCCGTGGACGCGGCCTGGGTCGAGCGGCTCGAGGCGGCCATCGACGCGTGGGACGCGGAGCTGCCGCCCCTCCGCCAGTTCGTGCTCCCCGGGGGCACCCGCACCGCCGCGGCGCTCCACCTCGCGCGGTGCGTGTGCCGCCGCGCCGAGCGGCGCGTGGTCGCCCTCGCCGCGGAGGCCGAGGTCGCGCCCGCGACGCTCGCCTACCTGAACCGGCTCTCGGATCTGCTCTTCGTGGCGGCCCGGCTCGCGAACCACCGGGCGGGCCGGGCTGAGGCTCCCTGGGCTCCGCGGGGAGACCGCTGAGGTGCCGCGCGCGCCGGCCCGCGTCGCCCTGGTGACCGGCGCGGGGATCCGCGTCGGCGAGGCGATCGCCCGCGACCTCGCCCGCCACGGCTGGACCGTCGCGGCGCACTACCGCTCGCACCGGCCGCGGGGCTTCGCCGCCGCCTTCGCCGGCGACCTCGCCACGCCGGACGGCCCCGCGCGGCTCGCCGCCGACCTCCGCGGTCGCTTCGATCGGCTCGATCTGCTGGTGAACAGCGCCGGGGCGTTCGCGGCGGTGCCGCTCGCCGAGACCGACGCGTCCGTGTTCGACGAGCAGATGGACCTGAACGCGCGCGGTCCGCTCCTCCTCGTCCGCGCCCTCGCCCGCCTGCTCGCCCGCTCGGGTGGCTCGGTCGTGAACGTGGTGGACGTGGGCGGCGGGCTGGTGCCCTGGAGCGGGTACGCCGCGTACGCGGCCTCCAAGGCGGCGCTCGCCCGGCTGACCGAGTGCCTCGCCCTCGAGCTGGCGCCGCGTGTCCGCGTGAACGCGGTGCTGCCCGGCGCGGTGCTGTTCCCGGCGTCCTACCCGGCGGCGCAGCGGCGCGAGCTCACCCGGCGGATCCCGCTCGGGCGCTCCGGGACCCCCGCCGACGTGGCCGGGGCGGTCCGCTACCTGGCCGAGGCTCCCTTCGTGACGGGCGCGCTGCTCCCCGTGGACGGCGGGCGGCACCTCTCCGGGCGCGCTGGCTGAGCGTCGAGGGGAGCAGGCGGTTCGATTGAACGGTCGCACCCCCGCTGTTAGACTTCTTGCGCCTCGTCAACCGGGGGAGCGCGCTCCCCCGCACGGAGATCCAGCGCAAATGGACGCGAACACCACGGTAGCCCCGACCACCGCCTCTCCCGCCGACCTGGGAATGGCCAGCCCCGTCACACTCACAGCGAAGGCGGTCGAGATGGTGCGCGAAGCCATCGAGCGCGAGGGGCTCCAGGGCTACGGCATCCGCATCGGCGTGATGGGCGGCGGGTGCGCGGGGTTCCAGTACTCGATGGACTTCGAGAAGGACCCGCGCGACGGCGATCTCTCCGTCGAGCAGGACGGGATCAAGCTCTTCGTCGATCCGATGAGCTCGATGTACCTGCAGGGCGTCACGGTGGACTACGTGGTCGGCCTCCAGGGCGCGGGGTTCAAGTTCAACAACCCGAACGCCCGGACCACCTGCGGCTGCGGGTCGTCTTTTTCTTATTAAACGGGGCGTGCCGCCCCGCCCCGCCGGCGGAGCCGTCGGGGCCCCACCCCTGCTGCGCGGGGCCCGTGACCGCTCGCGCCCCCCCGCTTCGCGGGGGGAACGCTCGCGGTCCCCGCGCGGAGGGGCTGCGCCCCTCCCCCCGCCTGCGGCGGGGTCCCTCCACCCTGCGTGACGACTTTGGGCTGCGGTCTCGCTGCGTCCAGCGGAGGCCGGGGCCCCACCCCTGCTGCGCGGGGCCCGTGGCCCCAATCCCGTAATCCGACGGAGGCACGGACCAGGGGACGCGGGATGCGGGCACGGATACGGGGAACGGTCACGGGCACGGTGACGGTCACGGACCGGCCCGGGAGCGATAAGCTCCGCTTCGGGATATGTGAAGACTGGAGGCGCGATGCTGATCGTCCGGCATGCGGTGGTCGGACCGTTCGCGGCGAACGCGTACGTCGCCGCGTGCGACCGCACCGGCGAGGCGGTGCTGATCGACCCGGGCGGCGACGTGGAGCGGATCCTCGCGCTCACCGAGCCCGGCGGCTACCGGATCACGCGGATCTTCTGCACGCACGGCCACATCGACCACGTCGCGGGAGCGGCGGAGGCGAAGGCTCGCACCGGCGCCCCGCTGGCGCTCCACGCCGACGATGTGCCGTGGCTCGACGCCCTGCCGCGCCAGGCGGAGATGTTCGGGTTCGAGCCGGTGGAGATCCCATCGGTCGACGAGCGCCCCGCCGACGGCGACCGGCTCCGCGTCGGCGCGAGCGAGGGGATCGTCCTGCACACGCCGGGACACACCGCGGGCTCGGCCTGCCTCGCCTTCCCGGACGAGCAGCTCGTCTTCACGGGCGACACGCTCTTCTCCGGCTCGGTCGGGCGGACCGATCTGCCGGGCGGCGACTTCGAGGCGCTCCGCCGGTCGATCCAGTCGAAGCTGTTCGCCCTCGCCGACGAGGTGCGCTTCCTGCCCGGCCACGGCCCGGGCGGCACCATCGGCGACGAGCGGCGGTCGAACCCGTTCGTCGGCGAGCGCCCGCGGCGGGGGCGGTTCGTCTGACAGGGGTCCCAGGCCTGCGTCCGAGGCCCGAGGCCCTTTCGAGCCCCTAGGCCCCGCGCGCCTGGGAAGTGCTCCGTCACCCCATGCTGACGACGCCGAGGATGTTCTGCCCGGCGTCCACGTGGAGCACCTCGCCCGTCACGTTCGGCGCGAGCGAGGAGCAGAGGTAGAGCGCCGCGCGGGCGACGTCCTCCTGCTCCACGTTCCGCCGGAGCGGCGTCCGCTCGGCGTTCTCGGAGAGCATCGACCGCATGCCCTTGATGCCGGCGGCGGCGAGCGTCTTGATCGGGCCGGCGCTGATCGCGTTCACCCGGATCCCGTCCTGGCCGAGGTCCTCGGCGAGGTACCGCATCGACGCCTCGAGCGCGGCCTTCGCGACGCCCATCACGTTGTAGTGCCGGACCACCTTCTCGGCCCCGTAGTACGTGAGCGCGACGACCGACGAGCCCGCCGGCATCAGCGGCCGGAACGCGCGCGTGAGGCCGATGAGGGAGTACGCCGAGACGTCCATCGTGATCTGCCACACCTCGCGCGTGGTCACGTCCGTGAACCGGCCGTCGAGGGCGCTGCGCGGGGCGAAGCCGATGGCGTGCACCAGCACGTCCACGCGGTCCCACACCTTCTTCACGTCCGCGACGGTCCGCTCGACGTCGGCGTCCTTCGAGACGTCGCAGTCGAGGATGGCCTTGGCCCCCAGGCTCTCGGCGAGCGGTCGCACGCGAGCGCCCATCGCCTCGCCCGGGTAGGTGAAGATCAGCTCGGCGCCCTCGCGGTGGAACGCCTGGGCGATCGCCCACGCGATCGAGCGCTCGTTGGCGACGCCGGTGATCACCGCGCGCTTGCCCTTCATGAGCCCGCCGTAGGACGGCGGGGGAGTCTGGGTGTCGGTCATCGTGATCCTGCTCCTCTGGCGCGGACCGCCTCGAGCGCGCTCGCCAGCTCGCCCTGTGCGTGTCCTTCGTGCTTGCGGGCCGCCTGGGCGATCCCGTCCTCGTAGACCTGCGCCGCCTCCCCGTCCCTCCCGAGCGCCTCGAGGGCCTGCCCGAGCATGAGGTAGGTCGGCACGTACTCCGGCGCCCGGCGGGCGAGCTCGCGGAACTCCGCGACGGCCTCGTCCCCGCGCCCCGCCCCGCGAAGGGCCATGGCGAGGGAGTACCGCGCGAAGGGATCGTCGGGGCTCTTCTGCACGAACTGGCGGAAGGCCTCGAGGCGCTGCTCCGGAGTCATAGGGTCGCACGTTGTACCGCGGAACGACCGTTACACTCCAGTACCGACCGGCGCGCGCTACACTCTTTCCGCATGAAACCCCTTCTCATCGCGGGGTGCACCGGGGCCCTCGTGGCCGGCGGGCACGCCACGCGCATGGGCGGTTTGCCAAAGGGATTGCTCGCGCTGGACGGCGAGCCCATCGCCGCGCGGGCGGTGCGCCTCTTCGAGGAGCTCTTCGAGGACGCGCTCGTGGTCGCGAACGATCCGGCGCCGTACGCCGCGCTCGGCGTGCGCATCGTCGGCGACGTGCTCCCGGGGAAGGGGGCGCCGGGCGGCGTGCACGCCGCCCTCTCCGCCGCGCGCACCGAGTGGGTCTTCACGGCCGCGTGCGACATGCCCTTCCTGTCGGCGGGGCCGATCCGCTGGCTCGCGGACCGGCGCGGCGACGCCCCCGCGGTGCTGGTGCGGTTCGGCGGGCGGCTCCAGCCGCTCCACGCCTGCTGGTCGCGCGCCTGCCTGCCGGTGCTCGACCGGCTGCTCCGGGAGGGCGATCCGTCGCTCCGGGAGCTCGCGCGCGAGGTCGGCGCCCGCGTCGTCGAGGAGGCGGAGTGGCGGACGGTGGACCCCGCCGGACGCGCCTTCGAGAACGCGAACACCCCCGCGGACGCCGCCCGGCTCGGGCTCGTCCCGGGCCAACTCCCGCCGTGAGCGCGGTGGCCGGCCGGGCCGTGACGTGGATCACACCCAGCGGAAGAAGCGCAGGGCGAGGGCGAAGGACGCGGCCGCGACGCCGGCGAGGAGGGCGGCCTCGGGCCAGAGGGCGGCGAGGCCGGCGCCCTCGTTCATCACGGCGCGCAGCGCGTCGTTCAGCGCGGTGAGCGGGAGCGCGCGGATGATCGGCTGGAGCGCCGGCGGGAAGTTCGCCGAGGAGAAGAACACCCCGGAGACGATGAACATCGGCATCATCACCAGGTTGATGAGGCCGCCGACCGTCTGCGTGTTCCGCGCCCGGCTCGCCACGAGCAGGCCGAGGCCGGAGAACGCGAGGGCCCCGAGCACCGCCATCGCCGCCAGCGCGAGCCACGACCCGCGCATCGGCACCTCGAAGGCGAGCATCGCGAACCCGACCAGCACCGGCACCTCGATGAGGAGGAACACGAGCCGGACGAGCACGAACGCGAGGAGCCACTCGCTCCGGCGCATCGGCGTCGCGACCATGCGCTTCAGGAGCTTCTTCTGCCGGTCCTCGACGATGACCCAGCCGATCCCCCACATCCCCGCGGACATGACGTTCATCCCGAGGAGGCCGGGGACGAGGAAGTCCACGTACCGCGCGCCGGGCTCGGTCACCCGCGCGTCGGCGGCGCTGAACGCGTCGGGCCGGCCGGCGGCGCGCTGCAGGAGGTCGTCCACCGCCGCGCGGGCGAGGCGGCTCTCCGGGCGCGTCGGATCGGAGCGGTAGGTGGGCGGGTCGCCGGGGACGACCACGATGGCCGCGCGCCCGGTGCGGAGCGCGGCCCGGGCCGCCGCCTCCGGCAGGATCTCGGCGACGACGCCCCGATCCGCGGCGAGCGCCGCGCGGACGCGCTCGGCGCCGGGGCCGGCGAGCACCGCCGCGCGGACCGGCTCCGGCGGGCGCGCGCGGAAGGCGATCCCGAGCGCGATCGTGAGCAGGATGGGGAAGCCGAAGCTCCAGAAGACGGTGGAGGGCTCGCGGAAGAAGGCGCGGAGCCGGGCCAGGACGAGCTGCGCGAGCGCCGAGCGGCGAAGGAGGCGCGGCGCGCGGCGGCGGGCGGGGGCGCGGTCAGTCACGGAGCCTCCGGCCGGTGAGGGAGACGAACACGTCCTCGAGGGTGGCGCGGTGGGTAGAGAGCGCGGACAGCGCGACGCCGCGCGCTTCGAGCCGGGCGAGGAGCGCCGGGATCGCCAGGTGCAGCCGGTCCACGGTGAGGGCCCACCCGGCGCCGGCGCGCCGGACCGCCTCCACCCCCGGGAGCGCCCGCAGCTCCGCCTCCAGCACGCCGTCCGGCGCCTCGAACTCCACCACCTCCTGGCCGACGACCCGGTGGATCAGCTCGCGCGGCGTGCCGAGGGCGATCACCCGCCCCCGGTCCACGATCGCGACGCGATCGCAGAGCCGCTCCGCCTCGTCCATGTAGTGGGTGGTGAGGAGCACGGTCCGCCCCTGCCGCCGCAGGTCGTCCACCACGTCCCAGAGCTGCCGGCGCGACTGCGGATCGAGGCCGGTGGTGGGCTCGTCGAGGAAGAGCAGCTCCGGCTCCCCCACGAGGGCGCACGCCACGGCGAGCCGCTGCTTCTGCCCGCCGGAGAGCCGGTCGTAGCGCGCCCGCCGCTTCTCGCCGAGCGAGACGAGGCCGATCACCTCGTCCTCGCCGCGGCCGCGCGGGTAGAAGGAGCGGAAGAGCCGCACGATCTCCTCCACCGTGAGCCGCTCCGGGAGGTGGGTCTCCTGCAGCGTGATGCCGATCCGGGCCCGGAGGTCCGCCGCGTCCCGGTCCCAGCGCGCGCCGAGGATCTCGACCTCGCCGCCGGTGGGCGCGAGCAGCCCCTCGAGGATCTCGACGGTGGTGGTCTTGCCGGCGCCGTTCGGCCCGAGCAGCCCGAAGCACTCGCCCCGGCGCACCTCGAGATCGAGGCCGTCCACCGCCGTGACGTCCGGCGGGTAGCGCTTCACGAGCCCGCGGCAGCGGATGGCGAGGTCGGACACGGGGCGGACAGATAGCGCGTCGCGACGCGCGTGTCATCGCGCCCGCGAAGCCGCGCGCCGCGCCGCGACCGTGCGGCGGCGCTCGGCGGCCGTCAGCCGACCACGCGGTGCACGAGCGCGATGCCGGCGACGCCCGCGGCGAGGCACCCCGCGAGCGTGACCGCCAGGTAGAGCGCGGCGGCGCCGAGCCGGCCCTCCTGCGCGAGCACGATCGTCTCCCAGTTGAAGGAGGAGTAGGTGGTGAAGCCGCCCATCACGCCGGTCGTGAGGAAGATCCGGAGCTGGGGGGAGACGGCCTCCGTCGCGGTCGCGGCGGTCAGGATGGCCGCGAGCAGGAACGATCCGACGACGTTCACGGCGAGGGTGCCGCGGGGGAAGCCGGCGCCGAACGTCGCCAGCGACCAGGTGGCGACGAGGTAGCGCGCGCCGCTGCCGAGCGCGCCGCCGAGGCAGACCAGCAGGAACTTGTCCACGGTCCCCTTTACCTCGCCGGCCCTGGCCGGGCAACATGAGCCGATGCCCGGCAAGGACCCTCTCGCGCTGCGGCGGGCGATCCTCGCCGACCTCGCGGCCGGCGACGTGATGAGCAGGCCGGCCGTGGCGATCGAGCCCTCGACGCCGCTCGCCGAGGTCGTCCTCCGGATGGCCGCTTCGCGGCGGAGGGCGCTGCCCGTCGTCACCCGCGGCTTCGCCGTCGGCATCGTCACCGGTGGCGACGTGGTCGCGCGCGGCGCGGTCGCCGCGGGCGAGCCGGGCGCCGGCCCCCTCGCGCCCCTCGCCGCCGGCGACGCGGAGCGGTGCGTCGCGCGCATCGCGCGGTCCGGGCGGGTGGCGCGGGACGTCATGACGCCGGAGCTGGTCACGGTCGGCGAGGCGGTGGCGCTCCGGGAGGCGGCGGAGCTCATGGCGCGACGTCATTTGAAGCGGCTCCCGGTGCTGGACCGCGCGGGGCGGCTCGCGGGGATCCTCTCGCGGGTCGACGTGCTCCGGGCCGTGGCGGGCGGCGGCTGGGACGCGACCGAGGCGGAGGCGCCGGCGCCGCTCGAGGGCGGCGCGCCCGTCGGCGCGCTGATGCGGCCGGACCCGCCGGCGGTGGCGGCGGACGCGCCGCTCGATCAAGTGATCGCGGTGGCCGCCGCGTCCGGGCTCGACCACGCGCTCGTGGTGGACGCCGGGCGCCGGGTCCTCGGCGTGGTCTCGGACGCCGCGCTCCTCGAGCGGCTCGCGCCGCCGGTGCGGCGCGGGGTGTTCTCCGGGTCGATCCACGGCCTCCCCTTCGGCCACGCCGAGCGTGAGCTCGCGGAGCGGCGCGCCCGTGCCCGGACCGCCGGCGACATCCTCGGCCCGGTCCCGACCGCGACGCCGGACGTGGCGCTGCGCGACGCCATCGGCCTCGTGGTGCGCGGCGCGCACAAGGTGCTCGCGATCGTGGACGACGCGGGCCGGCTCGTCGGCGCGCTCGACCGGGCGGCGCTGCTGCGCGGGCTCCTGCCGCCGCTGCCGGTGGACTCTCAGTGACGCCTCCGGCGCCCGCTCGCGCCGAGCTCGACCCCGCCCGGGGGGACGCCGTCACTCGCCGGTCGAGAGCTCGCGCCAGCGCTCCGCCGTGAGCGCGTCCACCTCGCGCGCGAAGACCTGGGCGTCGAACCTCCGCCCCTCGAGCGCGGCGCGGGTCGCGTCGGCGATCACGAACCCGATGGCGTGGACCGCCTCGTGCCGGGAGAGCCCGCCCGCGGTGAGCCGGGTGAGCGCGCGGCGGACCTCGGGCGGCTTGCCCGACGCGAGCTGCGTCTCGACCACGAGGTGGAGCGCGGCGTGGACGCGCGGCCGCGGCATCGGCGCGTGCGAGGTGAGCCCCCGATGGTGCGCCTCGACCGCCTCGAGGCGGTCATCCTCGGTCGCTGCGAGCCAGCTCTCCGGCTCCGGGGCTTGGTCTGCGTCGTAGGTCACGGGATCCTCCGGACCGCGGCATGCTAGTCGCGGCCCCTCCGGATCGCGAGCCGGTTCGCCGCGAGCGCGCGCGATCGGGGCCACGCCAGCCGACGGCCGGCCGCCCAGGCGCCGGCCCTCCGCCCGGCCGCCCGCCGCGCGACGGCGCGACCGCCCGGGGACCCCCGTCCGGAACCCCCCGCGCGGCGCGAGGGTCCGCCCCCCGGCGGCAGTAGAACCACCATGGGGGCACCGGCCGCCAGCGGGCCGCGGATCGGCGCCCGGCGTCGCCGGCGAGGAGGCGGGCATGCAGAGCCAGCTCGAGATCCTGTGCGCGGTGGACTTCTCCGACAGTGCGCGGTGCGCCCTCGAGGCCGCGGCCGAGCTCGCCCGCTGCTCGGGCGGGCGGCTCGCGCTCGTGCACGTGCACGACCTCCCGCCGGTGCCTGGCGCCCGGTTCGACGTGCTCCCGGAGCAGGTCCAGGCGGAGGCGGACGACCTCCGGCGCAAGCTGGAAGCGTGGCGAGCGACCGCGGAGCGGCTCGTCGGCGCGCCGGTGCGGGCCGTGCTGGAGAGCGGCTCGCCCGCGGAGCAGATCTCGCGCGCGGCGCGGGCCGGCCGCTTCGACCTGGTCGTCACCGGGACGCACGGCCGGCGCGGCGTCAGCCGGTTCCTGCTCGGCTCGGTGGCGGAGCGGGTGGTGCGGGAAGCCCCCTGCGCGGTGCTCGTCGCCCGGCCGCCCTCGCACGAGGCGTGATCGTGCCGCCGGGGAGGAGCTCGCGAGCGGCCGCGCCCCGAGGGCCGCGCCGCGCCGGGAGCGCGCCGAGGGAGGCGCGGTGAGGATCGCACCCGCCACCATCGGGGGCACGGCCCCCGCGGCCCTGGCCGAGACGGCCGGCCGCCGCGCCGACGTCGAGTGGCTGCGGGTCGGCGGGATGCTCCTCGTCTTCACGCTGCACGCCGCCGAGCCGTTCAACCCCTGGGACGCGTGGCACGTCCAGAGCCCGTACCAGAGCAAGGTCTTCGGCGAGCTCGCGCTGTTCGTCGCCCCCTGGATCATGCCGCTGTTCATGGCGCTCGCCGGCGAGAGCGCCTGGTTCGCCCTCTCCCGACGCTCGAGCGCCACGTACGTCCGCGAGCGGCTCCTCCGCATCGGACTGCCGCTCGTGGCCGGGCTCCTCCTCCTCGTCCCGCCTCAGGTCTGGCTGGAGCGGCGCCTCCGCGGGGAGTTCGAGGGCTCCCTCGTCGCCTTCTACCCGCACTTCTTCGAGGGGATCTACCCGCGCGGGAACTTCTCCTGGCATCACCTCTGGTTCCTGGTCTTCCTCCTCGCGTTCGCGCTGGTGACGCTGCCGCTCTTCCAGTGGCTCCGGTCGCCCCGCGGGCGCCGCTTCCTGGCGCGGCTCGCGCCGCCCTGCGAGGGCCCCGCCGGCCTCCTCTGGCTCGCCCTCCCCGCGATGGGGCTCCGCCTCGCGATCGAGCTGCTGCTGCCGCGCGTGACGCCGCTCTCGTACGACTGGTCGAACCGCGGGCTGCTCCTCCTCGCGTACGTCGCCGGGTTCGCCCTCGCCGCGGAGCCCGGGCTCCGGCGCGCCGTGGACCGGCACTGGAGATCCGCCCTCGGCATCGCGCTCGGGGTGTCCGTCGGCCTCCTCACGTGGGCGTGGCCCGGGAACGTCCTCGGGCGGCTCCCGGCGCCCCGCTCCGCCGCGGGCGCGCTCCTCTGGGCCGCCTACGCCGGCGGCGCGTGGTGCTGGCTCGTCGCGCTGCTCGGCGGCGCGCGCCGTCACCTCGAGCGCCGCTCCGAGGGGCTCGTCCGCGCGAGCGTGCTCGCCTACCCGTTCTACGTGATCCACCACCCCGTCGTCGTCGCCGTGGCGGTGGCGGTGGTCCGGTGGCGCCTCGGGCTGCCGGAGGCCTTCCTCGTGCTGTGGGGGGCGTCGCTCGCGACGACCGTGGCGCTCTGCCGGATCGTCGAGTCGAACGACCCGCTGCGGGTGCTCTTCGGCCTCCGGCGCCGCGGCCGGGCCGCGGTCCGCGATCCCCCGCTCACCCCCGGTGCCGGGGATCGCGCCGCTCGGGAGTGACGAGCCGCGCGCTCGGGATTCAAGGCCCGTCGAACAATCGACGGGCCTTGACCATCCAGGAGGGGCGGGCCGTCGCCCGCCCCTCGCGCCCGAAGTGAATTCGGGCGCTTCACCCCACCCGCCGCCCCGCTCACGCGGGTCGGCCTGAGAGCTCGTCGAATTCTTCGACAAGCTCTCAGCGCGGCGCCCCGCGAGCGAGGTCGCGCGCGACCGCGCGGAGGCCGGCGCGCAGGTGCCGGGCGAGGAAGGCGCCGACCCGCTCCTCGTACTCGACGGGCGTGAAGGCGTGGAGATCCTCGTGCGCGGCGCGGGCGACGGCCCAGAACTCCTTCGGCTCCGGCGCGCGCTCGAACAGCGCCCTGGCCTCCGACAGCGGCGTGTACGGATCGGCGGTCCCGGTGAGCACGAAGACCGGCGCCGTCAGCCGCCCGATCCGGTCGATCGGGCGGAGCTGGCGCGGGGTCACCCCGTCCCGCGGGAAGAGCCACGACATCGCGCCGGGGAAGATCGCGTCCCCGAGCGGGCCGAGCCAGGCGTGGAGCCGATCCCGGACCGCGGCGTCGATGGAGGGGTAGACGGACTCGAGCACGAGCGCGTCCACGGCGAGCGGCGCCGGGCCGAGGAGCGCCGCGGCGCCGCCCATCGAGATCCCGATGACGCCCACGCGCTCGCCCGGCGTCGCGGCGCGGAGGAAGCCGAGCGCCGCGCGCGCGTCCTGGCTCTCCAGCGCGCCGTACGTCGGCCGGGCGTCGCTGCTCTCCCCGTGCCCGCGGAAGTCGATGAGGAGGACCGAGTACCCGGCGGCGGCGAGGAAGCGCGCGCGATCCGCCATGTCGAGCCGGCTCGCGCCGATCCCGTGCAGGAGCAGGACCGCGCCGGCGCCGGGCCGCCCGCGCGTGAACCAGCCCCGGATCGTGGCGCCCGAGCTGCTCGGGAAGGCGACGCGCTCGGCGTGGAGCTCGGCGGGTGGCGGGCCGAGGGCCGGGACGGGGTGGCTGGCGGTGCACTGCACGACGAGCGTGGCGAGCCCGGCGACGAGGAGCGCCGCGAGCGCCCGGCGCCGGACGGGCGAGCGGCGAGGCGCGAGGGGAGGAGCGTTCATCAGGACGAGCGGGTATGTAGTCACGCCGCCGGTCGCGCTCAATCCGAACGGAGCCCGCCCGGTTCGTGGGCCCGCGAACGCGGGGCTCGCATAACGGTGACGGGCACGGGAGCGAGGCGCGCAGCCCGTCCCGCACGGACACGCTCACCGCCCCGGGCGCCGCCTCGTCTTCGCGCGCGCTCGGCCGGCACGTTTGGTGCGCGCACCCTTCCCGGCGCCCTTCCGGTCGCCCTTCCCGCGACGCACCTGGCGAGCGGGCGCCCGCTCGCGCCGCTCGATGCGGCGCGCGCCGGGAGCGGGGGCGGGCGGCGCCTCGCGCCGCAGGTAGCCGAGGAGATCCAGGTAGGAGACGATGCCGACGAGCCGCTCGCCGTCGAGCACCGGCAGCGCGCCCACCCCCTCGTCGCTCAGGATCTCGAGCGCGTCGCGCACGGTGGCATCGCTCGGGATCGTGATCGGGTCCGGCCGCATCGTGTCCTGGACGAGCTCGTCGAGGAGATCGCGCGCGACCTCCGCGAAGCGCTCGAGCTCGGTCCCGAGCCGCGCCCGCAGGTCACGCTCCGAGAGCATCCCGACCAGGTGGTCGTCCACGTCCACCACCGGCAGGTGGCGGAACCCGCCCTGCACCATCACGCCCGCCGCCTCGCCGAGCGCGTCCTCCGGGCCGATGATCGCCGGCCGCGAGGTCATCACCTGGGTGACGGGGACGTCCAGGAACGGGATCGGAGCCGGTCTCGGCATGGCGCTCTCCATCTTCTGTCTCGGCGACGATGATGCGCACGTGTGCCGGCGCCGCCGCGCGGGACTTCGGGGCCCCGGCGCGCCGCGCCCGGGGAGCCGACCTCCTGCCCTCCGGGGGCGGGGGCGGCGACCGCGAGAGAGCCCATCGACGAGCCCGATCCCCAAACGCGCGTTGCGCCGGGGACGGTGACGGCAACCATTCCGTCCATGCGCACCACCCCTCATGCTCCTCCGACGCCGGCGCGCGAGGTCGGCGACGACGCGCTCGTCGAGGCATGGGAGTTCCCGGTCGGGTTCGAGCTGACGGCCATCGCGACGATCGCGCAGGAGCGGCTCACGGAGCCGGACGTCCGCGCATACCTCGTCTCCTGCCGTGGCGACGTCCTCACGCTCCAGATCGCGCGCGGCCGGATCACCACGCACGTGCCGATGCTGCTCTTCGTCGCGGGCCGCGGCGCGTTCGAGCTCCTGCGGCGCGAGGTGTGGCCCGGTCCGCGCGAGCTCCTCACCCTGCGGGCGGTCGCGCGGTAGCGGTAGATGGCGGCCCGCACCCGCACCCGCACCCGGCACCCGTCACCGTTACCGTGACCGTCACCGTTCCCCGTGCCCGCCTCCCGTGTTCCCTGGCCCGTGATCCGACGGCGTCGGACCACGCGATCCGGGCCACGGGGCCACGGGACCCGGTTCACGGATCACGGGAGAAGCCGGTGACGGTGACGGGCACGGTTCACGGACCCCGCGTGCCGGCGCTCGGCTCGTCCGCGAGGCCGACTAGAACGGGACGTCGATCGCGAACAGCGCGCCGCCCTCCGGCAGGACCTGCAGGCGCGCCCGCGGCGCGGGCGCGAGGGCTGGGGCGGGGGCGGGGGCGGGGGCGGGGGCGGAGAGAGGGAGCTCCCCGGCGCGGTAGCGCGCGAGGTCGCGCACCAGCCCGGTGGGCTGCGTGAGGAGCTGCGCCTCCCCCACGGCCCAGCCGATCCCCGCGGTGAGCGCGCCGCTCCACGCGTCCTTCGCGGTGAGCGCCGCGAGCACGCCGAGGGCGCCGTTCACGAGGACGTTCCCGGCCTGCGCGCCCCACCCCGTCCCGAGCGCCTGGTTGCGCGCGCCGCGCTCGATCCTCGCCTCGAGGATCGCCAGGGTCGCGCACGGATCGACGCCGGCGGGCAATGGCGTGGTGTCCGGCACGACGGGAAGGAAGACCATCTGCCCGATGGCGAGGCCGCCGGAGAAGGCGCCCGCCGCGAGCACGACGCGGTCGGAGCGGCTGCCCGCGAGGGGGAGCGCCGCGAGCTGTCCGACGATCGACCCACCGTCGATGATCCCCCAGACCCCCGTCCACCACTCCGCGGGCGCCCGGGCCGCCTCGAGCCGCTCGCGCAGATAGGTGATCCGGGCCTCGACCGGCGTCGCGGCCAGGCGCGGGCTCGCAGGCGCGTCCACCGGACAGCCGGCCTTGGCCAGCCCCGGCGCCATCGCCAGGATCGTAGCCAGGACGGCGACCGCCCGCCGGCGCGGCAGGCCTCCGTGCACGCGACGTTGGGGGTCCACGCGCCGGTACTTAGCACGCGTCCCGGCAGGGTGCGACGACGCCACCAATCGCTGGACCCCCCAAATGAGGATCATGGTGCGTTCTACCGACGCACGGGATAAAAGCTCGCTCGGACGCCGCCATGGGCGGCAGCAGGAGCACGAATGCTCGCAACTCTCTTCCTCCAGCCTCCCTCGTTCGATGGATTCGACGGTGGGGCCGGATCGCGTTACCAGGCCCGGCGCGAGATCCGCTCGTTCTGGTATCCCACCTGGCTCGCGCAGCTGGCCGCCCTGGTCCCAGGGAGCCGACTGGTCGACGCGCCGCCGGCCCGGCTCGGGCTCGAGGACGTGCTCCCCCTCGCCCGCGACTACGAGCTGGTGGTGATGCACACCTCCACCCCGTCCTTCGCCTCCGACGCCCGGGTCGCCGCCGCCCTCAAGGAGGTGAACCCGAAGCTCCGGATCGGCCTCGTCGGGCCGCGGGTGGCCGTCGATCCCGCCGGGAGCCTCGCCCGCGCGCCGGCGGTGGACTTCGTCGCCGGCGTCGACTACGACTTCGCCATCCGTGAGGTCGCCGAGGGGCGGTCGCTCTCCGAGGTCGCCGGCCTGAGCTGGCGCGACGCGTCCGGCGCGGTGACCCGCAACCCGCCGCGCCCCCCGCTGGAGGACATGGACTCGCTGCCGATGGTGTCGCCCGTCTACGCGCGCGACCTGCGGATCGAGGACTACTTCATCGGCTACCTGAAGCACCCCTACCTCTCCATCTACACGGGCCGCGGCTGCCGCAGCCAGTGCACCTTCTGCCTGTGGCCGCAGACGGTGGGCGGGCACCGCTACCGGACCCGGAGCGTGCGCCACGTCGCGGAGGAGATCGCCTGGGCGAAGAAGGCGCTCCCGCAGGTGAAGGAGTTCTTCTTCGACGACGACACCTTCACCGACGACCTCCCGCGCGCCGAGGCGATCGCCCGCGAGCTCTCGAAGCTCGGCGTGGTCTGGTCGTGCAACGCCAAGGCGAACGTGCCGCGCCGCACGCTCGAGGTCCTGAAGGACAACGGGCTGCGGCTCCTCCTCGTGGGCTACGAGTCGGGGAACCAGGGCATCCTGAACAACGTGAAGAAGGGGCTGCGCCTCGACGTCGCGAAGCGGTTCACCCAGGACTGCCACGATCTGGGCGTGGCGATCCACGGGACGTTCATCCTCGGCCTGCCCGGCGAGACGCGCGAGACGATCGACGAGACGATCCGGTTCGCCTGCGAGCTCGATCCGCACACGCTCCAGGTGTCCCTCGCCGCCCCGTACCCGGGCACGGAGCTCTACCGGCAGGCGGTGGAGAACGGCTGGCTCGACGCCGCCCACGCGGAGCTCCTCGACGAGCACGGGACCCAGCTCGCGCCGCTCCACTACCCGCACCTCGGGCACGAGGAGATCCACGCGGCGCTCGAGACCTTCTACAAGCGGTTCTACTTCCGCGGCAGCAAGATCGCCGAGATCCTGGGCGAGATGCTCCGCAGCCCGCAGATGATGCGCCGGCGGCTCCGCGAGGGCGTGGAGTTCTTCCAGTTCCTCCGCGAGCGGCGCGCGCCCGCCGCGTCCCCCGGGAGCGTCACGATCCCGTGAAGCGCACCGCCCTCGTCCTCGGCCTCGCCGGCCTCGCGGTCGCCACGACGCTCGTCGTGCGCGCGGGGCTCGGGACGGTGGTCGCCGCGCTCGCGACGGCCGGCCTCGGGCTGGTCTGGGCGAGCCTCGTCCACGTGGTGCCGATGGCGCTCAACGCCCGGGCGTGGCAGCTGCTCGCCGGGCGGCGGCGGGGGCGCACGCTCGCCTTCTTCACGTTCGTGGTCTGGGTGCGCGAGGCGGTGAACGGCCTCCTGCCGGTGGCGCGCGTGGGCGGCGAGGTCGCCTCCGCGCGCCTCCTCGTCCGCCGCGGCGTCCCCGGCCCCCAGGCGGGCGCGAGCATCGTCGCGGACATGACGGTCAGCCTCGTCACGCAGCTCGTCTTCACGCTGGGCGGCATCGCCGTGCTCGCGGCGCGCGCGCCCGGCGGGCCGCTCGTCCGGACCGCCTGGATCTCGGCCGCGGCCGCGGTGCCGATCGTCGTGGTGCTCGTGATCGTCCAGCGGGCCGGCGCGGCGGAGATCCTGGCCCGCGTCGCCCGGGCGCTGGCCGGCCGCTGGATGCCCGAGGCCCTCGTGGGCGGCGCCCGCCGGCTCGATCGAGCCACGGCCGCCGTCTACCGGAGCCGCGGGCGCATCCTCCGCTGCGCCGCCTGGCAGCTCGCCGGATGGGCGGCGGGCGCCGCGGAGATCTGGACCTTCCTCGCGTTCGCGGGGTCGCCCGTCCGGTTCACCGACGCGCTCGCCCTCGAGTCGATCGTGCAGGCGCTCTCGAGCGCGGCCTTCGTGGTCCCCGGCGCCCTCGGCGTGCAGGAGGGCGCGTTCGTCGCCGTGGGCGGCGCGCTCGGCCTCGGGGCCGAGACCGCCCTCGCGGCCGCCCTTGCGCGCCGCGCCCGCGACCTCATCGTCTTCGTCCCGGCGCTCGTCGTCTGGCAATGGCAGGAGGCGCGCGCGGTCCTCGCGCGTCGGGCCATCGGCGAGGGAGACGCGCTCCCGTGAGCCGCGCGGCTCGGCGCCGGTCCCGGGCGGGAGCTCGCCCCACGCCCAGGCGGGATCGATGTTCACTCGAAGGGGCGATGGAGTAGCCCGATGCGCAAGGTCCTCGTCACAGGCGCGACCGGGTTCGTCGGCGCGAACGTCGTCCGGGTGCTGCTCGAGCACGGCGAGGACGTGCGCGCGCTGGTCCGGTCCGGCTCCGACCGGCGGAACGTGGCCGGCCTGCCCGTCGAGCTCGCCGAGGGCGATCTCCGGGACGCGGACGCGCTGCGCCGCGCCGTGAAGGGCTGCGCGCGCGTCTACCACGTGGCCGCCGACTACCGGTTCTGGGCGCGCGATCCGCGGGAGCTGTACGCCTCGAACGTCCAGGGGACGGTGAACCTCCTCGACGCGTGCCTCGCCGCCGGCGTCGAGCGGGTGGTCCACACCTCCACCGTCGGCACCATCGGCCTCTCCGCCCTCCCTCGCCCGTGCGACGAGACGACGCCGCTCCATCCCGGCCAGCTCACCAGCCACTACAAGCGCTCGAAGCTCGAGGCGGAGCGCGCCGCCCTCTCGTACGTCGAGCGCGGGCTGCCGGTCGTGGTCGTGAACCCGACGGCGCCCATCGGGCCGTGGGACGCGAAGCCCACCCCCACCGGGAAGATCCTGGTGGATCTCTCGCACGGCCGGCTCCCCGCGTACGTGGACACCGGCCTCAACGTGGTGCACGTCCGCGACGTCGCGGAGGGGCACTGGCTCGCCGCGGAGCGCGGGCGCCCGGGCGAGCGGTACATCCTCGGCAACCAGAACCTGACGCTGCGGGAGATTCTCGCGCTCGCCGCCGAGCTGCTCGGCCGCCCCGCCCCGCGCGTGCGGCTGCCGTACGCGGTGGCGTGGGTCGCGGGCGCCGTCAGCACCGCCGTCGCGAACGCCGTGACGCACCGGCCGCCGGCGATCCCGCTCGAGGCGGTGCGGATGTCGCGCCGCCGCATGTTCGTCGATCCGGGGAAGGCGGTCCGCGAGCTCGGGCTGCCGCAGACCCCCGTCCGCGGCGCGTTCGAGGACGCGCTCCGCTGGTTCGCGGAGCGCGGCTACGTGTCGCCACAGGCTCAGAGGAAGATCGAATGGGAATCCCGCTGAAGCAGGCCGTCACCGTCGGCAAGTACATGATGGCCCAGCGCCTCCGGCGCCGGAAGCGCTACCCGCTCGTGCTCATGCTCGAGCCGCTCTACCGCTGCAACCTCGCGTGCGCCGGCTGCGGAAAGATCCAGCACCCGGAGGAGACGCTCCAGCGCACGCTCACGCCCGAGCAGTGCTTCGCGGCGGCGGAGGAGTGCGGCGCGCCGGTGGTCAGCATCGCGGGCGGCGAGCCGCTCATCCACCCGAAGATGGGCGAGATCGTCGAGGGGCTCCTCGGCCGCGGCAAGATCGTCTACCTCTGCACGAACGGGATCCTGCTCCAGAAGAAGCTCGATCTCTTCCGCCCCGACGACGGCTTCAGCCTGAACGTCCACCTCGACGGCGACGAGCGCCACCACGACGCGTCGGTCCAGCGCCCCGGCGTCTACCGGACCGCGATCGAGGCGATCCGGGCCGCGAAGGCGCGCGGCTTCCGCGTCACCGTCAACTGCACCGTGTTCAACGGGCACCCGCCGGAGGACCTCCACCGCTTCTTCGACGAGATGACCGCGCTCGGGGTGGACGGGATCATGACGTCGCCCGGCTACGCCTACGAGCGCGCGCCGGACCAGGCGCACTTCCTCGTCCGCGACCAGACCCGCGCGCTGTTCCGCGCGCTGCTCGCCCCGGCCGCCGCGCGGGGCTGGAAGTTCAACCACTCCCCGCTCTACCTCGACTTCCTGCAGGGGAAGGTCGATTATCGGTGCACTCCGTGGGGGAGCCCGAACTACGGCATCTTCGGCTGGCAGCGCCCCTGCTACCTGTTCTCCGAGGGCGGGTACGCGAAGACGTTCCGCGAGCTGATGGAGACGACCGACTGGGACAAGTACGGGTACGGGAACCACCCGAGGTGCGAGAGCTGCATGATGCACTGCGGGTACGAGCCGAGCGCGGTGGACGACAGCATGGCGTCGGTCGGGAACGTGGTCCGGTCGATCCGCTCCGTGTTCTAGAAGGGGGAGCCTGCGTGGCGTCGACGCCCGATCGAAAGGACAGCCACCTCGC
Source organism: Anaeromyxobacter oryzisoli (assembly GCF_022690765.1). GTDB lineage: Bacteria > Myxococcota > Myxococcia > Myxococcales > Anaeromyxobacteraceae > Anaeromyxobacter > Anaeromyxobacter oryzisoli. Next base: position 8,610 of record NZ_JALCZA010000009.1, on the reverse strand, counting down.
GCTCGCGCTGGAGCGCGAGGTCGAGTTCCCCGACCGCGACGCCACGGGGTTCGGCGCGCTCCGCTTCGACCACGACGCCCTCCCCGAGCTGGACCTCGACGAGGTGGACGCCTCGACCACCCTCCTCGGGAAGCGGCTCGCCGCGCCGCTCCTCGTCGGCGCGATGACCGGCGGCACGCCGCGGGCCGGCGAGATGAACCGCCGCCTCGCGACGGCGGCGGCCCGCTGCGGCGTCGGGTTCGCCCTCGGCTCGCAGCGCAAGATGCTGACGGATCCCGCCGCGCGCTCGACCTACGCGGCGCGCGACGTCGCCCCGGGCCTGCCGCTCGTGCTCGGGAACCTCGGCGCGGTTCAGCTCAACCGCGGCGTCGGCGTCCCCGAGCTCCGCGCCCTCGTCGCCGCGGTCGGCGCCGACGCGCTCATGATCCACCTGAACCCGCTCCAGGAGGCGATCCAGCCCGGGGGCGACACCTGCTTCTCCGGGCTCCTCGCGAGGCTCCGGGCGGTCGCGCCGGAGGTGGGCGTCCCGGTCCTGCTGAAGGAGGTCGGCTGCGGGATCTCGGAGCCCACCGCCCGGAAGATCGCCGAGCTCCCGGTGGCGGGCGTGGAGACCGCCGGCCTGGGCGGCACGTCGTGGTCCCGGATCGAGAGCCTGCGCACCGACGACCCGGTGAAGCAGGGCGTCGGCGAGCGGTTCGCGCGCTGGGGGATCCCGACCGCGGAGAGCGTGGCCATCTGCCGGCGCGCGCTCCCCGATCGCGTGGTGATCGCCTCGGGCGGGATCCGGAGCGGGATCGAGATCGCGAAGGCGATCGCGCTGGGCGCCGACGCGGCCGCGGTGGCGCTGCCGATCCTGCGCGCCGCCGAGCGCTCCGTGGACGCCGCGATCCAGGAGATCGCGCGCCTGGTCGAGGAGCTGCGCACCGCGATGTTCCTCACCGGCGCGCGGACGGTGGCGGAGCTGCGCGCGCGGCCGCTGCGGCGGGCGCGCGACCTCACCGCCCTCTCGCAAGGGAGCGATCGATGACCGTCGCCGACCCGGGCGAGCGCGCCGACGCCATCGTGATCGGGGCCGGGATCGCCGGCCTCGTGGCGGCCTCCGAGCTCGCCGCCCGCGGCCGCCGGGTCCTCGTGCTCGAGCACGACCACCAGGCCGGCGGCCTCATGGCCGGGATGCGCCGGCACGGGTTCCACTTCGACGTCGGGTGCCAGTCGTTCGAGGACATGGGGATCGTCTTCCCGCTCCTCGAGCAGTACGGCCTCTCCGATCTCGCCACCTTCCGGCGGGCCCGCTACCGCCTGGTGCTGCCCGGCCTCGACACCGTGGTCGAGTCCCTCCCCCAGGTGAAGGCGGCGTTCCAGGCGGCGTACCCGGACGCGGCCGGCCCGCTCGGCCGCGTGTTCGACTTCCACCAGCGCACCTCGGAGCTGGTGCAGCGGCTGTTCGTGCCGGACCGGATCCCGTTCGTCCGCGACGGCGCCCCCTCGCTGCCCAAGTGGGCGCTCGGCGCCCTCGCTCCGAACGGCGGGTCGGCCCTCGAGGTCGTCGGGCGCCTCCGCGATCTCCGGACGCTGCTGCTCGACGACTTCGGCGACTGGTACCGGCGGGAGCTGCCGCCCGGCGCCGCCCGGGAGCTGCTCTCGACCTGCGGCTACACGCGGATGAACGTCTTCGTGGCCTCGGCGTTCTGGCACCTCTGGGCCCATGACTACTGGTACCCTGAGGGCGGGCTCCAGGCGTTCTTCGCGGGCTGGGTGGCGCGCCTCCAGGCGCGGGGCGTCCGGTTCCTCTTCAAGCGGACGGTCACCGCGCTCGCGCAGCGGGACCGCACCGTGGAGGCCGTGATCACGCAGCACGGCGAGCGGTTCGAGGCCGACGAGGTCGTCTACACCGGCGACCCGCGTCAGGCGCTCCGGCTCGTGGGGCGCGAGCGTTACCCGGCCGCCAAGGTGGAGCGGCTCGACCGGGCCCGTCACTCCGACGCGCTCGTCTCGGCGTACGTCGGCCTCGATCTCCCGCCCGAGGCGCTCCGCGAGCGGCTGGGCACCGCGCACGTCTTCTACTTCCCCGACGTGGGCTGCCGGACCGAGCTCGACCCGTCCGATCCGGACGCGCACCGCAAGGCGTTCCTCGAGGTGACCGCCCACGGGATGTTCGATCCCGCGCTGGCCCCGCCGGGGCGGTCCTCCGTCGTCCTGCAGGCGTTCACCCGCCACGACTGGCAGGACGGCTGGGGCACCGGCCTCACCGGCGACACGGCGCGCGAGGAGCGCGGCCTGCCGCGCCCGCCGGAGTACCGCCGGCTGAAGCGCCGCGTCGCGGAGGATCTGCTCGGCACCTTCGAGCGGCTCGTCCCCGGCGCCGCCGCCCGCGTCACCTACCTCGACGTGGGCACCCCGCCCTCCACGGTGCGTTTCACGCGGAACGCCTTCGGGGCGAGCTGCGGGTTCGAGCTCAACTGGCGGAACTACCCGTACGCGCTGCCGCTCCCGAACCCGGGCACGCCGCTCGCGAACCTCCACGCCGCGGGTCACTTCACCGTCTGGCCGGGCACCGTCCCGACCGCCGCGCTGTCCGGCAAGATCGCCGCCCGGCGCGCGGACGACCGGCTCCGGACGCGCCGCCGCGGCCACCGCGCCGCGCCGCCTCCCCGGGCCGAGGCGGGCGCGCCGCGCGTGCCCGCCGGATCACCGGGCGATCGGGGAGGACAGGGGGCCGCATGATCTCGACACCGCTGACCGGCGCGCGGCCCGACGTCGCGAGCGCGCGCGCGCAGGGCTACGCCGAGTGCTGGGCGATCCTGCGCGAGCACGGCAAGACCTTCCACGTGATGGCGAAGCTCCTCGGCCGCGAGCGCGGGGACGCGATCGCGGCGGTGTACGGGTTCGCCCGCGTCGCCGACGATCTCGTGGACGAGCGCGCGCCGGACCAGCCCGCGGCGGCGGTCCGGGCGGAGCTCGCCCGGATGCTCGTCGAGCTGCGCCGCGCCGTCGCCGGCGAGACGGTCGAGCCGCGCTGGCTGGTGCTCGGCGAGACGGTGCGCAAGTACGACATCCCGCTCGACCCGTTCGACGACCTCGTGAAGGGGCTCGAGATGGATCTCGAGGGGGCCCGCTACCGGACGTTCGCCGAGCTCGACCTGTACTGCTACCGGGTCGCGGGGACCATCGGCCTCATGATCACGCCGATCGCCGGCTACCGCGAGGAGGCCCGCGCCCTCGAGCACGCGAAGGCGCTCGGGACGGCGATGCAGCTCACGAACATCCTGCGCGACGTGGGCGAGGACCACGCCAACGGCCGCGTCTACCTGCCGGAGGAGGACCTCGCGCGGTTCGGCCTCGCGCCCGCGGACCTGCCCCGCCGCGCGAAGGACGCCGCGTTCCGCGCGCTCATGGAGTTCGAGATCGCCCGCGCCCGCAGCCTCTACCAGGAGGGGCTCGGCCTCATCCCGCTCCTGGCGACGGCCCGCGGCCGCGCCTCGTTCCAGTTCGGCGCCGACGCGTACGGCGCGATCTTGGAGAAGATCCGCACGAACGGCTTCGACGTGTTCGGCCGCCGGGCCGCGCTGTCGATGTCGGAGAAGCTCTCGATGATCCCGGCCTGTGCCTGGCGCGCCTGGCGCGCCGGCGCCGCGGGCCGCCACGCGGCCGCCGCGCGGCCGGGGAGTCCTCACACGCCATGAGCAAGCCCGAGAACGTCGCGCGCGCGGCGCCGCCGATCGGCCCGCGCGCGGAGGCCGCGGGGCGCGCCGCCGCTGCCGCCCAGGACTACCTGTTCCGGATCCGGCGCGGCGATCACTGGTGCGCCGAGCTCGAGTCGAACACGACGATCACCGCCGAGTACGTGATGCTCCGGCAGGCGCTCGGGCTCGACCTGTCGGTCCGGCGCGAGCAGACCGTCCGCTACCTCTTCGGGCGCCAGAAGGAGGACGGGAGCTGGGGGATCGCCTGGAACCACCCCGGCGACGTCTCCACGACGGTGGAGAGCTACTTCGCCCTCCGGCTCCTCGGCGTCGGGGTCGAGGATCCGCGGCTGTGCCGCGCGGAGCGGTTCATCCGCGACGCCGGCGGGATCGAGAAGGTCCGGGTGTTCACCCGGATCAACCTCGCCCTGTTCGGCCTCTTCCCCTGGGAGGCGGTGCCGGCCGTCCCACCCGAGGTGATCCTCCTGCCGAGCTGGGCCCCCATCAACATCTACCGGCTCGCGAGCTGGGCGCGGTCCACGATGGTGCCGCTCTTCATCGTGTTCCACCACCGGCCCGTCTACGCGCTCCCCGGCGGCCGCTCCACCGAGAGCCCGCTGCTCGATCACCTCTGGCTCGATCCCGCGCACAAGCGGGTCCCGTACCGTCCCTCCGTCCTCGCCGAGCTCCGGCGCAGCGGCCTCGGCTGGCGCGCGTTCTTCGACGGGAGCGACGTGGTGCTCCGGGCCCACGACGCGGTCCGCGGGATCGCGCCGCTCCGCGCGCTCCGGGCGAGGGCGCTCCGCGCCTGCGAGGAGTGGGTCCTCGCCCACGAGGAGACGACCGGGGACTTCGGCGGGATCTTCCCGCCGATGGTGAACGGCGTGCTGGCGCTCACGCTCCAGGGGTACGCGCTCGACTCCGAGCCGGTCCGGCGCGCCCTCGCCGCCATCGAGGCGTTCTCCATCGACGACACCGAGGGCTTCCGGGTCGAGGCGTGCCAGTCGCCGGTGTGGGACTCCATCCTCGGCCTCGTCGGCCTCCTCGACTCCGGGGTCGATCCCGCCGATCCGCGGCTCGTCGCGGCGCGGCGCTGGATCGAGTCGCAGCAGCTCTCGAACGACTGGGGCGACTGGAAGGTCTACAACCGGCGCGGCCAGCCCGGCGGGTGGGCGTTCGAGTACGCCAACACCTGGTACCCCGACGTGGACGACACCGCGGCGGTGGTGATCGGCCTCGTGAAGCAGGACCCCGCGTCGCGGAGCGGCGCGGCGGTGTCCCGGGCGATCGCGTGGATCCGGTCGATGCAGAACCGCGACGGCGGCTTCGCGGCCTTCGACGTCGAGAACGACCGGACCTACCTGAACGACATCCCGTTCTCCGACATGGACTCGCTGTGCGATCCGTCGAGCCCCGACGTGACCGGACGCGTCCTCGAGGCGTTCGGGCTCGCCGGCGTGCACGACGACGCGGTCGCGCGCGGCGTCGCCTACCTGCGCCACAGCCAGGAGCCGGAGGGGAGCTTCTTCGGGCGCTGGGGCGTCAACTACGTCTACGGCACCTCCAACGCGCTGAACGGCCTCGCCCGCGTCGGCGTCCCCGCGACGGATCCCATGGTCGCGCGCGCCCTCCGCTGGCTCGAGGCGGTGCAGAACCCGGACGGCGGCTTCGGGGAGGGGCTCGACTCGTACGCCGACCGGACGCGCATGGGGAAGGGCCCGTCCACCGCCTCGCAGACGGCCTGGGGCGTGATGGGGCTCCTCGCCTACCGGCCCGCCTCGGATCCGGCCGTCGCCCGCGGCGTCGACTGGCTCGTGGCGCACCAGCTCGACGCGGGCCCGGCGGCGGGATCGTGGCGCGAGGAGGAGTTCACCGGCACCGGGTTCCCGCGCCACTTCTACATCCGGTATCACCTCTACCGGCACTACTTCCCGCTGATGGCGCTCGGGCGGTTCTGCGCGGCCGCGGGCGGGTCGGAGCGGCCGCGGACCGCGGAGGCGGCGTGACCGCGGGCGAGCTCCTGCGGCTGCTGTGGGGCACGGTCGTCTACCGCCCCTACGTCTACGTCTTCCTCGCCTGCTTCGTCGCGTTCGCGGTCCACCACCTCGGCGCCCGGCGGACGCTCGCGTTCGCCCTGCCCACCTGGGCGATCGCGTTCGCCGCGGAGTACAGCTCGACGCGCAACGGGTTCCCGTTCGGCTTCTACACGTACTTCGACGCGACCCGCACCCGCGAGCTGTGGATCTCGAACGTCCCGTTCTGGGACTCGCTGTCCTTCGTCTTCCTCTCCTACTTCAGCTTCGCGCTCGCGGCGGCGATCCGCACGCCGCGCGAGGAGCGCGGGAGCGCGCCGTGGTCCGGGCTGTTCGCCCGCTCGACGCCGCTCCTCGGCGGGCTGCTGATGATGCTGCTCGACGTGGTGATCGACCCGGCCACGCTCCGGGGCGAGCGGTGGTTCCTCGGGCGGATCTACGAGTACCCCGGGGACGGGTTCTGGTTCGGGGTCACGGCGGCCAACTTCGTGGGCTGGTTCGTGGTCGGCGCCGCGACGCAGTGGGTGTTCCAGCAGGTGATGACGCACCTCCCCGGCTGCCGCGGGCCGTGGCGCCGCCCCTCGCCCCTCCTCGCCTGGGGGCTGTTCGGGGTGTACGCCGGCGTTTTCGCGTTCATGCTGGCGGTGACGACGTTCGCCGTCGGCGAGGGCCAGCTCGCGCTCGCGAGCGCCGCGGTGAGCGCGGCGACGCTCCTCCCCGTCGCGCGCGCCCTCCGGCCGGTCCGGGCGGCGGCCGCGGAGCCCGGCGCGTGATCCTCGTCTGCGCCCCCACCCGCACCGAGGCGAGGGCGTGCCGGCGCGGGCTCACCGGCGCCGCCGCGCGCGAGGTCGAGGTGCTCCGCACCGGGGTCGGACCGGCGCGCGCCGCCGGCGCCCTCGCGGCGCGCCTCCGCCGCGCCCCCCGCCCCGCCCTCGTGGTGTCGTCCGGCTTCGCCGGCGCGCTGACCGGGGGGATCCCGCTCCACGCGGTCGTCACCGCGACCAGCCTGCACCGGCTCCGGCCCGGCGGGGCGATCCCGGTCCCGCTGCCGGGAGGCGCGCTCCGCCCCGCGACGGGCGCCGTGCCCTGCGCCCTCGCCGCGGTGGACGGGGTCGTCATCGGCGGCGCGGCCGCGCTCGCCGCCCCGGCCGCGGCGGACATGGAGTCGGTCGCCCTCGCCGAGGTCGCGGCCGCCGCCGGCGTGCCGGTGGCGATCCTGCGCGTCGTGACCGACACGCCGGAGGCCCCCTTCCCCGGGTTCGTGCGCGCGCTGGGTGAGGCGCTCGCCGCGCCCTCCCTCGCCGCGCAGCTCGCCGCCGCGCGGGTTCCCGCGCCACTTCTACATCCGGTATCACCTCTACCGGCACTACTTCCCGCTGATGGCGCTCGGGCGGTTCTGCGCGGCCGCGGGCGGGTCGGAGCGGCCGCGGACCGCGGAGGCGGCGTGACCGCGGGCGAGCTCCTGCGGCTGCTGTGGGGCACGGTCGTCTACCGCCCCTACGTCTACGTCTTCCTCGCCTGCTTCGTCGCGTTCGCGGTCCACCACCTCGGCGCCCGGCGGACGCTCGCGTTCGCCCTGCCCACCTGGGCGATCGCGTTCGCCGCGGAGTACAGCTCGACGCGCAACGGGTTCCCGTTCGGCTTCTACACGTACTTCGACGCGACCCGCACCCGCGAGCTGTGGATCTCGAACGTCCCGTTCTGGGACTCGCTGTCCTTCGTCTTCCTCTCCTACTTCAGCTTCGCGCTCGCGGCGGCGATCCGCACGCCGCGCGAGGAGCGCGGGAGCGCGCCGTGGTCCGGGCTGTTCGCCCGCTCGACGCCGCTCCTCGGCGGGCTGCTGATGATGCTGCTCGACGTGGTGATCGACCCGGCCACGCTCCGGGGCGAGCGGTGGTTCCTCGGGCGGATCTACGAGTACCCCGGGGACGGGTTCTGGTTCGGGGTCACGGCGGCCAACTTCGTGGGCTGGTTCGTGGTCGGCGCCGCGACGCAGTGGGTGTTCCAGCAGGTGATGACGCACCTCCCCGGCTGCCGCGGGCCGTGGCGCCGCCCCTCGCCCCTCCTCGCCTGGGGGCTGTTCGGGGTGTACGCCGGCGTTTTCGCGTTCATGCTGGCGGTGACGACGTTCGCCGTCGGCGAGGGCCAGCTCGCGCTCGCGAGCGCCGCGGTGAGCGCGGCGACGCTCCTCCCCGTCGCGCGCGCCCTCCGGCCGGTCCGGGCGGCGGCCGCGGAGCCCGGCGCGTGATCCTCGTCTGCGCCCCCACCCGCACCGAGGCGAGGGCGTGCCGGCGCGGGCTCACCGGCGCCGCCGCGCGCGAGGTCGAGGTGCTCCGCACCGGGGTCGGACCGGCGCGCGCCGCCGGCGCCCTCGCGGCGCGCCTCCGCCGCGCCCCCCGCCCCGCCCTCGTGGTGTCGTCCGGCTTCGCCGGCGCGCTGACCGGGGGGATCCCGCTCCACGCGGTCGTCACCGCGACCAGCCTGCACCGGCTCCGGCCCGGCGGGGCGATCCCGGTCCCGCTGCCGGGAGGCGCGCTCCGCCCCGCGACGGGCGCCGTGCCCTGCGCCCTCGCCGCGGTGGACGGGGTCGTCATCGGCGGCGCGGCCGCGCTCGCCGCCCCGGCCGCGGCGGACATGGAGTCGGTCGCCCTCGCCGAGGTCGCGGCCGCCGCCGGCGTGCCGGTGGCGATCCTGCGCGTCGTGACCGACACGCCGGAGGCCCCCTTCCCCGGGTTCGTGCGCGCGCTGGGTGAGGCGCTCGCCGCGCCCTCCCTCGCCGCGCAGCTCGCCGCCGCGGTCCGCGCCGCCGGCGGCGCCCTCCGCGAGCCCCGCCGCGCCGTCGCGTTCGCCCGCTCGAGCCTCGCCGCGGCGCGCGCGCTCCGCGACGCCTGGGC
>NZ_JALCZA010000089.1 GCF_022690765.1 Anaeromyxobacter oryzisoli | reverse complement strand
CGGCACCCGCCTCGAGCCGGCCATCGGCGACGAGCGTCCGCAGGATCAGCGGCACCGACGCCGAGCGGTGCTCGCGGCGAATCTCGAGGAGAAGGTCGCGCTGCTCGGCCGTGAGCTCCTGGGCGTGACCACGGTCGTTCCGCGGCGCGGGCCGAAGTGCGGCGAGGCCGCCGGCGCGGTAGGCGTAGTACCAGCGCTCAAGCGTCGGAACCGAGTACCGCCGCGTCTTGTCGATGCCGGGCGGGCGGAGCCGCTCCTGCGAGAGCACGCGGAGCGCCGCGCGCAGCTCGCCGTGGTCGAGCTGCCTGCGGGTGAGCGCGCCGACGATCTCACTGCGGAAGATCGCGATCGGTTCTGCATGGTCCTTCGGCGCGAGCGGGATCGTCTTGGGGATCGGCGGCGCCGCCGCCGGGGTGGACTCGTCCATTTCTGCTCCTCTGTGATCGCCTCGCCGGGAGTGGCGAGGACGAGCGAGGAGCAGTGCCCGGCGGCCGTGGCGCCGCGGAGGGATCCTCGATGGTGGGATCGCCTCCGCCCGCGCCACCGCCGCGATGGACCTCGGCCTACATGCTCGCCCCGAGGAACGCGGCCGACTCGAGGGCGAGCCCTCCGGGGCCGGGCGCGTAAGCCGCGAGCGTCGTCGCCGCGCGGGCCGCCACCTGGCGCAGGGGCGCATCGGCCGGGAGCTGCCGGACGATCGGGAAGAGCCGCCCGCCGCGGACCGCCCGCGACCACCGCCGGCGGCTCGCCCAGCCCGCCGCAGCGGTCGCGCCGACGATCCGGAGCGGGCTGATCCGGTGGCGGACGTCGCGCGGCGAGAGGTCGGCCACGCCGTAGAGGACGAGTGCCAGCGCGATCGCGCCAGCCGAGTAAAGGCGGCGTCGCACGAGACCGCGGGGGCCGACGACCACCACCGCCCCACAAGACCGGCACCGGTAACGCCGGAGCAGGATCGAGATCAGCGTCGACACCGCGCCCGGCTCGACCGGCCCCCACTGGTGCCGCTCGCGGAGGCCGTGGCCGTGCAGCCCCAGCGCCCCGCCGGCGGGACGGCTCGGTGCCTTGCAGGCCGGGCACCGTCCCGGGCGCACCTCGTCCACGGTCGGCGTCCGGGCCGTCCAAACCTTGACTGAACCGCCACCTGTACGAATCGAATCTCGCTCCGGTCGCCTGCGGACACAGGCCCCGGGGCACGGCGGGGGGGACACACGCTCCCCGCCACCCATTTCGAGGGCCGACGCCGCGCCGGTGCCCCCTCCTCAGCGCCGTCGATACCATCACCCAACGTGACTGCCAGTATTCGGCCTGAGCGATGGCCGTCGCCGTCGTGACGCGCCACTCTCCCTCACGCACCCTGCGCGAAATCGGGCGCTACGCCGTCATCCCGGGTGACAACATTGGTGAGCGGGCCCTCGGCGAGCGCGACGTCGGAAGAGAGGAGCCGCACCGACGGCGTCAACTCGGCCTTCGCGCCCTTCATCGGGCCCGAGAGAAGCTTGGCGTACGCCGCCTCGATCTCGGCGCGCCCGCGCTAGACGTCTCCGAACGCTCCGACGCGCACGCCGTCGTCGGCGAAGGCGGCGGCTGCGCCCTTCGCCCGCGCTCCAAGCAGCGAGGAAGAATTCTGGTGAGGACTCCTCGCCTTGCCATGTTTCGCTGCCGTACCCGTCTCCGGTGTCGTAGGATCCACGCACGGGACTCGTGCATGGCAATCTCTCGAAGGAAGAAGATCAGAGATCCGAAAGCCTGGGAGAAGATGGCGGCCTACTTCGCCTTCTTCGCTTTTCTCAAGGATGCTCCAACCGTTCTCAGGAGGCTGTGGCCCGCACCCTGGCGCTTCCAGGTCGTCAGGCGTCATCTTTTGGGGTGGGTGAACTCGGGCGACTTCTGGTGGTCGTGGCTGTTCGCCGGCATGACGGCCATCGTGCTCGTGCGGATCCTGTGGGCTTCGGAACCTTCGGACTCCAAGGAGTCGGTCAACGAGGACGTGTCTCGCGACACCAAGCTCCGCGAAACAATCGAGGCGACGTTCCGCCGTCACCGACTCATTCGAGTGGCCAGAAGTCTCGGTCTGGTTCTGATTCGCGAAAAGCTCCTGGACGGCTTGGGCGTCGGCATGTACGCGACGTTCCCGCGCCGGCAGTTCGCCACGCCTGAGCCAGCGCCTGACCGCTTCGACTACATCGACCGGATCACATTCACGGACGGCAGGGGGTTCGAGTACCAATACCCTCGCGGCTGGGGCCCCGTCGTCGTGCGTGAGCATCCCGCTGACTCGTCACAGTACGGCCCACCAAAGCCTCGAAAGCTGACTAGTCGCGAGCAGATGGTCTTGCTCATCGGGTCGAACTTCTATCCCTTTTGGCTGCTCCACCGTGTGTGGGCGTGGCTATTCCGACGATAAGTGCGGGGGCGAGGGGGGAATGCGTCGAGGGCGCGAGCCCTCAAGCTCCAAGCGGGACAGGGGTTCAGTGGTAGTGGTACCACTTCCGACCTCGACCGACCGATCCAGTCTGGAGGCTGGTTACGGAGGAGAACGCCCCGGCTATCCACTCTCCTTCCAGCAGATGGTTCTACGGGCGGGCCTCATGAACCTCTACTCGTCCGACCAGATCGATGACGAGATCGCGACCAAGATGGTCGAGGCCATGGAGGAGGTGGCCCGACCGCAGAACCTAAACTCGGCGGTTCTCCTGATCCTGGCTCACCAGTACGTCGATTCAGACCGGATGATGAGAGGGCTCAACACGACGTGCTGGGTGGCCAGGATGGTCGAGCGGGACAACATCGCGCCGTCGCCCAGAGAGCTGCATTCCGTACGTCAAGAAACGGTTCTTCGCCGAGTCGGCCTGAACCGTCTGTGCGGTGGCGCCCGAGGTGGTGCTCCACCTATAGCGCCTCGTACTGCTGGATAAGCTCCGTCAGCATCCGCTCGCTCTGCTCAAGCATCTGCGGCGCTTCCCGAACGGACTCGATGGAGCTTGCATGGAACGGCGTCCCGCTCTGCCGGATCTCGCGGATGACCTCGATGCCTTGCTTCGCGCGCTGCAACGCATCGGCGTGGCGTCCCATCATGCCGAGGATCACCGCCAGACCGCTGTAGCCCATGATCATGTTCCGGTCGAGGAGCACGGCGACTTCGAACGCCTCGGCTGCGAGCTTCCCGGCTTCGACCGCGCGGTCCACCTCCCTGTCGGAAGCTCGGCCTGCCTGCTTCAACGTCATCACCGCTTGTAACGCCGTAGAACCAACCTGCGACAGAATGCCAGCGATGATCGTGGCGTTCAGCGGTCCATGGCTGGGATCGAGCTTCTCGTAACGCTCAACCAGACGCTGCTGCATGGACGTGTGGACGAACACCTCGAAGACCAGCGGATCAGCGTCGAGCTTTGCGATTACGGCGTCGATTACTGCTGGGGGCACCTTGTGCCAGGGGCGCGTTCGTGTGAACCAGTCCTTTCGCTCAAGCGCGTTCGCGTTCTTGAAGAACGGTTTCGTCTTGTTCTCGTTCTCGATGCGATCGTCGCCGAACATCGAATTCCAGAACCCCATGTCCTCTCCCGTGTTCGCGCGAACGCACGACGGAGCGCATCGCGCTGCGTCGAGCCGCTAGGCCTTACTGCTTCACGAAGCGCACGAAGGTGGACGGCTGCACCGGAGCGCCAACGCGACTAAGCGTGTAGTTGCTTCGGAGGTACGTCTCGGTGCTGGTGACGCAGGCGCCGCTACCGTTCCTCGTAAAGAGCGCGTCCGCGGGCGCGATTTGTGAGCCGACCTCGTAGTACGCGGTGGCGTTCGTCACAGCATTGCAGACCGGAGCGTTCGTCACCGTCTCGGCGACATACCGTGGGGAACACCCAACGGACCAACGGAATGCGTCGTAAGCGACTCTGACTGTACAGCCCGAGTCAGCGTATAGACCGCTGATTAACGCGGTGTATGTGTACGTCGGAAGGCAGCGCCACTCGTTGTCGCTCGCCATTTGAACCGAGCATTCGACGTTCAGCGACGAATCTTGGAAGTTGTACGCATCTGGCGCGTAGCGCGACCCGTCAGCGCCCGTCCAGGTTGACTGAACGACCCGCAGACGGAAACCGGCGGTAAGTGGCGACCCGCCCGGAGTGCCCGGGGAGCCCGGATCGCCCTTCGGTCCCTGGGGCCCCATCGGGCCCTGCGGACCTGACGGTCCTTGCGGTCCCATCGGTCCGCCCGCTGGGCCGGGGTCACCCTTCGGTCCAGAGCACGCCAGACACACGGAAACGCCCGCCAGCCACGCTGCGCGCGCGATGTAGTGCATACGATCCCCCCTCGCTCTGCGCCATCTGCGTCAGCAGGGTGTACCACGCCGGAGTAATGTGACGGCGAGACTCCGCATCGCGGCCGATACGCGCGAAACAGTGCGGGTCCCCCAACTCAAGCCGGCGTCGAATCCGTCCCCCGGCAGCCCACCATTGTTGCCATTCGGGGCACGCGGAGCCACGTAAGCTGTCGAAATCAGGCTAACCAGGCGTTCACGGCAGCTGCGGAATCCGCCTCATAATCCCTAGGTCGGGAGTTCGATTCTCCCCCTCACCACCAGTCGTCCAGAGAGGCCGCCGCGAGGCGGCCTCTCTGCGTCTGGGGACGGGGGAGCCTGGAAGGGCCGCTCGTGCGAAGCGGGTCGTGCCGAGGCGAACGCCCCCCCCAAGCCGTGACGACTCGCGGGGCGCGCGAGCGGTGCCCAACCGTGTGACGCGCGGCGAAGACACGAGCGCGATCATCGGCGGTGCGCGGCGCGCGGCGGCCCGACCACGCACCGCGGCCGGATCCGCTCCCGGTGTGCGGCAAAATGTCCCGGGGCGGCGCCGTACCCAGGGTCGCATCCACCCATGGTGTCCTGGTTTTCCCTGGGTGAATCGTGACGTGTTACCCAAAGTGATTGACGACGCAGGGGCCGGGCTGGCAGGGTCCCCCCTCCAGAGGAGGGGACCTGAATGGACTCGCGTTCCGGACGCGCGCGCCGCGCCCGTGCCGTCGCCGGCGTCGCCGCGCTGCTCGTCGTCGCGTGCGGTGGAGGAGGGGGGCCGGTCTACACCGCGAGCGGGGTCATCGGCTCGTACACGGACGGCTCCGGCCGCGTCGGGATCGCGGTGGTGGCCACGCTCCACGACACCACCGGCGCCGGGCCCACGTCCCCCTGGGCCGTCACGCTCTCCGACGAGAACGGCGCCATCGCCACGGGGACCTACGACGTCCCGGCCGACGCGTCCTACGCCGCGTGGTGGTGGCCCGAGGCGGCCCTCCGGAGCGGCGCGCGGTATGCCCTCGCCTTCAGCGACGGCGACCGCACGGTGCGCGCGCCCCTCGAGCTCGCCACCCTCTCACCGCTCGCGCTCCCGGCGCCCACCCTGGACGCCGCCGCGGGGCGCATCGACTGGCCGGGGGTGCCGGAGGCCGCCGCGTACGCGTGCCGCGTCTACTCCGAGGGCGTGCTCGCGCTGGCGGTGGACGGGCCGGAGACGACCTGCGACGTCTCCTCGCTCCCGCCCGGCGCCTACGCGGCGTCGATCCTGGCCCTGCGCGCGCCGCTCGCGGCGCTCGCGACGGATGGCGGGGCTCGCTCGCTGCCGCCCCGCTTCGACGTCTCCGAGTCGCGCCTCTCCTTCGTGCGGCCGGTCGCCGGCGACGCGGCAGTGGTGGCCCGCGCGGCGGGCGGCGCCTTCGACTTCGGCACCTCCTCGCCGGGGCTCGCGCTCTGGCTCTCCATCGGCGCGCCGGACGGCACCCCCACGCCGCTCGAGTGGCAGGTCGCGGTCACCGGGCCCCAGCTCACCGCGGACCGCCCGCTGACGTTCACGTACCACGCGAGCTTCCCCCGCGAGATGGTGTGGTCCTACGACATCCCGGCCACCGCCGGCACGTACGGGCTCACGGCCACCTCGGGCACGCTCGCGCTCCAGGCCTCCTTCACGGTGGGCTCCGCCGAGCCGCTCCCGTACCCGCTCGACGCCGTGGCGACGGCCGGCGCCCAGGGCGCGGCCTCGGTGACGTGGGGGGTCGTCCCCGGCGCCCGGGCGTACCTGGCGGAGGTCTGGGACTCGCAGTCGAGCCAGTTCGTCACGAGCGCGTGGGTCGCCGCACCGCCCGCGCCCTTCCCGGCGGGCACCTTCACCGCTGGGCGCACGTACACGGTCTACGTGTCCGCCACCGACGCCGACATGCTGGGCGGCGCGGTCCCGAGCCAGGTCTCCGTCTCGCAGTACCCGTACCTCCCGGGCAGCTTCGTCGCCCTGTAGCCGAGGTCTCGCCATGTCTCGTCCCTCTCGCGCCCCTCTCGCCGCGCTCGTCGTCGCCGCGGCCCTGTCCGCCTGCAGCAGGTCGTCCACCTCGCCGGGAGGCGTCGAGGTGCGCCTCACGCCCGTCGAGGTCTCCGCGACCGGCGTGGACGCCGCGGCGCTCCTCGATCGCGACACCGCCACCGGCGCCGACCTCGCCGCGCCGGCCAGCGTGTTCGTGAAGCTGCGCCGATCGGTGGTGGTGACCGCGGTCCGCGTCCACGGTCAGGCGGTCACCGTCTCGGCGCCGGGCGTCGAGGCGGTCCCGCCGGCGGCGTCGCCGGGCTGGCTCTCGGCGCCGCGCACCGGCGGCGGCGTGGACGGGCTCGAGCTCGCGCTCACCCCGTCGGGCGCGGGCGCCCGCGTGGACGAGATCGAGATCTGGGGGGTGGACACCTCGCGGCGCCTGCGCGATCCCGCGGCCCTCGCCGAGGCGTCGCGCGGGGGCTCCCTCGCGGGCGAGGGGGCGGCGGTGGTGATGGCGGACACCTCCGCCGGCCGGCTCGTGCCGAAGGGCTCCGCGTCCGGCGACGACTGCCTGCGGACGCGGGTCCGGGCGGGGATGCAGGTCCGCGGGGCGCGGCGCGCCTACCTCGCCTTCGAGGCGGACGTGCCCCGCGCCACGTCGCTCGCGATCTCGCTCGGCGGCGCGGCGCCGCGCGCGGCGCTCTGGGTGGGGAACGTCGCGACCGCGCGGACCGTGTTCGAGGAGCTCGACCCCGAGCGGCTCACCGGCGACGACGCGCTCCTCGTCTGCCTCCCGATGGAGGCGACGAGCGCGGTGGACGTCACCGGGCTGCGGCTCGTGCTCGACCTGGACGACGGCCACGACGGCTTCGATCGCGAGGCCGAGCTGCTCCTCGGCGTCGCGGGCGACCGCGATCCGCAGACCTCGGCGGCGCTCCCCGCGACGCGCAGCGCCCTCGGCCTCGACCGCGCGGTGGCCGTCGAGGACGCGGCGCTGACGCTCGCGGCCCCGGCGCGGCTCGGGAGCGTCGAGGCCCGGGAGGCGGGCGGCTGGACCCAGCTCGGCGCGCTGGACGCGGTGGCCGGCACCAACGCGCTGCCGCTGGCGGGCCGCACCACGTCCGCGATCGCGCTCACGTTCGGCGGCGGGCGGCCTGATGCGCCGGGCGCGGCGGTCGGCGAGCTGTCCGTCACCGGCAGCGGCGTGGGCGGCCGCGTGGGCGCGAACCACCTCGTGGTGGCGTACCCGCGCCTGGAGCGGCGCCGCGGTCAGCTCGTCGGCGAGCGCTTCGGCGACCGCGCCCTGGTGATCGGGTGGGCGGAGTCCCCGGCCGGCCCGGGCGTCGTGGAGGTGGACGGCGCGGCGGTGTCGTCGGACGGCGCGTTCTCCGAGGCGCTGCGGCGGCCCGCGGGCGCGACCGCCCCCTGGGTAGTCACCCTGAAGGCCCGCTTCCCGGACGGCGAGGAGCTCGTCCGGACCATCCAGCTCGAGGACGACCGGACGGCGGAGCTGCGCGCCGGGGACCTCGTCGGCGGCGGCCTCGCCGGCGCGACCGACGCGCGCTTCGGCGCGGAGGACCAGACCCGCTGGGGCGAGCTCTCCCCCGCGGGCGGCAAGATCGGGCTCGGCAGCGACGTGTACATCGAGGCGCCCGCCGGCGCGGTGGGCGCCGCGACGAAGATCGGCATCGCGCGCAAGGGGCCCGAGGTGATGCCCGCGCTCGACGCGGGAATGGTGAACGTGAGCGCGCCCGCGCACTTCGCCTACCGGTTCCTCCCCGCCGGACAGAAGTTCGCGAAGGCGGTGAAGGTCGTCCTGCCCTACGACCCCGACCTCCTCCCGGAGGGCATGGCCCCGGAGGAGATCCAGACCTACTACTACGACACCACGGAGCGCCACTGGCGCACGCTCACGCGCCTCGAGGTCCGCCGCGCGAGCCGGCAGGTCGTCAGCGAGACCGATCACTTCACGTTCATGATCAACGCGGTCCTGGTGATGCCGGATCACCCGGGGCCGGTGTCGTTCGATCCGACCTCGATCAAGGACCTCAAGGCGGCCGATCCCTCGTCCGGCATCGACCTCGTGGAGCCGCCGCAGCCCGGCGCGACCGGGGCGGCGCAGGTGGCGTTCCCGCTCCGGCTGCCGAAGGCGCGCGGCGCCTACCAGCCGCAGCTCGCGCTCTCCTACGACTCCGAGGCGGGGAGCGGCTGGGTCGGCGTGGGGTGGGACCTCCGGGTCTCGTCGGTCTCGATCGACACGCGCTACGGCGTCCCGGTGTACGACCGCGAGGAGCGGTACCTCCTCGACGGCGACGCCCTCGTCCCGCTCGTCGGCAGCGTCGAGTGCGTGGACGGGTCGGCCGGGCGCGCCTACCAGGCGCGCGTGGAGGGCGCCTTCCGCCGGATCGTCCGCTGCGGCGCGGACACGACGTCGTACTGGTGGGAGGTCACCGACAAGGGCGGGACGCTGTACGTGTACGGCCGGCACGAGAACGCGCGGCTCACCAGCTACCTCCCGCGCGTCGGCGACGCCGCCGGGGCGGCGGGCCCGCGCTTCGACATCGGCCAGTGGTTCCTCGAGCGCGTGGTGGACGGGAACGGCAACCTCGCGCACTACGCCTACCAGCACGACGATCGCAGCCAGGTGGGCGCGGCCGCGGGCCCGTTCGTCGAGGACTTCCGGCAGGTCTACCTCTCCGACGTCCACTACAGCGGCAAGGCGCGGCGCACCGGCCTGGGCGCCCTCGAGGACGTCGCCGACATCGGCAAGTACCACGTCCAGCTCCGCCACCGCGCGGGCACCCTCCGGCGCGACGTGCTCACCTCCGGCCGGCTCGGCTTCAAGACGATGACCCGGCACCTCCTCGGCGCCGTGGCGGTCGATCTGGACGGGGCGCCCATCCGGTCGTACGAGCTCGCGTACGAGTACGGCGACTTCGGGAAGAGCCGGCTCGTGAGCGTCGAGACGCGCGGCGCGGACGGGAAGAAGTTCCACGTGCACCGGTTCCGCTGGACCGATCGGGACCCGATCGATCCGGACAGCGCGTCGCTGCCGGCGATCGACGCGTTCAAGGCGGTGCAGGCCTGGCGAGGCGACTCGCGCGACGAGCTCGCGATGACCTCGTCACACGACGTGGGGGCCGGCGTCCACTTCTTCGGCGGGCTCGGCCGCGGGCCCTCGAAGGAGGAGGGCACCATCGGCGTCGCGGGGGGCGTGAGCATCCGGCGCAGCAAGACGGACGCCACCTTCCTCGACGTGAACGGCGACGGGCTCCCGGACCGGCTCGAGAAGGACCGCGCCTACCTGAACGACCTCGCGTCGAGCGAGCACCCGGAGAACCGCCTCTCGCTGGTGCGGCCGAAGCGCGATCCGTACTCCCAGAGCGGCGACATCTGGGCCCCGGGCACCCTCGGGAGCGAGCAGAGCCAGGTCGTGGACCTCTCGGTCCAGATGATGGGCTTCGGCCTGGAGGCCAACTTCGGCGGCAGCTACACGGTCACGGACTCCTCGGAGCTCGTGACCGACGCGAACGGGGACGGGATCCCGGACCTGCTCGTCGGCGGCAAGGTCCTGTACGGACAGGCGCGGTGCCAGACGGCGCCGTGCTTCGCGCCGGGGATCGCTGAGCCGGCGTACCAGAAGCCGGCCGAGACGCCGGCCGAGATCGCGGACGACCCCACCGTGGCGGGCGCCAGGAAGCTCGCCGAGGAGGCGCGCGCGCTCGAGGACGTGGTCCTCGAGTGGGAGGCGCCGCGCCCCGGGCTGGTCCAGGTGAGCGGCGCGCTCGTGTTCACGCGCGACGTCGCCGCCGGGCGCGGTGACGGCGTGCGGCTGCGGGTCTACCGCGCCGCCTCGCCCGCGTTCGAGGAGCTGCCGGTCGAGATCTTCGGCGAGAACCGGCTCGGGGTGGAGCTGCTCGGCGAGTACTCGAAGCAGCCCGGCGATCAGAGCGCCACGCAGGTGGCGGAGACCGTGGACGTGCAGCAGGGCGACGTCCTCTACTTCGTGCTCTCGACCGTGAAGGACTTCGCGGTGGACGGCACGGCCCAGGCGCCGTACTCGCTCGAGGAGGTGGGGGTCGTCCCCACGATCGAGTACGTGCTCGAGGATCCGGCGAAGCTCGAGCCGACCGGCGCGGTGGCGCGCCGCTTCGACGCGGCCGAGGATCTCCGCGTGGCGGGCGAGCCCGAGCTCGCCGTCCACGTCGCGCGCACGGGGAAGGTGCGGCTCCACCAGGAGCTCGTGAAGCTCCGCTCGGCGGACGACGTGGAGCTCTGCGTCCAGTACTTCCCGCCGGGCGTGTACCAGCCGGGCCCGGCGTTCTGCGGCGGGACGGCCGATCCGTACCAGAAGCTGCACGAGACGCTCGCGAGCACGAGCACCGAGCCACCGGCGCTGCCGGACCAGGAGCTCGACGTGCAGGCGGGGGGGACCCTCCTGTTCCGGGAGCGGTCGGACCTCTCGATCGACCCGGACACGGTGCGCTGGTCGGTGTCGGGCGTGATGTCCTGCGTCACGGTGGGCGGCGCGTGCGTCGCGCCCACCCCGACCGAGGTGGACTACCTCGCGTTCCGGGCGCAGCCGTACCTCCCCATCCACCGCGTGCTGGTGGAGAAGGTGCGCGAGCTGCCGGTCCAGCCGCCGCCGCCGCCGGAGGATCCGCTCGGCGTCGCGACGAAGAAGCTCACTGGCGACTGGTGGACGCTCGACGAGCCGGTCCGGGACCAGTTCGTCGCCCCGGCGGACGGGACGATCGAGCTCACCGCCTCCGGCGAGATCCCGCTCGACGCGATGACCCGCGAGCCCCCGACCCACTCGCAGGTGACGTTCGCCGTGCGCGGCCCGGGTCGCCTGTACGGCAAGTGGCACGAGACGTTCAAGGAATCCCTGGGGAAGTTCGCCGTGAAGAAGGGGGACGCGATCTTCGTCGAGGCGCACGCCGAGGATCCGGTCCGCCACGGCGCGGAGGCGCGGGTGAGCGGCACGTTCACCGCGACGAACGCCACGAACGGCCAGACCACGCTGCCCATCTCGCTGGGCGCCTTGCTCACCACGTGCCGGCGCCACGACAGCTTCGATTACGGGAACGCCCCCGTCCTGTCCGGCGGGTACCGCGGCTGGCGGTACGGGGTGTGGATGGGCAAGGCCGACGACGCGTTCCAGCCGTGGGTCTACCGCACCCCCAAGGAGAACGACGACTGGGACGCGCCGAAGGACGAGCTCCGCAAGAGGGAGCGGCAGCGCTTCGCCGATCCGGCGAGCGCGGAGCGGCGGCGCGCCCGGCTCGCCTCGGTGCTGGTGCCGAAGCCCGACGGGACGTACCTCGGGCCGGAGCAGCCGGGGCTGCTCCCAGGCGTGCCCGCCTACGTGAGTCTCGGCGGCGGCACCTACGTGTCGGCGGGCGGCATGAGCGCCGGCCGGCGCGGGGGCGCCCTCACCACGGGCGGCGACGATCCGTTGCTCGTGCCCGCCGACTTCGCGGTGGGCGACACCGGCCGCACCTCGCTCGCCCACAACACCATGTTCGGCGTGACCTTCGGCCTGGCCTCGGTCCAGGTCGGTACGGGGATGTCGCAGCAGAAGCAGGACCTGCTCGACCTGAACGGCGACCGGATCCCGGACGTCGTGGTGGCGGGCGAGCTGCCGGACGACCTCGACACGATGGGCGCGGGCGGGATCGCGGGCTACCTCGGCGCGGACCGGAGCGGCTCGGTGCGGGTGACGAACCCGGCGACCCTCACGCCCCGCGACCAGATCGTCTCGGTCCCGGTCATCCCGCGCCTCAACACCGACGTCTCCGGTCAGGCCGGCCTGGGAATCTCCGAGGCGATCAAGATGATCACCTCGAAGCTCCGGGTCACGAGCGTGAACGGCCGCCTCCCGAACCTCGGCATCACCGGCGGCGTGGGCGTGGGGATGAACGTCTCCACGACCGTCGAGGACCTGGTGGACGTGAATGGCGACGGGCTCCCGGATGCCGTCCGCAGGGGCTCCGACGGCTGCGACGGGTTCCTGGTGCGGCTCAACCTCGGCACCTCCTTCGCGCGCGGGTGGGACTGCATCGCGACGAGCGGGTGGGGGCCGAGCAGTCCGCTCTCCGGCCTCGCCGGCCAGCTCCACCCGTCCGGAGTCGAGAACCCCGACTCCGATCCGGACATCGGGAACGCGGTGGGTCGCGCCGACGACGTGGTGAAGCTGGCGCAGGACCCGGGGATGCTCCGCCAGGTCTCCACCGTCACGTTCCAGTCGTCGGGAACGGCCACCGGTGCCATCGACAAGAACGAGCAGCTCGGCGTCTCGATCAGCTCGGAGTCTAGCCTCTCGGCGACGGACGTCGTGCTCGCCGACGTGACCGGCGACGGGCTGCCGGACTTCGTGGCGCGCCGCGCCGACGGCGGCGACTTCCTCGTGATGGTGAACCTCGGGTACGGGTTCACGCGGCCGCAGCGCTGGCACGCCCCCGCCTGGCCGGCGGACGAGCTGCGCAAGCCGCACTTCGACGTGACCGGGGCGGACGTGGCGACCGTGCTCGGCGCCGCGACCAAGACGCTGCTCGCCTCCGGCGGCATCGATCCGGTCGAGGCGACCGGGACGCACGGCGAGCTCCCCTCGGTGGGCTTCGTCTTCACGATCTCGATCCCCTTCCCGCCGCCCCCGCCCTGGCTCCACCTGAGCTTCGGGTTCAACGCGACGCCGCGCCGGACCTCCGGGTTCGAGCTGGGCATGCAGGACATCGACGGCGACGGGTTCGCCGATCACGTCCTCAAGACCGACGACAACGACTACTTCGCGGCGCGGGTGAACCAGCTCGCCGGCGGGAACCTGCTCCGCCGCGTCGAGCGGCCGCTCGGCGGCAGCTTCGACGTCGAGTACGCCCGCGCGGGGAACACGGTGGACCTGCCCGGCAACCGCTGGGTGGTCTCGAAGGTGACGGTCCACGACGGGTTCGAGACCGGCCCCGGCCACGACCTCACCACGGCGTACGAGTTCGTCGAGGGGCAGTGGGACCGGCTCGAGCGCGAGTTCCGCGGCTTCCGCCAGGTGAAGCGCACGAACCCCGACGGCACGCGGCTCGACCAGATCTTCCGCGTCTCGAGCTTCCGCGAGAAGGCGCTGCTCGAGGCCGAGACGCTGTACGACGCGCAGGGGCGCCGGTTCGTCGAGACGGTGAACGAGTACCACGACCCGCGCCTCATGGCCGCGGCGGACCCTGCGTGCGTGGAGCGCACGCCCCGGAACCTTTACGACCCGGACTCCCTCTACTGCCGCCCGTCGTTCGTCGGGCTGCGCTCGGTCACGAAGTCCAGCTACGAGGGGGGCGACGGCCCGCCGGTCCGCTCGCGCCAGACCTTCGACTACGATGATCTCGGGAACGTGACGTCGTTCAAGGACGACGGCGACCTCGCCGACCCCGACGACGAGCTGCACGCCACGGTGGCGTACGGCCCCAAGGAGGCGGCGGCGATCCACTGCACCGGCGCGCCGACCGAGATCGTCGTGAAGGGGAAGGGCGGGGCGGTGCTGCGCCACCGGAAGAGCCTCTACGACGCGCGCTGCAACATGACGCAGCTCTCGTCGCTCGTGGACGGCAGCGCGTGGTCGACCTCGGACCTCGAGTGGTACGACGACGGGAAGCCGTGGGACGGCAACCTCAAGGCGGTCGTCGCGCCGCCCAACCACCGCAACCAGCGCTACCGCATCGACTATGAGTACGACGACACGGTCGCGACCTACGTGGTCCGGACCGTGGACTCGCACGGCTACGTCTCCGAGGCGGGCTACGACTTCCGCTTCGGCGAGCCGACGCTCACCCGCGACGTGAACCGCAACGAGACGCTCCGCGCCTTCGACGCCTTCGGGCGGCTCGAGCGGCTCGCCGCGCCCGGCGCCACCCTCGCGGTGCCCACGGTGGCGATCTCCTACCAGCCTGGTGCGCGGGTCCCGTACGCGCTCACCATGAACCGGCTCCCCACCGGCGCCACGCTCGACACCGTGGTCGCGATGGACGGTCTCGGGCGCGTGGTTCAGACGAAGAAGACGGCCGAGGTCTGGACGGGCTCCGGGGAGAGCACCACGGTCGGCTGGTCGGTGACCGGTCACCAGGTGCTCGACGTGATGGGGCGGGTGGCGGCGCAGGGGCAGACGTTCTTCCAGGCGAGCCTCGACCCGGCGTTCGCGCCGGGGACGCCGCGGAACGCCACCCGGCTCTGGTACGACGCGCTCGGCCGCACGGTGCGGACCGAGGAGCCGAACGGCGCGGTGTCCACGCTGGCGTACGACCTCGCCGCGCCGCAGGGATCGTCGATCCGGCGGCTGCGGACGACGGCGACGGACGCGATGGCGAAGGTGAACGCGGTCTACAAGGACGCGCTCGGGAAGACCGTCGCGGTGGAGGAGCACATCGAGGGGCGGACGCCGACGACGACGTACGCGTACGACCCGGTGGGCCAGCTCACGGACGTGGTGGACGCGGCGGGGAACCGGACGCAGGTGCGGTACGACCTGCTGGGGAGGAGGACGCGCCTCGACAACCGGGACGCGGGGCTGGTCGAGCTCTTCTACGACCTGGCCGGGAACCTGACGAGGAAGGTGGACGCCAACCTGAGATCGCAGGGGAAGTCCATCGAGTACGTGTACGACTTCGAGCGGCCGGCGGAGGTGCACTACCCGGAGTCACGCCGCAACGTGGTGTACGCGTACGGTCCTCCCGGCGCCGCCGAGAACGGCGCGGCGCGCATCGTCCGGGTGACGGACGAGGTGGGCGCGGAGGAGCGCGGCTACGACGCGCTCGGGAACGTGGTGCGGACGCGGCGGACGATCAACCCGCTCCGGCCGAGCGACCGGATCCGGATGTTCGAGACCCGGTTCGACTTCGACGTCTACGGCCGGATGAGGTCGATGGTGTACCCGGACGGCGAGGTGCTGAAGTACGCGTACGATCGGGGCGGGCTGGTGCAGGCGGCGCATGGGGAGCGACCGGCGACGCGGCACGACGCGGCGCAGGCGGAGACGTACCTCGCGAAGCTGCTGTACGACGAGTTCGGGCAGCGGGTGCACCAGCGGGTAGGGAACGGGGTGGTGACGCGGTACGCGTACGAGCCGCTGACGCGGCGGCTGTCGAGCGTGTACACGCAGAAGCCGGGGGAGCGGCTGCTGCAGGACCTCCACTACGCGTACGACCTCGTGGGAAACGTGCTCACGCTGCGGAACGCGCTGGGAGAGGCGGATCCGTCGCACGCGGGAGAGGTGACGACGTCGTACCAGTACGACGATCTGCACCGGCTGGTGTGGGCGCACGGGGAGGCGAAGTCTCGGCCCGGGACGCTAGACACGTTCACGTCGGCGTTCAAGTACTCGGACATCCACGCGATGACGTCGAACGTGCAGGTGCACCAGGTGCTGCACGGGCCGACGGGGGGCGGGGAGTATCCGCCGCAGACGAACCACGCGTTCAATTACGAGTATCGCGGAGCTGGGCCGCACCAGGCGACGCGGATCGGGGACACGTCGCTGGTGTACGACGGGAACGGGAACACGGTGCGCGAGTGCCGGGACCCGGCGGACGCGACGTGCACCGAGCGGCCGGCGCACCTGAGGCGGCTGTACTGGACGGAGGAGAACCGGCTCGACGCGGTGATCGACGGCGGCGGGCGGCACGTGACGAAGTTCCTGTACGACGCGGCCGGGGAGCGGATCGCGAAGCTGGGCCGGGGTGGCGAGTCGATCACCGTCGGGCAGTTCTGGTCGGTGAAGGGGCGTCGTGCGGCGATGAAGCACGTGTTCGTCGGGACGGCGCGGGTGGCGTCGAAGCTGATGCCGCCGCCGGGCTGGGACGACGTGCCGCGTGGGACGGTGGACTCGACGGAGCCGGGGACGACCCCGACGACGGTCAACAACGACAGCGGGTGCGACCCGTCGTACTACCAGCCGCAGAAGTGCGCGTACCTGCCGGGCGGCGATCCGGTGCTGAACGACTACTACGCGGACGCGAAGGTGCGGCCGGAGACGTACTACTACCACCCGGATCACCTGGGTTCGACGAGCTGGGTGACGGACCAGAACGCGCGGGTGCACGAGCGGGTGGAGTACTTCCCGTACGGCGAGGTGTGGAGGGACACGCGGAGCGACGTCGGCGCGTCGCCGGTGAAGGGGCAGAGGTTCCTGTTCACCGGGAAGGAGATCGACGAGGAGACCGGGCTGTATTACTTCGGGGCGAGGTACTACGACCCTAATCGTGTCCGTTGGATGAGCGGAGACCCCGTTCTAGGGGACGTGCTCGCCTCCGCTCGCGAGTTGCAACGCCTCCCGGAGAAACTCTCGCTATACGCTTACGCGGCGCTCAATCCTTTGAAGCTCATCGATCCCGATGGGAGGGACGAACAACCAAGTGACGGAGCAGTCCGGGTGTCGCTTCGGTCGTGCAGTGACTGTCACGCCGGGACCCCGCAAGCGGAGGCGCTGAAGGCGTTCGCGTACAGGGGGCACGAAAACGAGATCGTATCTTGGCAAATCGCGATCTCGGTGTTGGAAGCCGGCCCCATGATGCTTCGTGCGGGCTGGCGAGCGGTCAAGTCTTCATTTGCGGCGCTCAGGGCGACCAAAGCGAGCCAGCGCTCCGTTGCCTTTCGCTACGTGTCCGAAGGGGAGGCTACCTATATTAAGAACTCGGGAACTGTTCCGAACGTGACCAGAAGCGGTCAGCCGAAGCAGGTCTATCTATCTCCGGAAGACTATGGTTCCGTTCCGGAAGCAGAGGCCGCCCTCCGCATCGGACGGTTGGATCCGCGCGGACCGCAGCCGTCACCGTCGCACAAGGTGACTGTCGATGTCACGAAAACCCGATTCAACTATGCTGGGAACGTCGAAGGTGGCACTGGGATCGAAATGACTACTAGCGAGGCGCTCCCAGCGCTTAGGGTCGAGCCGCTCGCATCTCACTGATGGAGCATCAATGTTTCCGAACGAGATTGTCGTCGTAGTGAAACGGAACGGTATTCCGGTCCCGGGGATGTTCGTCCTGTGCACCCTTCGCTCCACGCGCAAGAACGATTTCAAGCTCGTCTTCGGTCCGACCGACTCTGCCGGGCGTCTGAGGGTGTCGCGCGAGGATCTGCTGCGCGAGGGCGGAAACGAGAAACGGCTCTTTCCGATGGACTACGGCGACGTGGAGGCTGACTTCAGTGGTGAGCTGAAGGTCACGCCCATGAACCGTGAGGCACTCTCGCGGGCGCTTACGGCGTACTCGATGTTCAATAACGTGAGTCCCTATCCGGCCGGATACGAGGAGAACGTGCGGCGCGCGCGCGACGCGCTTGAGCACGAGAATGGGGTGCTGGTCGTGGAGACCAGCACTTCCGACGCGACCGTTAAGGTTCTGTGTGTGTCTGTCCCGGCGTGAACCTTCGCCGGGCGCCGGGATCCCCGACCCAGAGTAATGCCGTCGTCCGAATGACGCAGCACCGGGTATGTCGCAAGCGCAAGTGCCCAATTAGCGGGGACATCCGATCGACGGCGATGACGCGCGCGACGGCGAGGTGCTGAAGTACGCGTGCGACCGGGGCGGGCTGGTGCAGGCGGCGCACGGGGAGCGACCTGCGACGCGGCACGACGCGGCGCAGGCGGAGACGTACCTCGCGAAGCTGCTGTACGACGAGTTCGGGCAGCGGGCTGAGCCATCCCCTCAAATGAGGCCGAACACTTCACGGAACGTGGCCTGCTGACGAACCAGTTCGTCGAACTTCTGCATCAGCGGCCGCGCTCGCTCCTCGCGCATGCCGGGCAGGCAGTCGAAGTA
>NZ_JALCZA010000088.1 GCF_022690765.1 Anaeromyxobacter oryzisoli | reverse complement strand
CCACGAGGGCGGCGGGCGCGGCGAGGGGCGGGCCGCGCGCGACGGCGAGCGCCGTCGCGAGCGCGGCGAGCGGCGCCGGGAGGCGCCGGACGCGCCGGACGCACCGGCGGCCAAGGACGGCGTGAGCATCGCCCCCGTCGCCGACGGCGTGCCGTCCGTCGAGGTGTCCCTCGAGGGGCCCGTCGCGCGGCCGGCCCACGGCCGCGTGTTCGTGACGCTCGGTGAGGCCGACGGGGCGGACGAGGCGAAGGTGCGAGAGGCGGTCGCCGCCCTCGCGCCGGACGTCGCCGTCGCGGTGGTCGAGCTCAGGCGGACCCACAGCTTCGTCGAGGTGGCGCCCGACGCCGTCGATCCCCTCGTTGCGGCGATCGACGGCAAGGAGTGGGGCGGCAAGAAGCTCGCCGCCGAGCGCGCGCGCCGCCGCCGCCACCGCTAGCCGGTAACCGCCCGGACGTCATTCTCGTCCGACGGATCCTGGCGAACCTCCGCCCGGTACGGACCCAGCGTCCGTCCGGGCGCTCTTTTTTCTCGTTTCCGCCGTGCGTGGGGCCCCCCACCGGCCGTTCGGCCCGGTAGGATCGGCTCCCCGACACGGAGCGGAAATGGCCCTGACGACCACCCCCGAGCTGCTGCAGGAGCTGGCGACGCTCCATCGACGGATCGCCGAGCTCGAGCTGGCGGGCGGGTTGCGCCCGGGCGAGGGGACGCCCCCGGAGCTGCAGGGTCCGAGGTCCGACCTCGCCGACGGGCTGCACGCCGCGGTGGCCGGGATGACGGAGGACATGGTCGGCGTCCTCTCCCCGGCGGGCGACATCCTCTTCATGAACGACGCCGTCGAGCGGTTGACGGGTTACCGCGCCGCCGAGGTGATCGGGAAGAACGCGTGGTCGTTCGTGAAGGAGGAGGACGTCCCCGCGCTCGCGAGCGCCCGGTCCACCCCGCTGGACGACGGGATCCCCATCGAGGTCCGGATCCACGGCGCGGACGGGGGCGAGCGGCGGCTGGAGTTCAGCGCGAGGGCCTGGCCGCGCGAGGCGCCGCGGTTCATCATCGCCCGCTGGCGCGACGCGCGGCGGCCCCCGTCCGGCGGCGCCGGCGGGGAGCGGCGCCTCGACGCCGAGCTGCGCCAGGCCGCGGCGCTGGCCCGGATCTCCCAGCTCGCGCTCGGCCTCCCGCAGGTCTCGGACGTCCTCGACGCGGCCGCCGCGCTCGCGCCGGCCGCCCTCGAGCTCGAGGTGGGGGCGTACCTCGAGGCGGGCTCGGGCGGGCTCGAGGTGCGCGCCGGGTCCGGGCTGCCTCGCGACGCCCGTGGGCGGGCGGTGCCGCTGGTGATGACGCTCGCGGGGCTGGTCCGCGCCGGCGGCGCGCCGGAGCACTCCTCCGACGTCGCGCGCGACGGGCGGCTCGCGGATCCGCTCCTCGCCGCCGCGGGCGCGGCGAGCGCGCTCGCGGTCCCGGTGCGCGGCCAGGAGCGGGTGCACGGCGTCCTGCTCGTGGCCGGGCGAGCCCCTCGTCACTTCGAGCCCGCCGAGAGCCACTTCCTCGAGACGGTCGCGAACGTCGTCGCGACGAGCATCGACGCGCGGGCCGCGCAGGAGGCGCTCCGGGGACGGGAGCGGCTGTCGCGCGCCGTGTTCGAGCACGCCCGCGACGGCATGGCGATCGTGGACGAGGAGGGGCGCTGCGTCGAGGTGAACCCCGCGGCCGAGCGGATCCTCGGCGCGTCGTTCGAGGCGCTCCAGGGGCGCCGGCCGGGGGAGGTGGTCCGCACGGAGGTGGACCTCGCGGCGCGCGCCGGCGCGCGCCTGCAGCAGCCGGCTGCCGTGACGACGCCGAGCGGGACGCGCGCCGTGGAGTGGGATCTCGTGCCGCGCATCCTCCCCGACCTGTCGCTGGTCGTGCTGCGCGACGTCACCGAGCGGCGCGAGGTGCAGGCGCGGCTCGCCCTCGCCGACCGGCTGGTGTCGGTGGGCACCCTCGCGGCCGGCGTCGCGCACGAGCTCACCACGCCGCTCGCCTACGTCGCCTCGAACCTCGAGTTCCTCGCCCGCGCCGTCCCGGAGCGGCTCGGCCCGGGCGAGGCGCCGGAGATCCGCGAGGCGCTCCGGGAGTCGATCGACGGGGCCGAGCGGCTCCGCCTCATCATCGACGACCTGCGCACCTTCGCCCGCCCGCACGACGGCGAGGATCGGGGCCCGGCCGACCTCGACGCCGTCCTCCGCTCCTGCATCGGGATGGCGTGGAACGAGATTCGCCACCGGGCCCGGCTGGAGCGCGACCTGCCGCCGCTCCCGCCGGTGGCCGGCAACCCGGCGCGCCTCGGCCAGGTGTTCGTGAACCTGCTCGTGAACGCGGCGCAGGCGATCCGGGAGGGCGACGTGGAGGCGAACGTCATCCGGATCTCCGCGCGCGCGGTCCCCGGCGGCCGCGTCGCGGTCGAGGTGAGCGACACCGGCGACGGCATCCCGTCGCACGTGCTGCCGCGCATCTTCGAGCCGTTCTTCACGACGAAGCCGGCCACCGCCGGCACGGGGCTCGGCCTCAGCATCTGCCGGACCATCCTCGACGGGCTCGGGGGCACGATCGAGGTGAGGAGCCAGCCCGGCGCGGGGAGCACGTTCCGGGTGGTGCTGCCGGTGGCGCCGGTCGAGGCGCCTTCGCCGACGCCGCACGCGCTGGTCGTCCGGCCGCGGCGCAGCCGGATCCTCGTGGTGGACGACGAGCGGCTCGTGGGGTCCTCGCTCGAGCGCGCGCTCGCCGCCGAGCACGACGTGACCGCGGTGCCGTCGCCTCGGCTGGCGCTCCGGCTGCTGGAGCAGGGCGCGCGCTTCGACGCGCTCCTGACGGATCTCGTGATGCCGGACCTGACCGGGCTCGAGCTCGAGCGCGAGGCGGTGCGGCTCGATCCGGGGCTCGCCGGACGGGTGATCTACATGACCGCGGGCGCCTTCACCGCGGAGGCCCGCCGCGCCATCGAGCGCGGGGCCGCGCCGTGCTTGGCGAAGCCGCTCAAGCTCGACGCGCTGCGCGCCGCGCTCGCCCAGGTGCTGGGCCCGCGCGGCTGACCCGGAGAGGCGCTCTCTCGCCTCAGCTCACGCTCTCGGCTTCGAGCTGCGCCCTGATCGGCGCGACCTTCTCGCGGAACCCCGGCAACCACCTCGCCGGCACCGGCGCGTCGCGCGGGACCTGCAGGCGGAGCGGGTTCACGTAGTGCCCGTTCTGCTTGACGCCGTAGTGGAGGTGGGGCCCCGTCGAGAGGCCGGTCGAGCCGGTGTAGCCGATGATCTGCTTCTGCGAGACGTTCTTCCCGGCCGACACCGCGACCGCCGAGAGGTGGCAGTAGACGGTCTCGAGCCCGTTGCGGTGCTTCAGGACGACCGCCTTCCCGCAGCCGCCGAACCAGCCCGCCCGCTCGACGCGCGCCTCGCCGACCGCCCAGACCGGCGTGCCGACGGGCGCGCCGTAGTCCACGCCCTCGTGCGCGCGCATGTAGCCGAGCAGCGGGTGGTTCCGGTTCCCGAACCCCGAGGTGATCTGCGCGAACTTGAGGGGAGACTTGAGGAAGCCGCGCCGCGCGCTGTTGCCGTCGTCGTCGTAGTAGCCCGTCTGCCCCTGCGGGTCGGTCCACCGGAACAGCCGCTTCCGGCCCGTCGCCGTGCCGGTGTACTCCGCCGCGAGCACGTCGCCGTAGCGCAGCAGCTTCCCGTCCGCGTAGACCTTCTCGACCACCATCCGCATCGAGTCCCCGGCGCGGACGTCCTGGTAGAAGTCGACGTCCCAGGCCAGCACGTCCGAGGCGAGCACGGCGAGCTCCGGCGCCTCGCCGATCCGCTCGAGGGACGCCCACAGCGAGCCCTGGACGTCCACCGCGACGCGCGCGAGCTGCGTGGTGAGGGCCACCGGGCGCTTCGTCCCGCGGAGGGTGCCGTCCGGCAGCCGCTCCACGATCCACTCGTCGGCGGCGCCCTGGCGGTAGCTGAACCGCTGCAGGGTGGGATCGCCCTCCCGCCGCTCGATCCGGAGCTGGTCGCCGGGGCGCGCGCGGTGGAACGGGAAGAGGCCCTTGAGCGACGCGACGACCGCCTTCACCTCCGGGAGCGGCAGATCGAGCTTCACCAGCGCCTGCGCCAGGGTCTGGTTGCGCCCGAGGCGGACGGTGACGGCGCTGAACCGCTCGGTCGTCGGCCCCGGCCTCAGCGCCGGCGCGTCGGCCGGCGTCGGCGCGAAGGGCACGCTCGAGGGCTGGTCGGGCACCAGGGTGGCGCGGATCCGGCCGGCGGCGCCCGCGAGGGCGACGCCGAGGATCGCGAGGAGGCCGAGCCCGGCGAGGAGCGCGGGCGCGTGTCGGCGGGGGGGGAGGTCGTCGTCGTGGTGAGGGCGGTGATGCATCTGGAGCGCCACAATCTAGCAGGTGCGGCGCAGAAACCAAGCTCCATCCGCATACCGCGGACCACACGGGCTACAGCTCCGCGCGCCGATCCGTGTGCTCCTTCCCGTCGTACCGGAACAGCATGCCCCGCCCCTCCACCTTCGAGTGGAGGTTGACCGGGCGCCGCCAGAGCGACTGCACGTTCCGGAGCGTGTCGCGGGCGTAGTCGAGCTTGAGATCCACGCCGTCGTGCTTGTGCACGAGGTACAGCTCCCCGCGGTTCTCGAAGTTGCCGTCCTCGACCGCGATCAGCGGCTGGCCGAAGTTGGTCAGCATGTGGAGGAGCTTCTCCTTCACCTTCTTGAACTCGCGCTCCATGATCTCCCAGCGCTGGTGCTTCTCGTTGTAGCCGAAGGTGAAGAGCTTCTGATCGAGGCAGAACTCGAGGGAGAGGAACTCGTCGATGAAGGTGACGTCGTTGCAGTGCTTCCTCACCTCGAAGATCTTCTGCCGCCCGAGGCCGAGCTTCTTGTCCCACCGCCTGCGCTCCTCGAACGAGTCGCAGTCGTCGTACTCCTTGCCGAAGCGCCCCTTGTTCCAGCGGTCCTCGACGTCGCGCCAGAGCTCGACGCCGAGCTTGTAGGGGTTGAGCTGGCCGGGGTGGGTCGCGAGCGTGCCGGAGTGGTGGTCGGCGTAGTCGATGATCTCCGACGCGTCGAGCGCCTTCTCCGTCATGATCTTCGAGTGCCAGTAGGTCGCCCAGCCCTCGTTCATGATCTTGGTCTGGCCCTGCGGGGCGAAGTAGTACGCCTCCTCGCGGATGATCGAGAGGACGTCGTGCTCCCACCGCTCGAGCGGCGCGTTCTCGAGGAGGAAGAGGAGCACGTCGCGCTCGGGGCGCTCCGGGAACTTCTTCTTCCGCGCCGCCTCCTCGTCGAGCCGCCGCTGCTGCGCCTCGAGGAACGCCGGCGGGTTGATGTACGTGCGCATGTACTCGCGCTCGGTCTCGAACCCCTTGGCCACCTGGCGGGCGTCCTCGGCCTCGGCGTCGGCCGCGGCGCGGTCCGGGCGGCGCTTCACGTACGGTGACTGGTAGTCGATGAGGTTCTCGAGGGAGAGGGTCCGATCGATGAAGTCCTCGACCATCTCCACCCCGAGCTTGTCCTGGTAGCGGCGCACGCGGGTGGCGTGGTTCGCCATCGCGTCCATCATCTTCCGGTTCGTGTGCCGGAACATGAAGTTGTTCTTGAAGAAGTCCACGTGGCCGAAGACGTGGGCCATCACGAGCTTCTGGTCCACGTCCATGTTCGACTCGAGGAGGTACGCGTACGAGGGGTCGTTGTTGATGACCATCTCGTAGATCTTCGACAGCCCGTACTCGTAGCCCTTCGAGAGCCGCTCGTACTCCATCCCGAACCGCCAGTGCGGGTACCGGTTCGGGAACCCGCCGTACGCGGCGACCATGTTGATCTCGTCGAAGCCGAGGACCTCGAAGATCGTGTCGAAGAAGTCGAGCCCGTACTCGCGCGCGAAGCCCTCGACGCGCTTGCGGATGTCGTACAGCCGGGCGGGCAGCTGGGTGTGCTTGTCCATCGTCCGTCCTCGGGCGCCTCGCCGGCGCCTACCGGCCCGAGCCCAGGAAGGTCTTGATCGACGGGTAGATCGCGTCCTTGTCGGCGATCTCCGAGAGCGCCACGTTCTCGCGCGCCCCGATGCTCTCCTTCAGGTCCTTCACGAACTGGCCCGAGCCGTACGGGCTCTCGACCTGCCCGTAGCAGAAGAGGTTCACCGCGGGGAGGATCCGCGTCTGCAGGATGTCCACGCAGAGGCGGGTGTCGTCGGCGCTCCAGTTGTCGCCGTCCGAGAAGTGGAACGGGTAGATGTTCCAGGCGGTGGGGGCGTACTCGGACTCGATGAGGTCCACGGCGAGCTTGTACGCCGAGGAGATCATCGTGCCGCCCGACTCGCGGGTGTGGAAGAAGGTCTCCCGGTCCACCTCGCGGGCCACGGCGTCGTGGATGATGTAGCGGGCCTCGAGCCCCTTGTAGTGCTTCCGCAGCCAGGTATCGATCCAGAAGGACTCGATCCGGACGATCTCCTTCTGCTCGTCCCCCATGGAGCCCGACACGTCCATCATGTAGATGACGACCGCGTTGGTCTCCGGCAGCGGCACCTGCTTCCAGGTGCGGTACCGGCGGTCCTCGCGGACCGGGACGATCACCGGCCGGCGCGGGTTGTACGACCCGCTCGCGATCTGCCGCCGGAGGGCCTGCTTGTAGGTCCGCTTGAAGTGGCGGAGGGACTCGGGGCCGGACGGGGAGATGCCGGTGTACCGGAGCCGCGTCGCGATGATGCGGTCCTTGCCCTTCGGCACGATCCGCGGCAGCTCCAGCTCCTCGCCGAGGATGTCGGCGAGCTCCTCGAGCGAGACGTCCACCTCGAGCAGGTGCTGGCCCTCGCCCCGGCCGGCCTGGCCGCTCCCGGCCTGCCCGTCGGCGGGGGAGAGCGGATCGCCGGCGTCGCCGTCGCCCTGGCCGACGCCGCCCTGGGAGCGCTCGCCGAACCGGAAGTGCGGGATGTCGATGGTCGGGACCGGGATGGTGATGAAGTCCTTCCCCTTCTTCCCGACCATCTCTCCCTTCTGGATGTACTTCTTGAGGTTGCGCTTGATCCGGCCGCGCACGATGTCGCGGAAGCGGGCGTGGTCCTGCTTGATCTTGAGCGACATGTCGGACCGGACCTCCCGCGGCTCCTCGCGATTCGGGACGCCCCCGTCAGTCCTTCGCGTCCCCGCGGGCGAAGATGGACGCGACGAAGTTCAGGACGTCCGTCGAGCAGACCTCGCAGTAGCCGTAGTTCTTGATGAGCCGCTGCTTCACGACGTCGATCTTCTCCTGCGTCTCGCGATCGACCACCGACGCGACCAGGTTCTTGAGCTTGATCGAGTCCTTCTGGTCCTCGAAGAGCTTCAGCTCGAGCGCCTTGTGCAGCCGCTCGTTCGTCCGGTAGTTGAAGGTCTTGCCCTCGATCGCCAGCGCGCCGATGTAGTTCATGATCTCGCGGCGGAAGTCGTCCTTCCGGCTCTCCGCGATGTCGATCTTCTCCTCGATGGAGCGCATCAGGCGCTCGTCGGGCTCCTCGTACTGGCCGGTGTACTTGTTCCGGACCTTCTCGCGCTGGGTGTACGCCTTGATGTTGTCGATGTAGTTCGCGCAGAGCTTGGTGATCGCGTCCTCGTCGGCGCTGATCGCGCGCTGGACCTCGTTCTTCACGACGTCCTCGTACTCGCGCTTCACGTCGGTGAGGAGCTCGCGGAAGCGCTTCCGCTGGTCCTCCGAGGAGATGAGGGAGTGCTGGCGCAGGCCGGCCTCGAGCTCGTTCATGACCATGAACGGGTTCACGCACCCGTCGCCCTTGTCGGAGACGAGCGCGTTCGAGATCTTGTCCTGCACGTACCGCGGGCTGATGCCCTCCATGCCCTCGCGGTGCGCCTCCTTGCGGAGCTCCTTGATGTTGTCCTCGGTGAAGTTCGGCAGCGACTTGCCGTTGTAGAGCTTCAGCTTCTGGAGGAGCGTGAGGTTGTGCTTCTTCGGCTCCTCGAGCCGGGTCAGCACGCCCCACATCGCGGCCATCTCCAGCGTGTGCGGGGCGATGTGCTTGCCGCGGATCTTGTGGCTGTTGTAGTCGCGCTCGTAGATCTTCACCTCCTCGTCGAGGCGAGAGATGTACGGGATGTCGATCTTCACGGTGCGGTCCCGCAGCGCCTCCATGAACTCGTTCGACTGGAGCTTCTTGTACTCGGGCTCGTTGGTGTGCCCGATGATGACCTCGTCGATGTCGGTCTGCGGGAACTTCTTCGGCTTGATCTTGTGCTCCTGCGTCGCGCCGAGGAGGTCGTAGAGGAAGGCCACGTCGAGCTTCAGGATCTCGACGAACTCGATGATGCCGCGGTTCGCGATGTTGAACTCACCGTCGAAGTTGAACGCGCGCGGGTCCGAGTCGGAGCCGTACTCGGCGATCTTCCGGTAGTTGATGTCGCCCGTGAGCTCGGTCGAGTCCTGGTTCTTCTCGTCCTTCGGCTGGAAGGTGCCGACGCCCACCCGGTCCTTCTCCGAGAGGATCAGGCGCCGGACCTTCACGTGCTGGACGACCCGCTCCCAGTCGCCGCGGTACTCGGTCATCAGCTCCTTGTAGACGTAGCGGCACGCCGGGCAGAGGTCGCCCGTGTCCGGGATGGCGTAGCCGGTGTCCGAGGGCGCCAGCTCCGCGTACACCTTCGCGCGCCACTCGTGCGGGACGAGGTGCAGCGGCTCCTCGTGCATCGGGCAGGGCATCACCTCGCGCCGCTTCTGCCCGTCCAGGTTGGTCCGCTCGACGTCCCAGACGTAGGTGTAGAGCGCGCCGTCCGCGGTCTTCGAGTACGCCTCGAGCCCCTTCTTGAGCAGCCGCGCGATGGTGGACTTGGAGGAGCCCACCGGGCCGTGCAGGAGGATGACGCGCTTCTCGGTGCCGTAGCCCTGCGCGGCGCTCTTGAAGATGTTCACCAGCTTCATGAGCGCGACGTCGAGGCCGTAGATCGCGTCCTTCCCGCCGAAGTCCGGGTCCGTGAAGAAGTCGTACCGGATGAGCTTCTTCTTGTTGTCGATGTACTCGGTCTTCCCGTGCGACAGGATCATGTCGTAGACGCGCTGGAACGCGGTCCGCGTGACCTTCGGGTTCTGGCGGACGATCGCGAGGTAGTCCTCGAACGACCCTTCCCAGTGTTGCTCGGAGTAACCCTCGCGATCCTGGAGGTTGGCGATCTTCGTCACCCAGCTCGACGACGTGATCTCTCGAGGCTCTCGCATGTCCTTCCCTCGTGCTGGCGCGCGGCCGACCTCGCCGGCCGACCCTACGAGCATAAGGAGCGGAGGAGCGTGCTGCAGAGAGGGGCAGGGCGATGCCGCGCGGACCCGTTCGGGAGGGCGAGCGCTCTCCTGGCGGGCCCGCTCGGGCCCCGCGCGTGGCAGGGGAGGCGACCTCCCTGGCGCCGTCGCGCGTCAGCGCGCGGCGTGCCGGAAGAAGTCGATCTGCCAGGTGCGGACCGCCGCCTGGTGGCAGGTGAGGTCCGGGCAGAACACGTGCGTGCCGTCGTTCCGCGAGACGAAGTAGAGGTCGGCGCAGTCGGCGGGCGCGAGGGCGGCGCGCAGCGCGGCCGCGCCCGCGTTGGCGATGGGGCCGGGCGGGAGGCCGGACGACGTGTACGTGTTGTACGGGTGCGCCGCGTGCAGGTCGGCGCGCGTGATGTTCCTGGACCAGCGCCCCGTGCGCAGCAGGGTCGCGTACATGACGGTGGGATCGGTCTGGAGCCGCATCCCGATCCGGAGGCGGTTGCGGAACACG
This sequence comes from Anaeromyxobacter oryzisoli, assembly GCF_022690765.1. Lineage (GTDB taxonomy): Bacteria > Myxococcota > Myxococcia > Myxococcales > Anaeromyxobacteraceae > Anaeromyxobacter > Anaeromyxobacter oryzisoli. Next base: position 8,696 of record NZ_JALCZA010000088.1, on the reverse strand, counting down.
CAGGCGATCCGGGGCCGCTCCTCCGGCCGCCCGGTCTCCTTCTCGACGATGGACGCGAACGTCGCCGCCTCGCCCATGGTGAAGGACACGCCCGGGCTCCGCGCGGCGTCGGCGCGGGCGTACTCCGCCTTGAAGCGATCGACCATCGCCTCGGCGACGGCGCGCGCCGACACGCCGCGGGGAAACGAGTAGGTGTCGGGGAAGAGGAAGCCCTCGAGGGTGGAGAAGGGGACGCCCAGCGCCCGCGCGACGGCGGGATCGCGCGCCACGGCGAGGAACGCGCCGGCCGGGGCGAGCCCGCTCCGCTGGACGATCTCGGCGATCTCGTCCACGCGGAGCCCCTCGGGCACCGTGAAGCGGTGGAGCCTCACCTGGCCCAGGTAGACCCGATCGAGCACCTGGTCCGGCGTGAGCGGACCCTGGAACGCGTACTCGCCGGCGCGGAACGCCCGGTGGTCGCGCTTCAGCCACCGGACGTAGGCCCACGCATGGCGCTCGTCGGCGAGGGCCCCCGAGTGTGCGAGGAGGCGCACCACCGCGCGGGCCGAGGCGCCGGGCGGGACGACGACCACCTTCTCCTCCACGTCCCCGTACGGCGTCGTCCGGAAGACGGTGAGCGTCCGCCAGGCGACGAACGCCGCGCCGGCGGCGACGGCCACGAGGACCCCGAGAGCGAGCGCCAACCGCCTCATCGCGCCGCGCTCCCGTCCAGCCAGCCTTGCAGGATCACCGCAGCAGCCTCCGCGTCCACCATGGAGCGGGCATCCTTCGACGAAATGCCCTGCTCGCGCAAGCGGCTCTCCGCCTCGAACGAGGAGAGCCGCTCGTCGAACAGCTCCACCGGGACGCCCAGCGCGGCGGAGAGCTTCGGCGCGAAGGCGCGCGCGAGCCGGGCGGAGGGGCCCTCGCTCCCGTCCATGTTGAGGGGGAGGCCGAGGACCGCCCGGGTCACCTCGTAGTCAAGGGCGAGGTCGGTGATGGCGGCGAGGTCCCGCGCCTCGCCGCGGCGCGTGATCGTGGTGAGGGCGCGCGCGGTGCGGAGCACGTCGTCGGCGATCGCGAGGCCGATCCGGACGCGGCCGAGATCGACGCCGAGGGTCCGCATGCGCAGGGAATCTAGGGCGCCGACCGCCGGCGCGTCAAACCGGCCGTGGCGCGGACGGAGCGGCGGCGCCGTGGACCCCCGGGTGCGGGCAACCCCGCGGGATCCGGGGGCGAGCCGGTGGCACGTCCCGCGCTCCACGCTGGGCGAACCCGCGGGCGCCAGCGCCCGCCGAACCGAAAGGATCCCGAACATGATCTCCGCGACCGCCTCGTCCCCGGCCGGTGCCGGCCTCGCCGCGCTCGACCACGCCCTCGGCGATCAACCCGCCGTCGCCGCCCGGCACGCCGCCGCGGCGCGCTCCTCGCGCGTCGGCGTCCTCGTCGCCTCGATCCACGCCCGGAGGAGCGCCGCGCTCTCCACGTCCAGCTCGAAGAAGACGGGCTCGACGTCCTCGAGCCGCCGCTCCACGCGGACGCGGACCGCGAGCAGCGCCGGCTACGCCTCGAAGACGAGCGCGACGACGACCGCGACGAGCAAGGACCTGGCGTTCCTGTCCGACGCGAAGCTGTCCACCGACGACAAGCTGTTCCGCTTCATGGCGTACATGTCGTCGAAGTACGACGCCCAGCTCGAGCAGAAGATGAAGGAGCTCGGGGGCGGCGCGCCGGCGAGCGGGACCTTGTCCTCGTCGTCCAGCGCCTCGAAGAAGAAGGGGCTCTTCGGCGGGCTGCTCGGGAAGGTCGTCAAGGCGGCGTTCCCGGGCGCCGCGCTCTCGCTCGACCTCCTCAAGAACAAGACGGTGCAGGGGCTGGTCAAGTCCGTGAGCGGCCCCGTGCTCTCCGCGGCGGCGACCGCCCTCGGGGCGCCGCAGCTCGCGCCGGTACTCCTGAAGGCCGGCCCGGACGTCGCGACCGCGCTCATCGGCGTGGCGGAGCACCTCGACCTCGACGCCGGCTCGGGGAGCGGGAGCGCCAAGGCGAGCGGCGCGTCGTCGAGCGGCAGCGGCGCCTCGAAGGCGAGCAGCGCCTCGTCGAGCGGCACGGCGAAGAACGAGCAGATGCAGCTCATGGAGCTCCAGCGGCTCTACGAGAAGCAGAAGGAGATGATGACGCTCGTGTCCAATCTCATGCGGGCGCAGCACGACATGCGGATGAACGCGATCAACAACGTCCGATAGGAGGCTCCAGTGGACATCGAGACGACGGACGCGAGGGAGCCGCGCGAGGGTGCCGCGAGCGAGCCCCCCACGCTGGCCGAGCAGCAGGGGATGACCCAGGAGGTCGGCGACGCGATCGCCTGCCTCGCCGAGGCGGAGCTCGAGGCGGGGCGCGCCGACGTCGCGCGCGCGATCCTCGAGGGGCTGGTCGTCACCAACGCCCATGACGCGGGCGCCTGGGCGCTGCTCTCGGCGGCGCACCGGAAGCTCGGCCAGGCGCTGGCGGCGCGCTTCTGCGCGGAGGTCGCGGCGACGCTCGCGCCCGAGGATCCGTGGATCCGCCTCGGGCGGGCGGAGGCGCTCCTCCCTTACCCGGACGACCGGGCGGAGGCGCGGACGATCCTGGAGGCGCTCTCGAATGACGGCGAGGTGGGGGATCGCGCGCGGGCGCTCCTCGGCGCGCTCCCTCCGTGAAGGCGCCGTGCACGGTGGGTGTGCCAGACCGGCGAAGTCCACATCATCGCGCGCAATTCTGGCGCGTCGTCGCTTGACGCTTCTGGTTCGTATCGGGGATATTTCGCGACCGAGCCGAGGGTCCGTGCCCCACGGCTCCGCGGGCCGGCGGTCGGCCCGTCCCGGGACTCAAAAGGAAGCGTGAAGCGATGGCGAACGGCACCGTGAAGTGGTTCAACGACGCGAAGGGCTACGGTTTCATCTCCCAGGAGGGCGGGGAGGACGTCTTCGTCCACCACACGGCCATCCAGATGGATGGCTTCCGCACCCTCAAGGAGGGCGAGCGGGTGGAGTTCGAGGTCACGCAGGGGCCCAAGGGTCTCCAGGCGGCGAACGTCCGCAAGGGGTAGTAGCCTCGGTCGGCTGAACGACGAGCGGCCTCGGGCGACCGAGGCCGCTCGCGCTTATAGAGGTGCCCGCTCGCCGATGGCGGGCGCCGCAGAAAGGTCCGATGAGCGAGAAGGAAGCTGGCATCGAGGTACAGGGCACCGTCGAGGAGGCGCTCGCCGGTGGCATGTACCGCGTGAAGGTCGATCAAGGCCCGACGGTCCTCGCGTACGCGTCCGGGAAGATGAAGAAGTTCCACATCCGCATCATCCCCGGCGACCGCGTGAAGCTGGAGCTGTCTCCCTACGATCTCTCCCGCGGCCGGATCACGTACCGCGACAAGTAGCCAGCCCGCGTCGGGGCCGGGGGGCCCTGGAAGCGCGCCGGACCTGGGGCCGCGCCCGATCGTGCCTTCCCATCGCAAGCTTTGGCTCGACTGGCAGCGCGGCCTCGCCGTGCTGTTCATGGTCGAGGTACACGTCCTCGACGCCTGGCTCTCGCCGGCGGCGCCTCGCGGCGGCGCGTTCGCCGCGCTGCTGATGATCGGCGGGTTCGCGGCGCCGGGCTTCCTGTACATGGCGGGGTTCTCGCAGGCGCTCGCGGACGCCGCGCAGGCTCGCAAGGGCGTCGCGCCCGCCGACCGGCGGAGCGGCGCGCTGCGCCGGGCGGCGTGGCTCCTCGGCGTCGCGTACGGCTTCCGGCTCGCCGAGTTCCTCCTCGGCGGCGCGTGGCGCCGGCCGGGCGGCTGGCACGATCTCCTCAAGGTCGACATCCTCAACGTGATCGCGATCGGCCTCGCGCTCGCGGCCGCCCTCGCCATCGGCCGGCCGCGCCGGACCGGCGCGCTCCTCGCCGGGGCCGCCGCGCTGGCGCTCGTCCTCGCGACGCCGGCGGTGGCCGACGTGCTCCGGCACTTCGACCTGCCGCGCGCCGGCCACGCCGTCGATCCCGCCGCGCGCGTCGCGCCCAACCACGCGGTGGACGTGCTCCTCGCGTACCTCTACGGGAGCTGGCCGCGCGCGAACTTCAGCCTGTTCAACTGGGTCGCGTTCCTGCTCGCAGGCGCGGCGTTCGCGCCGCTCGCGCTCGGGGAGAGCCGGCCGCTGCGGTGGCTCGGCCTCGGCGCGGCGCTGTTCGCGCTCGGCTGGGCCGCCGACCACGGCCCCGACCTCTACGCGTACCAGAACTTCTGGCGCACCTCGCCCGCCTGGTTCGCGATGCGGCTCGGGATCTGCGCCGCGCTCACCGGGCTCCTCCAGCTCGTCCCGGCGTCGGCCGAGCGGCCGCTCGCGTGGCTCGCGACCCTCGGCCGGCAATCGCTGGTCGGGTACATCGCCTCGGTCGAGCTCACCTACGGCGCGCTGATGGAGACGCTCTCGCACGGGATCGCGGGGGCGCCGCTCCGGCGGGCGCTCTCGTTCCGCGCCACCCTCACCGGGATGCTCGCGATGGTCGTCGTGACCTGGGCGATCTCGGCGGGCTGGGAGCGGCTCGAGGCCCGACGAAAGCCCCGCGCCCGCGCCTCCTCCGCCGCCGTCGCCTGATCCGCTCGTCCGGCGCGGCTCAGGGCTGCGCGAGCGCCTCCGGGCGCGCGAAGATCACGGGCTCGACGATCGCCTGCGCGAACTCCTCGTCGGTGATCGCGCCCTGCTCGAGCATCTTGAGGAGCAGCTCGTCCACGCGCTGCTCCCAGTACCCGGTGAGCGCGCCGCGGCTCCACATCACGTGGTAGCGCACCGGGTTGGGAATCACCGTGGCGAGGAACGCGGCCTCCTTGGGCGTGAGCGCGCGGGCGTCCTTGCCGAACCAGTGGCGCGCGGCGGGCTCGATGCCCCAGATGCCGGGGCCCCACTCGGCGACGTTCAGGTAGATCTCCAGGAGCCGCGACTTCGGGACGGTCGCCTCGAGCGCGACGGTCACGGCGGCCTCGCGGAGCTTGCGGGCGATCGTCTTCTCGCGGGAGAGGTAGAGGTTCTTCGCGAGCTGCTGCGTGATCGTGGAGCCGCCGCGGACGACCCGCCCCCTCTCGGCCCCCGCCGCGAAGGCGTTCCGGAGCTCCTGGAAGTCGAAGCCCTGGTGGCCGAAGAAGCCGCCGTCCTCGCTGGCGGTGACCGCGCGCACCACGTGGACCGGCAGCTCGCCGATCGGGACGAAGTCCGGCGAGCGGGGGCCGACGACGATCGTCGGCTGCTTGCCGTGGTCGACCTCCGGCCGGTGCACGAACGTCGCGCGGAGCGCCACCGGCGGCGCGCGCCGCGCCGCCTCGCGCATCCGGCCGACGTCGAGCGCCGCGTCCACGCTCCACGCGCCGGGCGCCACGAGCGGGCCGGCGAGGTCGAGCCGGGCGTCGAGGGTGCCGGTGGGGTGCGGCGCGTCCTCGGGGAGGCCGAGGGAGGGCGGGAGCGCGGCGGTGAACGCCGCGAAGTCCAGGCCGTCCGCGCGCGCGGCCAGGGTGAAGGGGATGCCCGGGCCGAGCCGGACCTCGCCGGTGACGGCGATCCGCGCGTCGCCGGGGAGGGTCAGCGTGCCGTCGCGGACCGCGACGCGCCGGGCCGCGCGATCGAGCTCGACGACGCCCGCGGCGGACGCGGAGACGGGCCCGACCGGCTCCTCGCCGAGGCGGTGCCCCCGGACCACGAGCCCGTCGCCGGCGACGCGCCCGCGGAGGCGCGCGCGGGAGAGGTCCGCCGGGGCCTCGCCGGAGACGTCGAGCGAGAGCGCGCCGGCCTCGAGGGTGATCGGCAGGTCCCGGAGCGCCTCGGGGAGCGCCGAGGCGCCCAGGCCGGCGAGGTGCGCCTCGCCGTTCCAGCGCGCGCCCTCGCGCGTCGCCGAGAAGGAGCCCCGCGCGCCGCCCACGGCGCGGAGGTCCACGTCGATCCGCTCGCGACCGCTCCGGCGCTGTCGCCGGAGTGTCACCGCGAGCGGCCCGAGCTCGATGCTGCGGCCGGCGACCGTGAGGTGGAGCCGGAGGTCGCTCGTCGTGAGCACCGGGTCGTCGTGCTCCTCCCGCGCCGCCTCGGGCGGGGGGCGCTCCGGCGCGCCGGGGACGGCGTGGCGCGGCGAGCGGGCGGGGAGCCGCTCGGCGAGCTCGACGAGGGCGCGGCCGCTCCGCCCGGCCTCGATCCGCACGTCCTGGAGCGAGACCGAGGCAGGCTCTGCGCGAAAGGCGAGCAGCGCCGCGAGCCGCGGGCGGACGTGGACGCGCGCGACGCGGACCACGGGTGGATCCGCCCGCCGGGTCCCAGGGATGGTGACGGGGCCGAAGCTCACCCGGAAGAGCGGGTCGATCTCGACCTCCGGCCCCACCCGGACCTCGCCGAGGCGGCTCCGGAGGAGGTGCTCGATCCGGTCGCGGAGCGCCGCCTTGAAGGCGGGCCGCGAGGCGATCACCAGGGCGCCGAGGTAGAGCACGGCCACCCCGCCGATCAGCACCACCACGATCCGGCCGAGGAGGCGGCGCGTCACCAGCCCGGGGGTAGGGGAAGCGAGTGGCATCGTACCGCGCGCTGTTTACCGGCCCGGCACCAGTGGGGTCAACAGCGTCTCCGCGGGAGGGACCGGGCGCTCGAAGGGATGAAACCGCTGCGCCGGCTGTTAACATCCCCGGCGGATGGCGTTCCTCGGACCCAGCCTGCGGCGCCGGAGGGTGACCGATAGACGCGGAGTGCGCGCCGCCGCCGCGGTCGCGGCGTCGCTCGCGCTGAACGCGCTCCTCCTGTGGGGGTTGCTGCGCTCCGGTGCGTTCGAGCTCCCCCGGCCGCACCGCGAGACGCCGGTGGCGCTCGCGCCGCTCTCCGCCGCGCAGTGGGCGGCGAACCGGGCCGTCGGCGGGGCCGCCTCCGCCGTGCGGCCGCCGTCCTCCGCGGTCCAGGTGCGCCCGCCGTCGGCCCCCACGCCGCCGCCTGAGGAGCGCAAGCCGCCCGAGGAGCGCCGTCCACCCGGCCAGCTCGTGGACGTCGCGCCCTCGAAGGACAACCGGCCGCCGAAGGACGCGCGGTACCTCTCCGACCGTGACAACACGGTCGAGAAGGAGACGCGCTCGCGCTTCGCCGGGAAGCGGGCCTACGAGAACACGCTGCCTGCGCCCTCCGACGGCGCGAAGAAGCCGCCCCGACCGGCCGAGCAGAAGGGCGACGGCGGACAGGCCGCGGAGGCCAGGGCGGGCAAGGAAGGCCCGAAGGGCGGGACGGGGGCCGAGCGGCCGGCCATGCCCAGGCAGCCCGCGCAGGAGCGGCTCGCCCTCGCGCCGCACGCCGACGCGCCGGGCGCGGGCGAGCCGCGGCTCGCGCCACGCGAGGATCGCCAGCAGGTGCCGGGCAGCGGCGCCTCGCTTCAGGTGCCCGGGGCGCCCGGCGCGCCGGACGGCGGCGGCGCGCGGCGGTCGGGGCGGCTCGACGCCCGGCTGCTGCCCGACCCGCAGAGCCTCGCCCGGATCGCGGGCGGGCCGTCGCCGGATCGGCTCGAGGACGTGGCCGAGGGCGACGCCACCGCGCTCAACACGCGCTCCTTCAAGTACGCCACCTTCATCAACCGCGTCGGGCTCGCCGTCTACCGCGAGTGGGATCCGAACCGCGCGTACCTCGCGCGCGATCCGAACGGCACGATGTTCCCCCAGCGCGATCGGACCACGGGGATCCAGCTCGTGCTGACGCCGGACGGAGCGCTCCGGCTCGTGAAGGTGTTCGCGCAGAGCGGGCTCGGCTTCCTCGACGACGAGATCGTCCGCGCCGTCCACGCCGCCGCGCCGTTCCCGAACCCACCGGGCGGCCTCGTCGAAAACGGTGAGATCCGCCTCACTTTCTATTACACGCTCGAGTCGCGCCACGCGTCGCGCGTGCAGGTGGTGCTGCCGCCGTCGGCGGGGCAACGCCCATACCCCGAGTGAGCCGCCCCGGATCGGCCGGCCGTTTCGTCACGAGACGTTCACTTCGAGCTCGGCCCAAGACGTGCAGGATCCAGCCCTCATGGAAATGACGAATCGCATCGAGATGGACGGGGCGAAGAACATCGTCCTCATCGCCCACGACAAGCGGAAGCAGGACCTGCTGGAGTGGGTGAAGTACAACCGCCCCGTGCTGCGGGCGCACAAGCTGTTCGCGACGGGCACGACCGGGGCGCTGGTCGAGCGCGAGGCGGGGCTCGCCGTGACGTGCTTCAAGAGCGGGCCGCTCGGCGGCGATCAGCAGGTCGGCGCCAAGATCGCCGAGGGCGCGCTCAACGTCCTCGTCTTCTTCTGGGATCCCCTCGAGCCGCAGCCGCACGATCCGGACGTGAAGGCGCTCCTCCGGATCGCCGTCCTCTACAACATCCCGACCGCGTGCAACCGCGCGACGGCGGACTTCCTGGTCGCGTCGCCCCTCTTCCACGGCCACTACGCCCGGATCGTCGAGGATCACACGCGCGCGCGAGACGCCTTCATCGCCGCGCGCACCGCGCGCACCGGCTAAACGAGGGTTCGCGATTCGCGAACACCTTCGGTGTCGCGCCTCGCGCCCTCGTTTAGCCAGGTTACACGGGGGCTGCGCCCCCGCCCCGTCGAGCGAAGCTCGCCGGGGCCCCACCCCTGGCTACGCGGGGCCCACGCGCGCTGGCGCGCGCTGTCCCGCGGGGAGGGGCGCTGCCCCTCCCCACCTGCGGTGGGGCCCCTCCCCGCTG
>NZ_JALCZA010000087.1 GCF_022690765.1 Anaeromyxobacter oryzisoli | reverse complement strand
CGGCGAGCTGCTCCCGCCCAACTGGGCCGCTGCGCGGCGCGCCGCGGCAGCCTGATCCCACTCGCACTCGCCGAAGCCTCCCACGCCGGTCCGCCGGACCGCTACGTGCGGTCGGCCGGGCGGATACCCGGCGCCCACGCCGCGCGGAGCCGCTGACGGATCGCGGACTCGCCGATCCCGGGGCTACGCGACGCGCGACACCGAAGGTGTTCGCGAATCGCGAGCCCTCGTCTAGCCGATCCCGAGGAGCCGGTACGCGAAGCGGTACGCCTCCGCCGGGATGGCGGCCTCCCAGAACCCGGTCGCGCGCGCGATGGCCCAGAAGCCGAGCATCACGCCGAGCGCGGCCGCGGGGACCACCCATGGAGTCCAGGCGCGCGTCCCCCTCCGCGTGACGCCGAGGCAGTCCCGGGCGGTGCACGCGGCGACGCACGACATGCACCCGGTGCACTCGGTGGAGAGGACGCGGAGCCGCGCGTGCACGGGGATCTCGCTCGGACACGCGCGCGTGCAGGCGCGGCAGTCGTTGCACGCGTCGGGGTCGCGGCGGACCGAGACGGGCGAGAGCAGGCTGGCGAGGCCGAGGAGCGCGCCGTAGGGGCAGAGGTACCGGCACCAGGCGTGCTTCACGACGAGCGAGATCGCCACGAGGCCGCCGAGGACCGCGACCACCGCCGCCGAGGGGTGCGCGAAGAAGGCGAGCATCTTCGCGTCGGCGGCGAGGTTGAACGGCGCCCGGAGGAACCCGTCGATCGCCTCGAGCGGCATCGCGACGACCACCGTCCAGAGGAAGAACCCGAGGAGGAGGTACTTGACGCCGGCGAGGGGCAGGTCGAGCCAGCGCGGCACCGCGGGCCAGCGCCGGCGCCAGATCGTCCTGCGCCCGACCCACTCGAGCGCGCGCGAGATCGTGCCCACCGGGCAGATCCAGGAGCAGAACGCCTTCCGCGCGACGAACGCGGTCGCGAGCGCGGCGAGGAAGATCGTGAGCCCGGCGGGGTGGACCGCGTCCCAGTAGCCGGTCAGGAAGAAGCGCTTCGCGGCGACCAGGGCCGCGATGGGGAGGAACGCCTCCACCGCGGGCGGGCGCGCCACGGTGACCGGCGCGTCGCCGAGGACCGCGGCGTGGAACCGGACGAACTGCCAGGCGACGAGGAGGAGGAACGCGAGGTACGCGAGCTGCACCGCCCACCGGACCCGGGGGAGCGCGCCGTGCGGATTGACCCAGCGCGCCTCGCGCCGAGGCGCGACGTCCGGTGACGGCGGAGGGTGCGGGGACGGTCCGGGCCTGCGATCGAGGGGTGAGGACATCTATACGCTCCGGCGTGTCTCTCCCCTCGCCGCGAACGTTAGCGCGAGGGGGTGGTCCGCCACAATCGGGCGGGCATCCGATCAGCCCTGCGGCGACACCTGCGCCGACGGCTCGGGGGATGGCTCGGGCGGCGGCTCGGTGGACGCGGCGGCGGCGCGCGCGACCTCGAGGCGCCGCGCCGTCACGACCAGGTCCCAGGAGTAGACGACGAGCGACGACCAGATGAGCCCGAAGGCGAGCGCGTGGGCGCGGGTGAAGGGCTCGCGGTAGAGCACGACGCCGAGCAGGAACTGGCAGGTCGGGGCGACGTACTGGATGAGCCCCATGGTCGAGAGCCGGAGCCGCTGCACGCCCACCGCGAACCACACCAGCGGGATCGCGGTGATGGGGCCGGCGAGCGCGAGGAGGATCGAGGGCGCGAGGCCGTGGCCGAAGGCGCCCGCGCCGCTCGCGGCCCGGGCGAGGAGCAGCGCGAGGGCGAGCGGAACGAGGAACGTGGTCTCGACGAGCAGGCCGGCGAGCGGGTCCACGGCGGCGCGCTTGCGGAGGAGGCCGTAGAGCCCGAACGTCAGGGCGAGCAGGAGCGCGACCCACGGGAACGTGCCGAGCCGCACGACGAGGGCGAGGACGCCGGCGCCGGCGAGCGCGAGGGCGCCGCGCTGCCGGACGGAGAGCGGCTCGCCGAGGAACACGACCCCGAGCAGCACGTTCACGAGCGGGTTCACGAAGTACCCGAGGCTCGCCTCCACCACGCGCCCGGACTGGATCGCCCAGATGTAGAGGAGCCAGTTCCCGGCGATGAGGGCCGACGTCGTCGCGAGCACGCCGCGCGGACCGCGGGCGAGCGCCTCCCGGAGCGCGGCCCCCCTCCGCGCCGCGACGACCACGGCGGCGAGGAGCACGACGGACCACACGACGCGGTGGGCGAGCACCTCCGGCGCCGGGATCCCCCGGAGCGCCTTGAAGTAGAGCGGCAGGAAGCCCCACGCGAGGTATGCGGCGAAGGCGTACAGGAAACCCTTGGAGCGAGGTTGCACGGGCGGCGAATCCTAACCGGGCCCCTCGCCCGCCGCCACCGAAGGGACCACCCCGCTCCACGCCCCGGCGCCGCGCGTCGCGTTAGGATCCACCTCGGGCCGGAGCGCGTGCTCCGGCGGAGGGCCGGGACGATGCCGAACGCGGACTGGAAGAAGATCTGCTGCCCCATCGACTTCTCCGACGCCTCGCGGGCCGCCCTGGAGGTCGCGGCCGACCTGGCGCGCCGGTTCGGGGCCCGGCTGATCCTGCTCCACGCCTACCCGATCCCCGGCTACACCTTCCCGGACGGCTCGATCGTCGCGAGCCCGAAGATGATGCAGGAGCTGGCGGATCAGGCGGAGCGGCACCTCCAGCTCTGGCGCGCCGACGCCGAGAAGCTCGGGGCCGTCGCCGTCGAGACCGCGAAGGCGATCGGCGAGCCCGCCGCGGAGGTCGTCGCGTTCGCGAAGGAGCAGGGCGTCGATCTGCTCGTGCTCGGGACCCACGGCCGGACCGGCATCGAGCACGCGCTGATGGGCTCCATCGCCGAGCGGGTGGTGCGGCGCGCGGGCTGCCCGGTACTGACGGTGCACCCGCTGGGCCGCGCCCGACCGTGACGGCGACCCCCGCTCGCGCCGTGCGCGCCGGCCCGCCGGCCCGCGGCGCTTTGCTGGCGCGGCCGTGGGACGGGCGCTATTCACGCGTCCGGCCCGCCGAGCTGGGGGCGCGAGGGGGATCGCCAGATGGCCGAGCTCGTCACCGAGTACATGGGGCTCCTCCTCCCGAGCCCGCTCGTCGTCGCGAGCTCAGCGTTCTCGAACCGGCTGGACAACCTCGAGGCGGCGGAGGGACACGGCGCGGGCGCCGTGGTGCTCCGCTCCCTGTTCGAGGAGCAGATCGAGGCCGCGTCGTCGGCCCTCGAGGAGGAGCTGGCCCGCGGGGCCGAGTCCAACCCCGAGGCCCGCACGTACTTCCCGCCGCAGCGGGTCGGGCCGCACGAGTACCTCTCCCTGGTCGAGCGGGCCAAGCGCGCGCTGGACATCCCGGTCATCGCCAGCCTGAACTGCTGCACGCCGGGGAGCTGGACCGAGTACGCGCGCGAGATCGAGCAGGCCGGCGCCGACGCTCTCGAGGTGAACCTCTACTCCGTGCAGGCCGATCCGCAGATCTCGAGCGCCGAGGTCGAGCGGCGCGACCTCGAGATCGTCGAGTCGATCCGGGACGCCGTGCGCGTGCCGGTCGCGGTGAAGCTCTCGCCCTACTTCACCGCCCTGGCGCACTTCGCGGCGCGGGTCGACGCCGCCGGGGCGAACGCGCTCGTGCTCTTCAACCGGTTCCTCCAGCCGGACATCTCGCTCGAGCGGCTGACGGCGGTCCCCTCCATGACGCTGTCCGCGCCCGCGGAGATGCTGGTCTCGCTCCGCTGGATCGGGCTCCTGCACGGCCGGATCCGCGCGCACCTCGCCGCGTCCACCGGCGTCTACGACGCCGCCGCGGTGCTGAAGCAGATCCTCGCCGGAGCGCAGGTCGTGCAGGTCGCCTCGACCCTCGTGAAGAACGGCATCCCGCAGCTCGGGAAGATCCTCGCCGAGGTCGAGGACTGGCTCGACCGACGGGGCACGAGCCTCGACGCGATCCGGGGGACGCTCTCGCAACGGGAGATCCAGGATCCGGGCGCGTTCGAGCGCGCCCAGTACGTGCACCTCATCCTGTCGCAGAACATTTGATGACGGACGAGGGTGGCGCGCGACCTCGTGCCCGGGGCCGTCACCCCGTGCCCGCGGCCGCGGTCCGGAAGGAGCGTGCAGGGGCGGCCCGGATGGCGTACGGTTCGAGGTCCGTCGCTCACCGCATGCCTTCCGTCCCCCCCTCGACCCCCCCGCTCAAGGGCGCCCACGGCGTCGTCCGGAGCTTCCGCTGGGCCTGGACGGGGCTCGTCGAGGGCGCCCTGCGGGAGCGGAACCTCCGGATCCAGCTCGCGGGGGCCATCCTGGTGGCCTCCTTCGCGGCGGTCGCGCCGCTCGCGCCGGTGGAGCGCGCGCTCCTCCTCCTCTGCGCCGCCGCGGTGCTCGCCGCGGAGGCGGCGAACTCGGCCCTCGAGGCGGTGGTGGACCTCGCCGCGCCCGGGCTCGACGAGCGGGCGCGGATCGCGAAGGACTGCGCCGCGGCCGCGGTCCTCACCCTCTCCGCGGGGGCGGCGGTGGTCCTGCTCGCGATCGCGCTGCCGGTCCTCCCCGTCCTCCGGGCCCACGCCCGCGAGCTCGCCGTGCCCGCCGCCGCCGCCCTCGGAACGGCCGCCGCCGCGGGGGTGCTCCCGTCCCCTGGCTCGCGCGGGCGCGGCGCGGACGTGCTCTTCGCCCTCGGCGGCGTCGCCTGCCTCGTGCCCGTCGCCCGCGCCGCGACGGCGCCCGCCGGAGTCGTCGCGGCCGCGCTCCTGCTCCTCGTGGCCTGCGACGCGGCCCGGCGGCGGTGACAGGCCTCCGGGCCTCCGGCGACGCGGGGGTCAGGATCGAGCGCCCGGGAGGCCCTGCTCCTCGTCGTCCCCGCGCTCCGGCAGCGTCCGCTCGGGCGGCGCGGGGGGGACCTGCTCGCGCGAGCGCTCCTCCGACGCGGCCTCGTCCTGAGCGTGCACGATCGCGGCGGCGGCGTCGTCCTGATCCTGGGTCCAGCTCGTCGGCGCCGAGGAGAGCCCCTCGAGCGGCCGCTCGCGGTGGTCGTTCTCGGTCTCGAGGTCCTTCAGCTCCTGCTCCCGCCGGATCGCGAGCTCGCGCTGCCGCTGCCGCTCCATCGGATCCATGCCGGCCTCCGTCCCGTCGCGGTCCCGAGGGTGCCCCGCGAAGCCGCCGCGGCGGATCCCGAAGGGTCCGTCCGCCCCGCCTCGATCTTGCGCACACCGGCCGGCTCTCGCACCGTGCGTGCATGCCGTCGCCCGTCGAGGCGCACCTCCCCAGGAGGGGCGTGCAAAGAGGCGAGCCACCGCTAGGAATGCTGGGCTGCGCGATCGGCCCGCCGCGAGGGGGCGAGGCGGGCGGGATGAAAGGCCGACTCCACGGGGAGCGGCTCGCGCGGCGCGGCTTCAACCAGCAGACGGACCCCAAGACGGACCCATGGAGGACGGAACGATGGCTCAGCTGAAGGGAAGCAAGACCGAGCAGAACCTCAAGGACGCCTTCGCCGGAGAGTCGCAGGCGAACCGGCGGTACCTGTACTTCGCGAAGATCGCGGACGTGGAGGGCTACCCCCAGGTCGCGTCGAACTTCCGGGACACCGCCGAGGGCGAGACCGGCCATGCGCACGGCCACCTCGACTTCCTCAAGGCGGTAGGCGACCCCGCCACCGGGCTCCCCATCGGCGACAGCACGCTGAACCTGAAGGCCGCCATCGCCGGTGAGACCCACGAGTACACCGACATGTACCCGGGGATGGCGAAGACCGCCCGCGCCGAGGGCTTCGCCGAGATCGCGGACTGGTTCGAGACCCTCGCGAAGGCCGAGAAGTCGCACGCCGGCCGCTTCGGCCAGATGCTCAAGTCGATCGAATAGAGGTGGGAGAGGCTTCAGGCATGAACACCCCGGAGAAGCGCATCTCGTACCAGCCCACGCCCGGCCTCTCCTACGACCCCTCGGACGCCCGCTACTGGGACCCCGCCGCGCTCGACGGCGAGGTCCGGCGGGTGTTCGAGATCTGCAACGGCTGCCGGCTGTGCTTCAAGTACTGCGACGTGTTCCCGGGGCTGTTCCGCCTCCTCGACGAGAAGTACGACGGCGACGTGCTGAAGCTCGGGCCGGCCGAGGTGGAGGGCGTCTTCGACGGCTGCTTCCAGTGCAAGCTGTGCGAGGTGCAGTGCCCGTACACGCCGCGCGACGGCCACGCGTTCCAGCTCGACTTCCCCAAGCTGGTCCACCGCTACCGCGGCGTCCGGCAGCGGGGGAAGCGGAGGAGCCTGCGCCAGCGGGTGCTGAACGATCCCGACCGCGCCGGCAAGCTCGCGCGGCTGTCGCTGGGGCTCGCGAACGCGTCCACGCGGAGCCGGCCGCTCCGGGTCCTGATGGAGAAGACGGTCGGGATCCACCGCGACAAGCTCCTGCCGCCCTTCGCGGCGCAGCCGTTCGACGCCTGGGCGGAGGAGCACGGCTACGTGCGGCCCGAGCCGGGCGGCGAGGCGGTGCTCTTCCAGACCTGCTTCGTGCAGCACAACGAGCCGGAGCTCGGGCGGGACGCGCTGTTCGTGCTCCAAAAGAACGGCGTGGACGTGCGGGTGGTGAAGGGGCTCGCCTGCTGCGGCATGCCGGCGTGGGAGGTGGGGGACCTCGCCTCCCTCCGCGCCTGGGCGCGGACCGATCTCGACCTGCTCCTCCCGTTCGTGGAGCGCGGCGCCAAGGTGCTGGTGGTGAACCCGACCTGCTCGATGATGATGCGCCGCGAGTGGCCGCACCTGCTCGAGGGCGCGGATCGGGCCCGGGCGGAGCAGCTCGCCGCGGCCGTGATGGACGTCTCGGAGTTCCTCTGGTCGATCCGGAACGAGCCGCGGTTCCAGACCGACTTCAGATCGGCCCCGCCGGGCGGCAAGATCGCCTACCACGCGCCGTGCCACCTCCGCGCCCAGGGGATCGGCTTCAAGGGGCGCGATCTCGCCCGGAAGATCCCGGGCGTGACCGTCGGCGCGACCGTGATGGAGTGCTGCGGCCACGACGGCACCTACGCGCTGACGGTGGAGGGGTTCGAGCCGTCGCGACGGATCGGCGCGAAGGCGTTCGACGGGATGAAGGCCGCCGACGCGCAGGTCTGGGTGACCGACTGCCCGCTCGCGGCGCTCCAGTTCCAGCAGCACGCCGGGAGGCGGCCGCTCCACCCCGTGACGCTCCTCGCCCGGGCGTACCGCGGCGAGGGGTTCGAGGCGGCGCCGGGCGCGGCCGCCGGAAAGGACGGCGAGCGATGAGGCCGGTCAAGCGCGAGGAGCTGCTCGACCTCGCGGCGTACGAGGCGTCGCGTCCGGAGCTCCGCGCCGCGATCCTCGAGGCGAAGCGGCGGCGGCGGGTGCACGTGGGCGGCGTCCTCACGTTCCTCTTCGAGAACACCGCGACGATCCGCTACCAGATCCAGGAGATGATCCGGGCCGAGCGCCTGACGCGAGACGAGGACATCCGCCACGAGCTCGAGACCTACAACGAGCTGCTGGGCGGGAAGGGCGAGCTCGGCGTGTCGCTCCTCATCGAGATCACGGACCCGGAGGAGCGGGACCGGAAGCTCCGCGCCTGGCTCGACCTGCCGGCGCACGTCTACCTCGAGCTGCCGGGCGGCGAGCGGGTGCGGGCTCGCTACGACGCGCGCCAGGTCGGCGCCGATCGGCTCTCGTCCGTGCAGTACCTCGAGTTCGACGTCCGGGGCACGGTGCCCGTCGCGGTCGGCTCGGACCTGCCCGGGCTCGAGGCCCGGACGGCGCTCGACCGCGAGCAGCGCGAGGCGCTGGAGCAGGACCTCCGCTCGGACGCTTGACGGCGTCGTCCCCGCGGCCGGCCGCCCGGCCGTGTCCCCATCTCTCCGACCCTCGAGCACCGCCCGGGCGACAAGCTCCGGTGCGCGAGCGGTCTGCCACGGAGGCGTCTCATGGAGTACGTCGCGATCCCCGGCCTGCCGTTCCCCGCGTCCCGCGTCGGCCTGGGCACCTGGGCGATCGGGGGCTGGATGTGGGGCGGCACCGACGAGACGGAGTCGATCCGCACGATCCACGCCGCCCTCGACGCCGGCGTGAACCTGATCGACACCGCGCCGGTCTACGGGTTCGGGCGCGCGGAGGAGCTCGTCGGGCGCGCGCTCGCCTCGTCCGGGCGGCGCGATCGCGTGCTCGTCGCGACCAAGTGCGGGCTCGACTGGACGAAGGGCGGCGTCCGGCGCGACGCCTCCCCGGCGCGGATCGCCCGCGAGGTGGAGGACTCGCTGCGGCGCCTCCAGGTGGACGTCATCGACCTGTACCAGCTCCACTGGCCGGATCCGGCGGTGCCGCTCGAGGAGACCGCGGGGGCGCTCGACGGGCTCCGTCGCGCCGGGAAGATCCGCGCCATCGGCGCGTCCAACCTCTCCGTCGCGCAGCTCGAGCGGTTCCGCGCCGCGGCGCCGCTCGCGGCCGACCAGCCGCCGTACAACCTGTTCGAGCGCGCCATCGACGCCGACGTCCTGCCGTTCTGCCGGGAGCACGGCATCGCGACCCTCGCCTACGGCGCGCTCTGCCGCGGGCTCCTCTCGGGCCGCATGGCGGCCGGCACCACCTTCGACGGGGACGATCTCCGCAAGGACGATCCCAAGTTCCACCCGCCGCGGTTCGACCAGTACCTCGGCGCGGTCGCGGACCTGGACGCCTTCGCACGCGAGCGGTTCGGGCGCACCGTGCTCGAGCTCGCGGTCCGCTGGATCCTCGACCAACCGGGCATCTCGATCGCGCTGTGGGGCGCGCGACGCGCCGGTCAGCTCGATCCGCTGCCGCGCGTCTTCGGCTGGCGCCTCGACGACACCGCGAAGGTGCGGATCGATCGGATCGTCCAGGCCAACGTGACCGATCCGGTCGGCCCGGAGTTCATGGCGCCGCCCTCGGCATGACCAGTGTCCCTCGACGAGGGGGATTGCGAAGGGGCAGGCCGGCCCTTAGCTCACCCGGGAGGGCGGCGAGCCGCCGCCCGGGAGGTTGGCGACGATGCACCGCGCTCCGAGGATCCCCCACGCCCATGCGATCGCCCTGACCCGCTCCGATCCGGTGCTCGTGCCCTGGCGCGCGTGGACGACCGCGGCGATCGTCCTCGCGGTGCTGCTCGCGGGGCTCCTCGGGCGGTAGCCCCGGACCGGCGGTAGCCCGACGCGGGGTAGCCGAGCACGGCGTCCCCGCGGGGGGCCATCGGCCTGAGCATTCGTCCCGGCACCGCCGCCGCTCTGCGAGGCGTTGCGTGCTGAGAGGGGCCGCGGGGTACGAGCGCGCCTGCACGGCAAGCGTGGGGCTGGCTCAGGCACTTCGGCGCGCTGCGCGCGCCTACGCTCAGGCGAACGGAACTTCGAATCGCCTGCGCTGCTCCGTCGTCGTGTGCCCCGGCTCGGCGACGGCATCGTGTGCCTCGCGACGGGCTCGACCCAACCGAGAGGCGCTATGAGGCGCTCGCCACGGCTCTCGACCGCCCACCGATGCGGGGCGGCAGGAGAGCTGGAGCAGGTACGGTGGCCGCACGTCGGCCATCATCACCGTCGCCCGAGAGCCGGACCGGCCGCCATGCGCTCACCCCGAGCGCTTCTTCTTCGCTGCCCACCGCGGCGCCGTATCCGTTCGTGCGACAGGTGCGGAGTCGAAGAGCTCACCGTTCGACCGTCGCCTGAATCGGTCCATCAAGGCGTCCCCGAAGACCTTCCGAGCGGCGAGCTGGTTGTGAAAGAAACAGAGGAGGTAGATGTTCTCGACCGTGGGCGGGCCGCCCAGGGCCTCGGCCTCGCGGTGTTCGAACTCGAGCTGGTAAGTCGAGCCGCAGATGCCGCCGGAGTCGAGGGGGTACTGGCAGCGGCCGCCATCGCGGAGCCAGACCTGGCGCTTCACCTCGGCGGAGAGGTGCTCCGGCTTCGAGGGGCGGCGCTTCGCGAGCGGCTTCTGCACGAGCCCCTTCCGCTTTGCGCTTCGGGCGAGGACGAGGTCGAGGCCGACCTCGAGGATCTCCTCCGTGGTGGCGCCGAAATGCGAATGGGAGAGCGCATCCCGGGCGGCGTCGAGCTTCGCGAGGAAGCGGCGGGAGACGTTGAAGTGAAGCCGCCGGAGCTCGGCGCTGAGCGGCTCGACCGATTCGCCACGGGGCTCGCGGGAAGATGGGGCGTGCGCCGCAGCGCGCGGAGAGTTGGCATCGACAAGGTTTTCCGGCGAACCTCTCGCTTCGAGCAGCTCGAACGGTGCCGCCGTGACACCGTTCGGGGCCGCGACCGGGAGCGCCGCGCCCGGGCTCGCCGCCGCCGCGACCTCGAGACGCGGAACGGCCTCCTCCGTGACCGGGCCGCGCACCGCCGTCACGATCTCGCGGCGCGGCGGTTTCTCGACCGGCTTGATCTCGGCCGCAACCTCCGCCGCCTCGTGCTTCGAGCGGTGGAAGAACCGCGGCAGCACCTCCGCCCGGTTCTCGGGCGAGATCACCTTCGCGAGCTCCGCGATGCTCGAGATGCAAAGCCTCCCGTCGCGCAACGGCTCGATCACCTCGGGGAACCGCTGCACCAGCTCGGCGGCGGTCTTCCGGTAGAACGCGGCCCCCTTCGAGAGCCCGAGCTCGCGATGGAGGAACCAGAACAGGCTCGAGTAGCCGAGCTCGACCCAGAGGCGGCGGCGATCGAATTCGGCGAGGGCGACCAGGAAGTCGGCCATGCAGTCGTGCTCGCGGCGGAGGAGCTCGGAGAGGCGGGCGGAGAGATCGCGTGCGTGCATGAACCAATGGTCTCACGGGATTTCACGACCTCCCCAGGCGCACGCATTCGCGCCTGGACGCGAGAACGGGAACGGTCCCTCGCGCCTCGGCTCCGCACGGACTCGCTGCGCACGGCGCCCCCGCGACGCTGCGAGAGAGGCCTATTCGGACGACCTGGGCTCGCGAAGCGTCACCCACCGGAAACGCGTCAATCGCCGATTGGTGAAACGTGGGTTCCCGCGAAAGGAGGAGCCCGCCAGCGCCGGGGTTGATACTGTCGGTGAATGAAGGGACCGTGCGATGTCCGAAGAGGGCTGCCTCGCCCGCAGGTGAAACGCGGGCTTCTTCGGGGCCGATCTTGCGCAGACGAGTCCCACGCAGTGTGGCGTCCCGGCCCTTCCATCTTCTTGAGCCCAGTCCGGCCGTCATCCAGGGCCGTTCGCCTGCAAGGTCCCTGTTCGACGGCCCTGCTCTCCGCGCGAACGTGATGCATCCGAAGCCATCGCCCGGGCCCGGTCGCCGGTCGCCGTCACCTCAGGTCGCGGAGGGTCCGCGCGGCGAGCCGGCGACGCAGCACGAGGAACAGCTCGGCGGTGGCGATCGCGTCGGTGAGCGCGTCGTGCTGGCCGTAGTCGGGCAGCCCCAGCCGCCGCCGCGCCGCGAGCAGGTTCAGCTCCGGCTCCTGGTCGGGCGCGCCCGGGTCGATGAGGCGGGCCCGCTTCGCCGCGGCGAGGAGCAGCGCCACCGTGTCCACGACGGGCGGGCTCGGCCAGCGGCGCCCGGCGCGCCGGTACGCGCGCTTCAGGAAGGCGACGTCGAGCGCGGCCTGGTGCACGAGCAGCGCGCCCTCCCGGAGCCGCTCGTCCACGCGGGCGAGCACCTCGTCGAGCCCGGGCGCCCCGCGGACGTCGTCGGGGACGAGCTGGTGCGCGCGCACCGAGCCGGGATCGACCCGGTCGGCCCGCTCCGGCCGGACCAGCGTCGAGAACGCCTCGCCGAGGCGGACCGCGCCGGCCCGGATCGGGACCATGCCGGCCGACAGGATCGCGTCGGTGCGCGGGTCGAGGCCGCCGGTCTCGAGGTCGAGCGCCCAGTACACGACCCGATCCCAGGGCGGCGAGGGCCAGAGCATGGTCGTTCCCATCACGGCGGCGGCCGTCAGAACAGATCCGTCCGGTAGTGGTACGACGCGCGGTCCTGCCAGATCTCGATGGCGCGGAACGTGTCGCGCAGCCGGCTCCGCTCGCTCGACGAGAAGTCCGAGAGCGACACCACGTTCGTGGGCGGCCGGCCCTCGGAGATCATGCGGAGCTGCTCGCGGAGGCGGAGGCGGAGCAGGAACCGGTAGGCCTCCGAGAGCGTCTCGCACGAGTCCTTCGCGATGAGGCCGGCGCGGAGCGCGGCGGCGAGCCGCTCGAGGGTGTTGGACGAGCGGGCGCCGGACTCGAGGCCGTACACGCGCGCGAGGAAGACGATGGGGCTGATCCCCTTGAGCTTCAGGTCGAAGCGGCTCGAGTCCCCGCGGAGCCGGAGCATGAGCCCGCCGGGCGGCTGGAAGGTGAGGGCGCTCTTCGCCATCGCGGCGAGGAAGGTCCGGGCGCCGCGGGCGCGCTGCACGACCTTGTCGAGCGGCGCGAGGTCGAGGGCGCCGTGCGCCGCGCGGAAGTCGAACAGGATCGACGCCTCGAGGAGCGCCTGCGGCGTCGGGGAGTCGAGCCAGCCGCGGAACCGGTCCTCCCACTCGGCCAGCGGCGCCTTCCAGTTCACGGCCATGTAGCCGCCGGGGCAGCGCGGGAAGCCGGCGGCCTGGAGGTCGGCGTTCGCCCGCTCCGCCAGCGCGCCGAAGTAGGCCCGCGCCGCCGGCGTGTCGTCGCCCCAGACGAGCGCGTTGTCCTGATCGGTGAGGAGGGTCTGCTCCATGCGCCCCTCCGACCCGAACACCATCCACGCGTACGGCGTCGGGGGCGGCCCGAGGTCCGCCTCGGCCCACCTGAGGATCCGGCCGACGAGCGTGTCGTTGAGGCGCGCCACGAACCCGCCGATCACGATCGGCTCGAGCCCGCCGGCGAAGAGCGCCGAGGCCATCTCGGTCACCTTCGCCCCGTACCCCGGGAGCGCGTCGCGCCCCTGGAGCCGCTCGACGCGCTTCATCACCGCGACCGGGCCGGCGGCGGTGCACTTCAGGAGGTCGGTCGCCGAGAGCACGCCGACGATCTCCTCGCCGCGCACGACCGGCAGGTGGTGCATCCCCGCGTCGAGGAGGATCCGCCACGCCTCGTAGACCGGCGTGTCGGCGGGCACCGTCCGGAGCGGCGCGGTGCGGATCTCGGCGACGCGGGTCTCCGGGCCGCGCCCGGCGGCGAGGACGCGCTGGCGGAGGTCGCGGTCGGTCACGATCCCCGGGGGCGCGGAGTCCACGATCACCGAGCCGACCGCCCGCTCGCACATGAGCCGCGCCGCCTCGCCGACCGTCGCGCCCTCGCCGATCCGCACCGCCGGCCCGCGGAGCAGGGACGCGACCGGCACCCCGAGGTCCGGCTGGAAGCTCGCGACCGGCGAGCGCTCGAGGCTGTTCCGGAGCCGCTCGGCGAGCCCGGAGGCGAAGTGCCCCGCGAACGGCGCGTGCGCGAGGAGGGCCTGGAACCGCGCCTTGGGCAGCCGGTACGCCAGGAGGTCCTCCTCGACGGTGACGTCGAGGGTCGCCTTGCCCGAGATGAGCGAGGTGAAGCCGAACATCTCGCCCTCCTCGAGCACCTGGAGCGTCTGGCCGTCGCGCTCGATCCGGACCGCGCCCTTGCGGATCACGTACAGGTGCTCGGAGGGCGTGCCGCCGCGGGTGAGGAGCCGCGTCCCCGACGCGAAGAAGGTGATCTCGAGGGCCCGGGCGGCCTCGTCGAAGGCGGCCGGCGGGAGCGCGTCGAACGGCGAGATCGAGCGCAGGAACGCGACCGGGTCGAGGGCGGCCATGTGGGAGAGGATAGCAGAGGGGCCGGCGCCGCCGACCGCCCGGCGACCGCGGGCTCCGGGGCCGTTCCCGCCGGGGATTCCCGTGGACGCCGGGGGACACCGGCGATAAACACCCGCCGATGCCCCTCGCGGTGATCCCCTGGTTCGAGCTGCCGAGCTTCAGCCTCGGCCCGTACTTCACCATCCAGTCCTTCGGGATCCTCTCGGCCATCGGGATCCTGGTGGCCGTCCAGCTCGCCGCGAAGGGCGCGCGGGAGCTCGGCAAGGACCCGCAGGTCATCCTCGACTTCTCGGTGGCGGGCGTCCTGAGCGGCGTCCTGTTCGGACACCTCGTCCACCTGCTCTTCTACCATCAGGAGGAGCTGCAGGACCCGATCCGCGTCCTGAAGTTCTGGGAGGGGCTCTCGTCGATGGGCGGGCTCCTCGGCGGCATCCTCGCGGCGGCGGTCTTCTTCAGGCGCAGGAAGATCCGGTTCGCCGACTACGCCGACGCGTTCGCCCTCGGCGTCGCGCCGGGCTGGGGCATCGCGCGGGTGGGCTGCTTCACCGTCCACGATCACCCGGGCATCCACTCCGACTTCTTCCTCGCGGTGAACTGGAACGACGGCGGCGGCCCGCGCCACGACCTCGGGCTGTACGAGGCGATCGCGCTGTTCGCGATGGGGGCGCTCCTCTGGATCCTGCATCGCCGCGGCCTGCTTCGCGGGCGCCTCCTCTCGCTGCTCGCCCTGCTCTACGGCGTGACCCGGTTCTTCCTCGACTTCCTCCGCGCGCGCCCCGGCGACGTGCCCTACGCCGACGGGCGGCAGTGGGGGCTCACCTTCGCCCAGTGGTTCTGCGTCCTCCTGGTCGCGAACGGGGTCCGCGGGCTGGTGGCACGCCGGCCGGCCGCCGCGCCGCCCGTCCGCCGCTCCACGGCGAGCG
The DNA here is from genome assembly GCF_022690765.1 of Anaeromyxobacter oryzisoli. Classification (GTDB taxonomy): domain Bacteria; phylum Myxococcota; class Myxococcia; order Myxococcales; family Anaeromyxobacteraceae; genus Anaeromyxobacter; species Anaeromyxobacter oryzisoli. Next base: position 3,891 of record NZ_JALCZA010000087.1, on the reverse strand, counting down.
TCGGCGGGTGATAGAACCCCGGGGATGCCCCCGGACGACCGCGCGCTCGCCCGCTCCATCGCCCTGGTCCCCGCGGAAGGGCGCGAGGCTGCCCGCCCGGTCGCCGAGGCCGAGGCGCGGCTCCGCGCGGTCCTGGCGGAGGTGACGGCGCTCGACGGCGAGCTCGAGGCGCTCTCCGCCGCCCTGGCTGCCTTCTCGCACGCATGGGAGCACGCCGTCGGCGCTTCGTTCGCCGGGCTGGCCGCCGCCGAGCGCGTGGTAGGGAAGCTCCGGCGGCTCGAGGAGGGGCTCCTCGCGCTGGCCGACGCCCTCGCGGCAGGCAGCCCGCCGCCGCCCGCGCGCGAGCCGGCCGGCCGCCGCGCGCGCGGGCGCTCGCGCCCGTCCGCGTCAGGCGCCGCCCGGGAGGCCACCCGGGAGGACGACGGCGAGCCGGAGGTGGCGTCCGCCCCCGCCGGGGGCGAGGACGATCGCGGCGCGGAGCCGCCCCCGGAGATCGAGGCGGAGGAGCGGGTCCTGAAGCGGCTCTATCGCCGCCTCGCCCGGGTGCTCCACCCGGACCTCGCGCGCGACCCCGCGGAGGCGGCGCGGCTCTCGGAGCTGATGGCGCGGGTGAACGCGGCGTACGCGAAGGGCGACCGGACCGCGCTGGAGGTCATGGCCGAGCGGGTCGGCGCGGGCGAGCCGCCGGGCGAGCTCACCGACGAGGAGCGGTTGGCCCACCTCGAGCGCCGGATCGCGACGCTCGCGCGGATCGCCGCGTCGCTCGGACGAGAGCGCGACCGGCTCGTCCGGAGCGACACGCACCGGCTCCGCGCCGAGGCGGAGCGGCGCGCCGCCGAGGGCGGCGTTCTCGTCGCCGAGACGCGCGCCGGGGTCGAGGAGGAGGCCGCCGCGGCGCGCGCCGACGCGCTCGCGCGGCTGGACCGGGTCGCGGCGGCGGCCCGCGCGCTCGCGCGCGCGAGGAGGACGGCGATGCGTGAGATCGAGAAGCGGGGCCCGACGGGGGCGCGGCGCGCCTTCGATCCGCTCGCGGAGAGCGACCTGGTGAGGCGGAGCGCGGCGCGCCTCGAGCGCCGGCGGGCGACCGCCGAGGCCCGCGCCCTCGCTCGGACGCTGGAGGACGCCGCCCGCGCGGCGCCCTGGGAGGTGGCGCTCACCTGCCTCGCCTTCTTCGCCGAGGACGCGGGAGGCCGACCGCCGGAGGCGCTCGCCTCGGCGGAGGGGCTCGCGGCGCGCTGGGATCGGATCCGCGCGGCGTGGCCCGCGGCGCCGGACCTCCCGCGCGCCCTCGGCCGCCTCCCGCGCCACCTCGCCCTCGGCGCCCGCGCGGAGGGCGACGCGGTGCAGGCCGGCCTCCAGCTCGCCTCGGCGGAGCTCGCCGCCGGCGTCCGGATCGCGCTCGACGCCACGCCGGTCGCCGCCATCGCCCGCGACGTGCTCGCGGCCCTCGGCCCCGAGGAGACCTGCAAGGCGTGCGGCGCCGCGGGGCCGGCGCTTCACCTGCACCGCACCCGCGGCCTCGACACGCTCCACGGCCTGGCCTGCGCCGCCTGCGGCGCGATCCTCCGGAGCTACTGGCGCTACGGCGAGGTGGACGGCCTCGAGGCCCTCGCGCCGCACGCCCTCCGGCTCGGCCTGATCGCGGAGGTCACCGCCGCGCTCGGCGACACCGCGCTCGGCTTCCAGATGCTCCCCGCCGAGGCGGAGGCGCTCACCGCGGGGAGGCTCCGGCGCCGCTTCTCCGAGCTCTACCTGGCGCCGTACGACGTGGGCGTCGCGCCCGAGGCCGTCGCCGTCGTCGCGGACGACGGGCCCCTCGGCGACGGCGCGCGCGTCGCCGGGCGGGCCGGGCTCCAGCTGCGGGTCGCCGCGGACGCGGGGACGACCGCTGACGGCTTGCTCGAGCTGCTCCGCGCGCGCATCGAGCGGCGCTTCCGCCCTTGACCGGACGGGGTCCCGGCCCATGGCCGGAGCTCCCTTTACGCGCCGATATCGGTTTTCACGGAGACGCCCCCCGGCTGGGGCGGGTCTCGCGGCCCGCGAACGCGGGAGCGGGCCTTCGTTCGCTTTCCGAGGGCCGATTGACCGATCGGTCGATCGGCCGGGCACGGAGGGGGATCGCGCCGGCCCCGGGCCGTTTGGTACAAGTCGAGGTCGGAGGGTCTCGTGACCGCGAGCCGAAGCATCCTGCTCATCGAGGACGACGCCGGGATCCGCGAGAGCGTCGCCGAGTGTCTCGAGTCCGAGGGGTACGTGGTGACGCCGGTCTCGAACGGCGTCGAGGGGCTCCAGTGGCTGCGCCGGCCGCACCGGCCGAACCTCATCGTGCTCGACCTCGTGATGCCGGTGATGAGCGGCGCCCAGTTCCTCAGCGAGCTCCGGGAGGACCCGGGCCTCCGCGATCTCCCCGTCGTGCTCATGACCGCTGCCTCGCCCTCGGGCACCCTGCCCATCCCCCAGGCAAACGCCTACCTGCCGAAGCCGTTCCACCTCGGCGAGCTGCTCGCGGTCGTCGAGCGTCACTCCGCGGAGCGCTGAGCGCGGCCGAGCCGTCCCTGCCGCCGCGCGTCACGGCGGCGGCCGGTGACCGCCCGGAGCGCCCATGTGGTACCTATTCACCACGCAGCCGCGCCCGGCGCCGGCCGGCGCACGCGTGACGCGGCCCAAGGAGGAGCTCGATGCGGTGGCTTGGAGTGGTGGCGATCGCGACCCTCGCGGTCGGTGCAGGTTGTCAGAAGAAGGGCGAGGCCAAGGTCGGGACGGCGCCGATCGTCATCGGTCACGTGACGTCGCTCACGGGCGACACCGCCACGTTCGGCCAGGGGTCGAACAACGGCGTGAAGCTCGCCCTCGACGAGATCAACGCCGCCGGCGGCGTGAAGGGGCACAAGATCGTCCTCGAGATCTACGACACGCAGGGCAAGCCGGAGGAGGCGGCCATCGCCGCCACCCGCCTCATCACGGACAAGAAGGCGACGGTCCTCATCGGCGAGCTCGGGTCGAGCCGCACCCTCGCGGTGGCGCCCATCGCCGACGCGAACAAGATCCCGGCCATCTCGCCGGCGTCCACCAGCCCGAAGGTCACGAAGGACGGTGACAAGACCCGGCCCTACATGTTCCGCGTCTGCTTCATCGATCCGTTCCAGGGGACGGTGATGGGGAAGTTCGCGCGCCAGAACCTGAAGGTCACGAAGGCCGCCATCGTCCGCGACGTGGGCAACGACTACTCGCAGGGGCTGGCCGACTACTTCGCCAAGACGTTCAAGGAGCTCGGCGGCGAGATCGTGGCCGACGTGAGCTACAAGTCCGGGGACCAGGACTTCAAGGCGCAGCTCACCCGCGTGAAGGCGACGAACCCCGAGATCGTCTACGTGCCCGGCTACTACACCGACGTCGCGCTCATCGGCCGCCAGGCCCGCGAGCTCGGCCTGAAGGTGCCGCTCGCCGGCGGCGACGGCTGGGACTCGGCGACGCTCTACGAGATCGCGCAGGGCGCCCTCGACGGCGGCTACTTCACGAACCACTACTCCGTCGAGAACCAGTCGCCGGTGGTGCAGGAGTTCGTGAAGAAGTACGAGGCCACGTACAAGGGCCAGAAGCCCGACTCCTTCGCCGCGCTCGGCTACGACGCCGCGCGCCTCGCCGTGGACGCGATGAACCGGGCCACCGATCTCACGCCCACCGCGATCCGCGACGCGATCGAGAAGACCACCTCGTTCCAGGGCGTCACGGGCACGATCCGGCTCGACGCCGATCACAACCCGGTGAAGTCGGCCGTGATCATCGGCGTCGAGAAGAACGCGCCGAAGTACGTGACGACCGTCGAGCCGTAGCCCGTCGCCAGGGCCGCGCCGGGCCGGCGCCGCGGGCGAGGGCCGTTCGCCCCGCCCG
>NZ_JALCZA010000086.1 GCF_022690765.1 Anaeromyxobacter oryzisoli | reverse complement strand
CGGGCGCGAGCCGTCCGTCGGGATCGAGCTCGCGCTTCAGCCGCCGCATCACCGCGATCGCGTCCGGGGCCGCTCCCCACGGGTCGAGCCGCGCCCGGAGCACCGGCGGCGCGGCGGCGAGCACCACCGAGCCGTGGCCGGCCCGGAGCGCGTCGCGCGCCCTCTCGACCGCACGCGCCAGCGGCGCCGCCGCCTCGGCGTCCAGCGCGCCGGAGACCCAGGCGATCCCGAGCGTCGGGTAGAACAGCAGCGCCCCGCCGCCCAGCACCGCGACCGCCGGCCGGAGCGCCTCGGCCGCGACGGCGAGCGCCGCCGGGACGAAGCACGCCTTCAGCCGCACGTCGCCCGCGGTCCGGAGCGCGTCGTGCCGCGCCCAGGCCGCCGCCTCGTCCGCGCCGGCCAGCCGCTCCGGCCGGCGGCCGTCCTGGGCGACGAGGGTGGCGCACCGGTTCGCCTGGTCCCGGACGCCCGGCCCGAACCCCTCGAACCGCAGCAGCAGGCGGAGCCCGTCGCCCTCCGGGAGCGCGACGGCCGCGGTCGGCTCGAGGTACGACGCCGCCGCGGCGCGCGAGATCGCCCGGACCTCGGCCGCGTCGAGCCCGGCGACCGCGACCGTCTCGCTCGCCTCGGGCAGCGGGTGCAGCCGCAGGATCACCTCGGCGACGAGCCCGAGCGTCCCGAGCGAGCCGCAGAAGAGGCGCGGCAGGTCGAACCCGGCCACGTTCTTCACCACCTTGCCGCCGCCCCGCGCGATGGCCCCGTCGGCCCGCACCACGGTGATCCCGATGACGAGGTCGCGGAGCGTCCCGAAGCGCGTCCGCCGCGGCCCGAAGCCGTTCGCCGCGAGCAGCCCGCCGAGGGTGGCGCGCTCCGGCGCGGGCGGGTCGAGCGCGAGCCGCTGGCCGTGCGGCGCGAGATGGCGCTGGAGCGCGGCGAGGGTGATCCCCGCCTCGACGTGCACGATCTGGTCGGCGGGCGCGTGCTCCTTCACGCCCGCGAGCCGCCGGGTGAGGAGGACCGCGTCGAGCCGCTCCGGCGTGCCGCCCAGCCCGAGGTCGGTGCCGCCGCCGACGAACACCACCGCGAGCCCCTCGCCGGCCAGGGCGCGCAGCGCGGCGGCGGCCTCCTCGACGGAGGCGGGCTCGAAGGCGAGCCGCGCCGGGAAGCCGGCGAGCCCCTCGCCCGGGGCGGGAGTGGGAGCGGTCTCGATCACCAGCGCTCCGCCAGGCCCGCCACCTCGGCCGGGTGCGGGCGGTAGGGCCCGGGGCGCTCGCCGCACAGCCGGGGCGTGGGGAGGACCTTGCCGGGGTTGAGGAGCGCGGCCGGATCGAACGCGCAGCGGACCTTGGCCATCGTGTCGAGATCCTCGGGGCGGAACTGCTCCGCCATGTACGCGACCTTCTCCGCGCCGACGCCGTGCTCGCCGGTGATCGAGCCGCCGGAGCGGATGCACAGCCGCAGGATCTCGCCGCCGAGCCGCGCCGCGCGCTCCTCCTCGCCGGGGACCGCCGCGTCGTAGAGCACGAGCGGGTGGAGGTTCCCGTCGCCGGCGTGGAAGACGTTCGCCACGCGGATCCCCTCCGCCCGGGCGAGCGCCTCGATCTCGCGGAGCACCCGCGCGATCTCCGAGCGGGGGATCACGCCGTCCTCCACGAGGTAGCTCGGGCTGATCCGCCCCACCGCGGCGAAGGCGCTCTTGCGCCCCTTCCACATGAGCTGCCGCTCCGCCTCGTCGCGGGGCAGCCGGATCTCGAGCGCGCCCGCGGCGCGGGCGATCTCCACGGCGCGCGCGGCGACGTGCTCGACCTCCGCCTTCGTGCCGTCCGCGTCCATGAGCAGGACCGCGCCGACGTCCGGCCAGTCGAGCCCGGTCGCAGCCTTGGCCGCCTCGATGGCGAGCCGGTCCATCATCTCGATCGCGGCGGGCAGGATCCCCGCGGCGATGATCCCCGACACCGCGTTCCCCGCCTCGTCGGTCGAGGGGAACGTCGCGAAGAAGGTGCGGGTCGCCTCCGGCTTGCGGAGCAGGCGCAGCGTCGCCTCGACCACGATCCCGCACAGCCCCTCGCTCCCCACCAGCGCGGCGAGGAGGTCGTACCCGGGCGCGTCCGGCGCCGGCCCGCCCACCTCGACCAGGCTGCCGTCGGAGAGGACCACCCGCGCGGCGAGGACGTGGTGGGTCGTGAAGCCGTACTTGAGGCAGTGCGCGCCGCCGGAGTTCTCCGCGACGTTGCCGCCGATCGAGCAGACGGTCTGCGAGGACGGATCGGGCGCGTAGTACCAGCCCTTGCCCGAGACCGCCCGCGTGACGTCGAGGTTGATCACGCCCGGCTCGACGCGGACCCAGCCGTCCTCGAGGTCGATCTCGAGGATGCGCCGCATCCGCGCGAGGGAGAGCACCGCCGAGCCGGCGCTCGGCCGCGCGCCGCCGGAGAGCCCGGTGCCCGCGCCGCGCGGCACGAGCGGCACCCCCGCGGCGGCGGCGATCCGCACCACCGCCTGGACCTCCTCGGCGCTCCCCGGCAGCAGCACCAGCTCCGGGCGCGTCCGGCCGTGCGTGAGGCCGTCGCACTCGTACACCAGCAGCTCCGCCGGATCGCTCACCACGTTGCGCGCGCCGATCGCGTCGGCGAAGCGCCGCGCGAGCGCGGCCGAGCCGCCCGGGGCGGAGGCCCTCGCGTGCGTCGTCGCTGGCTGCATCCGCGCGCCTTTCTCGGGACGATCCTCTAGTGTGGCAGGCCGGCGCGCGTTGCAACCGTCTCGCCGGGTACAGCCCGCGCGCGGATGGTGACGCGGCCTGCCGCGCGTTCACGGCGCGGACCGGTCCGGGCCGCTATCTGCAGCGACGTGCCCATCCCCCGCACGCCCTCCGCCTCGCGCTCGCTCCGGCAGGGCACCCGCGTCCGCGTCCCGGTCGCGGCGCCGTTCCGGCTCGAGCTCACCGTCCGGCTGCTCCAGCGGCTGCCGGCCCATCCGGTCGAGGTGCTGGACGGCGGCCGCTACGTCCGCGCGTTCCTCGGGCCGCGAGGGCCCGCCGGCTGGATCGCCCGCACGCGTCCGGAGGCCGACGGGCTCGAGCTGGAGCTGTTCGGCGCCGTCGGCGAGGTGGCCCCCTGGGTGAGCCTGCTCAGGCGGACCCTCGGCCTCGACGTCGAGCTCGCTCCCTTCTTCCGGCGCGCGGCCGCGATCCCGGCCCTGGCGCCGCTCGCGCGCGCGATGGCCGGCGTGCGCCCGCCGCGCTTCCTCGCGCTCCACGAGGCGCTCGCCTCGGTGATCCCGTTCCAGCAGGTGAGCCTCGCGGCCGGGGTCGCCGCGCTGCGCCGGATCGTGCTCGCCCTCTCCGCCCCCGTCCGGCTCGACGACGTGGAGGCCTGGCCGTTCCCCTCCGCGGCGGACCTCGCCGGCGCACCCGTCGCGGTGCTGCGGGCCGCCGGCCTCTCGGGGGCCAAGGCCCGGGCGCTCCAGGGGGCCTGCCGCGCGATCCACGACGGCGCGCTCGACGGGGAGGCGCTCGAGGCGATGCCCACGGTCGCGCTCGTGGCCCGGCTCCGGGAGATCCCCGGGATCGGCCCGTGGTCCGCGGCGCTGCTCGCGCTCCGCGGCTTCGGTCGGCTCGACGTGTTCCCGCCCGGCGACGTCGCGGCGGCGCGGCTGCTCGGGCGCATCCCGCGCGGCCCCGAGCTCGAGGCGCAGCTCGGCCCCTGGCGCGGGATGCTCTACTACGCGTTCTTCCTGCAGCGCACGATGTCCACACCTGCCGGGAGGTCGGACCTCGGGGTCGCCCCGCCGGAGCCGGGTCGGCCGTGACGATCGCGTGACCGTGCCGCGCCTACTGAGCGAGGCATGCGCGCGGTCCTCATCCAGCCTGCCTCGCCCCCGACGTACTGGGGTCACCAGCACAGCCTCTCCTTCATCGACAAGGGCGCGATCCTGCCGCCCCTCGGGCTCGCCACGCTCGCCGCTCACCTCCCGGCCACGTGGGAGCTTCGCGTCCGCGACCTGCACCTCGCGCCGCTCGACGACGCCGACCTGCGCTGGGCGGACGCGGTGCTCGTGACCGGCATGCTCGTCCAGGCCGGCTCGATCCGCGAGGTGCTGTCCCGTGCCCGGGCCCTCGGGAGGCCCTCGGTGCTGGGCGGCCCCGCGGCGACCACCAGCCCGGAGGCGTTCCCCGAGGCGACGCACCTCTTCCGCGGAGAGGCCGAGGGGCGGCTCGGGGTGCTCGTCGCCGCGCTCGAGGCCGGGACCGGACCGCGGGACCTCACCCCGGCGGGCGAGGAGCGGCCGGACCTCGCGCTCTGCCGCGTGCCGCGGTTCGACCTCCTCGCGCTCGATCGCTACGCCACCTACGCCATCCAGGTCTCGCGGGGCTGCCCGTTCCGCTGCGAGTTCTGCGACATCATCGAGATCTTCGGGCGCTCGCCGAGGGTGAAGGCGCCCGCCCAGGTCCTCGCCGAGCTCGAGGCGCTGCGCCGGCTCGGCGCCCGCGGCCCGCTGTTCATCGTGGACGACAACTTCATCGGGAACCGCCGCGCGGCGGCGCGGCTCCTCCCCGAGCTCGCCGCGTGGCAGCGGGCGAGCGGCACGCCGTTCGACCTGTACACCGAGGCGAGCCTCGACCTCGCCACCGAGGACGCGCTCGCCGCCGCGATGGTGGACGCCGGGTTCTCGGCGGTGTTCGTCGGGCTCGAGACGCCGGACCCGGACACGCTCGCGCGGACCGGCAAGCGGCAAAACCTGCGAATCGACCCGGCGGCGGCCATCGAGAAGCTGACGCGCGCCGGGCTCGAGGTCTTCGCCGGCTTCATCGTCGGGTTCGACGGCGACGACGCGGCGGCGCTCGAGCGGCAGCGCGCGTTCGTCGCCGCCCTGCCCATCCCGCGCGCCATGGTCGGCGTCCTCACCGCGCTCCCCGGCACCCAGCTCTGGCGGCGGCTCGAGCGCGAGGGGCGGCTCCGCTCGGCGACGACCGGCGACCAGTTCGATCGGCCCAACTTCGAGACCACCATGGGTGACGAGGCCCTCGTCGCGGGCTACCGCGCGCTCCTCGCCGGGCTGTTCTCGCCGGAGGCCTACTTCGACCGCTGCGCGCGGCACCTCGCGCTGTCGCCGCCGCGGTCCGGGTCGTTCCGGCCCGGCACCCTCGCCGCGCTCCGGCGGGCGATCTGGCGGCTCGGGATCGTCGGGCCGCGCCGCCGCTACTTCTGGCGCCTCGTCGGCCTCGGGCTCCGGCGCGGCCCGGGCGCGTTGCCCCGCGCGATCACCCTCGCGATCATCGGCGAGCACTTCATCCGCTACACCGAGGAGGAGGTGCTCCCCCGCCTCGATCGGCGGCTCGCCGAGATCCGCGCCGAGCGCCGGGCCGCTCCGTCTCCCCCGGAGCACGCGACCGCGCGCCAGCCGGCGCGGCCCGTCCTCGCGCCGCCGCACAGGGCGGGCCCTGAAGGGCTCCCGGTTATCGCGCTGCGGGCGGGCGAGCCCTAGCCACCCGCTCCGGTCACCGCAGCGCGCGACGCCCCGCCGTCAGGTGCCGCTCTGCGCGCGTGCGCGCGGCGCGATGCCCGCCGGGCCCTTCTCTCCGACGAGGAGCCGGCGGCGCGCGAGATCGAGCCAGGCCCGCGTCGCCGGGGAGACGTGGCGGTCGCGCCGCCAGATCATCGCGACGTTCCAGGGGATGGGCTCGGTCAGGCGGATGGCCCGGACCTTCCGATCGAGCTTCTGGCAGATGGTGGTCGGCAGGAGGGCGACCCCGAGGTTCGCCGCGACCGCCGCGACGATGAAGTCCCAGTGCGAGCTCTCGCTCACGATGGTCGGCATGAAGCCCGACCGGCGGCAGGCGTCGATGATGTGGTCGTGGAGCGCGAACTCCGGGCGGTAGAGGACGAACGGCGTGTCCTGGAGCTCGCGGAGCGAGAGGGTGCGCCGGGACGAGAGCGGATGACTCTCATGCAGGGCCGCGCGCAGCTCGTCATGCACGAACGGCATGGTTCCGAACGCCTTCTCGTCGGTGGGGAGCACGATCGCGCCGGTGTCGAGCTCCCCGCCCATGACGAGGGACTCGATCTGGTGCGAGCCCTCCTCCCGGACCTCGAGGGTGATGCCCGGGTAGGCGCGGTGGAAGGCGGCGAGCAAGGTCGGGAAGAAGACCACGCCGACGATGGGGGGGATCCCGATCCGCAGGCGGCCGCGCCGGAGGCCCGCGTGCTCCACCACCTCCTCCTCGATGAGCCGGAGCGCGTCGAGGACGCCCTGGGCGCGCTCGAAGACGATCCGGCCGGCGTCCGTGAGCCGCACGCGACGCCGCTCGCGCTCGAGCAAGGGCGTCCCGAGCTCCTCCTCGAGCGCCTTCACCATCTTGCTGATCGCCGGCTGCGTGACGTGCAGCGACTCGCTCGCGCGGGTGAACCCCTCCTTCCGCGCGACCTCGACGAAGTACCTGAGCGCCGTGATGTCCACGAGAAGCTCCATGTCCGATGGTTATGGTCGGAATGAGAATAATGCATTTCCGTCATACGAAGAAGCCGACTAGATTCACCCTCGCCGAGCGGTGGTTGGAACCCGACGGTTCGGCGCGGTTCGGCACGGTTTTGCGAATGATCCCTGGTTCGCCAGATGTTCGGAGGAGAAAGTGAAGCTCGAGGAATGGGTACGTGAGGAAGAGTGGGACGTGGCATGGGCCCTCGGGTTCGTGAGCACGTCGCTCGTGAACATCCCCGAGGTGCCCGACCGCACCGCCGCGCCCCGTCCGACGACGCCATCGCGCGACGTGGCGGCGCTGCTCGACGGAAGCGACCCCCTGCCGCCCCTCGCCGCGGAAGATTTCGTCTTCCCGGTCTGAGCGCGAGCGCTGACGGCGACCGAGCGGGCGCGCGGCGCCCCGGTTGCTTGACCACCCCCCCCTCCGCCCCCTAGGCTCGTTTTCCTTGGCCGTCTCGTCGCCAAGGGGGGCGACGGAGTCATGTCCGACCCGATCGCGGCGCTCGTGAGCGAGTCCCGTGCGGCACGAATGCGCGCCGTCCTGCGGGTCGCGGCGATCGCGTTCCCGCTCTACTGGGTGCTCGACGCCGCCATCGGCGCGGCCCTCTCGGGCGGTTACGATTTCCTCGATCGGCTGCTGCACCCCACCGCCCTCGAGATCGGGGTCAGGCTCCTCGTCACCGCGCTCGTGGCGCTCCTCTATCGGGTCCGGCAGGCCACCGCGCGGATGCGCCTCCTGTCGTCCGCGCTCGAGGCCGCGCCGGACGGCATCCAGATCGCCGACCTCCACGGGCGCATCGGCTACTCGAACCCCGCGGTGCAGACGATCTACGGCTTCTCCCCCGCGGACCTCCTCGGCCACAACGTCGGCGAGATGAACGCCGACCCGACGATCGCGGGCAGGCTGATCCTCCCGGCGCTGCAGCGGACCGGGAGCTGGGCCGGCGAGCTCGAGGTGAAGCACAAGAGCGGCGGGACGTTCCCGATCTGGCTCACCACGTCGATCGTCCGCGACCGGCACGGCGCCCCCACCGCTTCCGTCGGGGTGATCCGGGACCTCTCCGAGCGCCGGCGCGCGGAGCAGGAGCTGAGGCGGTACGCGGAGCAGCTCGAGGAGGCGACCCGGCTGAAGGACCTGTTCGCGGACATCCTGCGCCACGACCTGCTCGGCCCCGCCTCGGCGGTGCAGCTCTCCCTCGACACGCTCCAGCGGCACACCGCCGGCACCCTGCCCGACGCGAAGCTGCTCGCCTCGGCGAGGCGGAGCTGCGGGCGGCTCACCGAGATGATCGAGGCCGCCGCGACGTACGCGAAGCTGTCCGCGGCGACGCAGATCGAGTTCGGGAGGATCGATCTCGGCGCCCTCCTGGCGACGCTCCCGACCGAGCTCGACGTCCCGCTCGCGGAGCGGCCCGCGCACCTCGTCCTGCCGCCCGGCGGCGCGGCGTACCCGGCGCGGGCGAACCCGATCGTCGCGCTCGTCTTCACGAACCTCGTGTCGAACGCGATCAAGTACGGGCCGCCCGGCGGCACCATCGAGGTCGCGATCCGGGACCAGGGCGATCGCTGGCAGGTCTCCGTGGCCGACTCGGGCGAGGGGATCCCCGACGCCGACAAGGAGCGCGTCTTCACCCGGTTCGAGCGGCTCGCGAAGGAGGGCGTGAAGGGGAGCGGGCTCGGGCTCGCCATCGCCCGTCGGATCGTGGACCTCCACGGCGGGCGGATCTGGATCGAGGACAACCCCGGCGGCGGCGCCGTGTTCTGCGTCGCGCTGCCGAAGGCGTGACGGCCGGCTGCCGCCCCCTGCCGCCCCTGCCGCCTGCCGTCCCTGCCCCTGCCCCTGCCGCTCCTGCCGCCTGCCGCCTGCCGCCTGCCGCCCTGCCGCCCCTGCCGTCCCTGCCGCCCCTGCCGCCCCTGCCTCGCTGCTCGTCCCGACCGAACCGTTCCGCCTGAGCGGAGGGCCGCGGGGTCGAAGGCCGAGCGCTCGCCAGGCCACCGGTGCGGCCCTCGGCCTCGCTGCCCCCAGGCGAGCGATCCCCCGCCCCTTCCCACCCCGCTCGCCCACCCCGCACCTGTGCTACAGTCGCGCCGTCGTCGCTTGACCGGCCCCTGGGCCGCGTTATCTAGGGGTCGTGGTTCGCCAGGGGGCGAACTGGTTTCGACGGAGGACGGAAGGCGTCTGGTGCGCGCCGTGGTTGGTCACGAGGCCACGTAAAAACGGGACCAAGCAGAAACGCGAACGAGCCCATGGCTCTCGCGGCCTAACTAAAGGCCACGCGTTCCCCCGGAAGCGCCGGGTACCGGGTGTGGACGTCAGCTCCGGCTGGACCTTGGCGGGAGGCGAGCCGCCTTGCCGAGGTCGAGATCAAAGGGCGAGGACGTGAACGGTTGCAGGTCCGGAGGTTGCCGCTCACGTAAACACTCCGGGCTACGCGCGTAGGGCCATTCACTGGAAGTCTTTCGGACCCGGGTTCGATTCCCGGCGCCTCCACTCCAAGCTCCCGCTTCTCGGGAGCTTTTTCGTTCCGGAGGCAATCGGTAGCAAGGCCGTGTTACCGAAGGGCCCGATCTCGAGGAGTTGGGTGTTGGAGGCGCCTTGCACTTCGACACCGGCCTACACCGTGGGCGATTTCACGGCGTGAACTGAACCCGAACAGGAGAGCGATTGAGCGAGAAGGAAGCAGGCATCGAGGTGCAGGGCCGCATCGAGGAGTCGAGCGGCGGCATGTACCGCGTGAAGCTGGATCAGGGACCGGTCGTGCTGGCGTATCCGTCGGGAAAGATGAAGCGGTTCCACATCCGCATCATCACCGGCGACCGCGTGAAGGTGGAGCTGTCGCCGTACGACCTGACGCGCGGCCGCATCACGTACCGCGACAAGTAGCCGTTGGCTCCCGCGTAGCTTCGTGATCCACCGCCATCCTCTCGCCGGTTTCGGCCCCCGCCTCGAGCCCGAGGGCCGGGATCCATGCCCGACGCGCACTGGCAGGCCAGCCCGATCACCGCGCTCCACCGCCCGAGAGTAAAGACCGCCTGCACCGCTCGATGACGGGCGCGATCAACGTGCACGACGTGGGCGGCGCGCGCCGTCGCGGCGTGGTCGGAGGGCAGGTCCCTTCTCCCGCCGGGGCGGGCGTCCGTAGCCCCCCGGGCTTGATCGCGAAGGGGCCCACCTTGACGGCTGTCCTACATCGTCATAGCCAGGACGGACGCCTTTCAACGGCATCGACGAAGGAGCCGGGCTCCCGCTCGACGACACAACAACGTGAACGACGACCGCAAGCGCGCAGTGGCGCAGGCGTTACGCCTGGAGTACCTGACCATCGGCTGGAACATCGTCGAGGGCGTCGTTGCAGTCACGGCCGCCATCCTCGCGGGCAGCGTCGCCCTGCTCGGCTTCGGCATCGACAGCTTCGTGGAGAGCGCGTCGGGCGGCGTCCTCGTCTGGAGGCTTCTCGCGGAGCGGCGCGGGGCCGACCACGAGGCCGTGGAGCGTCTCGACGCGCGCGCTCACAAGCTCGTCGGTGCGTCGCTGTTCCTCCTCGCCGCCTACGTCGCGTTCGACGGAGCGTCGGCGCTCTGGGCTCGGGAAGAACCGCGACCGAGCGTCGTTGGCATCGTGCTCACCGCCGTATCCATCGTCGCGATGCAGTGGCTCGCGCGCGCGAAACGTCGTGCGGCGAAGCGGCTCGGGAGCCGCGCGCTGGAGACCGACGCCTTCCAGACCACCGCATGCTTCTGGCTCTCCATCATCACGCTCGGCGGGATCGGCCTGAACGCGGCCCTCGGGTGGTGGTGGGCCGACCCGGTGGCCGCGCTGGGAATGACCGTGTACATCGCCCGCGAAGGGATGGAGGCATGGCGTGGCGAGGGGTGCGGGTGCGAGGACGACATGGCCTCCGCCGCGCTCGCCCCCGACGCGCAGGGCGAGACGAGCTGCGGGGGCGGCGGTTGCGCGTGCGCCGCGTCACGCTCTGAGCACCCCGAAGCGTGACCGACGCTGCCCGGTGGCAGACGGCGAGCGGCTCGCGCCCGCCCGTCTACTTCGGGTTCGCCGGCGCGGGCTTCTCGGCCGGTGCCGGCGGAGCGTTCTGATCCGCCGGCGCCGGGGCCTTCTCCTGCGCCTTCTTCTGCGACGACGCGCCCTTCGACGACGCGTTCTTCGAGGAGTGGTGGCGAGCGTGGTGATCTTCGTGGTCGCAGCAGCAGCCGCAGTCCCCGTGGTCATGGTCCTGCGCTGGGTCGTGCGCGAGGGCGAGCCCTCCGCCCGCGAGCGCGAGCACTCCAACAAGCGCCTTGATGAACCGCATGGCGTTACCTCCGAAGAGCATCCTGCGCGCGCCGAACCGAGGAAAGCGGTGTGGGCTGTTGCCGCACCGGCGCGAGGCACCACGCCTTGGACGCGGCTCGGGGAAATGCGCGACCCACTCCCCGGCCCCGACGCCACTCCCGGAGCGCCCCCCCGCTTCGTCGCCGCGTCGCGGTGGTGGAACATGAGGCTCGACACGGACGACGTCGAGGGAGCCGTCCGGGAACGGCAGCGCGTCCGCCGAGCCGCGCAGGATCTCGGCCGCCACGCCCGCCGCCCGGAGCTTCGGTTCGGCCTGCGCGAGCATGTCCGGATCGGGATCGACTCCCACGAGGCGCGCCGGCTTCGACGAGCTCTTCGCGATCGTGGAGCCGAAGCGCGTGCCGCTGGGCGTCGAGCTGCGCACCGACCACGGGTTCCAGTACAGGGGCGTCTGCGCGGCAGATGCGAGGGCTCTGCGTGTCGCTCTGGACGAGCGTCGGCCGCGTGCTACCGTCCAGCGCCATGATGCGCTCGAACATCGTCGCGCAGAACCCCCGCGGCAGCCCTTGACCGGGAGGAACCCATGCGCTGGTACCACGACCTCGCGTACTTCTTCGGCGGCGCGTTCCTGGCGAACGCGGTGCCGCACTACGTGAACGGCATTCCGGGCACCCGTTCCAAAGTCCGTTCGCGCATCCACCGGGCGAAGGGCTGTCCTCCGCGCTCGTGAACGTCCTCTGGGGCTTCGCCAACCTCGTCGTCGGCTACCTGCTGGTGGCCAAGGTGGGGACGTTCGAGCTGCGGCGCTGGCGGCACGTCATCGTCACGGGGGCGGGGGCTCTCTTGATGTCCGTGATGCTGGCACGCACGTTCGGGAGGTTCTACGGCGGGTTGTGATGACTCGGCAGGCGCTGCGCCTCCGCGTGCACGGGGTCTTGGACCCAGCATCGGGCTGGTTACGAGTCGGCAGCTACGAGGCTACTCACCCTCGTCGTCGACCGGATGCACGAGAGACAGCGTCATCGGCAGGCGCTGGCCTTCGAGGTAGGCCAAGACAGCGTCGGCGCCGAGGTGATTGGGCACGGCAAGATACGCACGCCCGGGTCTTTCGGACTTCGGTCCGTAGCAACCCTCGACGGCGATGTCACGCCTCTCGCCGGCGATGTCCAGCGCGCTGAAGGCCTGCTGCGCGTCGCCGCCGACCTCCAAGAGCACGTAGTCGAGCACCATCACCCACCGGCCGCCATCCTCGATGATGCGCTCGCCGATGCGCTCGTACGGCAGTCCGCCGCTGTCCCAGCTGAGCACCCCCTCGCCGTCCGGGACGACGACGATCACGTCTCCGTACGTTGGCTTTGCGTGAAGGAATGGAACGTTGCCGAGGCGAGCGTAGTGAGCTCCCGCAGGTCCCGGGGCCGGTCCGCTGTCTTCGGCCCACGGTGTTTCCACGTCCTCGCCGTTCGAGGAAAGGGACACCTTGATGAGCTTGGCGCGATCCGGGAGCCACATCACCCGACGCTACCACGCTGGACTCGCCTCGAACCGCGTTCGCGCATCCACCGGGCGAAGGGCTGTCCTCCGGCTGCGTCATCGTGATGTGGGGAGCTGCGGGATGGATCAGCTACCCCGCCCCTGGGTGGATCAGGTTGGGCGCTCCTGGTGGATCACCTACCGCGCCTCGCGACAGCCTAGTCCAACGGCGCGTACTGCTCGGGATGGGCGGCGAAATGTTCGTGACATCGATGGACGAGCGCCGCGTCACCATCGGAGACCGTCGCCGCATACTCGGCATCCAGCCGTAGCTCGAGCTCACCTGCCTCATCGTCATCGGCTGGCACGTTCTGGGCTGCGTCGACGATGGGCACGATTCCGATGACCCCATAGAACTCGTAGCCATGAATCGCCTCAGCGAGCTCGGCAGGCGCCAGACATTCGACCGCGTGGCAGACCCCGCCATTCATCGCGAGACCGTGGAAGCGGAGCATGGCAAAGAGCGCCGCGTCGCCCTCCCGGGGCTGAGCGCCTCCCTCTTCCAGGCAAGCCCGATTCCAGGTCAGGTCGGCGTTCGTCATGGCGGCGCATCGTAGCGATCGGCCTCACGCTCCTCAACGCGCTCGAGCATCGCGCTGGCACGCCCTCCCCCGCGCCGACCCGGAACGCGATCCGGACCCCGCGGCCGCCTGCGCCGGGTCGAGCCTCGGTGCCCGGAATCGTTCGTTTCTCAGCAGGGCGACCGCTGTTCGTTTTGGAACGCGACCGCTTCGGGGTCCCCGGTCCTCTCGATCCGTGAGCATCGCTGCGTCCATGCGATCGCTGGTCCGCCAATCGCTGGTCCGGCCCCTCGCGCGTTGGCCACCGCACCTCGGCCGCTGTCTCGGTTCGTAGGGGGGCCGGCGCTCCCGCGTCGTCCGGGATCGCAGCGGGGCCCTCGTGCGTTCGCGACATCGCCTCTCACCTCGGCGGAACATGCGCGGATGCCTACCGTTGCCGCAGCAGGAGGAGACGCCATGGACGCGATCAAGTTCCTGACCGAGCAGCACCGCGAGATCGACCGCCTGTTCGACGACTTCGAGGAGGCGTCGGGAGGTACGAAGAAGAAGCTCCAGCTCTGCCGCGAGATCAGCGACCTGCTCGCTGCGCACGCGACGATCGAGGAGAGGATCTTCTACCCGGCGACGAAGGACGCGCGCACCAAGGAGAAGCTGCGGGAGGCCGTCGAGGAGCACCTCTCCGTGAAGCGGATCATCGCCGACCTCGTGGACCTCTCGGAGATCGACGACGAGGCGGAGGCCAAGATGTCGGTGATGCGCGAGCAGAAGGAGCACCACGTCGAGGAGGAGGAGAAGGAGCTCTTCCCGACGGCGAGGAAGCTCCTCGGCGCGGAGCGGCTCGAGGAGCTCGGCAAGGAGATGGAAGACATGTTCGGCGAGCTCATGGCGGCTGGCGAGCCGCGCATGCAGGTCCCGAACGAGACGGACCACCCGGCGCAGATCTAGCTCGCGCACGCGTCCCTCGCGCCGACGCGGAGGCGCGACAACCGTCCACGGTGCCGCGTTCCTCGGAGGGGCGGGCGTGGCGACCCCGCTGTCCTGCCGGATCGGCGGTCCCGGTGCTCGGTCTCGGCAACAGGCGGGGGCTGTGGAAGCGGCGCTTCGGGACGGGAAGCGGCCGAACCGGGATGCCAGCGCGTGCTACAGTCGCCCTGTCATGATCGCGTTCGCGGACCTCGGTCCCATCGAATATTTCCTGGTGGGAGATCCGAGCGCACTCCGCGCCGTTGGGTGGCTGGCGCGCGGGCAGCCGTTCCGCACTGGCGCCGTGGGTCGAGAATTTTTCGACAAGCTCTGCGTCCTGCTCGTTTCCCCGTTCCAGCCGATCGCGACCGCGGGCGTCGCCCGCTGTGACCTCTGCCAGTTTTCCGGTGGACCGGACGTCATTCACGACGGCGATGTTGTCGTGCAAATGGGAGCCTCGAACCTCTTTGTTCCGGGGTCAGGCGTCCTCTACGTCGCCCCATCGCTCATCGCTCACTACATCGACGCCCACGACTACAGGCCTCCCGACGAGTTCGTGGAAGCCGTGTTGCGTTGCCCGCAGACGCACTCGATGGAGTACAAGCGACTCCTCCTCGCAAACGGAGGGAGTGGCCTCGTCGCTCCACCTCGGGCGGGATCGCGTTGACCGCGAGGCCATAGCAAGGAGATGGAGGCACATGTTCGGCGAGCTCATGGCGGCCGGCGAGCCGCGCATGCAGGTCCCGAACGAGACGGAGCACCCGGCGCAGATCTAGCTCGCGCACGCGTCGCTCTCGCCGACGCGCAGGCGACAACCGTGCAGGGTGCCGCGTTCCTCGTAGGGGCGGGCGTGGCGACCGCGCAGTTTGCTCGCAGTTCAACCGGGCTCACACCGATAGCCGTCTAGAGTCGGGGGGCAGGTCAGTTTGGCCTCTCAGGTCTCGTCACGCGCCCCCAGCCAGATGCGGATCCGGCGAATACGACCAATTCGGCGGCTGGCCGTCCTTAGTGCTCGAACCTGCGCGCGATGGCTTGGTGCACCCACCGCCATGCTTCACGACGAACCCGCGGAGGATGCTGCGTGCGAGCGGTGCCTCACCGAGCACCTCCGTCGCGTGCGCCACGATCCGGTATGCCCCCTCGTCCAGCCGGCGCGCATTGCTCGCGACCCTTGGACGCCAACGAATCTCGAGCGACCCGTCCTCGGCGTCTGCCGCCATGGCCGCGACTCCCCCGACGGTCGCGTACCGGTCGCTGCCGCCAGCAAGAGGGGCCCCGTCGAATCACGCTCCGTGTGAAGGCCGAGCGCGAGACTGGCTGGAACTCGCAACCCCCGAGGTGCCCATGGCCAGGAAGGCGGAGCTTCGTGAAGTCGCCGGCCGCTCTCGCTCGAAGCGCTCGAACCGCACGGGAACCGAGGCTCGCGCCGTCACCGTCGGCCAGCCGCAGCAACGGGACCAGGGCTCCCCTCCCCTGGCGCGGGCGGTGACGATCGAGCAGATCGAGGTCGCGGTCGGCAGCAACCGCGGCAGCGCGTTCCCCGGTGCGAAGATTCGCGCAACCTTCCGCCCGCAACCCGGGAAGGACCTGTCCTCTCGCAACGGTCCGGGGAAGCTGTCGGACCTGTGGAAGGCGGGGGATGCGCAGATCTCCACGGACCTGAAGGACGCGCGCCGGAACTACCGCGAGGATGCCGCGGACGTCCTGGACGACATCGCGGCCTGGTCCTACTCCGATGGGCAGACCCTCGCAGACGCCCTCCACCACCGCGGCATCATCGAGGACGACGACTCGTGCCTCCAGGTGTCGGTCACCAACCAGGCGATGCTGGTGGTCGCGACGGTGTTCTTCGTCCAGAGCGGGCCAGTCGGCGTGCTGTGCTTCCGCGGGACCGAGCCGGTGAACGCGATCAACTGGCTCACCGACGCGAACGTCGAGCCGAAGAGGTTCCGCGGCAGGGGACGCACTCATGGTGGGTTCATGCGCAACGTGCGAGCGCTCTGGAGCGACATCTACGACGTCGTCTCGGCCGCGGTCGACGGCGACGGCGGTCAAAGTCTCGAGGCCCTGTACGTCGCCGGACACAGCCTCGGTGGCGCCATGGCGGTCCTCGCGGCAGCCAGCATCTTCACCGACCCGGAGTGCACCACGTGGCGCCCGCTCATCCGGGGGGTCTACACGTACGGCCAGCCCATGGTGGGCGACGACGAGTTCGCCGCGAGCTGCGACGCCGCCTTCGGGGGCATTCACTTCCGTCACGTCTACCAGCGCGACCTGGTCCCGAGGATGCCGCCCATGATCGCCGGGAGGTTCAGTCACTCGGGGAACGAGCTCCTCGGCTCCCTCGACGGATGGTCGCCGCGCCGCAAGGCGGTCGCCCAGGCAATGTCCCTCCTGTCGGTGCCGATCGCGTTCGCCGCCTTCTTCTTCAAGCAGTTCCCGCTGCTGCACGACATGCACCTGCCTGTCTCGATCGACGACCACTCGCCGAACAGCTACCTGGAGGCGTTCCGCGCCATGCGGGAGTAACGCGCGACGCCGAGGCAGGCCTCGCGTGCGCGCGGCCCTGAACGGCGCGCGATGGTCTCGCGGCGAACCGCCTCTCGAGCGCTTGGCCTGAAGACGACCAGCGCCCGCCCCGCTGTTGCAACACGTGACGGCTCAGCTTCCGCTCCGCGGGTGATCCGGAGGCCGCGCGCCGGACGCCGTGCTCGCTCGAGGCGTGGCCGCGAGCGCCGCGACCACGCCGCCGTACCGGCCGACCTACCTGCACGCGAAGCCAGCCCCGTCGAGCAGCGCCGGGATCCGTCCTCGCAGGTTGTCCGCGACGTGCTCGAAGAGGCCGAGGGGCCAGAAGACGGCGCGCAGGAGCGCGCTCCGCGGTGCGCCGAAGTCCACGAGGACGAGGGCGCCGCCGGGCGCGAGCACCCGACGCCACTCCCGGAGCGCCCCCCGCTTCGTCGCGGCGTCGAGGTGGTGGAACATGAGGCTCGACACGACGACGTCGAAGGAGCCGTCCGGGAACGGCAGCGCGTCCGCCGAGCCGCGCAGGAGCTCGGCCGCCACGCCCGCCGCCCGGAGCTTGGGCTCGGCCTGCGCGAGCATGTCCGGATCGGGATCGACTCCCACGAGGCGCGCCGGCTTCGCCTCGCGCCGGAGCGCGACCAGCAGCGCGCCGGTCCCGCAGCCCACGTCGAGCTGGGCTTGATCCGTTGTGGACACCCACCGAAAAGCAGATACGGTGGCCATCATGGACTAAGAGTCAACGCCCGCTACCACGATATCGCGCTCGTCGAGCGGGACCTCCTCCCACGCGTCCTCGACCGCGACGGCCTCAAGCTCGACCGATGATCGCTCCCCCGCCCTCGCCGCCGTGGCCTCGGCCGGCGGCGGGGCGCCGGGCGATGTCCGTCACGCCGCTGCGGCGCGCCCCGCTCAGCGGCGATGAACAGCAGCCAGGCTGTTCACTCAGCCTATTAGAGGCAGGGTGGGGTGCGGCAATCTTTCGTCACAGATTCTCGGGTCAGCAGAAGCGATGACACATCAGGTAAAGTGCTCGAAGTTCAGTTCAAGCCGTCCTGAGCCATTTTCAAGGCGCAGGAACACTGAAGGGCTCAAATGAAGAATCTGGTTCTCGTCGCGGCTCTTGTTCTCGTCAGCCCCATCGCTGCAGTTGCCCAGGCGTCAGCCGCTCCGCAGGAATCCGGCAACATGTCCGGTCCAGACGGACGGGCGCAGAAGATAGCCGGCGCTGAAACCGTCGGGAATGGTAGCTATGTCGCAGCGCGAGTCGGCGCCATCATTCCGAAAGCTGACGACCTGGACGGCTTCGATACGGGTTTCGCGTTCGAGGGCGTTATCGGGCGCCGGATCATCCCGAATGTCGCGCTGGAGGCATCGGTTGGATACTTCGCCATCGGGGCTTCAGCCTCCGCCGGGGGAACGAGCGCGTCCATGGACATTTCCGCCTTCAACATGGCGGCGACTATCAAGCTCATCGCGCCAGTAGACAAGGTGGATCTGTATGTACTGGCAGGCGCAGGCGCCTATTTCATTTCCAGCAAAGTCGAGGCATCGGGCTATTACTCCGGTAGCGCATCTGATGACGATACCTCTCTCGGCGTGACGCTCGGCGGAGGACTTGCGGCGCGGCTCTCGCCTCGAGTCAGCCTTGGAGCCGAAGCGAAGTATCTAATTGGTGACACGACACTATTTGGAATCTCGGGAAGCTACAACAGCATTCTCCTCGGAGGGATGCTGAACCTGCACTTCTAATCGTCGTAGGACTCCCAGGCCTCTCCGCGAGGCCTCCACGGGTTCTGCGGCTTCGAGGATGGGCGCAGAGTCGAAGCCACTGGTCGAGGAGCCAAATGGAATGCTTCGCATTTGGCGCCCCGTTGCCTGCACCGTGTCGTCTCGGAATCGGTTTTCGGCTCAGGGCTTCGAGGCGGACGCGCTCCGGACGCCGTGCCCGCTCGAGGCGTGGCCGCGAGCGCCGCGACCACGCCGCCGTACCGGCCGACCTCCCTGCACGCGAAGCCGGCCTCTTCGAGCAGCGCCGGGATCCGGCCTCGCAGGTTGTCCGCGACGTGCTCGAAGAGGCCGATGGGCCAGAAGACGGCGCGCAGGAGCGCGCTCCGCGGTGCGCCGAAGTCCACGAGGACGAGGGCGCCCCCGGGCGCGAGCAACCGACGCCACTCCCGGAGCGCCCCCCGCTTCGTCGCGGCGTCGAGGTGGTGGAACATGAGGCTCGACACGACGACGTCGAAGGAGCCGTCCGGGAACGGCAGCGCGTCCGCCGAGCCGCGCAGGAGCTCGGC
>NZ_JALCZA010000085.1 GCF_022690765.1 Anaeromyxobacter oryzisoli | reverse complement strand
GCCTCGGCCGCGGGCTCGGCGTCCTCCTCCTCGCCCTCCGGCCCTTCCTCGCCCTCCTCGTCGGTCGCCGCGACCTCGGTCGCGACCACCACCGGCTTCTCGGCGGGCAGCTCCGCGGGGACCACCACGATCGTCGGTCCAGCCTCGGCCGCCGGGCGTCCCGGGGCGCCCTCGATCGAGACGGCGACGGGCTCCGTCGCGGCCGGCGCCGGGGCCGGCGCGCCACGTTCCTCGCGCCGCTCGCGCTCCTCGCGCCGCGCGCGGCGGGCGGCCTCCTCTTTCTCGGCGGCCTCGGCGGCGGCCTTGAAGAAGCCCTCGTCCACCTCGGGCACGACCACCGGCACGCAGCCGACGGCCGCGTCCGCGAACGCCTCGGCGAGCGCCTCGCCGCAGAGGAGCAGCACCGGGACCTGGCCCGCCGCGCTCGCGTCGCCGCGGGCATCGCGGGCGGCCTCGCCCGCGGTGACGACCACGCCGATCTGGGCGCCGTAGTGGCCGAGGTCGCGGCGGAGGTCGGTCACGTCGCGCCGGCTGGCGTCGGCGCCCGTCCGCAGGACGCGCACCGCGTGGCGGACCTCCATGAGCCCGAGCTTCCGCCGGCCGGTGTAGATGACGTGCTCGCGGCCGCGCCGCGCGACCTTGAGCTCGCGGAACCCGAGCTTCTCGAGCAGGGCCACGGCCACGTGCTCGACGGTGGGGGCGTCGCACTCGCGGAGGCGGCGACGCAGCGCTGCGAGCGCGGCGCGCCGCAGATCGGCCGGGGAGGTGGCGGCCCGCGCCGGGACCGGCGTGATGCGCTCGCCCGGCTCGGGCTGGGCGACCAGCGTGACGGTCTCGCCCTCGACCTGGAAGAGGGGCATCCGCCCCGCCGCCTCGCGGCGGCGGTTGTCCTCGGCGAGCGCCGCGGCGAGCGCCGCGTGATCGCGCACGAAGGCGTCGGGCATGAGCAGCCGCTCGGCGCCCCGCCCTGCGATGTCCACGAACGTGAGCGGCCGCCCGGCGCCGGCGAGGATCTCGTAGGCGACCTCGGCCGGCGGCGGGAAGCGCTTCCCGCGCCGCTCCTCGGCCTCCTCGCGACGGCGCGCGCGCCCCTCGCCGCGCGCCTCGCCTCGCCCCTCGCCGCGCCCGGAGGCACGGGCGAGCTCGCGGGACGGGGTCGGGTGGCGCTCCCTGCCGCGATAGGGCGGCTCGCCCTCGGGTGGCGGCTCGATCAGGTTCTCGAACCCGGTCGGGTCCTCCTCGAGCCCCCATTCGGCGAGCGCGAAGGTCCCCTGCTGGACGGCCCAGAGCCGCCGTTCCGGATGTGGGAGCCGGCAGTGCGCCGCGAGCTGATCGGCCATCGTGTCCTCGGGGACCTTGCCGACATGGTCGAGCAGGTTCTCCCGGGCGGCGATCTCCGCGATCTTCTTGAAGTGGAGAGGCTTCCCTTCGCGCCGCAGCACCTCGATGGCGGCTTCGGTGAAGGTCATGTACGTCCTTGAGGTAGGAGGTCTTGCAAGATGTCCCGGACGCGCGGGCGAACGAAGGGTCGCCGCGGGCAGCGTCGAAGCCGTCATCTTCGTGCCGGCCTGGGCCCCTGTCAATGTTGAAAGTACCTGATTCCGCGATGATTCTTCCGATCCCATGATCCGGATCCGCACCGGCACGGCCTGGCGCCACGACCCGCGACTCCGGGCGATGCTCGGGCCCGCCCGCGCGGCCGGGCGGACCGCCGCCCGGACGATCGTCGACGCGCTCGCCATCGAGGTGGACGGGATCGACCTCACCGCAGGGCGCGCCGAGGGCCCGCTCCTGCCGTCGCTCGAGGCGCTCCTCCGCGCCGTCGCGCGCGTGCTCGGCGGCGCGCCGCACGCCACCGTGGCGTTCCCGGACGGCGGCCTCGAGCTGCTCGTCCGGCGCCGAGGCGCGAGCGCGCTCCTCACCATCGTGTCGGTCGCGCGCCCCTCACGCGTCCTGGCCCGGGACGTGGAGGTCGAGCTGGAGGCGCTCTCCGCCGCGGCGCTCGCCGCCGCCGCCGACTTCTGCCGCCAGCTCGCCCGGATCGCGCCCGACGCGACGCGCGGCGCGCGCCGCCTGCAGGCCGCCGCGCGCGACCTCCGCCGGACCGGGCCCGCCCTGCCCCGGGTCCCGTCCGCCGAAGTCCGTCGCGAGCGCCCGCACGCGGGCCGGGCGGGGCCGGTCGCGTGCGCCTTCGAGCTGCACGAGGACGACGCCCTGCTCGCGTACGAGGGCGGGAGGCCGGACCTCGGGTCCCTGCTCGCGCCGGGCACGGTGACGATCCGCGCGGCGGACGGCGCGGAGATCGTCGCGCTCCCGGGCTTCCCGTTCCTCCTCCTCCGGGATCTGAACGGCCTGTCCCGGGGGATCCTCGACGCGCTCCAGCGCGGTGAGCGGGAGTACGCGGGGACGCTCGCCCGGGCTGGTCGCGCGGCGGCGCTCACGCTCCGGCTCGACCTCGTCGCCGGGCGCATCTCGGCCGGCGGCCCCGCCACGCCGTGCCCGCCGCTCGACCTCGTGCGGGCCGTCTCCGGGGCGGCCCTCGAGCTCGGACGGACCGCGCGCGCGCGCAACCCGCGGCAGGCGGAGAACGGGTTCCTCCTCGAGCTCGAGGCGTCCGCGGCCGAGCGGCTCGCCCTCGCCGAGGAGCTCGCGGCGGGCGATCGACCGGGGGCCACCGCGGCCCCGGGCCGCGCTCCCCGCCGGCTGCGGGCGCTCTCCCAGGAGCCGCTCGGGCCGGGCCGGCTCCGCCGGCTCGGGTTCCAGCGCCGCCTCGCGCTCGACGTCGGGCGGCCGGCCGGGGCCGGCCTGCTCGCCGCCGGCCGCACCCTCGTCGCGGCCGGGGAGGACGGCCTCGCCGCGATCGACCCGGCCGGCGCCGAGGTGCGCTGGCGCGCCGAGGGGTGCGACCTCGCCGCGGTGGTCCCCGGCGCGGTCGTCGCCGTCCGCGGCGATCGCGTCACCGCCCGCGCCCTGCGCGACGGTCATCCCCTCTGGACGGTCCCGCTCCCGGGCGGCGCGCCGTCGGCGGCCATCGCGCTCGCGCGCGGCCCGTGGGCGCTCGCCGGGCACGGCGCCCTCACGGGCCTCGATCCGGCCACGGGCGGGGTGCTCTGGCGCTTCGCGCCGCCCGCCGCCGGCGCCCTCCGCGTCCGGGGGTTCGGCGGGATCGCGGCGGTGGCCGCGGGCACGGGCTTCCTCTACGGCGTGGACGCCGCCGGCCGCGTGGCGTGGCGCGTGCGAGGCCCGGGCGCCTTCCTCGGACCGCCGGCCGCCGCCGCCGGCGCCTGCGTCGCGGCCGCCGAGGTCGGCGCCGGCGCCGCGGTGCTGGCGGTGGATCCGGCGTCCGGCGTCCGGCTCTGGGAGGCGCCCCTCGACGTGCTCCCGACCGCGCCGCCGCTCGCCTGGGGAGCCCGCGTCGTGGTCGGCGGCACGGTCGCCGGCGATCCCGCGGTGACGGTGCTCCAGCGCACCGGCGCGCCGGCGTGGACCGTCGCGCCGGATCTCCGAGGCGCGCCCCGCCTCGCGGTGGCGGGGCCGCTGCTCGCGATCCAGGACGCCTCGGGCGCGCTCGTCGCGCTCGCTCGCGACGGCGAGGTCCGCTGGACGCGCCCCGCTTCCCCGGGGGTTCCGCCGCCCGCCCCCGCCGCCCCGGTCTCCACCCGCGGCCTCCTCCTCGCCGCCGGCGACGGGATCGCCTGCCTCGACGCGCGCACCGGCGAGCTGCTCGGCACCATCCCCGGCGTCGCCCCGGTCCGGCTGTTCGCCGACGACGCGCTGCGGATCGTGGCGATGGACGCGGACGGGGTGGTCTCCGTCCTCACCCTGACGACGCACCTGAGCGTGGTCTGATCGTGAAGAGGGCTGCGCCCGATCGTTCATCACGTCGTCCCAGCCCCGCATCCGCTCCGCGAGGCGTCTCGTGCTGGGGGGCTGCAAGTACGAGCGCGCCTGCACGGCAAGCGTGAAGCTGGCTCGGGAAGGAGGTGGCGGCCGCGGCGCCGTCCGCGGGCCGGGGCCGGAGTGACGAGATCGGCCCCGAAGAAACCCGTGCTTCACCGGCATGCGGACAGCGCCGCTCGATTGGGCTGAGCCCTGCTGCGGCGCACGCTGCCTGCCTGCGCCGGGCAGACTCCTCCTTCGCTGCTCGCCCTTCGACTCCGGCGCGCAACGCGCGCCTACGCTCAGGGCGAACGGAGCTTCGAAGCGCCTGCGCTGCTCCGTCGTCGTGTGCCCCGGCTCGGCGACGGCATCGTGTGCCTCGCGACGGGCTCGACCCAACCGAGAGGCGCTATGAGGCGCTCGCCACGGCTCTCGACCACCCACCGATGCGGGGCGGCAGGAGAGCTAGAGCAGGTCCGACAGCCGCACGCCGGCCCCCATCATCACCGTCGCCCGAGAGCCGGGCCGGCCATCCGCTCACCCCGAGCGCTTCTTCTTCACTGCGCACGGCGACTGCGTTCCCGCGCGCCTGACGCGTGCGGAGTCGAAGAGCTCGCCGTTCGACCGTCGCCTGAACCGGTCCATCAAGGCGTCCCCGAAGACCTTCCGAGCGGCGAGCTGGTTATGAAAGAAACAGAGAAGGTGGATGTTCTCGACCGTCGGCGGGCCGCCCAGGGCCTCGGCTTCGCGGTGATCGAACTCGAGCAGGTAGGTCGAGCCGCAGATGCCGCCGGAGTCGAGGGGGTACTGGCAGCGGCCGCCGTCGCGGAGCCAGACCTGGCGCTTCACCTCGGCGGAGAGGTGCTCCGGCTTCGAGGGGCGGCGCTCCGCGAGCGGCTTCTGCACGAGCCCCTTCCGCTTGGCGCTCCGGGCGAGGAGGAGGTCGAGGCCGACCTCGAGGATCTCCTCGGTGCTGGCGCCGAAATGCGAATGGGAGAGCGCATCCCGCGCGGCGGCGAGCTTCTCGAGGAAGCGGCGGGAGACGTTGAAGTGAAGTCGCCGGAGGTCGGCGCTGAGCGGCTCGACCGATTCGCCACGGGGCTCGCGGGAAGATGGGGCATGCGCCGCAGCGCGCGGAGAGTTGGCATCGACAGGGTTTTCTGGAAAACCTCGCGCCTCGAACAGCTCGTCGATGATGACGTTCGGAGCCGCGACCGGGAGCGCCGCGCCCGGGCTCGCCGCCGCCGCGACCTCGAGACGCGGAACGGTCTCCTCCGCGACCGAGACGCGCACCGCGGTCAAGACCTCGCGACGCGGGGCCTTCTCGACCGGCTTGATCTCGGCCGCAACCTCCGCCGCCTCGTGCTTCGAGCGGTGGAAGAACCGAGGCAGCACCTCCGCGCGGTTCTCGGGCGAGATCACCTTCGCGAGCTCCGCGATGCTCGAGATGCAAAGCCTCCCGTCGCGTAGCGGCTCGATGACCTCGGGAAACCGCTGCACCAGCTCGGCCGCCGTCTTCCGGTAGAACGCGGCCCCCTTCGAGAGCCCGAGCTCACGATGGAGGAACCAGAACAGGCTCGAGTAGCCGAGCTCGACCCAGAGCCGCCGGCGATCGAAATCGGCGAGCGCGACGAGAAAATCGGCCATGCAGTCGTGCTCGCGGCGGAGGAGCTCGGAGAGGCGGGCGGAGAGATCGCGTGCGTGCATGAACGGATGGTCTCACGCGATTTCGTGCCCTCCCCAGACGCACGCATTCGGCGCCAGGCGCGAGAGCGGGAACGGTCCCTCGCGCCTCGGCTCCGCGCGGACTCGCGGCGCACGGCGCCCGCGCGGCGTTGCGAGAGAAGCCTTTTCGAACGACCTGGGCTCGCGAAGCGTCACCCACCGGAAAACGAGTCAACAGCCGATTCGTGAAATTGGGGTTCCCGCGAAAGGGCTGCGGGCCCAACGCTCGCCGTGAAACCGTCGGCCGCCTCGCGAATGGGCGGCAGCGCGACGGGCGACTCAGGCCATGGTGCTGGCGGAAGCTCGTAGCGCTATCGGTGAAACGCGGGCTTCTTCGGGGCCGATCTTGCGCAGACGATTCCCACGCACTGCGCCGCCCCGGTCTCTCCATCTTCCTGAGCCCAGACCGCTCGTCATTCAGGGCCGTTCGCCTGCAAGGCCCCTCCTCGACCGGGCCTGCTCTCCGCCCGAGATGTATTGAGCCTGTCGAAGGGCGGCGGGGCCCGTGACCTTGCGCGCTTCGCGGTCGCGACCGGGCCTTCTCCGACGGCACGAACGCGAACCCGCGTGTCCCCGACCCGGATCCCGGGTCCCATGGCCCCGTCCCCGTCATCCGTTGAAGCACCGGGCACGGGCCAGGGGGCACGGAACAGGGCGACGGGCACGGAGAGCGGGTGCGCATTCGGGTTCGGGTTCGCCCCCCCGTGCCCGCATCCCAGGGCGCGCTACACTCCCAGGAACAGCCGCTTCCCGAAGTTGAGCGCGAGGTCCGCGTCGAAGATCTTCTGCGCGGAGGTCTCCACGTCGTAGGGAACGCGGTGGTACTCGACCGTGCGCTCCTCGGTGTCGTACAGCACCCAGCAGGCGCGGTTGTCGCAATCGCGGGGCTGCCCCACGGAGCCCACCGAGATCACGTACTTGTGCCCGCGGCGGAGCCCGAACTTCGCGGCGATCACCTCGTGCACCTCGCCGCTCGCCTGCAGCGCGAACGCCTTGCACAGGTGGGAGTGGCCCACGAAGCTCACCTCGGCGAGCGCCCCGTAGCTCGGCAGCAGCTCGCGCGCCTGCTCCACCGCGAACACGTACTCGTAGGCCTCGGGGTTCAGCGGGTTGCCGTGGCTGAACGAGGCGCCCTCGAGGGAGTGGACGTAGGACAGCGTGCGCAGCCACTCGAGGTGATCCGGGTCGATGCGCGAGGCGGTCCAGTCGAGGGCGTGCCGCGCCGCGTCGTAGTAGAAGCTGTAGTCCATCCGCCCGGACACCGCGGCGTCGTGGTTCCCGAGGAGCGTGACGGAGGAGACCTTGCGGACGAGCGCGCAGCACTCGTTCACGCTCGCGCCGTAGCCGACCACGTCCCCGAGGCACACGATCCGGTCGGGATGGTGCCGCTCGAGCGCCGCGAGCGTCTCGGTCAGCGCCTCGAGGTTGGAGTGGATGTCGGAGATGATCCCGATGCGCATGCGCGGCCCGGCGCGACGGCGGATGGTATCCGCCGGGCCGATCGCGCGTCAACGGGGCGTTCCATTCCCGTTGAACAGATCCGCCTCGAGCTCGTCGAACCGGGCGAGGCTCCGGGCCTCACCGTAGCGGGCGCGGATCTCCTCCGGCGTGAGCGACCGGAGCCGATCGAGCGAGAACTGCTCCACGGTGAAGCTCGCGAGCACGCTCCCGAGCACGATCGCGCGGCGCATCGTGGCGTGATCCTCGCGCCGGTTCTTGGCGAGGTAGCCCATGAACCCACCCGCGAAGCTGTCGCCGGCGCCAGTCGGGTCGAACACGGCCGGCAGCGGCACCGCGTTGGCCGCGAAGACCTCCTCGCCCGAGAAGAAGAGCGCCCCGTACTCGCCCCGCTTGATGACGACCGCCCGCGGGCCGAAGGTGAGGATCTTCCGCGCCGCCTTGACGACGTTGTGCTCGCCGGCGAGCTGGCGCGCCTCGGCGTCGTTCACGAACAGCATGTCCACGCGCTTCAGCGTCTCGAGCAGGCTCTCGCGCTTCGAGGTGATCCAGTAGTTCATCGTGTCGCAGCCGATGAACCGCGGCCGCTTCACCTGGTCGAGCACCGCGCGCTGCAGATCGGGGTCGATGTTCCCGAGGAAGACGTACTCGGAGTCGCGGTAGTGCTCCGGCAGCTCGGGCCGGAACGCGGCGAACACGTTGAGCTGCGTGTCGAGGGTGTGGGCCGTGTTGAGGTCGAACTCGTACCGGCCCTTCCAGCGGAAGGTCTTGCCCGGCCGGCGCGCGAGGCCGGCGAGATCGATCCCGCGCTCGCGGAGGAAGCGGACGTGCTCCTCGGGGAAGTCCTCGCCGACGACGGCGACGACGCGCGTGGGTCCGAAGAAGCTGGCGCAGGTCGAGAAGTAGGACGCCGAGCCGCCGAGCACGTCCTCCCGACGCCCGAAGGGGGTTTCGAGGGAGTCGAGCGCGACGGAGCCGACGACGAGGAGTGACATGTAGGCGACCTCTTCCGGCCCGCGGGGTGCGGGAGCCGTGGGTGGGTCTTCCTAGCCCGGGCGCGGTGCGCCGGTCAACGGTCCGGACCCCGCCCCGCGCCGGCGCGGGTCGCCCGGCCCACCCTCCGCGACGAGCTGTCCGCACGCGGCGGAGATGTCCCGCCCGCGATGCTTGCGGACCACCGCGGTCACGTTCCGGGCCACGAGGACGCCCTGGAACGCCTCCACGCGCTCGGGGGCCGGGGACGAGAACCCGAGCCCCGGGTTCTCGTTGTACGGGATGAGGTTCACCTTCGCGGGGATCCCGCGCAGCAGCCGCGCGAGCCGCTCGGCGTCCTCGAGCGTGTCGTTCACGCCCCCCAGCAGCACGTACTCGAAGGTGATCCGCCGCCCCTGCTTCATGGGGAAGTCCCGGCACGCGGCGAGGAGCTCGGCGAGCGGGTAGCGCCGGTTGATCGGCATGAGCGCGTCGCGCTGCGCGTCGGTCGTCGCGTTGAGGGAGACCGCGAGCTTCACCTGGGTCTCCTCCCCGAACCGGCGCATCATCGGGACGAGCCCCGAGGTGGAGACCGTCACGTGACGGTGCGAGAAGTTCGGGCCGTCCTCCGACAGCAGGAGCTCGAGGGCGATCTCGAGGGCGCGGTAGTTCGCGAGCGGCTCGCCCATGCCCATGAACACCAGGTTGGTGAGCGGCCGCGGCGCCTCGCCCTCCCCGAGCTCCACGAGCCGCCGGTTCGCCCGGTGGACCTGCTCGACGATCTCGCCCGGCGTGAGGTTCCGCGCGAGCCCCATCGTGCCGGTCAGGCAGAAGGTGCAGCCGACGGCGCACCCCACCTGCGAGGAGACGCAGAGGGTCCGCCGGTCCGCCTCCGGCATGTAGACGGACTCGACCAGCTTCCCGTCGCGCGTGCGCCACGTCCACTTGATGGTGCCGTCCGTCGAGCGCTGCTCCGTCGCCCGCTCGAGCGTCACGAGGTCGGTCCGCGCCGCGAGCGCCTCGCGGAGGGCGCGCGGGACGTCGGTCATCTCGTCGAGCGAGGCCGCGCCCTTGAGGTGCAGCCACCGGAAGAGCTGGCGCGCGCGGAACGGCCGCTCCCCGAGCGACGCGACGAGCGCCGCGAGGTGCTCCTGCGGGAGGGAGCGCAGATCGGGCCGGGCCTCGGGGTGATCCATCACGCCTCTCCTAACCCCGCGCGGCGACCGGCGCGACCGCGGGCGTCGCCGCGGCGGCGGCCTCGTCCGGCGGGCGCGCGATCTCCACGCGCGTGACGCGCCGCTCGTCGCCGGCGCGGACGGTGAAGGTGAGCCCGCCCCAGGTCACGGCGGCGCCCACCGGCGGCACGCGCCCGGCGGTGGCGGTCACGAACCCGCCGAGCGTCTCGTAGTCGCCCTCCTCCGGGAACCGGATCCCGGGCGCTCGCCCGGTCGCCGAGGCGGTCGCCCTGGCGAGCCCCTCGTCGAGGAACGCCTCGAGCTCCCGGAGCGGCACCGCGGCGTCGGCGAGCCACACGCCCGGGGAGACGGCCTTCACCGGCGCCGCCTCGACGTCCGCCTCGTCCTGGATCTCGCCGACGATCTCCTCGAGGACGTCCTCGAGCGTCACGAGCCCGCTCGTGCCCCCGAACTCGTCCACCACGACCGCGAGGTGCGTCCGGCGCCGCTGCATCTCCTTGAGCAGCCGCGAGATCTTCATCCCCTCGGGGACGAAGAACGCCGGCTTCAGGTGGCGCTCGAGGGAGATGCTCCGCTGCGGCCCGCGGACGTCCTGGACGATGTCGCGGACGAGGAGGATGCCGATCACGTTGTCGACGCTCCCCTCGTACACCGGCATCCGGCTGTACGGGTTCTCCGTCACGACCCGGACCAGGTCCTCCGGGGCGGCCTCGCGGTCGATCGCGACCATCCGGGTCCGCGGGGTCATGATCTCCTTCGCGACGCGATCGGCGAACTCGAGGACGCTGTTGAGCAGCTCCTCCTTGACCTCGTCGAGGACGCCCTCGCGCGTGCCCATCTCGATGAGGTACTCGATCTCCTCGCCCGTGACCGCCGGCGCGCCGGCGGCGTGCTTCCCGCCCAGCAGCGACAGCAGGGCGCCCGTGATCCGCGTCACCGCCGCGGACGCCGGCCAGAGGACGATCGTCAGGGCGTTCGACAGGGGGAGCGCGGCGAGCGCGAAGCGGACCGGGTGCCGCTTGCCGAGCGTCTTCGGGACGATCTCGCCGAAGAAGAGGATCACGGCGGTGGCGGCGGCCGTGGTGGCCGCGACCACGGTCGCGGCGCTCCAGCCCGTCCAGGCGGCGACGTCCACCCCGAGCGACGCGGCGAGCGCCCCGGCGCCGATGTTCACGAGGGTGTTCCCGATGAGCAGGGTCGAGAGCACCCGCTCCGGGTGCTCGATCCAGAGCCGGAGCCGCGCCCCCGGGCTCCCGCCCTCGTCCCGGAGCTGACGTGCCCGGGCGTCGCCGAGCGCGGTGAGCGCGGTCTCGGTGCCCGAGCAGAACGCCGACCCGAGCAGGAACACGATCGCGAGCGCCCACTTCCACGCCGGTACTGCTGACTCCAAACGGTTTCTCCTCCGCTCCCGGAAACGACGAAGCCCGCCCCCCGGGAGAGGGACGGGCACGATCATTGTAACCGGAACGGCGGCCGGAGCAGGCTCCCCGGCGAGGGGGAGCCCGCCCCTACCCAATGATCTCGCGGGGTTGGCCTACTTCTTCCACTGATAAGAGTGGATCTGGACCTCGGGGAAGAAGTACGAAACCTCGACCTTCGCGTTCTCGAGGCTGTCCGACCCGTGGACGGTGTTCTTCTCGATGTTGGTCGCGAAGTCCTTCCGGAGCGTACCGGGGGCCGCCTTCGCGGGGTCGGTCGCGCCCATGATCTCGCGGTTCTTCGCGACGGCGCCCTCGCCCTCGAGGACCATCAGGACGACCGGCCCGCTCGTCATGAACTTCACGAGGTCGGCGAAGAACGACCGCGCCTTGTGGACCGCGTAGAAGCCCTCGGCGTCCGCCTTCGAGAGCTGCGTGAGCCGGATCGCGATGGGCTTCAGCCCCTGCTCCTCGAACCGGGCGATGACCTTCCCGATGACACCCTTCTCGACGCCGTCGGGCTTGATGATGGACAGCGTGCGCTCGATCGCCATGTCTGCTCTCCTGTTCGTCCTTGCGTGTGTACCCTCGGGCGCGGCGGGCCGGCTCACCGTGAGCCTCTCGGACGGCGGCTCACCCTGAGCCCGCCCGGACCGTCGCGCCGAGATCTGCCGGCCGGCGGGCTACTCTCGCTCGCCCTTCGCGGCCTTCTTCGTCGCCTTGCCGCCGCGCTGCGGCGGCGAGGCGCCACGGCTCGCCGCGCCCTTCTTCGGCGGCGGCGCCGGCGCCGGCCGCTTCCCGGTGGTCACCGGGAGCGGCTTCGGCTTCCCGCGGCGGCCGAGCGCGTCCTTCATCGCCCGGCCGAGCAGGTGAGGTCCATCGACGACGGTGATCCCCGCCTCGCGCATCGCGGCGATCTTCGCGGCGGCGGTCCCGGCCCCGCCGGAGATCACGGCGCCCGCGTGCCCCATCCGCTTGCCGGGCGGGGCGGTGCGGCCGGCGATGAAGCCGACCACCGGCTTGGTCATGTGATCGCGGACGAACGCGGCGCCCCGCTCCTCCTCGCCGCCGCCGATCTCGCCGATCATGATCACCGCCTCGGTCTCCGGGTCCGCCTCGAACGCGCGGAGGACGTCCACGAAGTCCGTCCCGTGCACCGGGTCGCCGCCGATGCCCACGGCGGTGGACTGGCCGAGGCCGAGGTCCGTGAGCTGCTTCACCGCCTCGTAGGTGAGGGTGCCGGAGCGGGAGACCACCCCGACGTGCCCGGGCCGGTGGACGTGCCCCGGCATGATCCCGATCTTGCACTGCCCCGGCGTGATCACGCCCGGACAGTTCGGCCCGATGAGGCGCGAGCCGGGGCGGCTCTCGACGAAGCGCCGAACGCGCACCATGTCGAGGACCGGGATCCCCTCCGTGATGGCGACGATGAGCGGGATGTCCGCCTCGGCCGCCTCGATGATCGCGTCCGCGGCGGCCGGCGGCGGCACGAAGATCGCGGCGGCGTCGGCGCCCGTCTCCCGGACCGCGTCGGAGACCGTGTGGAAGATGGGCACCGTGCCCTGGAAGCGCGTCCCGCCGCGGTTCGGGGTGACGCCCGCGACGACCTGGGTGCCGTAGGCGAGCATCTGCTCGCCGTGGAAGCTGCCCGCGGAGCCGGTGATGCCCTGGATGAGGACGCGCGTGTTGCGATCGACGAGGATGCTCAAGGGATTCCCTCTACGGACCGCGGCGGCCGGGAGCCCCGCTCACGCGGCCCGGGCCGCCTGGACCACCTTCCGCGCGGCGTCGCCGAGGTCGTCGGCGGGCGTGATCGCGAGCTCGCTGTGCGCCAGGATGTCCTTGCCGAGCTCCACGTTGGTCCCCTCGAGCCGCACCACGAGCGGGATGGACAGGCCGACCTGCTTCGCCGCCGCGACGATGCCGTTCGCGATGACGTCGCACTTCATGATCCCGCCGAAGATGTTCACGAGCACCGCCTTCACGTGCGGGTCGGAGAGGATGATCTTGAAGGCCGCCGTGACCTTCTCCTCGTCGGCGCCGCCGCCCACGTCGAGGAAGTTCGCCGGCGCCCCGCCCGAGAGCTGGATGACGTCCATCGTCGCCATGGCGAGGCCGGCCCCATTCACCATGCAGCCGATGTCCCCGTCGAGTGTGATGTACGAGAGGTCGTACTCCCTCGCCGCCGCCTCCTTGGGATCCTCCTCGTCGGGATCGCGCATCGCCGCGATGTCCGGGTGGCGGTAGAGCGCGTTGTCGTCGAAGTTCATCTTCGCGTCGAGCGCCAGGACGTCGCCGCCGACGGTGATGACGAGCGGGTTGATCTCGGCGAGCGACGCGTCGGTCGCGACGTAGGCGTTGTAGAGGCCGGTCGCGAACCGCACGAACGCCCCCACCGAGTCCCCCTGCATCCCGAGGCCGAACGCGAGGCGCCGCGCCTGGAAGGGCATGAGGCCGGTGAGCGGGGAGATCCACTCCCGGAGGATCCGCTCCGGGTGCTGCGCCGCGACCTCCTCGATGTCCACCCCGCCCTCGACCGACGCCATCACCGCGAGCCGCCCCACGTCGCGGTCGAGGGTCATGCCGAGATAGAGCTCCCGGGCGATCCGGCAGCCCT
Source organism: Anaeromyxobacter oryzisoli (assembly GCF_022690765.1). Lineage (GTDB taxonomy): Bacteria > Myxococcota > Myxococcia > Myxococcales > Anaeromyxobacteraceae > Anaeromyxobacter > Anaeromyxobacter oryzisoli. The sequence continues at coordinate 6,056 of NZ_JALCZA010000085.1, read as the reverse complement.
CCTCGAGGTAGACCTTGCGGACCTGCTGCCCGTCCGGGCCGGTCTGGGACGTCTTCAGCATCATCCCGAGCATCGCCTCGGCGTGCTGCCGCGCCTCGTCGGGCGAGCGGGCGAGGCGAACCCCGCCCCCCTTGCCCCGCCCGCCGGCGTGGATCTGCGCCTTCACCGCGCAGATGCCCCCGCCGAGCTGGCGCGCGGCTCCCTCCGCCTCGAGCGGCGTCACCGCGAGGTAGCCGCGCGGGACGGCCACCCCGAACTTCCGGAGGATCTCCTTCGCCTGGTACTCGTGGATCTTCACCCGGTCTCGTGCTCCCTGGTCTTCCCGCGCTCCGCCCCGGAGGCCGATCGCCCGGCGGAGGGCTCCGCGGCCCGGCGGCGGACCTCGCGCACCGCCGTCCTGGCCGGACCACGAACGCTCGTCGGCGCCCGGCCCGGGCGGCGCGGGTGAGCGTACCATCGCTCACCCTCCCCTGGCGACCGGTCCGACGCCGGCCGGTCCTGGCGCCCGTGGTCCGTCGCCGGCGTCCGACGGCCCGGCGACCGGCCGGCCCCCCCGGCGAACCAGCCCTGGGCCTGGGGCCTACAGCCTGGTCTCGGCGACGGACTTCCGGACGCTCTCGACGGACTTCGCGAGCATCGCCTTCTCGTCCTCGGCGAGCTCGACCTCGATGACGCGCTCCACGCCGCCCGCCCCGATGACCACCGGGACGCCGACGAAGAGCCCCTTCACGCCGTACTGACCGTCGAGGTAGGCCGAGCACGGGAACGTCCGCTTCTGATCGCGCAGGTAGCTCTCGGCCATCGCAACCGCGCTCGACGCCGGGGCGTAGAAGGCGGAGCCGGTGCCGAGGAGCGCGACGATCTCGCCGCCGCCCTTGCGGGTGCGCTCCACGATCGCGTCGAGCCTGGCCTTGTCCACGAGCTTCGCGAGCGGCGTCCCGTTCACGGAGCAGTAGCGGAGGACGGGGACCATGTCGTCGCCGTGGCCGCCGAGGACCATGGCGGTGACGTCCCGCGGCGACACCCCGGCGGCCTCCGCCACGAAGTACCGGAAGCGGGCGGTGTCGAGGACGCCCGCCATCCCGACCACCCGGCTCCGCGGGAAGCCGGTGATCCGGTACATCGCGTACACCATCGAGTCGAGCGGGTTGGTCACCACGATGACGAAGGCGTTCGGGGCGTACTGCTTGATGCCGAGCGCGACCTTCGAGATCGCCTCCAGGTTCACCTTGAGGAGATCGTCGCGGCTCATCCCCGGCTTGCGGGGCACGCCCGCCGTGACGATGCAGACGTCCGCGTCCTTGATGATCGCGTAGTCGGTCGTCCCGCCGCCGGTCACGTCGACGTCGAACCCGAGGATGCTCCGGGTCTGCTGCAGGTCGAGGGCCTTGCCCTTGGCGACGCCCTCCATGATGTCCACGAGGACCACGTCGCCGAGGCTGCGCTGGCCGCAGAGCAGGGCCATCGTGCCGCCGATCTGGCCGGCGCCGATGAGCGCGATCTTCTTCCGGGAAGCCATGCCGTCTCCCTTCGTGTCGGGGGGGGACTCGCCCTACATGTGCTTGATGATCTCGTCGCCGAACTGGGAGGTCTTCACCTCGACCGCGTCCGCGATCCCCTCCGCCTTCATCAGGCGGGCGAAGTCGTACGTCACGCGGTGCGAGGCGATGGCGCCGTCCATCCCCCGGAGCACCCGGTCGGCCGCCTCGTCCCAGCCCAGGTGGCGGAACATCAGCTCGCCGGAGAGGATCACCGAGCCCGGGTTCACCTTGTCCTGGTCGGCGTACTTCGGCGCGGTGCCGTGCGTCGCCTCGAAGATGGCGTGCCCGGTGACGTAGTTGGCGTTGCCGCCGGGGGCGATGCCGATCCCGCCGACCTGGGCCGCGAGCGCGTCGGAGAGGTAGTCGCCGTTCAGGTTCAGCGTCGCGACGACGTCGAACTCCTCGGGGCGCGTGAGGACCTGCTGCAGCGTGATGTCCGCGATCGCGTCCTTCACGAGGAGCTTGCCGGCGCCGAGCGCGGCCTTCTGCTCGGTGCTCGCGGCCTCCTCCCCCTTCGACGCCCGGGTCCGCTCCCACTGCTCCCACGTGTAGACCTTGTCGCCGAACTCGCGCTCGGCGAGGGCGTAGCCCCAGTTCCGGAAGGCGCCCTCGGTGTACTTCATGATGTTGCCCTTGTGGACGAACGTGACGCTCTTCCGCCCGAGGCGGAGCGCGTACCCGATCGCCGCGCGGACGAGCCGCTCGGTCCCCTCGCGCGAGACGGCCTTGATGCCCACGCCGGCGGAGCCCGGGAACCGGATCTTCTTGTACTCCTTGGGGAACTCCTGCTGGATGAAGGCGAGGAGCTTCTTCGCCTGCTCCGAGCCCGCCTCCCACTCGATGCCCGCGTAGATGTCCTCCGTGTTCTCGCGGAAGATCACCATGTTCACCTTGTCCGGCCGCTTCACGGGCGAGGGGACGCCCTTGAACCAGCGGACGGGACGGAGGCAGACGTAGAGATCGAGGAGCTGCCGGAGGGCGACGTTCAGGGACCGGATGCCGCCGCCGATCGGCGTCGTGAGCGGTCCCTTGATGCCGATGATGTACTCGCGGAACGCCTCGACGGTCTCGTCGGGCAGCCAGGTGTTGAACTTCGTGAAGGCCTTCTCGCCGGCGTAGACCTCGGTCCAGGCGATCTTGCGCCGCCCGCCGTAGGCCTTCTCCACCGCCGCGTCGAGGACGCGGACGCTGGCGCGCCAGATGTCGCGTCCGGTCCCGTCCCCCTCGATGAACGGGATGATCGGTCGGTCCGGGACGTTCAGCTTCCCCGCGACGAGCGTGATCTTCGCTCCGTCCTTCGGCACCACAGGCTTCGCGTCGGCCATGGGGAACCTCGGTGTGGGCAATGGGCGCCACGGTCTTACCATTCCGCCGCGCGGAGTGTAAAGGCGGCAGACCGACGCAAGCTACCGGAAACTGGACGTTTTGGCGGACCAGAAGGGTCGGCGCTCAGCGATCGGCCCCGCCGCGGCTCCCGCGGCGCAGCGCCGTGTAGTCGCAGAGCTGGATCTCGCGCGACCGGATCAGCGCCCGGGCGCGATCGCCGCAGAGCGCGGCGAGTTCGATCTCACGCTCCACGCCGAAGGAGGTGCGCGCGTGGCTCGGCGCGTGCCCGGGATGGGCCATGAGCTCGGCGGTGCCCTCGGGCAGCGCCGTCAGGGCCTCGAGGAGGGCCTCCTCCGTCCAGGCGGGCCGCCGCGCGGCGTCGCCGAGGAGCGCCGCGGGCGTCGGGACGCCCCTGGCCCGGATCGCCGCCCGCATCGGCCCGTCGACGGAGCGCACCGCCAGGCCACGCTCGACGGCGACCGCGAGGACGGCCTCGAGCACCGCCGGCGCCGCGTGCGCGTGCTTGTGGCTGTCGAGGTGGGTGGGGGCGGCGCCGCGGAGCGCCTCGAACCGCGCGAGCTGCCGGCGGACCACGGCTTCGGCCGTGACGCGATCGACGCCGGGATCGACCACGAGGTGGAGCCCCACCCCGAGCGTCGGCGGCGCGCGCCGGAGCGCATCGGCGGCGAACGGGGTCTCGACCATGGCGGTGGTGCTCGTCACGATCCCGCGCGCGTGCGCCTCGAGGATGCCGCGGTCGATCTCGGGGTCGTAGCCGAGATCGTCGGCGTTGACGATGAGCCGCTTCATCCGTGCCTCCGTCCGAGGTGAGCCGTGAGCGCTGGCCGCCGGGCGTCCAGCGCCGCGCCGGCATCGTACCTCCAGGCGTACGCCCGGCGCGCCCTCGCGTGAAGCCCCGCCGGGAACGGAGCCGGGCGGCGCCGCGCCGCGCCGGCCGCCCGTCCCGCAGCGTGGCGCAGGCCGGACGGCGTGCCCCAGATTGTACGAGGCGCGGGCCGCCGTCGAGCGGACCCCGCCCCGTCCGATGAGGATCCGACACGCCCCCGCCGGAGCACTCGCCTCTCCCCTCGCCATCGCCGCCGGGATCCTGGCGCTGATCGTGGCGGCGAGCGGCGCCGGCGACGGGCGCGTGGAGCTCGACGTCCTCGGGGTGCTGCCGGTGAGCGAGGACGCTCCGTCGATCCTGGTGCTCCGGGAGAAGGGCGCGGCGACGATTCTGCCCCTGGTGCTGCCCGCGGTGACGGCCCGCGAGCTCGCCCGGGCGCTCAACGGACGGGAGCGGCGTGGCGCCCTCGGCGAGGCCATCGCGAAGCTCGGCGGGCAGGTCCGCGAGGTGGAGATCGTCGCCGCGGAGGACACGCCGCGAGGGGCGCGCATCCGGCTCGTCCAGGGCGGTCGCCCCGTCGAGATCTCCGCGCGGCCGTCGGAGTCGGTGGCCCTCGCGGTCGCCGCCGGCGCGCCCGTCGTGACCACGCGGCAGGTCATCGAGGAGTCGGGGCTCACCCCCGACGACCTCGCGCGGGCGCACGAGCGGAGCGACGGCCGCCACGGGCTCTGGCTCTGATCGGCCGCCCGCGACGGCGCGCGTCAGCGGGGAGGGGCCCCACCGCAGGTCTGACCATTCATCACATCGTCCCGGCCCGCATCCGCTCCGCGAGGCGTTTCGCGCCCGGGGCCGCGGGTACGAGCGCGCCTGCACGGCGAGCGTGGGGCTGGCTCAAGAAGGAGGTGGAGGCCGGGGCGCCGCCCGCGGGCGGGGACCGGAGTGACGAGATCGGCCCCGAAGAAGCCTGTGCTTCACCGGCATGATGGAGGCGTTCGCCGCGGCTCTCGACCGGTCCACCGTCGTGGGGGCGACAGGAGAGCTGGAGCAGTCCGGTGGCCGGCCGTCGATCCCTGTCACCGTCCCTGAGGACCGGAGCGGCCATCCGCTCACCCCGAGCGCTTCTTCCTCGCTGCGCGCGGCGGCTGCGTTCCCGGTGGCTCGACGGATGCGGGGTCGAAGAGCTCGCCGTTCGACCGGCGCGTATAGCGGTCCATCAAGGCGTCCCCGAAGACCTCCCGAGCGGCGCGCTGGTTGTGAGCCCGGCAGAGGAGGCGAATGTTCTTCTTCGTCGGCCGGCCGCCGCGGGCCTTGGCCTTGCGGTGATCGAACTCGAGCTGGTAGGTCGAGCCGCAGATGCCGCCGGACTCGAGGGGGTACTGGCAGCGGCCGCCGTCGCGAATCCAGACGGCGCGCTTCACCGCGGCAGGTATGTGATCCGGCTGCGAGGGCCTGCGCTCCGCGAGCGGCTTCTGCACGAGCCCCTTCCGCTTGGCGCTCCGGGCGAGGAGGAGATCGAGGCCGGCTTCGAGGATCTCCTCGGTGCTGGCGCCGGGGTGCGAGTGGGAGAGCGCATCCCGCGCCGCCTCGAGTTTCTCTAGGAAGCGGCGGGAGACGTTGAAATGGAGCCGCCGGAGGTCGGCGCTGAGCGGCTCGACCGATTCGCCGCGGGCCTCGCGGGAAGATGGGGCGTGCGCCGCAGGGCGCGGAGAGTTGGCATCGGGGTGTTCTGCTGGCCAACCGCACGGCGCGGCGGATTCAGGTGGCTGCGCCGGCGCGGTCGCATCGGCCGCCGCGACCGGAAGCTCCACCACGGCCGCCGCCGCCGAAGGAGCCGGACCGCGCACCGCGGTGACGACCTCACGGCGCGGCGGTGCCTCGACCGGCTTCAGCTCCGCCACGACCTCCCGCGCCTCGCGCTTCGAGCGGTGGAAGAATCGGGGCAGCATCTCGTCGCGGTTCTCCGGGGTGAGGACCTTCGCGAGCTCGACCACGCTCGTGAAGCAGAGGCGGCCGTCCCTGAGCGGCTCGATCACCTCCGGGCAGCGCTGCACGAGCTCGGCGGCGGTCTTCCGGTAGAACGCGGCGCCCTTCGAGAGGCCGAGGTCCCGGTGGAGGAAGGAGAAGAGGTTCGCGTGGCCGAGGTCGCGCCAGAGGTGGCGGCGATCGAAGTCGGCGAGCGCGATCAGGAAATCGGCCATGGACTCGTGCTCGCGGTGGAGGAGCTCGGAGAGGCGGGCGGAGAGATCGTGAGCGTTCATGAGCGGATCGTCTCACGGGAATTCGCGGCCTCCCCAGGTGCACGCATTCGGCGCCAGGCGCGAGAACGGGAACGGGCCCTCGCG
>NZ_JALCZA010000084.1 GCF_022690765.1 Anaeromyxobacter oryzisoli | reverse complement strand
CCGGCGCGCCGTCCTCCGCCCTCGGCGCGGCGACTGATGGCCGAGGCGGGCGTGGCGGCCGCGGCCATCCCCCCGAGCGGTCCCGGCGGGCAGATCCGGAAGGAGGACGTGGTGCGGGCGCTCGAGGCGCGCCCCCCCGCGCCCGCGCCGGCGACCGCCCCTGCGCCGGTCGCCCCCGCGCCGCAGGCGCTGCGCGCGGTCCCGGAGGGCGACCGGGAGCGGGTCGTCCCGATGACGCCGCTGCGCAAGACGGTCGCGCGACGGCTCGTCGAGGCGCAGCACACCGCGGCGATCCTCACGACCTTCAACGAGGTGGACATGACGCGGGTGCTCGCGCTGCGCGAGCAGCACGGGGAGCGGTTCCTCGCGCGCCACGGCGTGAAGCTCGGGTTCATGTCCTTCTTCGTGAAGGCGTCGGTCGAGGCGCTGCGCGCCTTCCCCGCGGTGAACGGCGAGATCCGCGGCGAGTCGGTGGTCTACCGGGACCGCTACGACATCGGCGTGGCGGTGGGCGGCGGGAAGGGGCTGGTGGTCCCGGTGGTGCGCGACGCGGACGCGCGGTCGTTCGCGGAGATCGAGGAGGCGATCGCCGGGCTCGCGAAGAAGGCGAAGGACAACCGGATCACGATGGAGGACCTCGCCGGCGGCACGTTCACGATCTCCAACGGCGGGATCTACGGCTCGCTCCTCTCCACCCCCATCCTGAACCCGCCGCAGTCCGGCATCCTCGGGCTGCACAAGATCGAGCGCCGGCCGGTGGTGGAGGACGGGGACCGGATCGTCGTCCGACCCATGATGTACCTCGCGCTCTCGTACGATCACCGGCTCGTGGACGGGCGGGAGGCGGTGTCCTTCCTCGTGAGGGTGAAGGAGTGCATCGAGGACCCGGAGCGGATGCTGCTCGAGGTGTGAGCGGGGGCTGACGCTGCCCGCTCATAATCCATCGCGCGCCTCGTGTGTAAGCGCGCGAGAATCGCCGCGGCCGTTGATCACGTCACGGCGGGGATGGGCGAGGACTTACCCGTCTACCGGAGCGCTCCGCCAGCTTCCCAGAGGAGTACGTGAACTCCCTCGACAAGATCCTGCCGTATGCGGGAAAGCGGATAATTAGTCTGCCCGCTTCCCAACGAATCGACGAGGCCTTACCGCAAGTTCCGAAACGATCGGTCACTTGGGGCGCAGCCCCCGACACGTCCAGCACCTGGAACAGCAACGGACATCCACTTCCACCGGTATCGAATTCAAGGAGTGCAACGGCCTCCGTCGACTCGCCGAGTCGCGAGAACGGCACCTCGATATTCAACCATTCCGGCTGGACGACCCAGACACCGTTCACTCGCAGGCCAGCCAGATCAAGACCACTGCCGCCTCCGACCCGAACAACCTCGATGGGCCCTGCCTTCGAGGACGCGGACCACTCAACAGTCTCACTCGGCTTCCTCATCTCTGGGGCGCCAGCGGCCGCAGCAATATTCACGTTGGGTGTCATGGGCGGCGTCGCCCAAGCAGCTAGCGGCCAAGCGGCCAGCGGGACGGCGATCAGACGAGCATTCACGAACTTTCGTATCCCGTTCAAGGTCGGCTCCTGGCGACGGCATCACGGGTAAGCACCCGCCCTGCGCGTATCCGGGCGGCCGGTCCCGACGGCAATGCCTCGCGAACAATGATATTAGAGTTATTACTCCTCCATGACAACCACTGCAGCAACCGCTCGATGAGCAACGTCAATTGGTCATTCCCCGAAGGCCCGACCGAGAGTAGTTGCGGGAAGGGGATGAGGGATCGAGCGGCGACTGATAGGAGCGGCCTTGCGAAACCGGAGTGGTGAGGCAAGGCCCCTCGGCAAGACGCCACGGAGAGCAGCGACAGCGCGGCGAGACGCAGAGAGTGAGTCACTGTGCGCGAATGTCAAGGTGGTGGCGTGAGCGAGCCCTCGGCATCTCACCGGGAGAGCCGGCCGAACGTGTCTGGACTGACGGAGCGATGAAGCGATGACGCTATCCGCACGCTTCGCCGCACAGGGCGGAGTGCTGCACGCGCATGAGCCAGGTGCCGGGAGGGAAGAGGACGTCGCGAACGCCAATCCTCCAGGACTCGAGCGCCTTGCGGTAGGCCCATCCGGGCCCGGAAGGCCCCGACCGAGAATAGTTCGGGGAAGAAAGTGAAGTGGCTGCGCGACGACGGGTAGGATCGGGGTCCGGGAGCGGATGGGCGGGTACGGAGTTCGGCGCTGATGCTGAGCAAAGGGAGCGACGTGGAGCGAGCGGGATCGGGAGGCACTCGGGCGCTGGAGTTTGCGTTGAGGAGAATGCCGTGCCCGTAAGCGACGATTCCTTCTACGAATTCCTGGCCACTGGCGCGCTGTACGGTATCACCGTCGGCTCGACGACGGACGCCGTTTCAGCGCGGCTCGGGCCGCCGCCGGAGACCTCGAAGCTACGCCGCGTGATTATCTGGGCGTACGGCCATCGACTGTTGCAGGTCACGCTAAAGCGGGATCGCGTCGTGCTCATAGGTGTCTATCCTCGATACGCGAAGGGCACTGGCGGAAACGTAATTGACGGAAGCTTCCCGCTCCCCCTCGATCTCAACCTTGAAGCCTTGAGAACTCGACTCCGCGAACGGGCTGTGCCGGTCGTCGATAGCTCGCGTTGGCCTGGCGCGTTGGAGATCGGGGCGGGGCACATCCTTGCCGTGTTCGACGAGGATGGAACGCTAGAGAGTTTGCAGATCTGAGGAAGGCCCGAAGGCCCCGACCGAGAGTAGTTGCGGGGAGGGGATGAGGGATCGAGCGCTCCTCACTTCGAGTATCGAAACCCGTAGGCCGCGAGGTAGTCGCTGCTCCCCGCGGGCTCGTCCACGAGCACGACCACGTGTCCCTTCGCGAGGGCGAAGGCGCCGCAGAAGACGCCGGCGTCGCTGACGAGGGCTGATCCCATCAGGCGGTAAGACCTTCCGTAATCAATTCGCTTCAGCACAGCCAAGCGCAGGTCGGGACGGGGCTCGCTTTTCGGCGCCGAGTAGATGGCAAGCGCCACGTCCGTAAACTCGATCACGCTCTTCACGTGGGCAGCGGATGGAAGCGCCGCTACGATCGCGTCGCGCGCCTCACGCAGATCGATCTGATCGAACGGGTCGCACAGCCCGGGGGAGGTCGCAGCCGAGGCATTCAGGTGCGTCCCGCTAAACTCGAACGCAGAGTGGACCAGCCGGACAGAAACGGCGCCCCCTCCCGCTCGGAATCGCCAATTATCAGACCCTGGCTCAATTACGGCAACCGATCCGCTCGAGAACATCGTAACGGCATCGCTCTGGATCGCGACCTCGCCCCCCTCCGCGCGCAGCCCGAACTCGAGCACCACATGGTTCGCTGATTCCTTCGCGAACGCAAGCGCCGCGGACAGCAGCCATACGGCGACTCCGAGCGGAATGATTACTTTCATGACCCGCCACTCACTTGTGTTGTTTCAGTAATTATTGGGAAAGTTGACGTTGCGCTCATCGGACAAGTCCTTGTACCGCGCACGCGCACGAGCACTAGGACCCCCGTTATACCCCGTTAAAAGCCCTAAAGCCCCGACCGTAAAGCCCCGACCGAGAGTAGTTGCGGGGAGGGGATGAGGGATCGAGCGGCGACTGGTAGGCGCGGCCTTCGAGACCGGAGTGGTGAGGCAAGGACCCTCGGCAAGACGCCCATGGAGAGCGCAGCGACAAGCGCGGCGAGACGCAGAGAGTGAGTCACTGTGCGCGAATGCCAAGTGGTGGCGTGAGCGAGCTCTCGGCATCTCACCGGGCGAGCCGGCCGAACGTGTCTGGACTGACGGAGCGATGAAGCGATGACGCTATCCGCACGCTTCGCCGCACAGGGCGGAATGCTGCACGCGCATGAGCCACGTGCCGGGAGGGAAGAGGACGTCGCGAACGCCCGTCCTCCAGGACTCGCGGGGGCGCCTTGAGGTCACCGACCGTGCTATACCGATGAGCGCCTGTCCGGGAGATGCGCTCCGCGCGTTTCCACATCAAACGGGATACGACCGCTGGCTCACGGCGACTATCATCCGGGACACCTGGGTCCCGACCAAGACGACGGAGTGCGTGCCCGCGGGGACGGTGTGAGCAAGGTCCGCGCGCAAACCTGGAGCGCGCTCGACGCGTTCCTGGCGCTCGGCACCGCAGCCGGCACGGCGGGGTTCTTCCTGCCGTGCCGGCCCGGGTGGGCGTGCGTTCCGAGCGCGATCAGGCTGCTCGGCATGGCGTGCGTCGCGGTCCTCACCTGGCGCCTGGGCGCCGCGGCGTTCGCCGGCCGCCCCGCGCTGGGCCGCGTGACGCGGATCCTCGTTGCCCTCGGCGTGGCCGGGTTCGCCATGAGCCTGGGGCGCTGCCTCTTTGGCGGAAGCTGCGGGGTAGCCGGGCGGGCCGCGATCGATGGCGCTCGCGAAGGATCCGGGGGAGCGTGCTGAAGTGGCGCCTCGCATCCAGCTCTCCTTGTTGAGAGCGGCGAGGATCACCGGCCGCGGTCACGCTCGCCACACGTCCTTCGCCGGGTGGTTACGCCTGGACTCATTCTGACGAACGAACAGTCATGACCTAACCGGTCTGCCGGACCTCGGCCCCTCGCGGTGGCGCTTGGGCGGTCACGGACGCGGGGCCGTCTCGGGCGGCGTGTGGAGCTCCGGCGCGGGGCGCTCCTGGCCGACGAGGGCGAGGAGGGCGAGGGCGTCGTGCACCGCGTGGCCGCCGACGTCGTTGTTGAAGTAGGCGTAGGCGTCGCGGCCGCTCCGCGCCCAGCCCAGGAGTTCCTCGGCGTACGGACGGAGCGCGCCGGCGCCGTAGCGGCCGGCGTAGCGGCCGGTGGTGCCGTGGAACCGGAGATAGCGCCAGCCGCCGGTCCGCCGCGGCGGCGGCCGGTCCACCTGATCGTGCTCGCAGAAGGCGGCGCCGTGCGCGTCGAGGACGTCGCAGATCGCCTCCGCGTACCAGGCGGGATCGCGGAACTCCAGCGCGTGTCGGCCCGGGGGGACCCGGGACAGGAAGCGGTCGAGCCGCTCCGCGTCCGGCTTCATGCGCGGCGGGAGCTGCCACAGCGTGGGCCCGAGCTTGTCGCCGAGCCGGCGAACCGGCCGGTAGAAGCGCCGGAGTCCCTCGGCGGCGTCCAGGAGCCGCTTCATGTGCGTGAGGTAGCGCGAGCCCTTCACCGCGAAGACGAAGTCGGCGGGGACGAGCGCGCGCCAGCGCGCCGTCGTCTCCGGCGTCGGCAGCCGGTAGAACGTGGCGTTGAGCTCGACGGTGTCGAACGTCGAGGCGTAGACCGGGAGCCAGTTCCGCTGCGGGACGCCGGGCGGGTAGAGCACGCCGCGCCAGTGCGGGTAGTTGTAGCCGCTCGTGCCGATCCGCAGGCGCGCGGGCGAGGTCGTCACGGATGGGCCTCCTGCGGGCGCCCCCGCGCCGCGCGCGTCCGAGGCGCCTCGGCCGCGAGGGCCGCGAGCAGCGCCGCCGAGAGCGGCCGCGCCGCCGCCGCGTAGCCGGCCCAGGGATCCGCGCGGAGGTGCGCGAGGCGGCGCGGGACGGTGCGCACGGTGAAGTGGTCCGGGTGGAGGCCCTTGCCGAGCTCGTCCCACGCGACCGGCGTCGAGACCGGCGCGCCGGGGCGCGCCCGCACGGAGAACGCCGCGACCGCGGTGTTCGTCCGGTTGTTCCGGAGGTAGTCCACGAGGATCTTCCGCTCGCGCCCCGCCTTCGCGAACGAGGCCGTGAACGTCCGCGGCGCGTGGTGCGCGAGCCGGACCGCGAGCGCGCGCGCGAAGGCGAGGCAGCGCTCCCAGCGCGCGGTCGGCACCAGCGGCGTCACCACGTGGAGGCCGGCGCCGCCGGTCGTCTTCACGAACGCGCCGAGCCCGAGCGCGGCGAGGGCCTCGCGCACGAGGCGGGCGGCCGCGACGACCGCGGGGAACGCGACCTCCGGCCCGGGATCGAGGTCGAGCACGATCCGGTCCGGCTGCTCGAGGTGCGCCGTGGTGGAGCTCCAGGTGTGCAGCTCGAGGATGTCCATCTGGGCGATGGAGAGCAGCGCCTCCGGCGTGTCCACGACGAGGTACTCGCCGAGCTTGGTCTTCTCGCGGATCGCGACGCGGCGCACCGCGGGCGGCGCCCACTGCTTCGCGTGCTTCAGGAATCGGCACTCGCCCGAGAGCCCCTCCGGGCAGTGATAGAGCGTGAGCGGCCGGCCGGCGAGGTGGGGGATCATCGCGGGGGCGACCTCGGCGTAGTAGCGCACGACGTCTGCCTTGGTGAGGCCGGGCTCGGGGAACATCACGCGATCGGGGTGCGTGATCCGGACGCCGCCGATCTCGATCGCCGGCGTCGAGCCGGAGCGCGAGCGGCGGGGGCGGGGCGGGTCAGGGCGCGGATCCGGTGTCGGTGTCGAAGCCCCGTCACCGTGCCCGTCACCGTGACCGTCCCCCGTGCCCGCCTCCCGCTTCCCGTGGCCCGTGGCCCGTCGCCCGGCGTGACGCGCGCGGGTCGAGGTCGGGGTCGAGGTCGGGTTCGGGTTCGCGGAACGTCCACGCGGCCTGGCGCCCGAGCTCGGAGGTCCGCCCGGCCGCTCGCGCACCACCTCCTCCGGCCGTTTGTCCTCGCGCAGGCCTTGGAACGAGGGGTGCCGGATCTTGCCGTCCGAGGTCCACTCGGTGAACGCCACCTCGGCCACGAGCTCTGGCTTCACCCAGTGCGCGAGGCGGCCGAGCGCGCCTGCCGGCGCGGGCGAGAACGGCGGGCGTGGCTGCGCGAGCCGGTCGAGCCGCGCGCGCAAGGCGCGGGCGACCGCGTTCGTGAAGCCGGTCCCGACCTTGCCCGCGAACCGGAGCGCGCCGCCCTCGTACACGCCGACCAGGAGCGCCCCGAGCCCCTCCCGCGCCGCGCCCTCGGGCTCGGTGAAGCCGCCGATCACGGCCTCCTGGCGCGCGACGCACTTGGCCTTCACCCAGATGGTGTTGCGGCCGGGTCGGTACGGCGCGTCGGCACGCTTCGAGACGATCCCCTCGAGCCCGGCCCGGCACGCCGCGCGGAGCGTCGCCGCGCCGTCGGCCGCGACGACGTGCGGCGCGTACTGCACGACGCCGCACCCGTCGCCGAGGAGCCGCTCCAGGGCGGCCTTGCGCTCGAGGAGCGGGCGCGCCGCGAGGGACGCCCCGTCGAGCTCGAGCAGATCGAACACGAAGTACGCGATCCGGCGCGGACCGCCCGAGAAGGCGTTCTGGAGCGCCTGGAAGCTCGTGCGCCCGTCGTCCAGCACCGCCGCGACCTCGCCGTCGAGGAGCGCGCTCCGCGCAGGAAGCGTCTCGACGGCGCGGGCGACCTCCGGGAACTGCGCGGTCCAGTCCTTGCCTCGCCGGCTCCAGAGGGTGGCGCGCCCCCCCTCGAGCGCCGCGCCGATCCGGTAGCCGTCGTACTTCACCTCGTGCACCCAGCCCTCGCCTCCGGGCGGCTCGGAGACGAGCGTCGCGAGCTGGGCTTCGTAAGGCGAGGCGCGGGCGCGGGCGGCCACGCTCGAACGGTCGGCACGCCCGCCCGCCGGGCGCAACCGTCGGTGCGTCCTCCAGACAGGACGGCCGGGCGGGCGGCTACCGCCGCCCTCGCGGAGCGGGCGGCTGCGCGGTCCGCGGATCCTCGGGCCAGGAGTGGCGTGGGTAGCGGCGGGAGAGCTCGCGCCGGATCGCGGGGTAATGGCGGTCCCAGAACCCTGCGAGGTCGGTGGTCACCTGGACGGCGCGCTGGTTGGGGGCGAGGAGGTGCAGGACGAGCGGCACGCGACCGCTCGCCACCGCCGGCCCGTGCGCCATCCCGAAGAAGTCCTGCAGCCGGCTCTCGATCCAGGGCGGCTTGCCGGCCTCGTACTGGATCCGCGCGCCCCGTCCGCCGGGGAGGGTGAGCCGCTCCGGCGCGAGCCGCTCGAGCGCGGCCCGGGCGCGCGGGTCGAGCCGGCCGAGGAGCGCGCCCGGGAGGTCGGCCTCGCGGAGCTCCGCGAAGCTCCGGCGCCCCTGCGCGGCGTCCCGGAGCGCCGCCTCGAGGTCCGCCTCGGTGGGAGGCGCGAGCCCCGCGTCCGGCGCGTGCTGCGCCGCGAACGCGAGCCGGGCGAGGAGCCGGTCGAGGGCGCCCTCCGGCGCGAACGCCCGGGCGCCGACCGCGAGCGCCTCGGCCGCGAGGCGCTCGGCCACGCGCCGAGGATCGGGGCGCGGCGCACGCGTCTCCTCGAGGACGAGGTCCTCGTACAGGAGCCGCTCGGTCGCCTCGACGCGCTCGGCGCCGGCGTTCCACGAGATCGCCTCCTCGTACCGGAGCGCATCCGGGGAGAGGTCGAGGAGCAGCTCCTGCGAGACCGCGCTCGCGAGCCGGACCCGCACCTCCGCGCCACGCCCCGCGCCGGGCGCGCCCGGGCCGTGGCGATCGCCCCGGCGCTCCTCCGCGTCCACCGCGACGAGGAGCGGCGCCTCCCGGACCACGCTCGCCGGGTCGAGCCGGGCGCTCCCGCCGCCCACGAGGACGATCTCGTCCGACCCGGGCGCGCGCCGCCGGCCGACGCGGTCCGGGTAGGCCGCGAGCGTGGCGGCGAGGATCGCCTCCTCGCGCGCCGCGGGCGTCGCGCCTGGGTCGGCGCCCGTCCTCCGCGCCAGCCGCGCGAGCGACCTCCGGCTCCGCTCCACGGCCTGCGCCGCGCCCGGGTGGACGCCCATCCGCCGGAGCCGGTCCGGATCGAAGCGGGCCGCGCGCGCCTCCTCGAAGGCCTGCGCGAGCTCGAGCAGGTCCGAGGGACCGGTGGGCGGGAGCGAGACGCCCCCGAGCGCCCGCCGATCGCGGAGGTCGCGCTCGCCGAGGAGCGCGGCCACCAGCGCGCCCTCCTCCGGGGCGCCGCGGGCGGCCGCCTCCACCACGAGCCGCGCGAGGCGCGGGTGCGCGGGGTAGGCGAGCATCCGCCGGCCGAGCGGCGTGAGCGCCCCGGCGGGTTCGAGCGCGCCGAGCCGCTGGAGCAGCGCGCGCGCCGCGGCGAGCGCCGGGGCGGGCGGCGGCTCGAACCACTCGAGGTCGCCGGCGACGCCGAGGCCGGCGAGGGCGAGGACCGTCTCCGACAGGTCCTCGCGGAGCACCTCCGGCACGTCGAACTCCGGCCGCCCGTCGTGGTCGTGGCGGGTGTAGAGGCGCAGCGCGCGCCCGGGGCGGGTCCGGCCGGCGCGCCCGGCGCGCTGCGCGGCGGAGGCGCGGCTCACCCTCCGCACCTCGAGGGTGGGCAGGCCGGACCAGGGCGAGTGCGAGGCGACGCGGGCGAGCCCGGAGTCCACCACCGCCACGACGCCCTCGATGGTCACCGAGGTCTCGGCCACGTTGGTCGAGAGGATCACCTTCCGGCGCGGGCCGGGCCGGACCGCGCGATCCTGCTCCTCCGGCGGGAGATCGCCGTGGAGCGGCAGGAGGTCCACGCCGGCCTCCTGCGCCCAGGAGCCGAGGGCCTCCCGTGCCCACCGGATCTCCGCCGCGCCGGGGAGGAAAACGAGCACGTCGCCGTCGAGCCCCTCACGGTGCAGCCGGCGCACCGCGCGCGCGACGAGCGCGTCGAGGCGGACGTCGGGCCGGGCGGCCTCCTCCGCCGAGAGGTACTCGACCGCGACGTCGAACCGCCGCCCCTCGGAGCGGACCGAGGCCGCGTCCAGGTACCGCGCCACCGGCGCCGCGTCGAGGGTCGCCGACATGGCGACGAGCCGCAGATCGGGGCGCGCCGTCCGCTGCAGCCGGCGCAGGAACGCGAGGGCGAGGTCGCCCGGGAGGTGGCGCTCGTGGAACTCGTCGAGGACCACCGCGCCGACGCCGGGCAGGGTGGGCGCGGAGAGCAGGCGGCGCGTGAGGAGCCCCTCGGTCACGTACCGGATCCGCGTGCGCGGCCCCGCGACCTCGTCGAACCGCACCTGGTAGCCGACCGTCTCGCCGGGCCGCTCCCCGAGCTCCTCCGCGACGCGCCGCGCCGCCATGCGCGCCGCGAGGCGGCGCGGCTCGAGCACCACCACCTCGCCGTCGCCGGCGAGCCCGGCCGCGTGGAGCGCCGCCGGGACCCGGGTGGTCTTCCCGGCGCCGGGCGGCGCCTCGATGACCAGCGCCGGCGCGGCGCGGAGGGCGGAGACGACGTCCGGGAGCACCTCGTCGATGGGGAGCGGCTGCCGCACGGCCCCGCGTTCTAACCCGGCGGGGCGCGGCGCGCGAGATCGGGGGAGGTGCACGAACCCGTGTGATCGTGCCCGTGCCCGTGCCCGTGCCCGTGCCCGTGACCGTCACCGATCCCCGTGCCCGCCTCCCGCCTCCCGTGTCCCTTGGCCCGTGATCCGTCGGGTCGTCGGACGACGGGGGATCGGGCCACGGGCCACGGGACCCGGTTCACGGGTCACGGAAGAACCGGTGACGGTGACGAGGCACGGCTCACGGGCGCGTGCCGCGGAGGGGAAGCCGCACGCCCCCGAACCCGTCATCCGTGCCCGTGACCGTCACCGATCCCCGTGCCCGCCTCCCGCCTCCCGTGTCCCTTGGCCCGTGATCCGTCGGGTCGTCGGACGACGGGGGATCGGGCCACGGGACCCGGTTCACGGGTCACGGAACAGCCGGTGACGGTGACGAGGCACGGCTCACGGGCGCGTGCCGGCGGCCGCTATCTCTCCCCGAACCCCGAAGCCTGCCCCTACGCCGGCTCGGGCTCCGGCACCTTCCGCGGCGGCGGCGGGGGCGCCACGGCGGTGACGACCAGGCGGAGCTTCGCGCCGCCAGGCTCCACCTCGACCCGCACCGTCCCGCCTTCGTGCAGCTCGCCGAACAGGATCTTCTCGGCGAGGGGCTTCTTCACCTCGTTCTGGATGAGCCGCGCCATGGGGCGCGCGCCCATCTTGCGGTCGAAGCCGTGGTCGGCGAGCCACTGGCGCCCCTCGGCGCTGAGCTCGATCCGGACCTTCTTCTCGGCGAGCTGGAGCTCGAGCTCGCGGACCAGCTTGTCCACCACCTGGAGGATCACCTCGGGCGGCAGCGAGTCGAACGCGACCCACGCGTCGAGGCGGTTGCGGAACTCGGGGCTGAAGGCCCGCTCGATGGCGCCGCGGGCGTTCCCGGGCTCGGACATGTCCTGGCCGAACCCGACCCGCCGCGCCGACAGCTCCTGCGCGCCGGCGTTGGTGGTCAGGATGAGGACGACGTGCCGGAAGTCCGCCTTCCGCCCGTTGTTGTCCGTGAGCGTCGCGTGGTCCATCACCTGGAGCAGCAGGTTGTAGATGTCCGGGTGGGCCTTCTCGATCTCGTCGAGGAGGAGGACCGCGTAGGGCGTCTTGCGGATCGCATCGGTGAGGAGCCCGCCCTGGTCGAAGCCGACGTAGCCGGGGGGCGCGCCGATGAGCCGGGAGACGGTGTGCTTCTCCTGGTACTCGGTCATGTCGAACCGGAGGAACTCCACGCCGAGGATCCGGGCGAGCTGCTTGGCGAGCTCGGTCTTCCCGACGCCGGTGGGGCCGGAGAAGAGGAAGTTCCCGATCGGCCGCTCGGGCGAGCCGAGGCCGGAGCGCGAGAGCTTGATCGCCGAGGCGATGGCCTCGATGGCCTTGTCCTGCCCGAAGATGACCTTCCGGAGGTCCCGCTCCAGGCTCTGGAGCGCCGCCTGGTCGTCCGCCGAGACGGTGCGCTCCGGGATCTTCGCGATCTTCGCCACCACCCGCTCCACGTCGCGGGCGGTGATCCGGTGCCGCCGCTTCGCCTCCGACCGCATCCGGTCGCGCGCGCCGGCCTCGTCGAGGACGTCGATGGCCTTGTCCGGGAGCTGGCGATCGTTGATGTGCTTCGCGGAGAGCTCCGCCGCGGCGCGCAGCGCGCGCGGCGTGTACTCCACCCCGTGGTGCTCCTCGTAGACCTTCTTCAGGCCGCGGAGGATCTTCACCGTGTCCTCGACCGACGGCTCGAGGACCTCGATCTTCTGGAAGCGGCGGGCGAGGGCGTGGTCGCGCTCGAAGGTCTGCTTGTAGTCGTGGAACGTGGTCGAGCCGATGCAGCGCAGCTCACCCGAGGCGAGCGCGGGCTTGAGCAGGTTCGAGGCGTCCATCGACGAGCCGGTGGTGGCGCCGGCGCCGACGATGGTGTGGATCTCGTCGATGAAGAGGATCGCGTGCGGCGTCTTCTTCACGCCGGCGATGACCCCCTTGAGCCGCTGCTCGAACTCGCCGCGGAACTTCGTGCCGGCGAGGAGCGCGCCCATGTCGAGCGAGTAGATCGCCGCGTGCGCGAGGACCTCCGGGACCCGCTTCTCGTGGATGCGCAGCGCGAGCCCCTCCACGATCGCCGTCTTGCCCACGCCCGGCTCGCCCACGAACACCGGGTTGTTCTTCCGGCGGCGGCAGAGCACCTGGATGGTCCGCTCGATCTCGCCCTGGCGGCCGATGAGGGGGTCGATGAGCCCCTGGGCCGCGCGCTCGACGAGGTTCACGGTGAAGGTGTGGAACGGGTCCTTGACGGGGCGCGGCCCGCCCTCCTCCCCCTCCTCGCCGCCCCCCTCGCCCTCCTCGGCGCCGCCGCCGTCCTTGCCGATGCCGTGCGAGATGTACTGGAGGATGTCCAGCCGGCGGACGCCCTGCTTCTCGAGCAGGTAGACGGCGTGCGAGCCGCGCTCGCGCGTGATCGCCACGAGGACGTCGCCGGCGTTCAGCTCGGTCCGGCCGGAGCCCTGGACGTGCCAGGCGGCCCGCTGGAGGACGCGCTGGAACGCGGCGGTCTGCTCCGGGTCCTGGGACCCCGACACCGACTCGAGGGTCCGGTCCAGGTAGTCCTCGAGCTCCTTCTCGAGGAGCTTCAGGTCGGCGCCGCAGGCGAGGAGGACCTCGGAGGCGATCTTGTCCTTCGTCATGGCGTGGAGCAGGTGCTCCAGCGTCACGTACTCGTGCCGACGGCTGCGGGCCTCGCCCACGGCCGTCTGCAGGGTCTGCTGAAGCTCCTTCGACACGGTCACCATCGTCACTCCGGCTCGATCGTCACGAGCAGCGGGTACTCCGCCTCGCGCGCCAGCTCCGTCGTCTTCATCGCCTTGGTCTCGGCGATCTCGTGGGGATAGATACCGGCGACCCCCACGCCGTGCATGTGAACGTTCAGCATGATGCGGTGGGCGGTCTCGGCGTCGTGGTTGAAGACGCTGACGAGCACCCAGTCGACGAACTCCTGGGTGGTGTAGTCGTCGTTGTGCAGCAGCACCTTGTAAAGCGGGGGTCGCTTCGTCTCCTTCTCGGTCTTCGTCCTGGGGACGACGACCTCCGTGCCACCCCCGGGGCGGGTTCGTTCGGCCATGGCCCGACATTCTAATGGACACGCCGCCCTGCGGCGGCGATCGCCGGCCCGGCCGGTCGTCCGCGCCCCCCTGGCCCGGGCGCGCGGATGGCGGTCCGACGCGGCCGGCGGGGCGGCCGCAGGCCCGGCCGGCGCGGCGCTCATTCCCTGTAGAAGAGGAGCACGAGGCCGACCAGCCCCATCGAGGCGGTCCAGACGGCCGCCGGGATCCGGCCCTCCCTCGGGGGCAGCCGGAGCTCGAGCCAGGCGCCGAGCGCCGCCGCCACCGCGAGGACGCCGATGGCGTTGTGGGACACCTCGACGAGATAGGCCCACCGCGACGCGAGCACCGAGTGGGAGTGCGTGAGGAGCAGCGCGCCGCCGACGCCGCAGAGGACGGGGAACGCGAACCGCCATCGGGTGCCGGCGAGGCGCCCCGCCCGCACCCGCCACTCGAGCACCGCGAGCGCCACGACGAGCAGGGTCGCGGCCCGGTGCTGGAGGACCGACGGGGACGTGAGCACCTCGAAGAAGCCCTCGGGCCCGAAGGGCCAGCCGTTCGGCTCCGCGAGCAGGAGCAGGAACGCCGCGAGCAGGAGGAAGAGCAGCGGCCAGTGGCGCGCGACGCGGAGCCTGGACCAGCGATCGGCGAACGCCGCGACGGCGGCGAGGAGCACCACGATCCCGGCCACGTTGTGGTTGAAGTCGCTCTGCCACCGGTCGAGCGGGCCCGGCTGCGCGTAGGGATCCACGGACGACGGCGAGGCCGCCACCATGGGACCGTGGGGGGGCGGGACGAGCCGGGGCACCTTGGGGGCGAGGACCCCGGCCACCTCGGCGAGCGTCGCCCGCTGGTCCGTCACGTCCACGGCGGGCGGTTGCGCGGTGAGCGCCGCGGCGGCGAGCAGCAGCGCGATCGCGGCGCCGGCCTCGGCCTCGACGAGGAACGGGATGCGCAGGTCGGCGGCGGCGCGATCGCCGGCGCGCCGCCAGCGCTGGACCGCCCGCCGGTTCTGCGCCGCGAGCACGAGCGCCATCCCGAGCAGGGCGACCTTGGTGAGCACCATCGCGCCGTACGCCGTCCCGACCAGCGCCGCGACGCCGCCGACGTAGCGCCACGCCAGGGCGAGGCCCGTCGCGACGACGAGCGCCACCGCCGCGAAGGCGAGGCGGGAGAAGCGGGCGAGCACCGCGGGCCAGGCGCTCGCCCGGGCGGGGTCCCGCCGGCCGCGGAGCCGGAGCGCCAGGAGGTGGGCGAGACCCCCGACCCAGACCGCGGCGGCGAGCTGGTGGAGGTCGGTGATCGTCATCAGGAGGGCGCGATCGTCCGGGCGGCTCACGGCGTGGACGAGCCACGCGCGGCTCGCGACCAGGGCCGCCGCGACGAGCGCGAGCGCGGTCCAGCCGCGCCGCGAGCCGGGGCGCCGCCGGAGGCGGAGCGCCGCCCCGGCGACCGCGACGGCGAGGCCGGCGTGGAGGAGGCCGGCGTGGGCGAAGCCGGTCTCGAGGAACGGCCCGAGCGGCCACGCGCCTTGCTCGTCCGCCAGGGACCAGGGGGCGAGCAGGAGCCGGGCGCCCTGGAAGCCGGCGACCGTCGCCGCCCCCAGGGCCACGCCCGCCGCCGCGTCCCTGAGCGCGGAGGACGGCAGGGGACCACGCAGCGGCAGGAGCACCGCGAACGCGAACGCGATCCCGCCGGCGGCCCCCGCGAGGCCGGCGAGGGTGACCGCGTCGAAGATCACGTCGAGGAACCCGGCGAGGAGGATCACGGCTTTCCCGCCGGTCGGACCGTGAAGCGGAGCAGCCCGGGGGTGGCGTGCCCGTCCACCGCGAGGACGCGGAAGGTGAGCCGGTACGTCCCGGCCGCGAGCGCCGGCAGCCGGAACGTGAGCTGCTCCGGCGGCTCGCCCCCGCGGTCGATCCGCGCCACCGGGACGGCGTGGCCCGCCGTGTCCTCCAGGCTCGCGCGGGTGAGCCGCTTCTCGATCCGGGAGTTGAAGCGGAGGGTCGCCTCGGCGGGGGCGGCGTCGAGCACCGCGCCGTCGCGGGGCGACGAGTCCACGAGCACCGCGTGCGCGCGCGCCGGCGTGGGGAGACCGAGCGCAGCGCAGGCGGCGAGGACGAGGAGGGCCGAGGTCCGATCGCGGCGCACCTCCGGGGCGTAGGGCAGGCGCGCGGGGGACGCCTCTCCTCGACGGAGTCCCACGATTCGGCGGGGACGGGGGGACGAGGAGGGGTCGGGGTCGATGCGGCCGTGCCCGTGCCCGTCACCGTCACCGCTTCCCGTGCCCGGTTCCCGGCTCCCGTGGCCCGTGGCCCGCAAGCCGGTGGGTCGGGTTCGGGGTCGGATTCGGAGGCGGAGGCGGGTCGCGTTCGGTTCGGGTTCGGGGGTATCGCCGCGGCCTCACCGCCGCCTCTATCCCGGCAGCGCGCCGGCGGGCTCCAGGATCCAGGTTCCCCGGAGCGTCGGGGCGGTGAGCGCCTGCTCCAGCCGGGCGAGGAACCCGGCGCGAGGGATCTCCTGCGCCCCGAACCGGACCAGGTGGTCGGTCCGGACCTGGCAATCGACGAGCCCGATCCCGGAGCGGTGCAGGAACTCCACGCTCGTCACGAAGGCCACCTTCGACGCGTCCGGGCGGTCGGCGAACATGGACTCGCCGAAGAAGGCGGCCCCGAGCGACACGCCGTAGAGCCCGCCGGCGAGCCCCTCCGCGTCCCAGGCCTCGAAGGAGTGCGCGAAGCCGAGCCGGTGGAGCCGCTCGTACGCGGCGATCATGTCCGGCGTGATCCAGGTGCCGTCCTGGCCGGGCCGGGTCCGGTCGGCGCAACGGCGGATCACCTCCGCGAAGGCGGTGTCGGCGGTCACGCGGTAGCGCGCGTGTCGGATCGTGCGGGCGAGCGAGCGCGGGACGTGGAGGGTCGGCGGGTCGAGGACGAGGCGCGGGTCCGGCGACCACCAGAGGATCGGGCTCCCCTCCGAGAACCAGGGGAAGATCCCCTCCGCGTAGGCGGTGAGGAGCCGCTCGGGCGAGAGGTCGCCGCCCACCGCCAGCAGCCCGTCCGGCTCGGCGTCGGAGGGGTCGGGGAACACGGGCTCGCGGGGGAGGCGGTAGATCGGCACCGCCCTCGAGCATAGCGGCGGCGGGGCGGAGCACAACCCGGACGCCGGTCCACCCGACGCACGCCGGGGCGCCGGCGTCTCGATGGCTCCGTTCGCCCTGAGCGTAGGCGCGCGTAGCGCGCCGGAGTCGAAGGGCGAGCGGCGCAGGGAGGAGTCTCCCCGGCGCAGTCAGGCAGCGTGCGCCGCAGCAGCTCGGTGGTGGATGTCGGAGCTTCGAGCTGCCTGCGCTGCTCGTTCGTCGTGTGCTCCCGCTCGGCACGGCATCGCGTGCCTCGAGTCGCCGCCTCGGCGTGCAAGGCCCGCGCGACCACGCGCGTGCACGTTCCGTGATGGTGGGTCCGCGTGGGAGGAATCCGCACGTCGATGGACAGCAAGCGTCGCCGGTTCGTGGTATCCCGTGGCGGAACTCTTCACCCGACGAGGGAATACACCGATGAAGAAGGTTCTCCTGGCGGTTGCTGCACTGATGGTCTTCCCGGCGGTCGCGCGCGCCGGGATCCCGCTCGCCCCGGACGTGTACGTGGTCGGCAAGATCGGCGCGGCGATCCCGAACCACCACGATCTCGACGGCTTCGACAACGGGCTCGCCCTCGAGGCGACCGCCGGCTGGAAGCTCCTCCCCATCCTCGCGATGGAGGGGTCCATCGGACACTACGGGGTCGGCACGGGGACGTATTTCGATCCGTACTGGGGCGCTTATGGAAAGGACGACCTGAGCGCCACCTACGTGCAAGGGTCCGTCAAGGTGATCGCGCCGCTCCCCAAGATCGATCTCTACGCGCTCGCCGGCCTCGGCGTGTACTTCGTCTCGGTGGAAGGCCACGGCACCGACGCGGCCGGCTACTGGTCGTACTCGGACGACGACACGACGCTCGGCGTCCACCTGGGGGTCGGCGCGACGCTCCACCTGAACTCCCTCGTGACCCTCGGCGCCGAGGCGAAGTTCGTCGCCGCGAACGCGAACCTGGGCGGCGTGGACACCCGGATCGACAGCGCCCTCGTCAGCGCGACGCTCGGCCTCGCGTTCTAGCGCGATCCCCTTCAGCTCCGTAGACCGGCGCCTCGCCGTCCGCCCCCTGCAGGGGAGCGGGCGCGAGGCGCCGTTGCGTTCGGCAGCAGGAGCGCGCCCCGCCCACCCGCTGCCGGACGCGAGCCCCAGCAGGTGGGTGCTCACCCGGGGCGCGGCGCCGGCGCGGACGCCCGCGCCGCGCGCCCGTCGGGACGCCGCGCGCGAAAGCGGACGCCTGCCCCTTCAGAGACCTTCCGCCACGCTCCCTTGCCGGACAGTTACAGCGCGAGCCGCGCCGCGGACGCGCGCGAACAGAGGAGCGCAGACCATCTTCTTCGAACCCGGATCGTGACGCGAACGAGCCCTTCGCCATGCACACGAACGCTCCCGCCCGGGGCAGGCCGGCCGAACGATGAGCGCGCTCTTCTCGCGGAGGTCGAACGCCATCTTCCGGCTGGTCGTCGTGCTGCTCCTCGCCGGCGCCAACGGCGCGCTGCTCGGCGCGATGCTGTACTGGCGGACGCCGTACGGGACCGGCCAGCAGGCGCAGATCGCGCAGCCGGTGCAGTTCGACCACCGGCATCACATCCAGGACGATCTGATCGACTGTCGGTACTGCCACACGACGGTGGACCGCGCGCCGTCGGCCGGCATCCCGCCGACGGAGCTGTGCCTGAACTGCCACTCCCAGGTCTGGAACAAGAGCCCGCTGCTCGACGTGGTGCGCGCGAGCTGGTTCGCGAACCGGCCCATCCCCTGGATCCGCGTCCACAAGCTCCCGGACTTCGTCTACTTCGATCACGAGATCCACGTGAAGAAGGGGGTCGGGTGCGTCGTGTGCCACGGGCGCGTGGACACGATGCCCGCCGTCGAGCAGGTGCAGCCCCTCACCATGGGCTGGTGCATCGACTGCCACCGCGACCCCTACGCGCGCCTCCGGCCGCCGGGGGAGGTGACCAACATGACCTGGACGCCGCCGCCGGGCGATCCCGTCGCCTACGGCAAGGAGCTGGCGAAGAAGAACGAGGTCCAACCCCGGACGAGCTGCTCCACATGCCATCGCTAGGGCTCCCCATCTACGGTCAGGATCGCTCGGGGCTCGACGTGCGCCGCTGGCGCAGCGTCGAGCAGGCGGGCGCCGAGGCGGCGATCGAGCCGGGCGAGTTCCCGGAGGGCGCGCAGGAGCCGCCGGAGGGGTTCGGTCGGCGGAGCTTCCTCCAGCTCCTCGGCGCGTCCGCGGCCCTCGCCGGGGTCGCGGCCTGCAAGCCCCCGCGCGAGAAGGTGATGTCGTACGTGCGCCCGCCCGCGTCGATCACGCCGAGCGCGCCGAACGCGTACGCGACGGCGCTCGGCCGCGGCGGCCACGCCATCGGCGTGGTGGTGACGAGCTGGGAGGGGCGGCCCACCAAGATCGACGGCAACCGGGAGCACCCCGCGAGCCGGGGCGGCACCGACGCGCTCGCGCAGGCGACGATCCTCGACCTCTACGACCCCGCCCGGCTCGACGGCTTCTTCCGCCGGGGTCGCCCGCTCGGGCGCGTCCCGCTCCTCCAGGAGCTCTCCGCCCTCGCCCGCGATCACGAGCGCGACCGCGGCGCGCGGCTCCGCTTCCTCGTCGAGCCCACCTCCTCCCCGACCCTCGCCGACCTGCGCCGCCGCATCCTGCTGCGCTTCCCCGCCGCCCGCTTCGACGCGTGGGCGCCGATCGGCGACGACGCGGCGCGGGCCGGCGCGCAGCTCGCCTTCGGCCGCCCGCTCGACGCGTCGCTCTCGCTCGTGGAGGCCGACGTCGTCCTGTCGCTCGAGGCGGACCTCCTCCTGCTCGACGGCGAGCCGCTCCGGCAGGCGCGGGAGCACGCCGCGCGCAGGGTGCCGCCGCGGATGAGCCGGCTCTACGTCGCCGAGGCGAGCCTGAGCGTCACCGGCGCCGTGGCGGACCACCGCCTCCGGATGCGCTCGTCCGAGGTGCTCGGGTTCGCGCGCGCGGTCTGCGCCGAGCTCGCGGCGCGGCACGGCGTCGCCGCCCTGGCCCCGCTCGGCGCGCCGGCGAGCGGGGCGAGCGCGAAGGCCGCCGCC
>NZ_JALCZA010000083.1 GCF_022690765.1 Anaeromyxobacter oryzisoli | reverse complement strand
CCCTGCCCGCGGCCCGGCGCCTCGCGACCGGGCGCGAACCCGCCCTGCCCGCGGCCGGGAGCCTGGACCGCTCCGCCCGAGCGCCCGGGGGCCGGCACCGCGCCAGGGCCGCGCCCCGGCGACGGCCGCTCCGGCCGGTAGATCGAGACCTCGCCAGGCCTCACCCTGCCCGCCCCCGGCGACGGCGACGGGACGATCCGGACCGGCGTCACGGGCCGCCCGATCCGCTGCTCGATGACGCGCGGCGCGGGTCCGCCCCACGCCGGCGCCGGTCGCGCGCCCGGGGCGGGACGCGACGGGACCGGCCGCGGCGGCGCCGGGCTCGTCGCGTAGAAGTACTGCCTGGCGTAGCGCGGCGCGTACGCCACGGAGTAGACCGGCACCGCCACGAACCGGGCCGTCGGGACGAACGTCCACCAGTAGTCCACGAACGGATAGCTCGAGATGTACACGGAGAGGCCTGGCCCGAGCGGCGCCCACCCGACCACGTCACCCGAATAGCGCCACGAGACCCACGCCGGCGCCCACTGGTAGCCGGGGATCCAGAGCCAGCCGAGGCCGCCGTCCCACGTCCATCGGCCGTAGTGATACGGGCCCCAGCCCCACGGCTCGTCGGAGACCCAGAGCCAGCCCTCGTTCGTCCACTCCCACCGCCCGTAGTAGTACGGGCGCCAGCCGGCGGCCACGTGGGGCCGCCAGCAGCGGCCGTAGGCCCCGACCTCGACCCACTCTCCGTACGGCGAGAGCGCGCCGTAGAACGTGTCGAACGAGACGCTGCCCTGATCGCTGAGATCGACCGAGACGTCGTAGTCGCCGCCAGGCGGAGGTCCGTAGTCCCCCTGACCGGTGTAGTCCTCCTCCCACTCGCGGTCCTGGCCGAGCGCCCCGAGCGGGAGCGTGGCGACGGTGAGCACGAGGAGCGCGATCGAACGGCGACGCATTGGGGACCTCCGTGGCGGTCTCGGCCGCTCGCGCAACCGCGCGAGCCGCTCGAGTACCTCCTAATCGAGCAGCAAGGAGCATGCCGGAGCAATCCCGCCGTGAGTTCGCTGGGTTCCGTCGCCGTGCGGCGGCCGCTCGCAGCACAGTGTGCGCCGCGTTCACCTCGGTCGGGACGCGCACCGACGGGCCCACGCGCGCTCTCCCGTCGAGAGGAGCGTCTCGAAACGCGGCGGGCCGGCACCCGCTGGCGCGGGGCCGGCCCGATCGAGCGAACGCGCCGGGCGCGGCTCAGGCGAGCTTCTTCTCCTTCTCGAAGGAGAGGAGCGGCGGCTCCTTGTTCAGGATGACGCCCTCCGTGATCTTGCACTCCTTGACGCCCTCCCGGTACGGGACGTCGTACATGATGTCGAGCATCGCCTGCTCGAGGATGGCCCGGAGGCCGCGCGCGCCGCTCTTGCGGCGCATCGCCTCGCGGGCCGTGGCCCGCAGCGACTCCTTCGTGAAGGAGAGCTTCACCTTCTCGAGGTCGAAGAGCTTCACGTACTGCTTCGTGAGGGCGTTCTTCGGCTGGGTGAGGATCGTCACGAGGTCCTCCTCGCTCAGATCCGAGAGCGTCGCGATGATCGGCAGGCGCCCCACGAACTCCGGGATCATCCCGAACCGGACCAGGTCCGACGGCTCGATCCGCGCGAGGAGCTCGCCGAGCGAGGCCTCCTCCTTCTTCTCGATCTTCGCGCCGAACCCGAGCCCCTTCACCCCGACGCGCCGGCGGATGACCTGCTCGAGCCCGCAGAACGCGCCGCCGACGATGAAGAGGACGTTCGAGGTGTCGACCTGGATGTACTCCTGCTGGTTGTACTTCTTGCCGCCGCGCGGGGTCACGTTCGCGCGCGTGCCCTCGATGATCTTGAGGAGCGCCTGCTGCACGCCCTCGCCGCCCACGTCGCGCGTGGGCGACGGCGTGTCGCCCTTGCGCGCGATCTTGTCGATCTCGTCGATGTAGACGATGCCGCGGGACGCCTTCTCGACGTCGTAGTCGGCGTTGTGGAGCAGGTTCTGGATGATGTTCTCGACGTCCTCGCCCACGTACCCGGCCTCGGTGAGGCTGGTCGCGTCGGCGATCGTGAACGGGACGTTCAGGAACCGCGCGAGGGACTGGGCGAGCAGCGTCTTGCCCGAGCCGGTCGGGCCGATGAGCAGGATGTTCGACTTCTGCAGCTCGACGTCCTCGCCTGCGGCGCGCGCCTGCCCCGGGCGCACCGGCCGGGCGGGCTTGCGCGAGTAGACGCGCTTGTAGTGGTTGTAGACCGCGACCGAGAGGACCTTCTTGGCCTTCTCCTGACCGACCACGTAGTCGTCGAGGAAGCTCTTGATCTCGGCCGGGGTGGGCAGGGAGACGGCCGGACGTCCGTCGTCGCGCTCCGCCTCCTCGGCGATGATGTCGTTGCAGAGCCGGATGCACTCGTCGCAGATGTAGACCGTGGGCCCCGCGATGAGCTTGCGAACCTCTCGCTGCCCCTTCCCGCAGAAGGAACAGGAGAGATTTCCGTGATGGTGCTCTTTCCGGCTCACGCGTCCCTCGTCCGCTTGGATGTTACCACCAAACCTCTGGACCCCCGAACCGGAGGCCCCGTGCGCCGAATATAGCCAGGGGTCTCGCGCACCGCCCTCTCAAACCCCAGGAGGCTTCGTTTACTTCTCCAGGAGCGCCTCGAGATCCCCGGCGAGGTCCGCGGCGCGCTGCGCCACGCCCTCCGGGACGGCCCCCTCGGCGTGGCACGCGTCGGCGAGCCGCCGCGCCGCCTGGGCGAGCCGGGCGAGCCGCTCCTCCTCGGGGCGCGGCGGCGGCGGCGGCGGCGGGCCGAACTTCTCCGCGAGCTTGCGCGTCATCGCGGCGGGGGTCGGGGGGCGCTCGAGGACCTCGTCCCGCAGCTCGCGCCACCCGCCGTCGGACAGGCGGCCGGACGCCTCGGCGCGCGACAGCACCTCGATCACCTCGAAGGGCGGCGCCTTCGCCTCGTCGCCCGCCGCGTGTACGAGCCGGGGTTCGTGCCGCTCGAGGAACCCGTAGCTCGCCGTGAGCTTGTCCGCGGTGGCGCTCCGGATGAAGAGCTCCTTCGAGCAGTACCGCTCGAAGCTCGGGTACCCCCACCCGCGCCAGAGCTCCTTGCGCTTCACCTCCACGAGGAGGCGCCCGAGCTCGACCCAGGCGGACTTGAAGCGCTGGGCCCCCTCGAGCACCTTCCGGCGGAAGGAGCCCTCCGGCAGATCCTCCGCGTGGGCGGCGAGCTTCTCGGCGGTGGCGGTCATCGACCGATCCGGAAGGCGAGCTGGACCGTCGGGCGCTGCCCCGGGAACTTCGGGAAGCTCCACGTCCTGAGCTGCGCGAGCAGGCACTCGCGGAGCCTGCCCTCCTTGAACCGCGGCTCGTCGATCCACAGCGCCGCGACGCGCCCGTCGTTCCCGACGGCGAACTCGAGCGGGACGTCGCCGCGGAACTCCGGCGAGCGCTCCGCCTCCTCCCGGAAGCACGGCGCGAGGGTCCGCTGCTCGCGGGCGACGACCTGCTGGATCTTGCCGACGTCGAACTGCGCCTCGACGAGCTCGCCGCCCTCCACGTCGCTGCTCGCCCGGCGGCTCGACGCCGTGGCCGCGAGCCCCTGGCCTCGCCCGGTCTCGGGCGCCGCGCGGAGCCGCTCCGCGCCCTCCGCGCCCGAGGACCTCGCGCGCTCGTCCGCCGGGATCTCGATCTCGTCCTCGGCCCCCGCGCGCGCCCCCGCCCCGACCCCGACGCGCACCGCAGACGCGAGCGAGATGCCCGAGCCGAAGTCCTCGAGCAGGCGGCTCCGCGCGGCGCCCCCGGTCCGGAGCCGCCAGAAGAGGAGCCCGCCGCCGACGCCCGCCGCGACCAGGAGCACGGCGGCGGCCGCGACGAGCGCGGCGTGGCGGCGCTGCCTGCGCGCGCGGAGGAGCCGCGCCCCGGTGACCTCGCGCTCGACGCGAAGGGCGGCCTGCGCCTTCTTCGCGTGGACCACGAACAACGAGATCTCCCCGACCGGACGCCAGGTCCCGTCGCCGGGTGAGACGGGCGTCGCCGGGTCGAGCTCGCCGCGGTAGAGCATCGCGGCGAGGGTCCGGGAGTCGACCGGCCCGAAGACCTCGCCGGCCCGCCGGAAGAGCCACTCCCCGCGCTCGAGGGCGGGGTCTTCGATGAGGAGGGGCGTCGCGTCTGCCATGCGCGTGCGATCTGGGATCGAGGTTTGGGGGGATGGGGAAGTCGGCCCGCGCCGGAGCGCGCGCCGCGGTGTAGATAGCACGCGTGGAAAGACGGTTCTACGCTCTCAGGCTCCTCTACGACGGCGGCCCGTTCCGCGGGTTCCAGCACCAGCCCGGCCTGCCGACGATCCAGGACGCGCTGTCGGACGCGCTCGGGTCGCTCGGCGTGCGCGCCACGCTGCAGGTCGCGGCGCGGACCGACGCCGGGGTGCACGCGCTCGCGCAGGTGGTGGGGTTCGCGACCCGAGTCTCCCTCGACCCGGACGCGCTCCGCCGCGCGCTCAACGCGCGGCTGCCCGCTTCCATCCTCGTGCTCGACGCGTGGCGCGCGCCGGCCGGCTTCCACGCCCGCGGCAGCGCGCTCTCGCGCAGGTACGTGTACCTGGTCGGCGCGCCTGCACCGGAGCCGCTCCGCCCGTACGCGTGGAGCCTGCCGGATCCGCGCGCGTTCCCCGATCTGCCCTCGCCTTCCCTGGATCCCGACGCGATGCGCGCGGCCCTCGCGGCCGCGGTCGGCGAGCACGACTTCATCGCGTTCGCGCGACCCGGCGAGCAGCGCGGGACGGTTCGCACGCTGCTCTCCGCCGAGGTGATCTCGGCGAGCTGGGCGCCGCTCCACGCCGTCGTCCTCGAGGGGAAGGGGTTCCTGCGGGCGATGGTGCGGAACCTGGTCGGCACCGCCGTGACCGCCGGCGTCGGACGCGCGCCGCCCACGGTGATCCGCGAGCTCCTCGCGGCCCGCGGGCGCTACCGCGGCGTGCGCGCGCCCGGGTGGGGGCTCACGCTCGCGGCGGTCCGCTACCCGCCGGGGCTGGTGGGCGAGCCGCCGTCTCACCCTCACGCCTGAAGGTACGCGCAGGGGGCGCGCGCCTCCACGGGGCGATCCGACGGGGCGGCGGCAGCGGGGGCACCCGCGTCGCCCCCGGGCTCACATCTCGGTCCGGCCGGCCGGGGCGCGGCCGTACTTCGCGAGGAGGTCCGCGACCGCCTCGCGGAGGTAATCGGACTGGCGGACGCGGGTGCTCCGGGCCAGGTTGCGGAGCTCGGCGGCGAGCGGGCGGGGGAGCCGGACGAGCATCGGCTCGAGCCGGTTCGAGAGCTCGGGGTTCTGCGCGACGGTGGTGATGACATCGACGGGGTGCATGTGCGCTCCTTGCGACACGTGATGACTTCCACCCACACGCTACCACCCGATACCGGGCTCGCAAGAATTCGTCATCCCAGCCGTTTTCTTGACAGGGTCGCGCGACGGCGGCCCACGCCTACATCGACCTACCGCTGCGACGCTCGACTCGGGCGGGTGTCGCCATGCGGCCTCCGCGTCCGGCCCGCCCGCTCCAGCGCGATCGGCGAATGGGGGCCGCGAAGCCCCGCGTCGCTGGCCGCGGCGCGCTACTCGAAGCGGAGCTGTGCCCCGAGGGACGCCGAGAAGGACGCGACGCGGGCCTGGCCGAAGGCGGTGGCGACCCCGCCCGCGAGGAAGACCCCCGACGTCCGGGAGAAGTCGTAGGCGAGGCCCGCGCCGATCAGCGGTCCGGCCGCGAGGCGCGATCGGACCGGCACCCAGATCCCCGCGTCGAAGAAGGTCTTGAGCTCCTCGGTGCCGAAGTAGGCCCGGTACCGCGCGTCCAGGGCGAGGTTCACGTGGGTCCGCGCGGGATCGTCCCAGGAGCGCAGCGCGCCCTCGGCCCCGAGGACGATCTCGTCCCCCTCCCCCGTCACGTCGAAGCCGTACGCAAGGCGGAGCGCGGAGCGGAAGGAGGACGCGGTGGGCTTCCCGCTGACCGCGACGCTGTCGTGCCCGAGGACCGCCTGCACGAACGGGCCGTGCTCGTCACGATGATCGAACCGCGGCTCGAGCGCGCGCGCGGAGCCGCCGGCGAGGACCGCGGCAGCGAGCGCCGCGGCCGTGACCACCGTCCGGGCCGGGCTCACCCGTTCACCACCGGCAGCGCGATCCCGGCGAGCGCGTTCATCCGCCCCGAGCGGAACGGCTCCAGATCGAGCACGGCGAGCTTGAAGCCGGCGGCCTTCACCGCCGCGGCCAGCTCGGCCCGCCGCGCGAAGGCGCCCTCGATCTCGTCCGCGTCGATCTCGATCCGACCGATGTCGCCGTGGTGCCGGACCCGGAAGCTCACGAGCCCGAGCGCGCGCAGCCCCGCCTCGGCGCGCTCGACCTGCGCGAGCCGCTCGGGCGTCACGGCGGTGCCGTACGGGATGCGGGACGCGAGGCAGGCCATCTGCGGCTTGTCCCAGGTGGGCAGGCCGTAGGCGGCACTCCAGGCGCGGACCTCGTCCTTCGAGAGCCCCGCCTCCGCGAGCGGGGAGCGGATCCCCCGCTCCACCGCGGCCTGGTGGCCGGGCCGGTGGTCCCGCCGATCGTCCGCGTTGAAGCCGTCGAGGATCGCGGCGAGCCCCTCGGCGTGCGCGGTCTCCTCGCAGAGCCGGTACAGCTCGGACTTGCAGTAGTAGCAGCGGTCGGCGCCGTTCGCGACGTAGCGCGGATCGTCCTGCTCGCGGCTCGCCACCTCGACGTGGCGAACGCCGAGCCGCGCCGCGAGCGCCCGCGCCTCCTCGCGCTCGGCCTGGGGCACGGAGGGGGAGTGCGCCGTGAGGGCGACCGCGCGGGCGCCGAGCACCTCGCGGGCGACGGCGAGCACGAAGGTGGAGTCGACGCCGGCGGAGAACGCGACCACGGCGCTGCCGAGGCCGGCGATCCCGGCCTTCATGCGCGCGAGCTTGGCCTCCGACGACGCGCGGAGGGCCTCGAGCTGGACGTTGCTCATGTCCCGGTCTTTCTACCCTCGGCCGGGACGAGGCGCCAGCGGGCCAGGCTACCGGCGGGCCTTGGAGGGCTTCGGGCGGCGGGCCGCGACCTTGCGCGGCGCCTTCCGGGCGGGTGCCTTCGCGTCGAGCTTGCGCCGCGCGCCCTCGCGGCCGGCCTTCCCCCGGCGCGGGCGGAGGCCGCCGGTGAGCCTGCCGAACTCGGTCGGGCCGACGTACTTCGCGTCCACGAGCGCCTGGAAGACCCGCGTCCCCGCCTCCTCGACCGGGAGCTGATCGCTGTGGACCGTCACCTCGGGGCGGGCCGGCGGCTCGTACGGAACGTCCACCCCCGGGATCTCCTTGAGCTCGCCCGCCAGCGCGCGCGCGTAGATGCCCTCGGGATCGCGTCGCTGGAGCTCCTCCATCGAGCAGTCGACGAAGACCTCCACGAACCGCCGGGCCTCCTTCCGGAGGAGCTCCCGCGCGTCGCGGAACGGAGAGAGCGCCGCGCAGACCGCGACGCCGCCCGAGCGCATCACCGCCTTGGCCACGTAGCCGAGGCGTGCCACCGCCCGCGCCCGGTCGTCCTTGGACGTGCCGAGCCCCTCGAGCAGGAGCGCCGCGTCGCCGTCCTCGTCCAGGAGCTCGACCGGTCGGCCGGCGGCGGCGAGCCGCCCGGCCAGGTGCTTGGCGAGCGTGCTCTTGCCGGCCCGGTTCATGCCGGTGAGCCAGATCACGAATCCCGCGCCCTGCTGGGTCTCCATGCTACCTCCGGTCGCGCCCCCGGGACCGGCTCGCGTTCACCAGCGGCGAGCCGGGGTCGAGCGGCTGGTATCCGCAGTATACCCGCGAAGAGTCCTCCCGCAAAATTGAGCAGTTGCCGGCGCTGAAAGAAGTTACGCTGTGATGTCGCCTGGTTGCGCAATTCCGGCCTCTCCGTTGGGTCAATTGGACGCGCACCGGATGCGCCCTGCAGCCGAAATAGGGAGCCTCCGGGCGTGCCGCCGACCGGCGCCCGCGAGGCGACTGGTGGTGAACGGGGCCCGGGCGATCAGCCCTGCGCGGGGGCTTCAGCGCAGGCGCAGCCGGCGAGGCGGACGGTCGGCCTGACGCTCGTCATGCCGCGGACCAGCTCGATGCGGCGGCCTGCGCCGACCACCTCCGGCGTGGCGACGAGCTGCACCAGCTCCACCGCGGCGAGGGACGCGAGGGCCGCGACACCGGCCGCCGGCGGGCGGCCGCCCCCCGCCGCGGACCGGGCGCACGCGTAGCACGGCGCGCCCGGCGGGACCGAGATCACCGCGCCGCCGTCGCCGTCCACCTCGACCACCACGTGCGGGATCCGCGCGCGCCGGGCGGCCTCCGCGGCGGCCATCGCCTGCGCCGCCGAGGGGGCGCAGACGAGCGTCGCGTCCGGGACGCCGCCCGTCGGGTACGCGTCCACCGACACGTAGGCGGAGAGCGGCGCGAGCGCGGCGCGCGCGGCGGCGGCCCGGTCGCTGCCGACCGACGCCGGCGGGAAGAGCCACCCCGCGCGATCCGCGGGCCCCACCGCCTCCGGATCGTCGAGCCAGAGCCGGCCGACGCCGGCCTGCACCAGCGCGACGAGCGCGGCGGAGGACACCCCGTCGGCCCCGACGACCCGCACGCGCGCGGCCTGGAGCCGCTCCTGGGCGGCCTCGCCGAACCCGGGGACGATGAGCTGCCGCGACCAGCGGGCCACACGATCTTCGGTCAACGCCACGGTGGACCTCCTCGCATCGCGCAGACGCTCGTCACGGGAGCGCGGCGGCGGGCGCCGCGCCCTTCTCGACGAGCACCCGGTAGGCGCCCGGCGGCTCCCCCGGGATCGCCTCCACCGACAGCACGCGGTGACCGTCCTCCTCCGCGCTGCGCGGGACGCTCTCGACGGGTTCGCCCTCCCGGAGCCAGAGCTCGAGCCGCCCGCCGACCGGCAACCGCTCGAGGGCGATCCGCGTCTTCACCCAGGTGAGCGGGCAGGCGTAGGCGCGGAGGTCGAGCCGCGCGACGGGCGCCGTCACGCGAGCTCCCCGGAGCGGCCCGCGGTGACCTCGCACGCGCTCGCGGAGGCGGTCCCGCCGAGCGGCTGGGTGCCGGCGCACGCGGCGCACCCCTGGCGCTTGCGGACCAGCACGAGCCGCCCGCGCGCGGTCCGGGCCTCGTAGGTGAACAGCCGCCCCTCGTAGGCGCCGCGCTCCCCCGCGAGCAGCCGGAGCGCCTCGGCGGCCATCAGCCCGCCCGCGAACGAGGCCACGGGGCCGAGGATGCCGGCGTCGGCGCAGGACGGCACCGAGCCGGGCGGCGGCGGCGCCTCGAAGAGGCAGCGCAGGCACCCTCCCAACCCGGCCGGCGAGATCGTGAGGAGCTGCGCCGTGGTGCGGAGCACCCCGCCATGGACGAGCGGCCGGCCGGCGCGGAGCGCGGCGTCGCTCGCCAGGAACTTGGTCGCGAAGTTGTCCGAGCCGTCGAGGACCACGTCCACGCCGCGGATCAGCTCGACCGCGTTCCCCGCGTCGAACCGCTCGTCCCGGGGCTCCACCACGACGGACGGGAACAGCGCGGCGAGCCGCGCCGCCGCGACCCTCGCCTTGCGCTCGCCGACGTCCGCCTCCTTGAAGAGCGGCTGCCGGTTCAGGTTCGAGGTGTCGACCGCGTCGTTCTCGACCAGCACGAGCCGCCCCACGCCCGCGGCCGCCAGCGTGAGGAGGGCCGGGCCGCCGAGGCCGCCCGCGCCGATGACGAGGGCGCTCTTCGCGGAGAGGGGCACGCGAGGGCCTATATCCCGCTGAACCGAGACGGGCAAGCGCGGGGGGCGGGCGGGATCAGAGCGTCAGCCCCCGCCCTTCGCGCGCGGCGCGCCAGAGCGCGGGCAGCGTCTCGATCGCGTCGAGCGCCGGGCGGATCCGGTCGGGCACGAGGCCGGCGAGCCGGATGGCGGTGTCGCACGCGACGACCCGCAGGCCGAGCTCGCGCCGGGCCTCGTCGAGCGACTCCCGGAGGGGGGCGACGTGGGCCGCGGCCGCCTGCGGAGGCGCGCCTTCGTCGAAGCGCCCGCCGACCCAGAGCCGGAGGGGCTCGAAGAAGAGCGCGAGCGTGACCGGCTCGCCGAACGCCGCCGCCGTCACGCCGAGCGTGACCGCCTGGTAGCGCTCTTCCCACCCGCCGTGCTGCAGGAAGATGACGAGCGGAGCGTTCATCGACGCCTCGTGCATCGGCCCCCCGTGCGACGGGCCCTCGCGCGACGGGGCCGCGCCGGCGCCGGCCACGGCGACTCCGCGTGGCGACCATCGGTCCGGCCCGCCGGGAGCGCGGGCCCGGCCGGGAGCCCTCGCGTCCCCGGGCGGGGGGCAGCCCAGCACGTTCGAGGGGAGCCGCGCGTCATCGGGCCATATTACCCGCGCCGGGCCCCCCTGCCACCGAGCCCACGTCGAGGTCGCGGCGGAGGGCTCGGGACGGTCCTTGCGGCGCGCCGAGGAGTCCGAACCTTTGGGCGGGCGCAACGCCCGGGGGACCTCACGTGAAAAAGCAACCGACCATCGCGCCGGCCAGCGGCCGGCTCGCCATCCTGGTGCCGGGCCTCGGCGCCGTCGCGACCACCCTCATCGCCGGCGTGGAGGCCGTCCGACGCGGCCTCGCCAAGCCCATCGGCTCGCTCACGCAGATGGGGACGGTCCGCCTCGGAAAGCGGACCGAGAAGCGGACCCCGCTCATCCGGGAGCTCCTGCCGCTCGCGGCGCTCGACGACGTCCGCTTCGGCGCCTGGGACGTCTTCCCGGACGACGCGTACGAGTCGGCGCGCCACGCGAACGTCCTCGAGCACGACCTGCTCGAGCAGCTCCGGACGCCGCTCGCGGCCGTCCGGCCGATGCCGGCGGTCTTCTCCCCGCAGTACGTGAAGCGGCTGGACGGCCCGAACGTGAAGAAGGGCCGGAGCAAGCTCGACCTGGGCGAGCAGCTCCGGGACGACATCCGGCGCTTCGTGCGGGACGCCGCGTGCGATCGCGCGGT
This sequence comes from Anaeromyxobacter oryzisoli, assembly GCF_022690765.1. Taxonomy (GTDB): domain Bacteria; phylum Myxococcota; class Myxococcia; order Myxococcales; family Anaeromyxobacteraceae; genus Anaeromyxobacter; species Anaeromyxobacter oryzisoli. Next base: position 8,582 of record NZ_JALCZA010000083.1, on the reverse strand, counting down.
GATGGTCTGGTGCGCCTCCACCGAGACCTTCCTCGAGCGCTCCGCGGTGCACGGCGAGCTCGCGCGCTTCGAGAAGGCCATGGCGGCGAACGACCCCGCGATCGCCCCCTCCATGATCTACGCGTGGGCGGCGCTGAAGGAGGGCGTCCCGTTCGCGAACGGCGCGCCGAACCTGACCGTGGACGTGCCCGCCCTGCAACAGCTCGCGCGGAAGCAGGGCGTCGCCGTCGCCGGGAAGGACTTCAAGACCGGCCAGACCCTCATGAAGACCGTCCTCGCGCCGATGCTGAAGGCGCGCATGCTCGGGCTCCAGGGCTGGTTCTCCACCAACATCCTCGGCAACCGCGACGGCGAGGTGCTCGACGACCCCGGCAGCTTCAAGACGAAGGAGGTCTCGAAGCTGTCCGTGCTCGACCACATCCTGCAGCCGGAGCTGTACCCGGACCTCTACGGGCGGTTCGACCACAAGGTCCAGATCCACTACTACCGGCCGCGCGGCGACAACAAGGAGGGCTGGGACGCGATCGACATCGTCGGCTGGCTCGGCTACCCGATGCAGATCAAGGTGAACTTCCTCTGCCGGGACTCGATCCTCGCGGCCCCCGTCGCCCTGGACATCGCGCTGTTCCTCGACCTCGCGCAGCGCGCGGGGATGAGCGGCATCCAGGAGTGGCTGTCCTTCTACTTCAAGAGCCCGATGGTCGCCGAGGGGCTCTACCCCGAGCACGACCTCTTCATCCAGCTCACCAAGCTCAAGAACACCCTCCGGCACCTCGCGGGCGAGGAGCTCATCACCCACCTCGGCCTCGACTACTACGAGAAGTAGGTTAGGAACCCCTGCGGGGAACCGGGGAGGAGCACATGGCCTACGTCGTCGCCGAGCCGTGCATCAAGTGCAAGTACACCGACTGCGTCGAGGTCTGTCCGGTGGACTGCTTCTACGAGGGGGCGAACTTCCTCGTGATCCATCCGGACGAGTGCATCGACTGCGGAGCGTGCGAGCCGGCGTGCCCGACCAAGGCCATCTTCCCGGAGGACAGCCTGCCGACGAAGTGGTCCGAGTACGTGCGGCTCAACGCCGAGCTCTGCAAGACCTGGCCGAACATCAGCGAGAAGAAGGATCCCCTCCCCGACGCCGAGCAGTGGAAGGACGTCGAGGCCAAGCGGCAGTACCTCGAGAAGTGACCCGCCGCGCCGGCGCCTCCCGGGCCGGATCGACGCCCGGGTGGCGATCCGGCGAGCGCCTGCGTTTCCGCTATTGCGCCCGGAACGGGCCTTTGCTAGAAACCCGTCCGCTTCGCTTCGCCCAGGTGGTGGAACTGGTAGACACACCATCTTGAGGGGGTGGCGCCGTAAGGCGTGCGAGTTCGAATCTCGCCCTGGGCACTGAAGGGGATCCGGGCAACCGGGTCCCCTTCTTCCTTTTCCGGCCCCGCCCTTCCCTGCTGGCGCGCTCGGGGAGCCGGCCGCTCTCCGCGATCGTCCCCTTCGACGTCCGGTCGAGCCGGCGCCCACACCTCCATCCCGAAGACGATCCGGCGGGCGCGTTCCGACCGACGTCCGTCCGCCCCGAGCAGCACCCGTTCGCCCTGGGCGTCGCGCGCGCGAGCGCGCGGCTCGGAGTCGAGGACGCCCGGGGGCGCCGCATGGCGTCACGGTGCGTGAATGATCCGAGCGCAGCCGACGGACGCCGGACGCACGAAGGCCCGGAGCGACCAGCGCCCCGGGCCTCCGCGTGAGGGAGCGTGCCCTGCCGGCGGCCTAGTGTGACGGCGTCGGCGCCGAGCCGCCCTGGGCCGGTGCGGCCGGTGCCGCCGGCGCGGGCTGCTGGGCCGGCGCCTGCGACGCAGGAGCCTGTCCGGCCGGGGCCGGCGCGCCGCCGGCGGGAGCGGGCGCGAACGGCGCCGCCCCGCCGCGATCGACCACGGAGGTGGTCTTCGAGGCCTGGTAGGCGAGGGTCAGCGAGGTCAGCATGAAGATCGCCGCCGAGACGCTGGTCACCTTGCCGAGGAACGTCTGCGAGCCGCGCCCGCCGAACACCGTCTGCGAGGCGCCGCCGCCGATACCGGCCATGCCCCCGCTCTTCCCCGCCTGGAGCAGGATCACGAGGATCAGGAACACGCAGACGAGGACGTGGATGATGGTGACGAGCGTGATCAACGGAGTGCACCTTTCACGATGGCGAGGAAGTCCTTCGCCTTGAGGCTCGCCCCGCCGACGAGCGCGCCGTCGACGTCGGGCTGGGACATCAGCTCCCGGGCATTCTCGGGCTTCACCGAGCCCCCATATTGAATCCGAATCCGGTCCGCAGCGGAACCCCCCAGCTCCCGGAGGATCTTCCGGATCGCCGCGTGGACCTCCTGCGCCTGGGCGGCGGTGGCCGTCTTCCCGGTGCCGATGGCCCAGACCGGCTCGTAGGCGACCGTCACCCGCTCGAGCTGCTCGGCGGAGAGGCCGGCGAGCCCCTGGCGGACCTGCCGCTCGACCACCTCGAGCGTCCGGCTCCCCTCCCGCTCGGCGAGGGTCTCGCCCACGCAGACGATGGGGCGGAGGCCGGCGCCGAGGAGCGCGCCGACCTTCCGGCGCACCGCCTCGTCGGTCTCGCCGAAGAGGTGGCGGCGCTCGCTGTGGCCCACGACGCAGTGGGCGCAGCCGGCGTCGAGCAGCATCCCCGGGGAGACTTCGCCCGTGAACGCGCCCTTCGCCTCCCAGTGCACGTCCTGGGCGGCGAGCTCGACGCGCGACCCGGCGAGCGCCTGCCCGACCGCGTGCAGCGCGGTGAACGGCGGGGCGACGGCGACCTGCACCTTCCCCGCCGCCTCGCCGAGCCCATCCCGGACCTCGCTCGCGAGCGCGACCGCCTCGGGGACGGTCTCGTGCATCTTCCAGTTGCCGCAGACGAACGGAGTTCGGGCCAAGGGCTACTCCTCGAGCGCCTGGATGCCGGGGAGGACGCGCCCCTCGATGAACTCGAGGCTCGCGCCGCCGCCCGTGGAGACGTGCTTCATCTGATCGACGAGCCCCGCCTCCTCGACGGCCGCCGCGCTGTCGCCGCCGCCGACCACGGTGACCGCGGGGCTCTTCGCCATCGCCTGGGCGACGCCGAAGGTCCCCTCCGCCCACGGCTTCTGCTCGAAGAGGCCCATCGGGCCGTTCCAGAACACGGTCTTCGCGTCCAGGATCCGCTGCCGGTACCGGTCGAGCGTCTTCGGCCCGATGTCGAGCCCCATCAGCTCCGCGGGGATGGCGCGGTCGTTCACGACCACGCGCTCCGCGGTCTCCTTGGGCTCGGCGCCGCAGACGTGGTCGGTCGGCAGGAGCAGATCGACGTTGCGCGCCTTCGCGCGATCGAGGATCTGGCGGGCCAGGTCGAGCTTGTCCTTCTCGACGAGGCTCTTCCCGACCGGCACGCCCTGCGCCTCGAGGAACGTGTACGCCATCGCGCCGCCGACGAGCACCGCGTCGGCCTTCGCGATGAGGTTCTCGAGCACCTTGATCTTGTCGGAGACCTTCGCGCCCCCGACGATCGCGACGAAGGGCCGGGCCGGGTGGCCGAGCGCCTTGCCGAGGTACTCGAGCTCCTTCTGGATGAGGAAGCCCGCCGCCTTCTCCTTCACGAACCTCGCCATCCCCGCCGTCGAGGCGTGGGCGCGGTGGGCCGTGCCGAAGGCGTCGTTCACCCACACGTCGGCGAGGCTCGCGAGCTCCCGCGCGAAGCCCTCGTCGTTCTTCTCCTCCTCGGGGTGGAACCGGAGGTTCTCGAGGAGGAGCACCTGGCCGTCCTTGAGATCGCGGACGAGCTTCTTCACCCCGTCGCCGACGCAGTCGTCGGCGAGGATCACGTCCTGCGCCAGCAGCTCGGAGAGGCGCTGCGCGGCGGGCTCGAGGGTGAGCTTCTTGCGGTCGTCGGGCTTCCCCTTCGGCCGGCCGAGGTGCGAGGCGAGGATCACCTTGGCCTTGTGCTTCAGGGCGTACTGGATCGTCGGCAGCGCGGCGCGGATGCGGGCGTCGTCGGCGACCTTCCCGTGCTCGTCGAGGGGGACGTTGAAGTCCACGCGGATGAAGACGCGCTTCCCCGCGAGGCTCAGCGCGTCGATGGTCTTGAGCGCCATGGCGCGTCCGCCTACTTGGTGAGGAACTTCGCGACGTCGACCATGCGGTTCGAGAAGCCCCACTCGTTGTCGTACCAGGCGAAGACCTTCGCGAAGGTGCCCTCGACGACGAACGTGCTGGTCGCGTCGAAGATCGACGAGTGCGGGTCGTGGTTGTAGTCCACGGAGACCGTCGGGGCGTCGGAGTAGGCGAGGACGCCCTTCAGCGCGCCCTCGGCCGCCGCCTTGAACGCCGCGTTGATCTGCTCGGCCGAGGCCTGCTTCTCCAGCTCGACGGTGAGGTCGACCAGGGAGACGTTCGGCGTCGGGACGCGGACGGAGGTGCCGTGCAGCTTGCCCTTGAGGGCCGGGATCACCTCGGCGACGGCCTTGGCCGCGCCCGTGGTGGACGGGATCATGGAGAGCGCGGCGGCGCGGGCGCGGCGCAGATCCTTGTGCGGCAGGTCGAGCAGGTTCTGGTCGTTCGTGTAGCTGTGGATCGTCGTCATCAGGCCGCGCCGGATGCCGAAGCTCTCGAGCAGCACCTTGGCGACCGGCGTGAGGCAGTTGGTCGTGCAGGACGCGTTCGAGATGATCTTGTGCTTCGACCGGTCGATCTGCTGGTGGTTGATGCCGTAGGCGACCGTGATGTCCGGCTGCTTGCCGGGGGCGGAGAGGAGCACCCGCGGCGCGCCGGCCTGGAGGTGCGTCTCGGCCTTCGCGCGCTCCGTGAAGAGGCCCGTGCACTCGAGCACGAGGTCGACCTTGTTCGCCGCGTGCGGCAGGTCGGCCGGCGACTTGATCGCCGTGACCTGGATCTCCTTGCCGTTGACGACGATCGCCTTCTCGGTCGCCTTCACCTCGGCGTCCAGGACGCCGTGAACCGAGTCGTACTTGAGGAGGTGGGCGAGGGTCTTCGTGTCGGTGAGGTCGTTGATGGAGACGAACTCGAGGTCCTTCTCGCCGCGCTCGAGCGCCGCGCGAACGACGCACCGACCGATCCGCCCGAAGCCGTTGATTGCGATCCTCGCCATGGCCACCTCCCAAGGGGTTGAAAAAGGGGCCCTAACCTACTTTCCGCGAGAGGAAACTGTCAACGAAATGACAGCAGTGCTCCCCCGTCGCGGAGCCCCCTCGCGGCGCGGTCGGAGGACCGGCGCGCCGCCCGCCCGGGCTCGACGCGGACGGGTGGCGTCATGACTCGCGGAAAAGCAGGCGGCGCCGGGGGTGCCGGCGCCGCGAGGACTCGTTTACGGTTCGTGCGAGGTGACGTGCGGCTACAGCGCAGCCCGCCAGCCCTCCTTCGCCTTGTCGCCGAGCGCGACGGGCGCGGGCGTGCCGCGCGCCTCCTCGCCGGGCGCGCCCTCGCCCTGCTCGCCCTTCAGGTTCTGGGTGACGAGATCGATGAGCTCCGTCGAGAGGCTCAGGATCTGGTTCGTCGAGTACCCGTTGCCACGCAGCTCCTTGAAGAGAGACTTCGCGAGGATCTTCGTTCCCTTGACGTCGAGCATGCCTGGCACCATTGAGCTCTCTCCCCGGGGCCGAAGCGGCGCGCGTTCCGCGCCCCGGTCCGTGCGGTTGAACGGGGCGTCCTGAGAGCAAGCTCCGCGCCAAACGCGATACCTGATGACACTCCCAATGTTCTCCTGTACTTGTGCTCGACCTGCCCTTCGGTGGTCCCTTCGTCCGGTGCGTAGCGCCCTTCGCATCTCCCCACCCGCACGGGGTCCACGCGCGTAGGAAGCTTCGCGCTCCAGGAGAGCCGCTTGCGCTACCGCGTCTCGAACATCCCGCTCTGGCTCGACGAGGACGACGCGCTGATCGTCCGGCGTGCGGCGGAGCGCCTGGGCGTCGCGTCCGCGAGCCTGTCCGACGCCCTCGTGGTCCGGCGCTCGCTCGACGCGCGCAAGAAGGGGCACCCGCGCTGGCTCGTCAACCTCGAGGTGTCGCTCGAGGGCGAGCTCCGCGGCGCCCCCGCCGACGTGTCGCCGGTGAGCCCGCCCGCCCCGGCCCCCTCCCCCGCGCGCCGCCCCGAGACGCCCCCGGTGATCCTCGGCGCCGGCCCCGCCGGCCTCTTCTGCGCCTGGGGCCTCCTCGAGCGCGGGATCGCCTCGGTCGTGCTCGATCGCGGCAAGCCGGTCGGACCGCGGCGCCGCGACGTCGCCGAGCTGATGCGCTCCGGCGCGCTCGACCCCGAGTCGAACATGAACTTCGGCGAGGGGGGCGCCGGCGCCTACACGGACGGGAAGCTCGGCACGCGCATCCACCACCCGGAGGTGCGCAAGGTGATCGAGCTCTTCGCCCGGTTCGGGGGCATCGCGCGCATCCTCGCCGAGGGGAAGCCGCACGTCGGCTCGGACCTCCTGCCCGCGGCGATCTCGGCGATGCGCGAGGAGCTGGAGCGCGGCGGGTGCACGTTCCACTGGGGGGCCCGCGCGGTGGACCTCGAGGTGGCCGGCGGCCGCTTCCGCGGGGTGCGGCTCGCGGACGGGCGCACCGTGGACTCCGACCGGCTCGTGCTCGCGCCCGGGAACAGCGCCCGCGAGCTGTTCGAGCTGTTCGCCCGCCGCGGCTGGCCCGTCGAGGCGAAGCCCTTCGCGGTGGGGTTCCGGGCCGAGCACCCGCAGCCGCTCATCGACCGGATCCAGTACGGGATGGAGCGGCGGCACCCGAAGCTCCCGCCCGCGGACTACAAGCTGGCGGACAACCCGCGGATCGCCGGTGAGGCCCGGGGCGTGTTCTCGTTCTGCATGTGCCCGGGCGGCGTGGTCGTCCCGACGCCGACCGAGCCCGAGCTGCAGTGCACGAACGGGATGTCGAGCTCCCGTCGCTCCTCGCCCCTCGCGAACGCCGGCCTCGTGGTGGCGGTCTCTCCCGCCGACTTCGCCGCGGAGGGGTTCGAGGGGCCGCTCGCCGGCCTCGCCTGGCAGCGCAAGTGGGAGCGCGCCGCGTACGCCCTGGGCGGCGGCGGCTACCGCGCGCCCGCCCAGCGCCTCTCGGCGTACCTGGCGGGCGTGCCCGGGGCGCCCCCCGGGCGGACGTCGTACCGGCCCGGCGTGGTCCCGGCGGATCTCTCGACCCTGTTCCCTCCCGCCGTCCGGGAGGCGCTCCGGGCGGGGCTGCGGAGCTTCGGGCGGCGGATGCGCGGGTTCGTCACGGACGAGGCGCTCCTCATCGGCGTCGAGACGCGGACGAGCGCCCCCTGCCGCGTCGTCCGCGGCGAGGATCTCCAGTCGCCCGCGATCCGCGGCCTCTACCCCGCCGGCGAGGGGGCCGGCTACGCGGGCGGGATCGTCTCGTCCGCGGTGGACGGCCTCCGCGTGGCGGAGGCGATCTGCGAGGAGCTCGGCCCGGCATGACCCGCACCGTGATGACCTACCGCGTGAAGGACGCGCGCGGCGAGGAGCTCGTCGTGCCCTCGCTCCGCGATCTGCACGACCTCTACGCCCACGGGTTCCTCTCGGACGACGACCTGGTCCGGGCGGAGACGTCCACGCGCTGGGTGCGGGCCGGCAGCATGCGGGCGCTCGACGGCGTGCGGGAGCTCCGGGCCGAGCGCCCGGGGCGCTGGCTCCTCGTCGCCGCGGCGCTGGTCGCGCTCGCGGCCGCGATCGGGATGCTCTTGGTTTGATTGGACGAGGCGGGCCGCGCCGGCGGAGCCGTTGCCGCGTCCGGGCGGCGAAGGCGCGTTCGCGCCCCGCCGGTGGCTACCCCACTCCAAGCGCCTCGACCGGCGCGTCGGTCCCGGGCGGGCCGGCCGCGCTCGATCTTTCACCGTCCGTAATCGTCCTGCACCCGGACGACGTCCTCGACCTCCGGCGTCGAGACCTCGAGCACGTCCACGTCCGTGATCGCGCGCATCCGGTGAACCGTGCCCGGCTTCACGTGGTAGCTGTCGCCGGGCTTCATCGGGTGATCGACCAGCCGGTCGCCGTCCTTCAGCACGAGGACCATGTCCCCGCTCCAGAGGTGGATCGTCTCGTCCTTCTTCACGTGGTACTGGAGCGAGAGCTGGTTCCCCGCCTTCACGTGCAGGAGCTTCCCGACGTAGCGGTCGGTGTGAGCCCACCAGAGCTCGTGCCCCCAGGGCTTCTCGACACGCTTCGGCTTCTCGAACGTGCTCATGATCACCTCGGAATCTGCGGTCACCGGTTCTCGGCGACGAACCCCTTCGCCCCGGTTTCCCGGACGACGTCCTTCAGGTAACGCTCGGCGGACGCGCGATCCGGGAAGCGCCCGGCGCGCACCCGGTAGACGCGCCCCTTCCCGGCGACGTCGGCCGACTCGACGCGCGCGCCGATCGACGCGTAGCGCGACGCGAGCCGCTCGGCGTCGCCGCGGCTGGTCGCCGCCGCGAGCTGCACCGTGAAGGCCCCGCCGCTCGCGCCGGAGCGGCTCGCCGGGGCTGCCGCGCGCGCGCTGGTGGCCGGCCGCGCCGGGGCGGCGCCCTGCACCGCGGTGGCCGTGTCCCGCTCCCGCTCCGGCGGAGGA
>NZ_JALCZA010000082.1 GCF_022690765.1 Anaeromyxobacter oryzisoli | reverse complement strand
CCCGCCGCCGCCGACGAGGCGCCGCCGGCCGGCGACGCCCCCGCGACCGACGCGCGCGGCTTCGCCCAGCCAGGCGCCGGCGCCGAGCCGCTCGAGCCGCTCGCGGCGGCGCTCGCGCAGGCGCTCGAGTCCGACGACCTCGCCTCGCTCCTCGTGGACGAGGACGTGCCCCCGCCCGTTTCTGCGGGCGCGGAGGCCGGCGGGCGCGCCCCCGAACCGGCCTCCGCCGCCGAGCGCTCGGAGCCCGGGCCCGAGCCGGAGCCGGAGCCCGAGTCGCCCTCGCCGGCGCTGCTGGACCGGAGCGCCCCGCCACGCTGGAGCGGCGAAGAGGCGCGCGCGGCGCTCGACGCGGCGCGGTGGCGCGACGAGGTGGTGGTGACCGCGCTGCGCTACGCGCGGGACTTCTTCGAGTTCGCCGCCCTCTTCGCAGTGACCGGGGACGCCGTGGTGGGGCACGACGCGCTCGGCCCCGAGGACGCGCGGGAGCGGTGCCGCGGCGTCGCGATCTACACCTCCGACCCCGGCCTCTTCGGCACGGTCATCACCACCCGCGCCCCGCACCTCGGCCCGATGCCGCGGGGGATCGCCGGGAACGACGAGATCCTCGACGCCCTCGGCCGCGGCACGCCGCGGACGGCGCTGGTCTTCCCGGTGCTGCTCGGGGATCGCACCGTGGCCGTGCTCTACGCCGACAACGGCGAGGCGCCCGTCTCGCCGGGGCGCCTCGGCGATCTGCTCGTGCTGCTCTCCACCGTGGGCGCCGCGTTCATCCGGGTCATCCGCGCCCGGAAGGCGGGTCGCCGGCGCCGCGCCGCGCCGGCGCCGGCGCCAGCGCCGCTCGAGCCCGTGCCCCCGCCCCCCTCGACTTCGGTCCGCAGGGGAGCGCCGGCGGGGTGGATCGCCCGGGCGCCGGAGCCCGCGCCGGCGCCGTCGCCGCCCTCGCCCGCCCGGGCGGGCCCGGACGACCCCTGGAAGGCGCAGGAGCCCGCCCTGGCGGTGGACGACATCGAGATCGACTTCTCGGATCCCGAGTCGCTGGCGGCGTCCGCGCCCTTCGACGCCGGCGCCACGATCGACGCCCTCGTCGCCGCGGCCCCGGGCACGGCGGCGCGCCAGGACGCGATCCGTCGCCTCGCCGGCCACCCCGCCCAGGCGCTCTCCGCCCTCGTCGCGCGCCTCCCGGGTCCCGTCGAGAGCGACGCGCCCTCTCCGTCGCCCGCCGAGCTCGGCCCGATCCCGGCGGCGCTCGCGGCGCTCGGCGGCCGCGCCGTCCCCGCGCTGCTCGAGGTGATCGACGACGCGGATCCGGACCGCCGCCGCGCCGCGGCGATCCTGCTCGGCGCGGCGGCCGACCCCGCCGCGTTCCCCGCCCTCGCGGAGCGCGCGCTGGACGCGGAGCCGCGCGTCGCCGCGCCCGCCCTCGCCACGCTCGCCGCGCACCGGCGCGACCCCGCGATGCGCGCGGTCTCGGAGAAGCTCCGCCGCGCGCTCCTCTCCGGGATCGGCGCGCGGGTGGCGGGGGCCGCGCGCGCGCTCGGGGCGCTCCGCGACGTGGAGGCGATCCCCCTCCTCGTGCAGGTGCTCGAGACCGTCGCCGGGGCGGATCGGGAGACCGCCGCCGCGGCGCTCGCCGAGATCACGCTCCAGCGGCTCGGGACGGACCCGCGCCGGTGGCTCGGGTGGTGGAAGGAGAACCGAGGGCGCGGGCGCGCCGAGTGGCTCTTCTCCGGCCTCACCAGCCCCGACCGCGAGGTGCGGCTCGCCGCCGCCGCCGAGCTGACCGAGGCGGCCGCGCCGCCGGTCGAGTACTCGGCGGACGCGCCGCCCGAGGAGCTCGAGAGCGCGTCCCGGGCCTGGGCCGGCTGGTGGGCGCGCTCGGGGCGGATCCTCTGAGTTCCGTCCGGTCGCACGCGCTCCGTGAACCGTGCCCCGTCACCGTCACCGGCGTCTCCGTGAACCGTGAACCGGTTCCCGTGGCCCGTGGCCCGGTTTCGGTGGTCCGACGCCGTCGGATCACGGGGAGCCCACCCCGTGCCTCCGCATGGGTCCCGCGCACGGTCGGTCCGGATCGCCGCGCGCGGGCCGGAAGGCGCTTGCCGGTGCGGAACGCGGGCGCCTATGCTCGCCGCCCACCCGCCCGCGAGGCCTCCATGCCCGAGTCGATCGATCCGGATCCGCGCAGAGCTCTCCTCGACGCGAAGAACGCCGAGGCGGAGAAGGGCGGCGGGGACGAGCGGATCGCGCGCCAGCACCGTGACGGGAAGCTCACCGCGCGTGAGCGGCTCGAGATGTTCCTCGACCCGGGCACGTTCGTGGAGCTGGACAAGTTCAAGACGCACCGCTGCGCCGACTTCGGGATGGAGCAGCACAAGGTGCTCGGCGACGGCGTCGTCACCGGCTACGGCCTGGTCGAGGGCCGGCAGGTGTTCGTGTTCGCGCAGGACTTCACGGTGTTCGGCGGGTCGCTCTCCGGCGCGTTCGCCGAGAAGATCTGCAAGGTGATGGACCGGGCGATGGAGGTGGGCTGCCCGGTCGTGGGGCTGAACGACTCGGGGGGCGCCCGGATCCAGGAGGGGGTGGTGTCGCTCGCCGGCTACGCCGACATCTTCCTCCGCAACACGCTCGCGTCCGGGGTCGTCCCCCAGATCTCGGTGATCATGGGGCCGTGCGCCGGCGGCGCCGTCTACAGCCCCGCCATCACGGACTTCATCTTCATGGTGAAGGACACCTCGTACATGTTCATCACCGGCCCGGAGGTGATCCGGGCGGTGACGCACGAGGAGGTCACGAAGGAGGACCTCGGCGGCGCGCGCACGCACTCGACGCGCTCGGGGGTGGCCCACTTCGCCCTCGACAGCGAGGAGGCGACGCTCCGGGCGGTGCGCGAGCTCCTGAGCTTCCTCCCGCCGAACAACGTCGAGGACCCGCCCGCCCAGCCCTGCGCGGACGACGTCGCCCGGCGCGACGAGCTCCTGAAGACGATCGTCCCGGAGAGCCCGACCCGGCCGTACGACGTGCGGGAGGTGATCCGCGCGATCGTGGACGACCGGCACCTCTTCGAGGTGGCCGAGCACTTCGCGGGGAACGTCGTGATCGGGTTCGCCCGGCTGAACGGACGGCCCGTGGGGATCGTGGCGAACCAGCCGGCGGTGCTGGCCGGCGTCCTCGACATCGGCGCGTCGGTGAAGGCGGCCCGGTTCGTGCGGTTCTGCGACGCCTTCAACATCCCGCTCCTCACCCTGGTGGACGTCCCCGGGTTCCTCCCCGGCACCGACCAGGAGTGGAACGGGATCATCGCGCACGGCGCGAAGCTGCTCTACGCCTTCGCCGAGTCCACCGTCCCGAAGGTCACGGTCATCACGCGCAAGGCCTACGGCGGCGCCTACGACGTGATGGCGTCGAAGCACATCCGGGCCGACGTGAGCTACGCCTGGCCGGGCGCGGAGATCGCGGTGATGGGGCCCGAGGGGGCGGTGAACGTCATCTTCCGGAAGGAGCTCGCGGCCGCGAAGGACCCGGTCGCCGAGCGCGCCCGGCTCATCCAGGAGTACCGGGACAAGTTCGCGAACCCGTACAAGGCGGCGGAGCTCGGCTACGTGGACGAGGTGATCAAGCCGGAGGACACCCGGCCCAAGGTCATCCGCGCGTTCGAGATGCTCCGCACCAAGCGCCAGGAGAACCCGCCCAAGAAGCACGGGAACCTGCCGCTCTGACTCGCCTTTGCTGTTTTCGAGCATGCGAACGCAACTCGAGGCGAGTCAGAGGTGATTTCCGGGCTCGCTGCATACCGCCGCAGCGAGCCCTCTACTGGGGGGAGCGACCGCCGCTCCCCCCAGACCCCCCACCGGAATGAGCGATACCGAGTCTGACGAGGAGCCGCCGCGGCGCGCGCGCCGAGCTGGCGGCGCCGTGACGAAGAAGACCCCGCCACCCGGTGGGGTGGCGGGGTCCGAAGAACCCGGGCGTCAGCGCGAGGGCGCTACGCGACGACCTTCGGCGCCCGCGCCGCGTGGGCGCCGAGCTTCTCCTCGGGCGTCATGAGCACCGCGCGGAGGTGCTCGGCGGTGCGGCTGCGCCGCTCGCGGGCGATCTCCTTCGGATCGACCGGGACGAACTTCTCGTCGGGGGTGATCTTGAAGAGCGGCTGCCCCTTCGACACCACCGTCCCGTCGCTGCCCGTCATGAGGATCTTGTCCACGGTCCCGGAGAACGACGCGCGGACCGTGTTGAACATCTTCATGACCTCGATGATGTAGAGCGGCTGCCCCTTGTCGAAGTGCTGGCCCTCCGTGACGAACGGCGGCCGGCCCGGGGCCTCCTGCCGGTAGAACATGCCGCCGAACGCGGCCACGATCTCGTCGGCCTTCGTCGCGGGCGGGGGCACGAGGACCTTCCGCATCCGGACCTGGAGGTCCGGGTCGTTCAGCCGCTCGGGGATGGTGACGTCCAGGTTCTCCTCCACCCGGAAGTCGAAGAACTTCACGCTCTCCGCGATCATGAAGAGGAGCCCGAGCAGCTCGTTCCCGGCCTCGTACCCGAGGTGCGCGGCGCGGATCCGGGCCCAGGTCTCGGCGTCGTAGCCGCCCTGGGGCGCCTCGCTGCGGAGGATGTCGTTCAGCTTGTAGAACTCCTCGCGCTGCAGCCCGAAGGTCTTGCGCAGCTCCTGGTAGAAGCGGAGCGCCTTCTTGAGCAGCTCGTCGTCGTGCTGCCAGATCACCTCGGCCGCGGGCGCGCGGGGATCGAACGCCATGTTCAGGTAGGCGTACGTGTCGTTGAGCACGCCGAGCGGGTTGCGGATCCAGACGAGCCGCCCGCCCTCGACCCGGTAGTGCTTGCGGTTCAGCGAGAGCCAGCCGGAGAACAGGTGCGGATCGTCGAGCAGCCGCTCGATGGGGCGGGTGAGCAGGGTCGCCTTGCGATCGAGCACCTCGGTCATCGCCTTCGCGATCCCGGGATCGTCCGGGCTCATCGCGGCGATCTGCTTCGCGTAGTGCTTCTTCATCTCGGAGAACGCGAACGCCACGTCGAGCTTGTTCGCCTCCTCCTTGAGCTGGCCGACCAGGGCCAGGTACGGGACGACGAAGCGGGTGGTCGGCTTCGCCATGACGTTCTGGCCGAGGAACCAGCTCACCAGGCCGTAGTGGAACTGGAGGTTGGTCGCGAGGGCGTTGCCCCGGAGGCTGGTCTTCCCGAGGACCCGCGCGAGGTGCCGGTAGCTGTCGAGCCGGTCGTCGCCCTTGGTGAGGAGCAGGGCGATGTTCGAGTCGTAGGCGCCGGCGACCTTGTACCGCATGAACATGCCGGTGTCCGGGTTCACCATGCTGATCCCCTGGTCGTCGCGGATCTCTCCGTCGACGGGCTTCGACCAGAAGCGGATCAGGCCCCCGGCGTGGGGGGAGAGCGCGTCGTCCGTCGCGTTGAGGCGGGCCTCGGCGGCGGCGCCGAACCGCGGGGCGCGCGTCGGCTTCGGGAGCCGCTCCTTGTGCCGGGCGACGAGCGCCATCGCCTCGACCAGCGACTCGACCACGAAGGAGTCGTTCGGGTCGGCCGGGTTCGTGAACTTCAGGCTGTAGCAGAGCTCCGTCACCCGGTGCTCCACCTGGATCCGGGTGTTGACCTCCATGAAGTAGTAGCGGTCCCGGTCGACGATGCACTCGAACGTCGAGGCCGAGTCGAGGCCGACGGCCTGGCCGAACCGCGCCGCGTCCTCCTCCATCCGCCTCAGGATCTCGAGGTCCACCCGGAGCGCCTTCTCCTCCGCCTTCCGGCCGGCCTGCTCGGCCCGCGCGATCGCCGCGGCGAGCCCCTCCTGCGTCACCGAGATCTCGAGGAGCTTCTGCTCGTGCATCTGCAGCGAGCAGTCGCGGCCGCCCAGCGAGATGCACCACCGCCCGTTCCCGAGGAGCTGGATCTCGTTGTGCCGGGTCTGCTCGATGTTGAGCTCGATGAGGAGGTTCTTGTTGTCGCCGACGCCGGTCGCCTTGACCTCGTTCAGGACCTCGCGCACGAGCGCCGGGGCCTCGGCCGCGGCCTGCGCGATGAGCTTCGGATCGGTGGGGTCCTTCGCGGTGAGGAGCGCGCCGCCGAGGATGCGCTGGCCCTTGCCGCCGCCGCCGCCGATCGCCTTCAGGCGCACGCGGCTCGCCGGGTGCTTGCGGAACATCTCGGCGACCTCGCGCTGCACCTCCTCGCCGAGCTCCTCGATCGAGAAGAGGTCCATCCCCTTCGCGTACGAGGCCGCGAGGACGTGCTCGGCCAGCTCGAGGAGCGGGACCTTCTCGTCGTCCAGGATCTTCGGGTCGATGTCGAACTCGCGCGCCTCGACCACGAGGAGGAGCTTCTTGCGCGTGTCGAACTTCCGGAGCAGCGTCCGCGCCGCGACGTCGTTCACGCCGGGGGTGACGCTGACCTTCGCCTCGAGCGCGGTGCGCTTCGCCTCGTCCTTCTTGCCGGCGCGGGCCTGGGTCACCGAGTTCGGGCCGATGAACTTGAGCCCCGCGCGCTCGATCGTCGCGACGAACTCCTCGTCCTCGGCCATGAAGCCGTACCCGGCGAAGACGGAGTCGTACCCGTTGTCGCGGGCGATCTGGACGATCTGGTTCATCCGCTCGACGCGCTCCTCCTTGGAGGCGCCGCTGTAGTCGGGCACGCGGTGGACGCGGCTCGTGTCGGTGAGCTGCCGGAGCTCGGGCGCGAGCGCGTTCGGGTAGACGATGGAGTCCTTCTCCGAGAGCAGGATCCCGTAGTGGTGGATCCCCATCTCCTCGAAGACGTCCATCGCCTCCTTCCGGATCGGGCCGCGGCACACGATGAGGGGCTTCAGGTCCTCGCACGCGAAGGAGCGCACCCAGGCCGAGGGGGAGCTGCTCAGCCGCCGGTCCCGGTGGACCAGCGGGTTCGACTTGTAGCGATCGACTTTCGGAGCCATCGGTTCTGTCTCCAAGTTCGAGGGGTCTGGCCGTTCCGGCGGGCCTAGTGGAACTCGCGCTGCGGGCCGGTCATCGGGCACGGCCTGTAGTGCCGCATGAGGAACTGGATGTTCTCGCCGAGCACCTTGCGGAGGTCGGTGGGCATGACGAGGGCGGAGATCGAGCCGAGCGCGAGCCCCTCCTTCGGGTTCATCAGCTCCTTCTCGTACCGGCGGTTGAGCACGGCCTCCTGCTGCTTCAGCCACTCGGCCGCCTCCTTCTCCGCGTCCTTCTTCGCCTGGTCGCCGTCCATCCCGGCCGAGGTGCGCTGCTGGACGCCCTTCTTCACGTGCTCGGCCACCGCCGCGCGGATCTTCCGGAGCTCGTCCTTGTAGACGAACTCCTTGCCCGCCGGGCCCATCACCGCGAGCCGGGTGGTGGGGAGCGCGAGCACGAGGTCGGCGCCGGTCGGGTAGTTGTTGTACGAGGCGTACGCGCCGCCGAACGCGTTGCGGAGGATGAGGAGGATGCGCGGCGTGCGGACGTCCACGATGGCGTCGAGCATCGAGCGGCCCGCCTGCACGATGCCGCGCGTCTCCTGTTCGCGGCCGGGGAGGAAGCCGGTGGTGTCCTCCATGAAGATGATCGGGATGTTGTAGATGTTGCAGAAGCGGACGAACCTCGCGATCTTCAGCGCGGTGTCGCAGTCGATCTGGCCGGAGCCGACCGCGCTGTTGTTCGCGACGAAGCCGACGACGTGGCCGCCGAGCCGGCCGAACGCGGTGACGACCTCGCGCGCGCGACCGGGCTGGATCTCGAAGTAGTCGCCGTAGTCGCACACCTGCTGGATGATGATCGACACGTCGAACGGCGTGTTGAAGCCGGTCGGCGAGTTGAACGCCTTCTTGAGCAGGGTGTTGATCTCCCAGGTCTTGCGATCGAGCGGGTCGCTCGTCTCCTGGTAGGGCGCCGAGACGGAGTTGTTGTCGGGGAGGTACGCGAGCAGCCGGACCGCCTGGCGCAGCGCGGCGAGCTCGTCGATGGTCGTGAGGTCGGCCACGCCGGAGGCGCCGTGCACCTTCGGGCCGCCGAGGTCCTCGGGGGTGATGTCCTCGCCGAGGACGGACTTCACCACGCCCGGGCCGGTGAGGCCGAAGAAGGTGTCGGCCGGCTGGATCACGAAGCTGCCCTGGCGCGGCAGGTAGGAGCCGCCGCCGGCGTTGAAGCCGAACATGCACATGATCGACGGGACGACGCCGCTGATCTTCCGCAGCGCGGTGAACGCCTCGGCGTAGCCGTCGAGCCCGCCGACGCCGGCCGGCACGTACGCGCCGGCGCTGTCGTTCATGCCGATGAGCGGGATCCCCTTCTCGCCGGCGAGGCGGAAGAGGCGGGCGAGCTTGCTGCCGTTCGTCGCGTCCATGGACCCGGCGCGGACGGTGAAGTCGTGTCCGTAGCAGGCGACGTCGCGGCCGCGGATGTTCAGGATCCCGGTGACGAGCGAGGCGCCGTCGAGGTTGCGGCCCCAGTTCTGGAAGAGGACGTTCGGCTCCTTGTCCGTGAGGACGCGGATCCGCTCCCAGACGGTCATGCGCCGCTTCGAGTGCTGCTTCTCGATCTGGTCGATGGCTACGGAGCGGATGGGGCGCTGGATGAGATCCCAGCCCTCCTTCATCGCCTCCTCGTAGCCCCCCGTCGCGCGCGAGATCTCGCCGGGGATGTTGAACTCGACCTTCTCCGGCGGATCCAGCGGGTTCGTCAGGGTCGGCTTGATCGCTTTCGTCGTCATCGGCGTCCCTTCGATGAATGACAAGGCAACGCACCTCCCCCTCCGAGCTGTGTGAAAGCGAGCGGGTCCGGGGGTGCGTGTCGGGAAAAAGGAGTCGGATTTTGACAAGAGTGGCGGCCCCTTCGCAAGGGGCTGAATGGACATCTTCTCGAGTTGGAAGTGGACTGATTCCGTCCGCGTCGCGCCCCGATGACGCGGAGCGCCAATGGCTCCGGCGAGGCAAAGCGCGACGGATCGGCACACCGGCCCCCGGCTCGAGGTGGGCCGTGATCGCTGGCGCTTCGCCTCGGCGGGGTCGCCGGCGGGAAGGGGGCTCGGCGCCGGGCCGGGCGCACCGGGGCCGCGACGAACGGGGCAGGACGGGCGGCGCCGATCGATCAGTGGAGCGCGAGCGGCGCGCCGGTGCCCGCCTCGGCGATGGGACCGAGCGCGGAGCGATCGACCTTCTCGCGCCCGGTCACGGCCCGTGCGCCGCGGGAGAGGAGCCACACGAGCCCGCGGACGGCGTCGCGGCCGAGCCGCGCGACGCCCGGGCCGGAGAAGAGCGCGGGCGCCCGGGCCGGCGCGCCGCCCAGCGCCTCGACCCCGACGCCGTGCGCGTAGACGAGCTCGCCGCCGAGGTACGCGGTGTACGCGGCGGCGCCGGACGCGACGAGCCCGGCCATCGCGCTCGTGATGGAGGCGCGGTTCCGCGCCCGCCACGTGGCGAGTCCGAGCGCCGCGACCACCACCCCGACGTTGCCGATGCCGTGCAGGAACATCATGTCGCGCGCCCGGTCGCTGCGGGGGTCCACCTCCTGCGACGCCGCCATCCCTGCGAGACCGGCGAAGAGCCCGCTCCCGACGGCCGCCCACCAGAGCACCTGGCCGGCGCGGTCGGCCCGACGGTCCAGGCGGGAGGCCGCGGCGAGATCGACGAGCGTCGCCGCCGGCAGGAGCGCGAGCGGCGCGTGGATCAGCGACGGGTGCAGCTCGTGGACGCGCATGGCCATCGGACGACCCTCCCCCCTCGCCACGGTGCGGACCGGCGAGCTGGCGCGCAACGGAGCCGCGCGCCAGCCGGACGCTCCGGGCGCGGGGACGCGGCGAGCGCGAGGGGAACCGGGCGGCCGGCCGTCGGCGCCGGGCATCGCGCGACGTCGCTCGGCGCGGTTCGCGCCGCCGAAGCGCAGAGAGCCCGGCCCCTCTCCAGGAGGAACCGGGCCCTCTCGAGGCGCGATGATATTGCGCCGTGCGAGCGCTAGACCTTACGGACGTTCGCCGCCTGGAGCCCCTTCGGCCCCCGGACCACTTCGTACTCGACCTTCTGCCCCTCGGCGAGGCTCTTGAAGCCATCGCCCTGGATCGCGCTGTAGTGACAGAAGACGTCCTCGCCGCCGTCGTCCTGCGTGATGAACCCGAAGCCCTTCGCGTCGTTGAACCACTTCACGGTACCGGTCGCCATTGACAGCTCTTTTCGTCGTTTACGATCCGCCGAGATGACGTTCGGTCCAACCGAACAATCGGTGGACAATGATCGTGTAGCCGAAAAAAGCGGGGGCGTCGAGATCCGGCCGATCCCGGGAGGGGCCGGGGCGTTTCGCCGCGCGCGCTCGTGCGAGTGATATCGGGATCAGGCCAGCGCTTCCCGGCTCGTGCCGTCCCCCGCGCACCCGCAGGGGGCCGCCGCGGCCGCGGCCGCGTCGTTCGCGAGCTGCGCCTCGAGGTCCGCCAGGATCTCGGCGGCGCTGGGGAGCTCCGACACGTCGCGCTCGGGGATCCGCAGCAGGCTCTGGCCGGTGTAGAAGAGGCCGTTCTCGGTGTCCCCCTCGATCGCGGCCAGGAGGAGGGCGTCGGTGATGCAGAAGCTCTCCTTGAACCCGGACGCCCGGCACTTGCAGAGCCCCTCGCCGAGGCACTGGATGCAGGAGCTCTTCCGCCCCTCGTAGCCGTCCGGCCCGAAGTACCAGCGCTTCGACCGGGGAGGGACCGCCTCGCCGCGCGCGAGCTTGTCGGTGAAGGCGTTCCGGACCGCCCGCGCCTTCATGCCCTTCACGCAGCTCGTGATGATCACCACGTCCTCGGGGCGCTTCCCGACGTGCATCGCCTTGAACGCGGGGTGTACGTCGCCGTCGGAGCAGGCGAGGAAGCGGGTGGCGAGCTGCACGCCGACCGCGCCCTGGCGGAGGAAGCGCGAGACGTCCGAGGCGTCCACCCCACCGGCGGCGACGACGGGGAGCGAGGTGGCCGCCACCACCTCGTCCACGAGGGACGGGAGCGGATGGCCGATGTCGCCGATGTGGCCGCCGGCCTCGGCGCCCTCCGCGACGAGCCACTCGGCCCCCCACTTCTCGTACATCGCGGCGAGCCGGCCGGAGGAGACGATGCCCACGAACGGGACGCCGCCGTCCCGGCACCAGCGGATGATCTCGCGCGAGATGCCGGCGCCCTGGACGAGGAAGGAGACCTGCTCCTCGATCGCGATCCGGGCGCAGCGCTCGAAGTCGCCCTTGTTGATCGCGGCCATCAGGTTCACCCCGAAGTAGCCGCCGGCAGACTCCTGCTTGGCGCGCCGGATCTCGGCGCGGAGCTGGGCCTCCGTCTTCACGACCGCCGAGATCGTCCCGACGCCGACGAGGCGCGGGCCGCGGTGGGCCGCGATCTTCCCGGCGAGGCCGTCGGAGGCGTCGATCCCCATGCCGCCCTGGACGAGGAGGTGGCGGCCGGAGCCGACGATCTGCTCGATGGCTGCGCGGTCGAGGCGCGGCGCAGGGGGGAGTGGCTCCGCCGCGAGGACGGTGGGGTCGCCGGTCATGTCGTGTCGCTCCGAGCGCCGGGAAGGTGATCGGTTCGGCGCGAAGAGGCAAGCTACGACGAGCGTGTCACCCGCCTGTCACGGCGCCCTCGCCGTGGCGCGTCACGCACATGGGGCCAGGCGGAGGAGGGAGCGACCTGGCGGCGCCTAGGTAGACCCGGCGGCCCGCCTCTTCGCCTGCCCTCGCCGCCCGATCTCGAGGGCGCGCAGCGCGACGTCCTCGATCGTGTGGGTGGCGAGCGTCGCGAGGAGCCCGCGCCGCGCCTCCTCGGCGACCTCCGCGAACGCGCTCGACATGCCGGCCCCGACCGCGCAGCTCGCGTTCGGCTCGGCGGGCGAGGGGGCGATCGGCCCGTCGGGGTTCACCGCGCGGTATACCGCGTCGAGGGTGATGGCGCTCGCCGGGCGGGCGAGCCGGTAGCCGCCCGCGCGCCCCTCGCGCGCGCTCACCAGCCCCGCCGCCACCAGATCCCCGAGGATCCGCCGGAGGAACACGGCGTGCGTGTTGACCGAGACCGCGAGGTAGGCCGACGGGTGGCCCTCCCCGGAGCGAGAGAGGACCGCCAGCGCGTGCACCGCCATGGCAAAGCGACCGGACGCCATCGGACCATCTGTAACCGACCCGGTTTTTCCGTCAAACCCCCCCGGCGCTCCGGCGGGCGCGGCCCCTTGCCGGGACCCGCGCCCGGGAGCGAGGATGCGCCCCGTGCTGGCCGCGTTCTCCGTCGTCTTCTGGGCGTTCTTCGTCCTCTCGCTCCCGCCCCTCTTCGCGATCGCGCTGATCGTCTACCTCCTGACGGCGCCGTTCGACCGCCGGCGCCTGGCGCTCCACCTCTGGTCCTGTGCGTGGGGGACCTTCTACCTCGTCGTGAGCCCGATCTGGCGCGTGCGGGTCACCGGGCGCGAGCGGCTCCCGTGGCGCGGGCCGGCGGTGCTGGTCGCGAACCACCTCTCGATGCTGGACATCCTCGTGCTGTACGCGCTGTTCAGGCCGTTCAAGTGGGTGGCGAAGGCCGAGCTGTTCCGCGTCCCGTTCGTCGGCTGGAACATGTGGATCAACGACTACGTCGGCCTCCGGCGCGGCGACCGGGAGTCGATCCGCAAGATGATGGAGCACTGCCGCGCCCACCTCGCGCGCGGCACGCCGGTGCTGCTCTTCCCCGAGGGCACGCGGTCGCGGGACGGTCACCTCCAGGCGTTCAAGGACGGCGCGTTCCGGCTCGCCGTCGAGGCGAACGTCCCGGTGATCCCGATCGTCGTCATGGGGACGGCCGAGGTCTTGCCGAAGAACGGCTTCATGCTCCGGAAGCGGATGGACGCGCGGGTGCAGGTGCTCGAACCGCTCCACCCGTCGGCCTACGGGTCCGTCGACGCGCTCCGGGAGGCGAGCCGGGCGGCGATCGCCGCTGCGCTGCCGGAGGCCAACCGCCCGCTGTCGCGACCGGCGCCCGCGGGCGCGGCGGGCGGCGAGCGTCCCGCGGCCGACGCGCGCTGATCGCGCGCCGGGCGGTCGGCCGCCCGGGGAGCGGGCCGGGGCGGGCGCGGCCGCGCGGGGAGTACCCCCGCGGCCCGTGCGCCGGCATGGCGGACGCACCATCGTCGCCACATGCGCGCGACCCACACCTACGTGATCGCCGGCGGCGAGGGGGCCACCCCGGGCGCGCTCGGTCCGGCCGAGCTCGACGGGCGCGCCGAGTGGGTGCCGATCGGCTCGCGGTGGGACCTCCTCGAGCTCCTCACCGCGCGGCTCGGCTCCGAGGTGGATCTCCGCAAGGTGGTCCTCGCCGTCCTGTGCCCGCTCCGCGAGGCGCTCAAGGGGCCGCCGCTCGACGCGCTGCTCGCCCGGCTGCCCTTCCCGCTCGCGCGCGAGATCCGGGACGGCGAGCTGAACCTGAACGCGCAAGTGGTCGCGCCGTCCGCGGCGGGCGACTACCTGGTCGAGGTCGCGAGGCTGCTGCAGCACCCGCCCGACCAGGCGGCGATCTACGTCCGCGCGGTGCTGGGCGCGGCGCGCACGGTGCTCGCGCCCGAGGAGGCCGACGCGATCGCGGCGCTGCTCCCGGACGATCTCGCCGAGCTCTGGAGCGCGGCGCGTTGAGCGCGCCGGCGCGGTGGCGACCCGCCGCGCCGGGTCATCCACCGGGGCGCGGGTCGGCCGGCCCGGGCCCGTCCGCCGGGCCGCGGCGCGGCAGCCGCACGGTCATGACCGTCTCGTCGTTCGAGGAGACGGAGATCTCGCCGCCGTGGGCGCGCACGATCTCGCGGGAGATGTAGAGGCCGAGCCCGAGGCCCGAGCCCTTCCGGCTCTTGTCCTCGGGCGGCCGGGAGAACGGCTCGAACACGTGCGAGAGCACCTCCGGCGGCATCGGCGGGCCGCGGTTCGCGACGCGGAGCGTGCACGCCTCCTCGCCGTCGGCGGAGAGCTCCACGCGCACCGGGGCCTCCGGGTCCCCGTGGTCGATCGCGTTCGAGACGAGGTTCGAGACCACCTGCTCGAGCCGGTCGGGGTCCCACTCGCCGGAGAGCTCCCCGCGGGCCTCGACCACGAGCGCGCGATCGGGGTTGGCGGCCTGGAGCTCGTCCACCGCGCGGCGGGCGATCTCGTCGAGCCGCCCGGGGCGCCGCAGGACGGGGACGCCGCTCCCGAGGCGGGTCCGCGTGTACGAGAGCAGATCGGCGATGATCCGGTTCATCCGGCCGGCGGAGGAGCGCATCCGCTCGACGGCCCGCGCCTGCCAGCCCTCGAGCGCGCCGCGCTTCTGCAGGAGCGCCGCCGACATGTGGATCGCCCCGAGCGGGTTGCGGAGGTCGTGGCCGACGATCCCGAGGATGAAGTCCACCGCGTTCCGGCGCGAGCTCGCCTCCTCTCGCGTCCGGCGCGCCTCCTCCGCCGCCGCGTCGCGCTCCCGCCGCAGGAGCGCGCGCTCGAGGGTGACGGCGGCCCGGTCCGCCGCCACCGCGAGCAGCGCGAGGGCGCGCGGGTCGAAGGCGGCGGCGCTGCGGCTGCCGAGGAGGAGCGCGGCCGGGCCCTCCGGCGCCGCCATGCGCACGGCGGCCCCGCAGCGCGTCCCGGCCGGGAACGGGGCGTCTGGTCCGAGCGTGACCTCGATCGCGCCGACGTCTCCGTGCTCGGCGACGCGGCGGGCGAACCCGTCGCCCACCTCGTCGGCCGCCCCCTCCTCGAGCCCGATCGTCGCCGCGAGCGCGAGGCGCCCGCCCTGCGTCGCGAGGAGCGCGGCCGAGTCGGCCTCCGGCACCAGGTCCACGAGCGTGGAGAGGAGGCGCCGGAGCGCGTGCTCCTCGGGCTCGACGGCGAGGAGGCGCCCGAACGAGCCCGGCAGCGCGGCGAGCTCCGCGCGTGCGGTGGCCGGGTGCTCCTCCTCGGTGAGCCCGGGGCCCTCGGGGTACGGGATCGGCATCGGCAGGCATCGTGGGGGCGCGACCGGCCGCTCGGAACCCCCCGGCTTGGACGGGAAGCGGGCTCCTGGAGAGCGTGGCGATTCTCCGGTCGATCGCCGTCGGATGCAGCCCGCCGCTCGCGGCGGACCCGGGCGGGCGGCGGCTCGCGTCGAGGGGGACCGACGGGCCGGAGACTCGTGGACTCCATGTAGGCAAGCGCTTTACCGGGCACGGTGCCGCAGGTATCGTGGCGGACCCCGTGCAGCTCCGGCGCGGCCACGTATGAGCTCGAAGAGGCGGATCAGGAAGGTCCTCGTGGCGAACCGCGGCGAGATCGCGGTCCGCGTGCTGCGGACCTGCCGCGAGATGGGGCTCGCGACCGTCGCGGTCTACTCGGAGGCCGACCGCGGCGCGCTGCACGTGCGGAAGGCCGACGAGGCGGTGTACCTCGGGCCGTCGCCGGCCCGGGAGAGCTACCTCGTCGTGGACCGGATCGTCGCCGCGGCGCGCAAGACGGGCGCCGACGCGGTGCACCCCGGGTACGGCTTCCTCTCGGAGCGGGCGGAGCTCGCCCGCGCGCTCGAGGCGGAGGGGATCACGTTCGTCGGGCCGCGCCCCGACTCGATGGACGCGATGGGCGAGAAGACCACCGCCCGCCGGAACATGCAGGCCGCGGGGGTGCCCACCGTCCCCGGCTCGCCCGCGGCGATCGCCGGCGAGGACGAGGCCCGGGCGTTCTGCCAGGTCATCGGCTACCCCGTGATGATCAAGGCGGCGGCCGGCGGCGGCGGCAAGGGCATGCGGCGGTGCGACCGCGCCGAGGACCTCCCGGCGCTCTGGCAGTCCGCGCGGCGCGAGGCGGCGAGCGCGTTCGGGGACGACCGGCTCTACGTCGAGAAGTTCCTCGACCGCCCGCGCCACGTGGAGATCCAGGTCTTCTGCGACGAGCACGGGAACGGCGTCTCGCTCGGCGAGCGCGAGTGCTCCGTCCAGCGGCGGCAGCAGAAGGTCATCGAGGAGAGCCCGAGCTGCGTCGTGGACGAGGCGATGCGCGAGGCGATGGGCGCGGTGGCGGTGAGGGCGGCGCGGGCGGTGGGCTACGTCGGCGCCGGGACCGTCGAGTTCCTCGTGGACGCGAGCCGGAGCTTCTACTTCCTCGAGATGAACACCCGGCTCCAGGTCGAGCACCCGGTGACGGAGATGATCACCGGCCTCGACCTCGTGCGGATGCAGCTCGAGGTGGCGCAGGGCGAGCGGATCCTCGCGCAGGATCAGGTGGTGCGCCGCGGCCACGCCATCGAGGCGCGCGTGTACGCGGAGGACCCGGCCCGCAAGTTCATGCCGAGCCCGGGGAAGATCACGTACCTCAGGGTGCCGGGCGGCCCCGGGATCCGCGACGACTCCGGCGTCTACACGGGCTGGGTGGTGCCCCCGTACTACGACCCGATGATCTCGAAGGTCGTCGCCTGGGCGCCGACGCGGGACCAGGCCATCGCGCGGCTCATCCGCGCGCTCGAGGAGTACACGGTCCACGGCATCACGACGAACATCCCGTACCTCGCCGCCGCGCTCGACCACCCCGCGTTCCGCGCCGGCGACTACGACACCGGCTTCTGCGCGCGGTACGAGCAGGACCTCGTGCGCCCGCCCGACCCGCGCCTCGAGCAGGTCGCGCTCATCGCCGCGGCGGTCGCGGCCTTCAAGCGCGATCACGACGAGGCGGCGGCGTTCGCCGTGCGCGGCGACGTCGGGCCGGCCCGCGGCTCCGCCTGGGCACGCCTGGGGCGGGCGAGCGCGCTGAAGGGAAGGCTCCGGTGAGCACCTACGTCGCCCTGCTCGACGGCGGCCGCCGCGAGGAGACCGTCGAGGTCACGCAGCAGGCGCCCGGCCTGTACGAGGTCCGGATCGGCGGGCGCGTGCACGTCGTGGACGCGTTCAAGCACGACTACGGCACCCTCTCGCTCCTCGTGGACGCGCAGAGCTACACGGCGATGCTGGACGATCGCGGGGCGAAGGTGCACGTCCGCGTGAAGAGCTCGGTGTTCCCCCTCGAGATCCTCGACGAGAAGAAGCTCCGCATGCGGCGGGCCCCCGCGAGGTTCACGGCCGAGGGGCGGCAGACGATCACCTCCCCGATGCCGGGGCGGATCGTGAAGGTCCTCGTGAAGGCCGGCGACCCGGTGCGGGAGGGGCAGGGGCTCGTGGTCGTCGAGGCCATGAAGATGGAGAACGAGATGAAGAGCCCGAAGGACGGCAGGGTGGTCGAGCTGCTCGTCCAGGAGGGACAGACCGTCGAGGGCAACGCCAGGCTCTGCGCGGTCGAGTAGTGCCACGAACCAGCGGGGGGCCCCGCCCGGGAATGCGCGGCGGGGCCGTTCCATGTCCACCGGAGAGATGCCAATGGCCGACGAGAAGAAGCAGCGCTGGCTCGAGGGGACGTACGCGAAGGCGGTGAAGAAGACCCGCGAGCGGCGGCCGAGGTTCGAGACGACGAGCGGGATCCGCGAGGAGCCCGTCTACGTCGCGCACGACGTGAAGCCCGGGCTCGAGGAGCGCCTCGGCCTGCCGGGCGAGTACCCGTTCACCCGCGGCGTCCAGCCGACGATGTACCGCGGCCGGTTCTGGACGATGCGGCAGTACGCGGGCTTCGGCAGCGCCCTGGAGTCCAACGAGCGCTACCGTTACCTGCTCGAGGCCGGCCAGACCGGCCTCTCGGTGGCGTTCGACCTGCCGACGCAGATGGGGCGCGACTCGGATCACCCCCGCGCGCGCGGCGAGGTGGGCAAGGTCGGCGTCGCGATCGACTCGATCCGCGACATGGAGGTCCTCTTCGACCGGATCCCGCTCGGCGAGGTCTCGACGTCGATGACGATCAACTCGACCGCCGGGATCCTCCTCGCCCTGTACCAGGCCGTGGGCGAGCGGCAGGGCGTCGCGCCGGCCGAGCTCAAGGGCACGATCCAGAACGATCTGCTGAAGGAGTACGCCGCCCGCGGCACGTACATCTACCCGCCCGAGCCGTCGCTCCGGATCATCACCGACATCTTCGCGTACACGGCGAAGGTGATGCCGAAGTGGAACCCGATCTCCATCTCCGGCTACCACATCCGCGAGGCCGGCTCGACGGCGGTGCAGGAGGTCGCGTTCACCCTCGCCGACGGCATCCAGTACGTGGACGCGGCGGTGAAGGTCGGGCTGGACGTGGACGCGTTCGCCGGCCGCCTGAGCTTCTTCTTCAACGCGCACAACGACCTCCTCGAGGAGGTCGCGAAGTTCCGCGCGGCGCGCCGGCTCTGGGCGCGGATCATGAAGGAGCGCTTCAAGGCCAAGGACCCGCGCTCGATGATGCTGCGGTTCCACACCCAGACCGCGGGCTCGATGCTCACCGCGCAGCAGCCGGACAACAACATCGTCCGGGTCACCATCCAGGCGCTCGCGGCCGTGCTCGGCGGCACCCAGTCGCTCCACACCAACTCCCGCGACGAGGCGCTGGGGCTCCCCACGGAGGAGTCGGTCCGCATCGCGCTCCGCACCCAGCAGATCATCGCGAACGAGTCCGGCGTCGCCGACGTCATCGACCCGCTCGGCGGGTCGTGGGCGATCGAGGCGATGACCGACGAGATCGAGGGGCGCGCCGAGGAGTACATCCGGAAGATCGACGAGATGGGCGGCATGGTCCAGGCGATCTCGAAGGGCTACGTGCAGCGCGAGATCCAGGAGGCCGCCTACGCCTGGCAGCGCCAGGTGGAGGCGAAGGAGCAGGTCGTCGTCGGCGTGAACGCGTTCAAGTCCGACGACCCGCCGGTGCCGGTCATGAAGGTGGACCCGGCCCTGGAGACCGCGCAGGTGGAGCGGCTCCAGGCCTTCCGCGGGCGCCGGAGCGCGGCGGGCGTGAAGGCGGCGCTCGACGCGGTGCGCGCGGGGGCGAAGGGGACGGAGAACCTCATGCCGCTCTTCCTCGCCGCGGTGAAGGCGGAGGCGACCCTGGGCGAGATCTCCGACGCGCTCCGCGACGTCTACGGCGAGTACCGGGAGACGGTGGTACTGTAGCGACTCGGGTGAGCGACTCCTCCGGAAAACCTCCAGCGGCGATCCGTCCCCCTCCGGCCCACCCGGCGGCGGGGGCCGCCGGTCCGCCGCGGCTCGAGCGCGTCCCAGCGGGCTACCGCCCTCCGGCTCACATCCGCCCACCGCCCGAGCCGCGGCCGCCCCGGGCCGCGCCCCCTGTCCCCGCCGCGTCCGCGTCCGCGGCGCCGACCGCGTCCCACGGGCTGGCGTCGCGCGAGGTGCGCGCCGACGCCGCCGTGGCCGCCGGGCTCGAGCTCCAGGGTCGCCTCGAGGAGGAGTCCGCCCTCCGCCTCTACGGGCTCGCCGCCGCCACCCACGCGGTCGGCCGGCTCACGGTCGCGCCGGAGGGACGGTCGTACGCGCTCGTCTTTAGGAAGGGCGCGGTGGTGCACGCCTCGTCCTCGGATCCGGCCGACGATCTGGGCCGCTTCCTCGTCCGCAAGGGCGTCCTCACCCCCGAGCGGCTGGTGCAGGCCGAGGGCGCGCGTGCCGCGGCGGGCGGGGAGCTCGCGGGCGCGCTCGTCGCCGCCGGGCTCGTCGCCCCTGGCGAGGTCGCGGCGCTGCTCCAGGAGCACGGCGCGGCGCTGGTGGGCCGGGCGCTCGCGGCGGAGGCGGGCGCGTTCCGGTGGGAGCCGGGCGTCGCGGCCCCTCCCTCCGGCTTCCCCCTCGGGCCGCCGTTCGCGGCGCTCTGCGCGGCGGTCCGCGCGCTCGATCCCGCGGCGGTGATGCGGCGGCTCGGCGACCGCGGCGCGCGGGCGATCTCGCGGGTCGCGGGACGGATCCGCGTCGAGGATCTGCGGCTCACCGCGCAGGAGGCCCGCGCGGCCGCGCTGCTCGACGGCGGCCACTCTCCGGCGGAGCTCGCGGGCGGCCACCCGGCCGAGGCGACGACGATCCTCCGGGTGGCGCTCCTCCTCGCCGAGCTCGACCTCGTCGCGTTCGGCGCGGTCCGCGGCGGAGCCCCGGCGTCCTCCCCCGTCGCCCCGCCCGCCGCCACTCCGCCCGCGCCCGTGGCGAAGCCGGCTCCGACCCCCGTCCCGCCGGGCGCCGGGACGGCCGCGCCCAGGGCGGCCGCGGCGCACGTCTCACCCGCCGCCGCGCCCGCGCCCAGGCCGGCCGCGACACCTGTCCCGCCGCCGGGCGCGCCGA
>NZ_JALCZA010000081.1 GCF_022690765.1 Anaeromyxobacter oryzisoli | reverse complement strand
GGGGCGTCCGCGAGCGGTCCGGATCGCCGCCGCGCTCTCGATCGGAGCCGCCGTCGCCCTCGCGCTCGTCGCGCCGGAGGTGGCGCGGCGCGGGACGCCGGCGCGCGAGGCCGAGCTCGTGCCGACCTATCCGGCCCTGGGCGAATGGGGCGACCGCGCCGCCAACGTGGTCCGGGGCGTCCTCCACGACGTGCCGGCGCCCCCCGCCGTCGCCGCGCTCGTGGACGTCCGGCTCCCCTGGCGGGCCGCGGCCCTCGTCCCGGGCTGGCCGCAGACCGTCCCGCACGAGGACTTCGCGGGGAACCCCCTCCAGGCCGTCGCGATCGCCGCCGCGCTGCTCGCCGCCGCCGCGCGGTCCCCGCGGGTGCCCCGCCGCGGGCGGTGGGCGATGGCCGGCGCCGCGAGCGCCTGGATCCTCTTCCACCTGATCCTCCGGGACAACGAGTACCTGACCCGGCTGCAGCTCCCGCTCTTCGCGCTCGCGCCGGTCTTCCTCGCCGCCGTGCCGCGGACCCGGCGGCGGCGCGCGCGCCTCGCGGGCACCGCCGCGCTCGTCGCCTGTGTCGTCCTCGCGGTGTGCTGGGCCGGCGCGGTCGCCCTCTCGAACCGCCTCCGCCCGCCCCTCGCGCCCCGGTCGGCCCCGCCGTTCGCGGACTACTACCGGAACGGTCCGCTCCTCAGGGAGCCGCAGCTCACGACGCTCGACGTCGCGCGGAGCACGGGGTGTCGTCGCCTCGGCCTGTTCATGGGGGAGTCCGGGTTCGAGTACCCGCTGGCGTGGCAGGCGCTCCAGCAGGGCGTCGAGGTCCGGCACGTCTTCGGTGCGGACGCGTGGCCGTGCCTCGTCTACGTCGAGCCGATCTCCTTCGCCGGCTGGGGGCTCCGGCGCGAGCCGGTCGCCCTCGCGCGCGACACCTGGCGGCCCGTCGCCGCGAACGCCGGCGGGGTGTACCTGTTCGAGCGGATCGAGCCGGGCGACGCCTCGCGCCGGTGAAGGCCCGGCGCCGGCTCACCGCGCGCGCCGCAGCAGGACGTACGGCTGGCTTGGATCGCCGAGCGGGACGTAGTGCGCCTCGAGCCACTCGCGCAGCCCGCGCGCGTAGTCCACCCCGAAGCCCCTGAACCCGAACACCCGCTCGGTGTGCTCGTTCTCCCAGACGACCACGTCCGGCGGGTCGCGCTCCCACGCCTCGAGCGCGCGCGCCTCGGCCGCCGCGTCCGGGAGGACCATCGGGGCGTAGGTGAGGATCGGATCGCGGGTCGAGGTCAGGCCGCTGGCGAACACCAGGCCGGCGCCGTCGGGGAGCGCAGCGACGCGCGTGCTCGGCGGGAGGCTCATGAGGGCGCGCAGGGCGTCCGCGGGCGAGCGCCAGCCGCCGCGCAGCCGGACCTCGCCCCGGGGCGTGTCGAGGACGATCCGCGGCTCCGTGTAGTACGGCCAGGAGCCGCGCAGCGCCGCGAGCGCGAGCCCGAGCATCGCGCCGGCGAACGCCGACGCGAGGACGCCCCGCGCCACGGGCCCGCCGCCCGCGAGGCGGCGGCAGCCGCGGACGACCACCCCGAGCCCCACCAGCCCGACGGGGAGGAGGTAGAAGCCGTAGCCGTGCGGCCCGACCTGGAGCGCGATCCGGGGCAGGCACGCGAGGCCGAACGCGAGGAGCAGGATCCGCCCGGTCTCGGCGGGGGTCGGCCGACGGCGGCGCGCGACGAGGCGGACGAGGAGCGCGAGGAGGCCGGCGGCGAGCGCGAGCGGGAGGGCGCGCAGGGAGAGCTGCGGCGGGTAGAGCGCGAACGCCGCGAGGCAGGCGCCGCCCGCTGCGAGGGCGGCGGCGGCGCGGACGAAGGCGCCGCCCCGCCGCCGGAGGACGCGGGCGACGACGACGGCCAGCCCGACGAGGACGGCGAGCAGCGAGGCCGAGGCGACGAGATCGGCGAGGGAGGGGGCGAAGGCGTCGAGCCCTGTCGTCACCCGGACGTAATGGCGCGAGCTCGGGTTGGCGAGGAGCGCGAGGTTCTCGTCCCAGAGCCCGGGCCCCACCACGGCGAACAGCCCGCCGTAGCCGAGCGCGACGGCCGCGCCGCCGACCCCGTACGCCACCGCGCGCGCCCGCCCGAGGGGCCGGACGGCGGCGGCGAACGCGACGTGCGTCGCGAGCACCGGGAGGATCACCTCCGCCTTCGTGAAGCACGCCAGCGCCGCGAGCGCCACCGAGCCGACGAACGGCGCGAGCCGCCTCGATCGCAGGTGCCACAGCAGGAGGAGCAGGCTCCACGCGGCCGCGGCCAGGCCGTAGGTCGCGGAGAAGTTGAACGGCAGCACGAACTCGAAGACCGCGATCGGGCCCTGGTGTGCGAACGCCGAGGCGAAGACGAAGGCGACCGCCACGGCCGCGGAGGCGCCGCGCGAGAGGAACGCCCGCGCGAGGAGGTACAGGCACGCCGTCACCAGCGCCGCCACGACGATCCCCGCCCACATGAGCGTGTCGATCGACGCGCCGAACGCGCGGTACAGGGCCGCATTCACGGTGGGCGCCAGCGGCCCCCAGAAGTACCGGACGTCGCGGTAAAGCACCTCGCCCTGCACCAGCCGGAGCGGCAGCTCGAGCTCTCGCCCCGTGTCCACCACGAGGCTCCCCAGCCGGCGCCAGCTCAGCGCGGCGCCCGCGACGAACGCCGCGGCGACCGCGGCGACCGGGAGGAGCTCGGCTCGCCAGGAGGTGGACGTTCGCGGCCGCATGGTCTCGTGCTCCGGCGCGGCGCTGGCGGGGACGCCCCGGCGCGCCGCGCGCTTCGTCATACATCAGTTCAGGAGCGGCTTGCGCCCGCCCGCGAGGTGCGAGAGCTCCGCCCGGATGTCGGCGGCGTCCGCCGCGCCTGGCGCGGCCTTCAAGTACGCGGCCAGGTCCCGCGCGGCCGCCGCAGGGCCGCCCAGGCGCGCCGCCGCGCGCCCCCGATCGCGGAGCGCCTCGAGCTGCCCGGGGGCGACCAGGAGGAGCCGGTCGAGCACCCAGTAGGCGCGGACGTCGTCCCGGCGCTCCTGGTGGACGAGCCGGAGGTTCTGGAGCATCCGCGCCAGGATCTGGCGCGTCGAGACCGCCTCCAGGTGACGCGCGTCGAGCACCTGCCCGCTGGTCCGCGCGCGGTAGCGGGCCACGCACTCGTCCGCGGAGAGCATCTCGCCGCCGCGGAACGCGTCCACGAACACCTCGACGCCGGAGGCCGAGACGTACTTCGCGAGGAAGTGGCCCGGGAAGCCGACGCCGGCCAGGGTCAGCCCGGCGCGGCGGGCGACCTCGATGTAGATCGCGGAGAGGCTGATGGGGATGCCGAGGCGGCGGTCGAGGACGTCGTTCAGGTACGAGTTGCGCGGATCCGAGTAGTCCTCCTCGTTCCCGCGGAGCCCCTCCTCGTCGTGCAGCACCGCGCGGAGGGCGCGGAGGAGCGACGCGGCGCGCCCGGTCCCGCCGGCGCGCGCCACGCGCGCCCCGAGCGCGTCGAGGCGGGCGAGGTACGCGCCCGCGTCCAGGTGCGGGTACTCCTCCTGCGCGATGGCGAGCGCGGCGGCGTCGAGCGGGATGGGGTCCCGCTGGAGGAGCGCCGCGAACCGCGCCCGGGCCGGGCTCTCGAGGTCGTCGCTCACCGCGGTCCTCGCGCCGCCAGGTCCTCGAAGAACCGGCGCTCGTCCGCGGCGAGCGCCCGCGCCTGCGCGATCACCTCCGGCGGAACCCCCGCGGCCGTCCTGTCTCCCGTCGCCCGGAGCCCGTCGGCGAGCCGCGACCACGCCGCCGCGAGCCCCTCCATCCGCTCCGCCAGGCCGAGCGCGGCGAGCCCGGGCAGCACCACCTCCGCCTCCCGGAGGAAGCGCGCGTAGAGCCCGCGGAACAGCCCACCGCCGGTGCCGCGCACCTCGATGCACTGGTACGCGAACCGGAAGCACCGGCGCCGGTCCGCCTCGTCGTTCGCCTGCGCGTGCCACGCGGGCAGCTCGGCCGCGAACCGCTCCAGCGCCGAGACGCCCGCGACGCCGGACGGATCGAGGAGCATCTCGGTCGTCTGGCGCCGGAGCGCGTCCGGGATCGCCTCGGCGAGCGGCCGCGCCGGTCCGCGCGGGCCGATCTCCAGCCACGGGCGCCCGGCCGCGCCGAGCGGCGGCGCGACGGACGCGCGGGCCCGGTCGAGGACGTCGAGCGCGACCTCCTCGAGCCCCGGTCGATCCGTGTCGGCGAGGAGCGCCACGCCGCGATCGAGGTCGTACCCGGCGAGGACCACCCGGTGGCCGCCGAACCGCGTCCGAGTCCGCCAGTAGGGCAGCTCCGCCAGGTCCGTGGACAGCACCGGGGCGATCCCGCGATCGACCGCCTCCCGGACGCCCGACCAGGCGGTGGCCGCGCCGTCGGCGGTCCGCTCGACGCAGGGCACGCCCAGGCTCTCGCACGCGGTCCGCTCCAGGGCGGCCGAGCGGCCGATGACGAGGTGGCTCGGGGTGAGCGCCGGCGCCGCCAGCGCGTAGAAGCCGAGGCCCGCTCCGAGCCCGAACGCCATCGGCTCGGAGGCCTCGACGCCCGCGGCGCGCAGCGCGTCGGCGACGGCCGTGGAGCCGCAGTGGACGCCGGGGTGGTGCTCGAATGGAAGCCTGATCACGGCCCGGGAGTATAGCGGCCGCCGTCCGCGCCGCCCGGGCGGGTGGTGGCGAGCCAGCGCCCCCCTCCCCCGCGGCGGAGCCGCCTCCCCGCACCCGTCGGGAGAACCGCACGAACGCTCTTGACGTCGCACCGGACCTTCTCTAGATTCCCCGCCCGCCAGCCATTCCCCAGTAGCTCAGTTGGCAGAGCAGGTGACTGTTAATCACCGGGTCGCATGTTCGAGTCATGCCTGGGGAGCTAATTAACGCAGGAACATCAAGGGGTTACCGGGATGACCGGTAACCCCTTTCTCGTCTCCGGTGCGAAGGCGGAACTCGTCGACCACTTGGACTTCTTCTCGCGGGCGGCCCCCAAGCGCAGCATCTTCGATTACCTCGAGGTCTTCTACAGTCGCCGCCGGAGGCGCTCGACTCTCGGCTACGTCAGCCCGGCGGAGTACGAACAAGTGGCAGGGAGCGACGCACTGGCAGCATAACCAGGGTGTCTACCGAACCGGGGCAAGCTCTACCCGGGCTGCCCGGGCGAGCTCTCCGATGGTCTCCAGTCGTTCAGCACGCTGACGATGGTCGCGAGGCGGGCCGCGTCGACCGGCTTCGCGACATGCAGCTGGAACCCGGACTGCACAGCGCGCTCTCTGTCCTCATCGCCAGCCAGCGCCGTGAGCGCCGCAGCCGGCACCCGACCGCCATGCTCGGGCGTGAGGCGCCTCACTTTCTGGATGAAGCTGAAGCCGTCTTCCCCAGGCATCGCAATGTCCGAGAGGATCACGTTGGGCAGGTAGGTCTCGAGCGCGGCCAGGCCCGCGGCGGCCGAGGGCACCGCTCGCACCTCGGCCCCGAGCTCGCCGAGCATGGCGGCGTAGGTTTCGCGGGTGTCGTCGTCGTCCTCGACCAGGAGCACGCGCACGCCTTTGATTTCTCGAACGGTGGTCGTCGGTGCGGTGGGCTTCTTCGCCCCTTCGGCGAGTCCCAGCGGAAGCGTCACGCGAAACGTCGAGCCCTTCCCCTCGCCCGGACTCTCGGCGTGCACCTGCCCACCGTGGACCTCCACAAGATGGCGCACGATGGAGAGGCCCAGGCCGAGGCCTCCGTGCGTCCGTGTCATGACGCTGTCAGCCTGAACGAATCTGGAGAATAGCTGCGGCAGGATTTCGGGGCGAATGCCAATGCCAGTGTCCGTGACGCTGAGCAGCGCCCGCCCATCGATCCGCTCGAGGCGCACGCTGACACGACCGCCATGCGGGGTGAACTTGAGGGCATTCGTGAGCAGGTTGTTCACCACCTGATGCAGGCGCGCGGCGTCTCCGTAGAGGACCCCGATCTCGCCTTCAATGGCCAGCTCGAGCTCAAGAGCCTTGGCCCGTGCCGAGGGGCGAGCAAGCTCGACGGCATCCTGTACGAGCGTTCCGAAGTCGACGGGCCCCAGATCCAGGTGGAGCTTCCCCGAGACGATGCGCGAAACGTCGAGCAGGTCGTCGACGAGCCTCGCTTGAGCGTTGGCAGAGCGCTCGATCGACTCGCTCACCCTCTCGATTTTGCGATCCTCGCTGGCCATGCGCCTGAGGAGCTGCGCCGACATCAAGATAGTGCTGAGCGGCGTGCGCAGCTCGTGCGAGAGCGTCGCGAGGAAGAGGTCCTTGGCACGATTTGCCCGCTCGGCCTCCACCCGCGCTTCTTTCTCGGATGCGAGGAGCTGGGCGCGCTCCGCCTCGAGAGAGCGCAGACCAGTCACGTCATCGATCGCGAGGAGGACCATCGGCGCGCCTCCACCCCAGAGGATTGAACGACCGGTCAGAGACAACACCCTTCGATCGGCGTGAGGCATCGTCGCCGTGAGTTCGAGGGCGTTGAATCGGGTGTGCTTGGCGACAGCGTCCCTCAGCGCCTGACGAATGCTGGATGCCCTGAACAAGCCCGCGGCAAGATCGAACAGGCTGTGGGACTCGGCCTCTTCCGTGGACAGCGAGAACATTTGACGGAAGGCGTCGTTGGCAGACACCACGCGCAGCTCCGAATCGAGCACCACCAAGGCGCTCGTCACGGTCTCGACGATACTCCTGGCATAGTCGCGCGCGCCGTTTGCTTCCTCGACGGAATGCTTGAGGGCGTCCACATCGACAAAGGAGAGGACGGCGCCATCGAGGCGATTATCCGCCGTGCGGTACGGCCGGATTTGCATGCGGAACCAGCGCCCCTCCAGATCTCGGACCTCCCACTCCTTGGGAGACAGATCGTCAATGACGGACTTGATCCTGCCGGGAAGGTCATCCACCTGCATCTTCAGCTTGAGGTCGTCGATGGGTCTTCCCACGTCCTCAGGGATGAAGCGCGCCACATTTCTCACGGTCGGCGTGAAGCGACGCACGCGGAGCTGGAGGTCGACGATGATGACGGGGATCTCGACGCTGGCGAGCACGTTGACCAGGTCATTCGCGACCTCATCGAGCTCCTGGTTGCGGCTCTTGAGCTGGTCATTGACCGTGCCGAGCTCCTCGTTGGTGGACTGCAGCTCCTCCTTCGCGCTCTGCAGCTCCTCATTGGTGCTCTGGAGCTCTTCATTGGACGCAAGGAGCTCCTCGTTGGCGGCGGCCAGGTCTTCGCTGTTTGACTGGTGCTCCGACGCGATCGACTGGAGGTAGTCCTTGGTGGCGGCGAGTTCGGACTTCAGTCGCTCTGCCTCGGCGGCCGAGTCGGTCGGCTGCTCGTCTGCGACCAGTCGCACCCTACGCGGATCGAACTTGGCGGCTCGGGCCTCGGGCTCCTCGAACACGACGAGGTGATAGCGTTCTGGCGAATCGGAGAGGGGCGCGAGTGGAATCACCTCGAGATCGACGACCCGCGTCTCGGCTCCCTCGCGTACGCGGAGCCCCTCCTTTCGGACCGTCGACGACTGCGTCTTGGCGCGCTCGAGCGCCTCATGAAGGTGAGGGGCCAGGTCCTCTCGCGCCATTCTCAGCACGTTCGCCTGGGGTTGGCCCGGCGCCGGCTCGAAGTAGGCGCCGGTTCGCCCGAGGTAATGGATGATCTCCAGCTGGTCGTTCACGATGACGCCCGGCGGGGCGTAGCGTGCCAGGAGAAGGTGCTCGGCTTGCCTTTGGGCTTCACGGGCGGGCTTACGCAGCTCGGGGGGCTTGATGTCGGCCATCTTGGCCTCTGCCTCTCGCGCGGCAGGCCGCGGATACAGGAGCCGGGTGCTCTCCCCAGTCTTGACGAAGATCCGGTGTTCCTGGTCCACCGTCGCGAAGAGATCGCGGAAGCCCGTGATCGTCTCGCTCGTGCCGAGGAACAAGTACCCATCCTTGGCCAAGCAGTAGTGCAGCATCGGGATGACCCGACGCTGAAGCTCGGCGTCGAAGTAGATGAGAACATTGCGGCAGCTGATGAGGTCCAGCCTGGCGAACGGGGGATCGCGCGTCAGGTCGTGCTTCACGAAGACGACGAGCTCACGGACGTGCTTGGCGATTCGGTAGCCTCCCTCGAAGCGCTCGAAGAAGCGGGACAGCCGCTCGGGCGAGACGTCCGCCACGGCGGCCTCCGAGTAGCGGGCAAGGCGCGCCGTGTCGATGACCTTGTCGCTCAGATCAGTGCCGAACACCTTGATGGATAGGTCCTGCTCTCTCCCCCCGAGGGACTCGAGCAGGCCGATGGTGATGGCGTACACCTCCTCGCCCGTCGAGCAGCCGGGCACCCAGATGCGGATCGAATCGCCGTCCGCCTTGCGCTGCGCCAGCGGCTGGAAGACCTGCTCCGTGAGCGCCTGGAAAGCCTCCGGGTCGCGGAAGAACGAGGTGACGTGGATGAGCATGTCCTGCGCGAGCGCCCGCGCCTCAGCTACGTCCTCGCGGATGATGCTGGCGTAGTCTCCCAGCCCCCCCGCGCGTCGCACCGCCATGCGTCTCTCGATGCGCCGCAGGATGGTCGTGCGTTTGTAGCCTCTGAAGTCGAGGCCCGCGTGCTGGTGCACGAGCGCGAGGACCGCGGCGAGCCCCTTGTCCCCGTCCCTCCCTGCCGCCTGCGCTTCGCTCTCGGGGCGACCCTGAGCCGCGACGTAGGGATGGTGGCTGAGCCGCACGAGCTCGGCAGCAATCGCCTCCGGGGATCCTCGAAAGTCCACCACGCCAGCAACGATCGCGCTCTCGGGCATGTTGCGGAACTGAGCCGAGTCTGGCTCCTGGGCGATGGCAATGCCCCCCTCTGCCTTGATCGCACGAAGGCCCTCGGTCCCGTCCGCGCCGGAGCCGGATAGCACCACGCCGATTGCGCTCCCCCTGCCATCCTCGGCGAGCGCTCGGAAGAAGGAATCGATAGGCAGGTGAAGCCGACCGGTCTTTCGCCGGCGGACGAGGGTAAGGATGCCGTGCTCGATAGTCAGGTCGGAGCCGGAGGGGATCACGTGGACGCGATTGGGCTCCACACGCATCCCGCTCGTTGCCTCGACGACCTGCAACCGGGTGGTGCCCTCCAGGACCTTCGTGAGCATGCTCGGCCTGTCGGGGTCCAGGTGCTGGATGACTACGAAGCCCATGCCCGACTCGGCTGGCAGGTGGGCGAAGAGTTGGCGCAGCGCCTCGAGGCCACCAGCCGATGCGCCGAGCCCAACGATCGGCAACCGGGCGGCCTCAGGCGGGCTGCCCGAGCCGTCGCTGGTCTTGGCATTCGAGGGCGAACCCGCCGGCGCGTCTGACCGGGGCTCCGGGGATTCTCCCTGGGTGTCCTTGGGCGGCAGGTCCTTGGGCTTCTTCACGGTATCTCCCGGGCGACCTCGGCGTGCCGCCCGGTTCGATGCGCGCAAATGCAAGACTGCCCAGGCCGCGCCCGAGAATGCGCGACCTACACGTATGGGCTCGCACGAAGCTCCCCGCAAGACGTTTCGGGGGTCCGTGCTGCGCGCTGGCTACCGGCTGTCGTCGCCTCCGTCCGTTATTCCGGCTGACACATGGAGTCAAGCAGGGTTCCCCAGCCCTGTCCGCTGGGCTGGAACGGATCTCGGCTACGCGCGCGGCCGAATCCCCTTCCCATCCTCCTCGCCGAGGTGCGCCGACATCTCAGCTACGCGCGCGCGGCCGAATCGCGAAGGTTGCCCTGGGCCTGGGGAGAACCGGACAACCACGCCAGACGCACCTCTGCCCGCCTTGTCGCGCGGCTGAGGGCCTCTGGGACGCAAAGCTCCCTCCTAAGGACGAACACGGACGTTGACTCCTGCGTGCATGAGGCAGACAGCCCGAGGTCCGCGCGACCTTCCCCGGGCTCTCTACTTCGGTTTCGGCAGCTACTGCGCGTCCACGGTTGGCGGCGGCGCGCTGGTCGTATGCCTCCTCGTTCCCAGAGCCTCGCCTGGAGTCGCTCCGGATATGACCGGATGCCCTCCCGGTCCGCCTCACCCACTCGACGCCAGCGGCCACACCACCAGCACCCCCAGATCCCAGACGACGTGCGCGACGATCGGCACCACCAGTGAGCCGGCGACCACGCGCAAGACACCCCAGGCGATGCCGCACCCGAGGGCGCAGGCCATGAGCAGGGGGCTTCCGAGCGTCACCGTGGCGAGGGCGTAGACCGCCGCCAAGGCGGCGACCGCAAGCAGATCGCCCCGCTGCAGGCCGCGAATCCCGGGAGTCGCGTCGCCGCCCAGGGCGCCGCGAAACAGGACCTCCTCGGAGGTGGCGATCACGACGATGAGCAGGGCGCGAGCGCCAGGTGAGAAACCGCCGACGTTGAGAAGGCCGAGGAGCCTGGAGGTTGCGGCACGGACCTCGGGCACGAGCGGCGCCACGACGGCATACGCGAGGTGGGTGAGCACGGCCATCAGCACGCCCGCCACGAGTCCAGCGGCGACCTTGCCAGCCGAGGGGCGGAGCAGGGCTGCGGGGACCGCGCCGAACACGAGCGCGGCGAGCGCAAGGACCGCACCCCCGACAGCAAAGGTGGTCCAGGTGCCCATTCGTGCGAGCTCGGCAAAGCTCACGAGCCAGACGCCGCTGGCGAGCGCCAGCATGATCAGGCGCCGCTGGGCGGGCGTCGGCACGAGCCTGATCACCGCTGCGTCGCTCTCGGCCCCCGTGTCGCCGTCAGGTCGACGAGCTTCTCCTCCAGCCGGACGACCCGCTCGCACACGCCGGTTGGTTGCGGCTCCCCGGCGAGGGCACGGCGGGCCGCCTCATCGAATGGCAGCAAGCGCGTGTGACCGATGAGCTGCCAGAAGCGTTCGTCTTTCGGGAGCAGGTCTTCTCGAAGCCCGACCACCAGCTCGCGCGCCAGGGTGAAGTCGGTCCGCGTGACCAGCCTCAGCCACAGGGCCGAGAGTTGCGGCGTGAGGAGCGGCACCTCGACCGCCAGGATGCGACGGCCGCGGAGGGCCGCGATGCGCTCGAGGAGCTGCCGGCCACTCATGATCTCGGGGCCCGGCACGTCGAACCACTCGCTGCCCTCGATCGTCAGGTCGGCGGCGGCGACCAGCGCCACGAGCACGTCGTCGAGCGCGATCGGTCGAGTGCGCGATCTGAGCCACCTGGGCATCACCATGGCCGGCAGCCTCAGGGCCAGGTCGCGCACGATCTGCCAGGAGGCGCCCCCGGTGCCGATCACCATCGAGGCGCGAAGCTCCACCGTCGACACCGAGCCGGCCCGCAGGATCTCGCCAACCTCAAGCCGGCTCTTCAGGTGCTCCGACGGACGTCCCCGCGGCGCCGGCCCGCCCAGGTAGACGATGCGCTCGACGCCCGCCTTGGCCGAGGCCGCCACGAACGCCTTGGCGGCCCGTCGCTCGAGCTCGCGGAAGTCGGCGTTGCCGCCGCCCATGCTGTGCACGAGGTAGTAGGCGACCTTGACGTCCTCGAGCGCGGCGGGAAGTGTCTCCGGCCGCAGGAGGTCGCAGGTGCGCCACTCGACACCCGCCGCATCGATCGCGGACGTCATCGGCCGACGGCTGGCGGCGACGACCGGCCGACCGCGGGCACGCAGCGCGGGCACGAGGACGCGACCGATGAAGCCGGTGGCTCCCGTCACCAGCACCTTCCGGTCACCCGTGTTCCGCATCGCGGCTCCTCTGCCTCTGGAGAAGGTGCGATTGCAGGCGTAGCACGGCCAGCTCCTTGGCCTTGGCCTCGACGTCGATCGTCATGCGCTCCCCGACCCAGCAGGCAGGCAGATCACGCGGTCGAATGAAGTCCGCGTGCTGGCGCGGGTCATCGCTGCGCCAGCCGCCCTTCGGGCTGGAGAGGTGCGCCCACGGCTCGCGCCGGCCCCAGGTCCTCGCTGCTGCCCCGGCAGCCTCTTCGACGGAGAGCCCGTCCGGGTTGCAGCGGTGGTGATGCACGTCGTAGACGAGCGGCAGGCTCTCCTCGCGACAGAACGGGAGCAGGTCCCGGATGGTGTACACGCGGTCGTCGTTCTCGAGCGCGATCCTCGACCGGGCGCGTGGGCTCAAGCGGGCGAGGTTGCGCCGGAGCCGATCGAGCGCGGCTGGCTTTCCGCCCTGCGCGCCCCCGCCGTGCAGCGTGAGCTGCTCGGCGCCGATGAGCTCGGCGACCGAAGCCTGATGCTCCAGCTCGGCCAAGGAACTCACGACCACATCCTCCCGCGAGGAGCCGGGGACCACGAACTGGTCGGGATGGAAGCTCAGTCGAACACGGCCCTCCCGGGCCTCGGCGCCGGCTTCGGCGAAGGCGTCGCGGATCTCCCCCGTCCCGTCGATCTCGTCGAGCCGATAGCCAACCTGCGGATGAGTGGCGAGGGGCAGGATCTCGCTGTTCACGCGAAACGCTCCGACCCCGTGGGCCGCGCACCAGTCGACCGCGAGCGCCAGGGCCCGGGCGTTGTCGGCGGCGATCTGCCTCAGGAACTCGTGCCGCTCGCCCGGCTTCAGGCCGGTGACGTAGCGGGCGGTGGTCCGGCGAAAGTGGATCGGCTCCTCCACGAATGCGCAGCAGAGTCCAAGCCGCGGTAGCGAGCCACCTGGCCGAGGGACACGCGGGCCGTTCTGGCCGCGAAGCTGGGCGCGGTCGCGGCTCATCTCGCCTCGGCGCTCGACCTCTCGGGCGTCGCACACCTCGCACCGACGAGACCAAGCAGCATCGACGCCAGTGGCTTCATGTCATCCTCCTGCTACGCACGTCAGCCCGCCAGCTGACGGACGGCGAGGCGGACAGGTCGTGCCTACGGCCTGGGCTTCGACGCCGCCAGCACCTTAAGGACCATGGCCGCAAGAAGGCGATCGCCCGCGTCCGGCGCGTGCTGCGCGAACCCTGACCGATCTCCCCATGACCGGGACTGCTCTCCTCATCCCCGGCACGGACCGGTTGATCGTGTTGTACGTTCAGACTATTCTGAACGCATCATGACGACGCCCACGACCGACACCGCCCAGCAGTTCGTCGAGGCGTGGGGCGCCATGGGCGCGCTGTGGGGGATCAACCGCTCCGTGGCCCGGGTCCATGCGCTGCTCATGGCCACGGAGGCGCCCCTCTCGCTCGACGGGATCGCCGAGAAGCTCCAGATCTCCAAGGGCAACGCCTCGATGTCGCTGCGCGAGCTCCGCACCTTCGGCGTCGTGCGCCAGGTCGAGGTGCCGGGCGACCGCCGGGACTTCTACGTCACCGAGCCCGACGTCTGGACGATGTTCTTCCGCATCCTCCGGGAGCGGAAGCGCCGCGAGTTCGACCCCGCCCTGGACGCCATCCATCAGCTCCTGGAGCAGCCCGGCGCCAAGGGAGAGATCCTCGGCCGGTTGAAGCAGATGTCCGAGCTGCTCACGACGGTCGAGGGCGTCGTGAACCGGTTCCTCAAGGACCCGGCGTCGTCCAAGGCGGCCCTCGCCTTCGTGGCCGGCCTCCCCTTCAACCCCAAACCGAAGAAGCGATAGTCGCACCCGCGCCCAGCCGCGGCGGGCAACGTGCATCCGGGAAGTTCACGGAATTCTGAATCCTCGACACGGGAGAGCACCATGGCGAACGAGCTCCACGCGGTCACCGGCGCCTTCGGTTACAGCGGGCGTCACATCACCGAGCTGCTGCTCGCCCACGGCGAGAAGGTGCGCTCCCTGACCGGACACCCGGACCGGCCGGACCCCTTCGGCGGTCGGGTCGAGGTGCGGAGGTTCGAGTTCGACGACCCGGCGCGGATGCGGGACGCGCTGTCGGGCGTGAAGGTGCTCTACAACACCTACTGGGTGCGCTTCGCCCACGGCGCGACCTCGCACGCACGCGCCGTCGAGCATAGCCGACGCCTCTTCCAGGCGGCGGCCGAGGCGCGCGTGGAGCGGATCGTCCACGTCTCGATCACCAACCCGTCGCTGGATTCGCCCCTGCCCTACTTCCGGGGCAAGGCCGAGGTCGAGCGGGCGCTGGCGGAGTCGGGCATCTCGCACGCGATCCTCCGCCCCGCCGTGTTCTTCGGCGGCCGGGACGTCCTCATCAACAACATCGCCTGGCTGCTGCGCCGCCTGCCGATCTTCGGGGTCGTGCCCGGCAGCTACGGGCTCCAGCCGATCCACGTCGAGGACATGGCGCGGCTCGCCGTGGAGCAGGGCGAGAGCAGGACGACGGTCACCCTGGACGCGGTCGGTCCCGAGACGCTCCGGTTCGACGAGCTCGTCCACCTCGTGCGCCGGGCGGTCGGGTCGCGGGCGCTCGTCGTCCCCGTGCCGCCGTGGCTGCTCCTCCTGACGTCACGCCTCCTGGGTCCTCTCGTGGGCGACGTCGTGCTGACCGCTGACGAGGTCGCCGGGCTCACGACGAA
Organism: Anaeromyxobacter oryzisoli; assembly: GCF_022690765.1. Classification (GTDB taxonomy): domain Bacteria; phylum Myxococcota; class Myxococcia; order Myxococcales; family Anaeromyxobacteraceae; genus Anaeromyxobacter; species Anaeromyxobacter oryzisoli. The sequence continues at coordinate 6,049 of NZ_JALCZA010000081.1, read as the reverse complement.
CCTGCTCGTCTCGAAGGCGCCCCCGACCGCGCCGACGCGCTTCACCACCTGGCTCGACGAGCACGCCCACGAGCTGGGCCGAGCGTGGGCCAACGAGCTCGGCCGGCACTTCAGGTGAGGTGCCCCTGGCCCCGCGCGGGTCTCGTCCAAACGCCTGCGCGGGTGGCCCGGATGCGTGGAGCGAGCGCCGTGGATATTCCAGGCGCCATGGCCGATCACGCGCCCGATCCGCTCTCCGACGCCGACTTCCGCGCCCTCGTCGAGGCCCTCGCCCGGGAGGGGCTCCCCCGCCGCACCGAGGCGGTCCGGGCCGTGGAGGCGATCGCCTGCGCCCTCTCCCGGCGGATCGGCTCCGAGACCTACGACGACCTGCGCGAGCGGCTCCCCGAGCCCTTCCGCGGGCGCCTCGCCGCGTGCGAGCGCCACGCCCGGACCGCGCGGCGGATCCGCAACGTGGAGGAGTTCTACGCCTCGGTCGCCGACGATCTCGGCCGTCCGCCGGACGAGTCGGAGGGCGTGGCGCGGGCGGTGTTCGCCGCGCTGCGGGCGCAGCTCCCGGAGGCGGAGGCGGAGGACGTGGCGGACCGGCTCCCGCCGGAGCTCCTGCCGCTCTGGCGCCGCCCGAGCTGATGGCGACACCCACTCGCATCGAGCTGCTGCGGCGCTCAACGCAAGCGGGTGGCGCCGTCACATGCCGACGTTCGTGCGGTAGCGGACCTGGCGCTCGCTACGTTCGCGCGGGCGAGCGCGCACTCCGCGGTGTAGCCCGCCGGTTCGCCGTCCGCGGGCCCCCGCCGCCGCCTCCCGGAATGTCGAGGACGAACGACTCGCCTGAGCCGGGTCACCGCTACTTGACGCCGGGTGATGCGCCGCGTCCAGCCGTCCAGGGCTCCGGCTCCGGCGGCTCCCAGTGAGGGAAGTGGGTCATCATGATGTGCACCCAGCGATCGAACTGCTTGATGTCGAACCCGGGCCAGCGGATCGGCGTGCGCATCACGCCGAAGTAGAGCCCGACGATTCCGAACTCCCCCTGCTCGAGCACGAGCGACCGTTCGCGGCGAATCTGCGCCGGGCCGAGCGGATCAGGCATGAGCTTCCAGTACGAGAAGGCTCGCTGCTCGCCTGGCGACACCTTCACGCTCTCTGCGGCCGTCACGAGGCACTGCGACCTGGTCGTGTCGACGACGTAGAACTTCCCGCTCTCGTCCAGCCGCCCCGCGTTCGGAGGCTCGACGCTCGCGATGAAGTTCGTCACCTCGGGTGGCGTGTGATAGCTGTCATACCGCTCACCCACCGAGTTGAAGGCGATCGCGCAAACACCGATTTGGGCCATGGGCTCGCTCCTCGCGCACATGCGCGATCAATAAAGGACGCGGAGCGTGCTCGTTCGCAACTAGCACGATGGGTGAGCCGTCGGGTGCGGCGCCACACCCTGACGTCATGGCGTGGCGAAGCGCCTCGATCGGCGACGGCGGGTGAGGAACCGCTACTCGAGCTCGCCGCGACGAGCGCCGCTCGCCGGCGCGGCTCACCGGTGCCGGGCGCGGAACCGCTTCAGGCGCACCGCGTCCTCCCGCTGGCGCTCGTCCAGCGCGCCGGCGATGCGCGCCGCCTCGGCGCCGAGCGCCGGCAGGACGAGCTGCTCGAGGCCGTTGATGCGGCGGGAGGTCTCCTGGATCTCCTCGCCGAGGCGCGTGAGGTGCAGCTCCCGCGAGGCGATCCCGAGGAGCACCTCGAGCGCCTCCTCGTGACGGCGGGCCGCCTCGGCGCCCGAGGGCCCCCAGCTCGTCGGCGCGGTCCCGCGCCCGTCGGCGGCGCGCACCAGGTGCGGCGCGCTCACCTCCGGGGTGGGGACGCCCCACACGCGCCGGAGCTTCACCTCCACCGGCACCTCGCGCCCGGCGGCCGTCGCGAGCGACTCGAGCGCCGGGCTGCCCTCGAGCGCGCGGGCGATCCCGAGGGCGCGGGTGGCCGCGCCGAGCACCTCGTCGAGCCGCGCGCGGCCGGCGAGGACCTCGGACACGAGGCGCCACAGCTCGCCCGCGAGCACCTCGCGCTTGGCGCGGAGCAGCCGCGCGCCGCGCCGCGCGATCTCGCGGCGCCCCCGCACCTCGAGCAGGCCGGTCCGGGTGGTCGGGGCGGGGCTCACGGCGCGCCCCTCCCCTCCCCGCCCGCCGCCCCGGCGTCCGCGCCGGCTCGCAGCACCGCCGCGCCCGGCGCCTCCGCGGGAGGCGGCCCGGCGGCCCCCGCTCCCCGCCGCGCGCGGAGCAGCGCCTCCGGGATCCGCGTGAGCGCCGAGGGGGGGAAGTCGCCGAGGAGCCGCCAGCCGAGCTCGAGGGTCTCCTCGATGGTGCGGAAGGCGCCGCCCTGCCCGACCAGCTCCGCCTCGAACCGCTCCGCGAAGGCGAGCAGCCGCTTCTCCTCGTCGCCGAGGTTGGCCGCGCCGACGATCGCCGCCATCCGGCGGACGTCGCGCCCCCGCGCGTAGAGCGCGTAGAGCTGGTCGGCCACCGGCCGGTGGTCCTCGCGCGTCTTGCCGGGGCCCGCGCCGAGCCCCATGAGCCGCGACAGCGACGGGAGCACGTCGATGGGCGGCTGGACGCCCCGGCGGTCGAGCTCGCGCGAGAGGACGATCTGACCCTCGGTGATGTAGCCGGTGAGGTCGGGGATGGGGTGGGTGAGGTCGTCGTCCGGCATCGTCAGCACGGAGAGCTGGGTGAGCGAGCCGGGGCGGCCCCGGATCCGGCCGGCCCGCTCGAAGAGGGTGGCGAGGTCCGTGTACATGTACCCGGGGTACCCGCGCCGGCCGGGCACCTCGTCGCGCGCGAGCGCCACCTCGCGCAGCGCCTCGCAGTAGCTCGTCACGTCCGTGAGGATCGCCAGCACGTGGAGGCCGTGCCGGAAGGCGAGGTGCTCGGCGCAGGTGAGGGCGCACCGCGGCGTCATGAGCCGCTCGATGGGCGGGTCGTCGGCCCGGTTCAGGAACACCACCGTCCGGTCGAGCACGCCCGCCGTCCGGAACGCCTCGAGGAAGGCGTGGTGCTCGCGGAAGGGCGCGCCCATCGCCGCGAACACCACCGCGAACGCCTCCGCGCCCGCGCCGCGGACGCGCGCCTGGCAGGCGATCTGCGCGGCGAGCCTCCCGGCGGGGAGGCCCGCGCAGGAGAAGATCGGCAGCTTCTGCCCGCGCACGAGGGTGTTCAGGCCGTCGATGGCGGAGACGCCGGTCTCGATGAACTCCGACGGCTTCTCGCGCCGCGCGACGTTGATCGCCGCGCCGGCGATGAACGGGCGCGCCTCCGCGATCGGCGGCGGGAGGCCGTCCGCGGGGCGGCCCATCCCGTCGAGGATGCGGCCGAGCATCGCGCGGGAGACCCCGAGGCGCGCCACCTCGCCGGTGAGCGTCACCACCGCGCGCGCCGGGGGGATCCCGCGCGTCTCCTCGAGCACCTGGATCGCGATCCGCTCGCGCGACATCGCGATCACCTGACCCTGCCGCTCCTCGCCGGGCGCGCCGTGCTCGCCCGGCAGCGCGATCCGGACCACCTCGCCGAGCCGGGCCCGCGGGCCGCCCTCGAGGAAGAGGAGCGGGCCCGCGAGGGCGCCCGCGCCGCGCACGCGCCGGGTCACGAGGTCCGTGGTCATGGCCGCCGTCACTCCACCTCGAGGCGCCCGAGCGCGTCCGCCACCTCGGCGCGCAGCGCCTCGCCGGCGCGCCGGATGTCCTGCCAGGGGATCTGCCCGAGCCGGAGCAGCTTCGCGGGGACGCCCGTCTCGAGGATCGCCCGGAGCGGCACGCCCCCACCCACCGCCGCGCTCGCCCGGCGGTGCCACTCGAGCAGCAGCCGGAGCATCTCGAACGCCTTGCCCGGCGGGCAGCTCGCGTCGGCCGGATCGAGCGCGCTCTGCCGGAGGAAGCCCTCGCGCAGCAGCCGCGCCGACTCGAGGACCAGCCGCTCGGCGTCCTGCAGCGACTCCGTGCCGACCAGCTCCGCCACCTCGGCCAGCTCGCGCTCGCGCTGGAGGAGCCGCACCGCCTCGTCCCGCAGGGCGCCGTAGCCGCTCCCCGCCTCCCGCTCGAACCAGGCGGCGAGCTGCTCCGCCTCGAGCGAGAAGGAGGCGGTCCAGTCCACCGCCGGGAAGTGGCGGCGGTGCGCGAGATCCGCGGAGAGCGCCCAGAGCGCGCCGGTGGCCCGGAGCGAGCACTGGGTGACCGGCTCGGAGAGATCGCCCCCCGGCGGCGAGATCGCGCCGACCATCGTGACCGCGCCCTCGCCGCCGCCGAGCGTCTCCGCGCGCCCCGCCCGCTCGTAGAACCGCGCGAGGCGCGAGGCGAGGTAGGTCGGGTACCCCTCCTCCCCCGGCATCTCCTCGAGCCGCGCGGCGATCTCCCGGAGCGCCTCGGCCCAGCGCGAGGTCGAGTCGATCATGAGCGCCACCGAGCGCCCCATGTCGCGGAAGTACTCGGCGATGGTGCAGCCGGTGTAGATGGACGCCTCGCGGGCGGCGACCGGCATGTTCGAGGTGTTCACCACCAGCACCGTCCGGTCGAGGAGCGGGCCGCCGGTGCGCGGATCCTCGAGGCGCGGGAACTCGTCCAGGACCTCCGCCATCTCGTTCCCGCGCTCGCCGCAGCCCACGTACACCACCACGTCCGCCGCCGCCCACTTCGCGAGGCTCTGCTCGAGCACCGTCTTCCCGGTGCCGAACCCGCCCGGCACGACGGCGGTCCCGCCGGCCGATACCGGGAAGAAGCAGTCCAGCACCCGCTGCCCGGTGAGGAAGGGGACGTCCGGCGCCAGGCGCCGGCGGACCGGGCGCGGCCGCCGCACCGGCCAGCGCTCCAGGAGCGCGATGCTCCGGGCGCCCTCGAGCGTCACCGCCGGCTCCTCGAGCCCGATCCCGCCGGACCGCACCGCCGCCACCCGCCCCGCCGTGCCCGGCGGCGCGTGCACGGGGTGCTCCGGCGCGCCCGCGGCGCGGGCGGTCCCGACGCGGCTCCCGGGCGCCACCGCGTCGCCCGGACGGACCGCCGGCTCGAACTCCCAGGCCCGCGCCCGGTCGAGCGCCGGCAGCGTGGCCCCGCGCCCGAGGAAGTCGCCCTCCCGCGCGGCGAGCTCGGGGAGCGGCCGCTGCACGCCGTCGAAGATCGCGCCGAGCAGCCCCGGCCCGAGCTCCGCGGCGAGCGGCGCGCCCATCCCCTCCGCGGGCTCCCCGAGGGCGAGCCCGGCGGTCTCCTCGTAGACCTGGACCGTCACGAGGTCGCCGTCGATCCGGATCACCTCCCCGAGGAGGCGATCCTGCCCGACGCGGACCACCTCGTTGAGCGCGGCGCCGCCGAGCCCCTCCGCGACGACGGTCGGTCCCGCCACCTGGACGATGCGTCCGCTCATCACGGCCCTCCCCGTCCCAGCTTCACCCCGTAGCCGACCGCGCGCCGCACCAGCGCCGCGACGTAGGCGCTGCCCCGAGCCTCGCCCGGCGCGCGCGGCAGCGCGAACGGCAGGAGGACCGGCAACCCCCGCGCCCGCGCGCGCGCGAGCGGCCGCGGCGGGAGCGCGGCGAGGAGCCGCTCCTCGACGGCGAGCACGCCGGTGCGGGGATCCGACAGGAGCCGGCGCGCCGCGTCCGCCTCCTCGCCCGGCGCCACCGCCTCGACCGCGGCCCCGGCGAGCCGGAACCCGAGGGCGTCCGCGGGGCGGAGCGCGACCACCAGCCGGAGCCCCTCGTCCGCCCGCCGCGGTCCCCCTCCGTTCGGCGAAGCCATTCACGCCTCCGCCAGCCCGAGGATCGTCTCGAGCGGGAGCCCCAGCGCGGCGCCCCGGAGCACCAGCGCGATCCGGCGGACCTCCTCGCGCCGCTCGAGGAGGTACCGGAGCGGCACCGCGAGGGAGAGCGGCGCGCGCCGCGCCTCGCGCCGGAGCGGGGCGAGCACCGCGGCCTCGAGCGCGCGCTCCATCGCCCATGGCTCCGCGGCCGCCGCGGCGAGCTCCGGGAACACCTCGGCGACGGCGGCGCGGGCCGCCGGCTGCGGACCGGCGGCGAGGGC
>NZ_JALCZA010000080.1 GCF_022690765.1 Anaeromyxobacter oryzisoli | reverse complement strand
CCTCCGCGGCCCCCGCGGCCCCCGCGGCCCCCGCGCCCTCGGCGGCGCCCGGCGCGACGGCGAAGGCGGAGCGCGCGGCCTCCGCCCGGCCCGGCCTCGGCACCGAGTTCGGGGAGGAGCGCGGATCGCGGGCGCGCCCCGTCGCGTTCCAGCGCGCGAGCCGGCGGCCGGAGGCGATCCTCACCCTGCGGTACGACGATCGCGACGGCCTCGTCGCGCTCGGCATCGACGTGGACGGCGCCCGCTACGGCCTGGCGGATGACGCCTGGCTGCGCGAGACGGCGGAGCCGTTCCGGCGGGACCGCGGCTTCGCGAGGCCGCCTCCCGGCTGGTGCGCGCCGTGATGGGGGGCGCTCGTCATGGCGAGGCGGCCGACGACGAGAGGTCCGGGCGCTCTCACCTCCGGGCGGCCTGGAGCGCCGAGATCCGGAGCGCCTCCGCCGCGGTCCGAACCGCCCGGGGCCCGTCGTAGTGCGCCGCGACGCGCACTGGCGGGTACGCGTCCATGCGCGCGACGAGCTCCTCGGCGCGGTCCGCGAGGAGCGCGTCGCACTGTGCGTAGACGCCGGCGTCGTGGCCTTGGCCCTCCTCGAGGCGGTCGTGCGGCTCGAGGATCGAGTGGAGCTCGCGGATCAGCTCCGGCGTGGGAGACGGCACGAGCAGCGAGGCGATGGCGCCGTGGTCCACGCGGAGCCGCCGTTGGTCCGGGAGCGGCTGCCCGCCGCGCGCCTCGACCGCGGCGGGGAAGAGGATCTTCTCCTCGAGGGCGATGTGGCGGAGGAGCCCCGCGCGGAACGCGTCGTACGCGGGGCGGTCCACCTCGCCGGGGATGGCGGCGGCGCGCGCGAGGAGGGCGTCGAGCCGGGCGTGGTCGGCCGCCAGGTAACGGCCGAGGGGACCGCGAGGCTCGGCGGGGTCCGTGGGCATGGACATGGCGTGCTCGGTGGACCTCGGGTGGCTAGTACCGCGCGGAGCAGTACTAGCGGGCGTGCCGCCCGGCGGCAGCCGCCGGCCGCGCGGCGCCCGGGTGCGCGTCGGGCGCGCCCGAGCCGGTCTGGCCGGCCTCCGCGCCGTGAACGTCCTCCGTGCCGTGGGCGTCACCGTGCGCCGTGGCGAGCACCGCCTCGGCCCAGTGGACGAGCGGCACGTACGCGGCGACCCAGCGCCGGCCCGCGGCCACGTCGCGCCCCGGCGCCTTCTCGGCGGCGAGCCGACCGAATCGCTCCCTCGTCCCGGCGCGCACGGCGCCGACGAGGAGCGCCTCCAGCTCCTTCGCGTCGCCGCTCGCGGCGGCGCGATCCACCGCGGCCACCGCCGGATCCACCGGCCCGCCGGCGGGCTTCAGGCCGGTGAAGGGCGCGCCCTCGCCGGCGCGGTGCACCCGGATCACGGTCTCGAGGAACCAGGTGTCGGCGACGACGCGCGCCTCCGGGCCCGCGGCACGCGCGGCCCGCGCCTTCGCGAAGGCGTCGCGGATCTCGGCCTCGTGCGCGGGCTGGATCCAGGCGAGGACCGGGTTCAGGTCGCCGCTGGCGAGCGCGGTGCGGCTCGCGGCGGCGACGGGGCCGTCGAGCGTGTCACAGTGTGCTCGGGCGATCGCCGGGGAGAGCAGCGTCGCGAGGACGAGCGCGACGGCGAGGGACGCGCTGCGGAATAGGGTCGGAGTCATGGCGTGCTCCTTCGAAGGGCGGGCTCCGTTCGGGCGCGCACGCCGCACCGAGTCACGCGGGAGCGCCTACCAGACGTCGCCCTTCAGCATCCGCTCGTAGGCCTCGTCGACCTTCTGGATCGGGATCACCTCGACGTCGGGGGTGATCCCGTCCCTGCCACAGTGATCCAGCATCTCCTGCGATGCCACCCACCGATGAGCGAGCCCACGAGGGACCCGCGCCGCCGATGAGCGAGGGACCGGCGTCGCGTCGGGCGGGATGCCCATGAGGCCTTGCACGCCGAAGCGGCGCGCGCAGACGCTCGGCGATCAGCTCGAGGCGAGGCGTCGGAGCTCCGAGCGGACCGCGATGACCCCGAGCACCGCGGCGATCACCGGTGCGAGGACCATGATCGCGAGGATGGCGAGCAACACCACCGCTCCGCCGACATAGGCGAACGCGGCCGCGGCGGCGGTGGCGAGCGCGACGATCACGCAGTCGCGGATCCAGCCGCGCGTCACGGCAGCGCTCGCGAGGGCCGTCCCGGCCGGGTATTGCAACGCCTCGGATCGAGGTGCCATCTGGACCTCCAGCGCAAGCCCGGCCTCGACTCCGACGGCCGGTGCTCACCTCGCATCGATAGTTCTTCCGGACGTTCGGCGCGATGCGGCACGGCGTCAGAATGTCCCGTCGAATCGCTGGAATGCATGCTGTCGATGGATCGCGATCAGGAGAGTCACGCCTCGGTCGCAGAGGAAAGTCATTCAGCAGGACGTTCATGGATTCATGCGCTCCATATTGACTGGAACGGTCCACGACGCGTCGGAGGCAGCCCATCAAACGTCGAAGCAGTCCAGGAACATCACCTCGTCCCGACGCGCGCGGATCTGCTCGAGGAGCGCGTCGGGGGGGCGCCGCCCGAGATCGATGGCGCAGCTCGCGGCGTGGGCCTGCTCGAAGATCGTGTTGTGGATCGCCTCGACGTTGATCCCCGCCTCGCGGATGCGGGCGAGCACGTTGGCGAGGACGCCGACGCGATCGTAGTGGCGCACGATCAGCCGGGCGCGCGCCGGGGTCTTCCGCGCGACGTTCACGCAGCCCGGGACCTCACCGGTGCGCACGAACGACTCCACGATCCGGACCGTCTCGCGCGCGATGGCGTCCTGCGCCTGCGCGGTGGACGCGCCGATGTGGTGCGTGCCGTACACGCCCGGGAGCTGCGCGAGCTCGCTCCGGAACTCGGCCCGACCCTTCTCAGGCTCGCCGGCGAACACGTCGGTCCCGAGGCGGAGGCGCCCGGCGCGGACGAGCTCGAGCAGCGCGTCCTGGTCCACCAGCTCGGCGCGGGCGGTGTTCACGAGGAGCGCCCCCGGCCGGAGGGCGAGCAGCACCTCGCGGGAGACGACGCCACGCGTCTCGCTCGTGCTCGGCAGGTGCAGCGAGAGCGCGTCCACCTCGCGCGCGAGGGCGACGAGAGCCGGCGCGCGCTCGACGCCGAGCGCCTTCGCGCGGGCGTCGGTGAGGGACCGCGACCACGCCACGACGCGCATGCCGAACGCCAGGGCCCGCGTCGCCACCTCCCGCCCGATGGCGCCGAGGCCGGCGAGGCCGAGCGCGCGCCCGTGCAGGCCCGCCGCCTCGGAGAACCGCCGCTTGTCCCAACGCCCCGCGCGGAGCTCCGCGACGTTGTCGGGGATCCGACGGTCGAGCGCGAGGAGGAGCCCGATGGCGAGCTCCGCGACCGCGATCGCGTTCTGCCCCGGGCAGCTCGCGACGTAGACGCCGCGCTGCGACGCGGCCGCCACGTCGATGGTGTTCACGCCGGCGCCGGCGCGGACCACGAGCGAGAGCGCGGGCGCCGCGTCGAACACCTCGGCGCTCACCTGCTTCGAGCGCACCACCAGGATGGACGCGTCGGCCGCGGCAGAGGGGAGCTCGGCGGCGGAGACCTCGGGGCGGTGGTCCACCTGGAGGCCGAGCGCCGCCAGATCGGCGAGGCGGTCCTGCGGGAAGGCGTCTGCGACGAGGAGCTTCACGGGGTGCCTCCCGGCCCGGAGGCCGCGACCGCCGACGATCCGCGCGGCGCGTAGACGCGCTCGAGGTACTCGGCGAGCGTGCGGGCGGTGCTGAAGCGCGGGCCGATGGTGCGGATCGAGGCCTTCACCCGCCGGATCCAGCCGCGCGGGAGCCCGTCCGCGTCGCGGTCGTAGAAGAGCGGGACCACCTCGCGCTCGAGCAGGTCGTAGAGGGCCGCCGCGTCACGCGCGTCCTGCGTGTGCTCGTCCGTGGCGGGGTCGCTCGGGATCGCCCAGCCGTTCGTCCCGTCGAAGCCCTCCAGCCACCACCCGTCGAGCACGCTCAGGCCCAGGCCGCCGTTCATCGCCGCCTTCATCCCGCTCGTGCCGCTCGCCTCGAGGGGCGGGCGCGGGAGGTTCACCCAGACGTCGCAGCCCGCGACGAGCCGGCGGGCCATCTCGAGATCGTAGTCCTCGAGGTAGACCACCCGCTCCGCGGCGAAGGGCTCGCTCTTGAGCGCGAAGATCCGCTGCACGATCGTCTTCGCGGCCTCGTCGCGCGGGTGGGCCTTGCCAGCGATCACCACCTGGAGCGGGCGCGCGCCGGCGAGGAGCGCCAGGGCGCGCCCGGGGTCGGCGACGAGCAGGTGCAGCCGCTTGTAGGACGCCACGCGGCGGGCGAACCCGACGGTGAGGACGCCGGGATCGAAGGTGCGATTCGCCCGCTCGACGTAGGCGAGGGGCTCGCCGCGGGCGAGCCGGTCGGCGACCGAGCGGGCCCGCGCGAAGGCGACCAGCTCCGCGCGGAGGCGGCACCGCACCGCCCAGAGCTCGTCGTCGGGGATCGCGTCCACGCCGGCCCACCGCGCCGGGTCGGCGGGGTGCTCGGCCCACCCAGGCCCGAGGTGGCGCGCGAGCAGCTCGCGCATCGGGGCCGCCATCCAGGACGGGAGGTGGACGCCGTTCGTGACGGCGGTGATCGGGACCTGCTCCGGTCGGCGGCCCGGCCAGTGACGCGCCCACATCGCGCGGGCGACCTCGGCGTGGCGGCGGCTCACCGCGTTCACCGATCGGGCGCACCGGATGGCGAGGTCGGTCATCCCGAACGGCTCGTCGGGGCCCGCGCCCGGTGGCCGCCCGAGGGCGAGCGCCGCGGTCGGGTCGAGCCCGAGCCCCTCGACGTAGCCGCGGAGCACCGAGAGCACCTCCGCCGGCGCGTAGGTCTCGTTCCCCGCCGCGACCGGGGTGTGCGTGGTGCAGACGACGCGGCGGCGGACCTCGGCGACGGCGCGGTCGAGCGGCTCGCCGCGGCGGAGCGGCTCCCGGGCGAGCTCGAGCGCGGCCAGCGCGGGGTGGCCCTCGTTGAGGTGGAACAGCGCCGGCCGGACGCCGAGCGCGTCGAGCGCGCGCACCGCGCCGATCCCGAGGAGCGCGTACTGCATCAGGCGGTACTCCCGCTCCCCCACGTAGAGCTGGGTCGAGATGAACCGGTCGGAGGCGACGTTCTCCGGGACGTCGGTGTCGAGCAGGAAGAGCGGGACCCGGCCGACCTGCGCGCGCCAGACGGCGGCGCGCACCGGCCGGCCGCGGAGGGGGACCTCGACGGACACGGGGACGCCGCCCGGGGCGAGCGCGCGCTCGATCGGGAGCTGCTCCGGGCTCACGGTGGTCCAGTACTCGTGCTGCAGCCCGCTGCGATCGAGCCGCTGGTGGAAGTAGCCGCGCCGGTACAGGAGCCCGACCGCGACCAGGGGCGTCCGCTGGTCCGAGGCCTCCTCGAGAAGATCGCCCGCGAGGACGCCGAGCCCGCCCGAGTAGATCGGGAGCGACGCGTGGATCGCGTACTCGGCGCAGAGGAACGCGACGGGCGCACCGGGCGCGAACCCCGGGAGGGACGCCGCCGGCGCGGCGCGCGCCGCCTCGAGCTCCGCCGCGAGGCCGTCCATGGCGGCGACGAGGCCTTCGTCCGCCGCGGCCCGCTCGAGGACCGCGCGCGGCGCCTCGCGGAGGAGCCGCAGCGGGTTGCGACCGCAGGCCTCCCAGCGCACGTCGTCGATCGCCCGCCAGAGCGCCTCGCCGCTCGGATGCCAGCTCCAGCCGTAGTCGAAGGCGATGCGGGCGAGCGGGCGGAGGCGCGGCGGGAGCAGCGCCGAGAGCGCGGCCTGCTCGAGGGAGGATCCGGCGGCGTCCATGGATGCGGCCGGGCGGGTCGCGCCGCAGCCCTCGAAATCCCTAGGCGCACCCCGCGCTCCCCACCACTACCAAGGCGGGACCGCGGGAGCCGGGGTCGCCCGTCCGCGCGACACGGGGCCTCGCCCACGCGTTCCGGTTGCGGCTGCGCGCGCCCCTGTCCATGACCCTTGGGCGCGGGCGGCGGACCGGAGGGAGCGCGGAATGGACGGAGAGGCGAGGCGAACGGCGCCGGGGGACGATCGGGCCCCCGCCTCGCGTCCGGACGTCGCCCCGGCCGCCGTGCCGGCCGCCGCGGCGGAGCGGCCGCCCCGCCGCGGGCGTCGGCGCCTCCGCATCGCCATCGGGGCGGTCGTCGTGCTGCTGGCCGCGCTCGGCTGGTGGCTCCACGCCCGGAACTACGAGGACACCGACGACGCGCAGATCGACGGCAACATCGGCGCGGTGAGCGCGCGGGTGCCGGGGACGGCGATCGCGGTCCGGGTGGTGGAGAACCAGCGCGTGAGGGCCGGCGACGTCCTCGTGGTGCTCGACCCGACCGATCTCGAGGTCGCGCTCGCGCAGGCCCGGGCCGCGGTCGCGCAGGCCCGCGCCGCCGTCGCGGTGGAGACGCCCAGCGTGCCGATCACGGAGACGAGCAGCCGCGCCGCGGTGGACGCCGCCGACGCGGAGGTCGAGTCGGCCCGCACCGATCTCGAGGCGGCGCAGCGCGACCTCGACTCGGCGGAGGCGAGCGAGCGGCTCGCGCGCTCCGACCTCGAGCGCGCCCGGGCGCTCGTCGCGGGGAACAGCATGGCGCCGGCCGACTACGACCGCCGCCTCGCCGCGCACGACGTGGAGGCCGCCGCGACGGCCGCGGCCCGCAAGCGGCTCGCCGGCCGCCGGGCGAAGCTCCAGAGCGCCCTCGCGCGCCAGCAGGAGGCCCGGCAGAACGCCCCGCGCCAGGTCGTCACGCGCGAGGCGTCGGTGGAGGTCCGGCGCGCGAACCTGGAGCTCGCGGAGGCGCAGCTCAGGCAGGCGCGCCTCAACCTCGGCTACGCGCAGGTGACCGCGCCGGCGGACGGGATCGTGGGCCGGAAGACCGTGAACGTCGGGGATCACGTCGAGCCCGGCCAGCAGCTCATGGCCCTCACCCAGGCCGGCGACCTGTGGGTCACCGCGAACTTCCGGGAGACGCAGATCGAGCTCATGCGCGCGGGGCAGCCGGTGGAGGTGCACGTGGACGCGCTCTCGCGGGACTACCGCGGGGTGGTGGAGAGCTTCGCGGGCGCGACCGGCTCGCGGTACGCGCTGCTCCCGCCCGAGAACGCCAGCGGCAACTACGTGAAGGTCGTCCAGCGGGTGCCGGTCCGGATCCGGCTCGAGCCCGGGCAGCCCGAGATGGATCGGCTGCGGCCCGGGATGTCCGTGGTCCCGTCGGTCCGGATCCGGTGAGGCGAGGCGCGGGTGAGCGCGGCGGACGCCCCGGAGCAGGGCTTCACCGGAGGTCACGACCCATGGGCGGTCGCGATGACGGTGACGCTCGCGACGTTCATGGAGGTGCTCGACACGAGCATCGCCAACGTCGCGCTCCCGCACATGGCCGGGAGCCTCTCGGTGAGCCAGGACGAGAGCACCTGGGTCCTGACCTCCTACCTGGTCTCGAACGCGATCGTGCTCCCGGTCTCGGGCTGGTTCGCGAGCCGCTTCGGCCGCAAGCGCTTCTACATGACCTGCGTCGCCATCTTCACGGCGAGCTCGTTCCTGTGCGGGATCGCCCCGAGCCTCGGCGCGCTGATCTTCTTCCGGGTGCTCCAGGGGCTCGGCGGCGGCGGCCTCGGGCCGAGCGAGCAGGCGATCCTCGCCGACACCTTCCCCCCGCAGAAGCGGGGGATGGCGTTCGCGGTCTACGCCATGGCGGTGGTCGTGGCGCCGGCCATCGGGCCGACCCTCGGCGGCTACATCACCGATCGCTTCAACTGGCGCTGGGTCTTCTTCATCAACGTGCCCGTCGGGATCGTGTCGCTCCTCCTCTCGCGCCGGATGATCGTGGACCCGCCGTGGGTGACCGCGGCGCGGCGGCGGGTCGGGCGGATCGACTACCCCGGCCTCGCGCTGGTCGCCCTCGGGCTCGGCGCCCTCGAGGTCGTCCTCGATCGCGGGCAGGAGGACGAGTGGTTCGCCTCCGCGACGATCACGGCGTTCGCGGTCGTGGCGGCGGTCACCCTGGTCACCTTCGCCGCCTGGGAGTGGCGTCAGGAGCACCCCGTGGTGGACGTGCGGCTCTTCACGAACCGGAGCTTCGCCGCCGCCAACTTCATGATGGTCGTGCTCGGCATCGCGCTCTTCGGCTCGACGGTGCTCCTCCCGCAGTACCTCCAGGTCTGGATGGGGTACACCGCGCAGCAGGCGGGGATGGTCCTCTCGCCGGGCGGGGTCGTGGTGATCCTGCTCCTGCCCGTCGTCGGCCGACTGGTCTCGCGACACGACGCCCGCTGGCTCATCGCCTTCGGGTTCATCGTGATCTCCCTCTCGATGTTCCATATGGTGAAGACCCTCTACCCGGGCATCGACTTCCGGACCGCGGTCGAGCTGCGGATGTGGCAAGCGGCGGGGCTTGCCTTCCTCTTCGTGCCGATCAACACCGTGGTCTACGCCGGCGTCCCGCCGGAGAAGAACAACGCGGTCTCGGGCATCGTGAACCTCTCGCGCAACTTGGGGGGGAGCATCGGGATCGCTCTCGTGACAACCCTGATCGCGCGCCGCGCTCAGTTCCACCAGGCCAACCTCGCCGCCCACCTCGACGCCGGGAGCGGCGCGCTCCTCGCGCGGCTCGCCGGCGTCGCGCGGGCGCTCGAGAGGGCCGGCACGTCGTCCGTGGACGCGACCCGGCAGGCGTACGCCGTGGTGTATCGCCAGCTCCTCCAGCAGGCGCAGACCCTCGCGTACCTCGACGCGCTGTTCGTCCTCGCCTGCTTCACGGCCGCGATGGTGCCGCTCGTCTTCCTCACCCGCCGCGTCGAGGGGGGGCGATTCTCGGCGCACTGACCTCCGCGCTCGCCAGCTCCTGGACGATCGTCCGGACCAGCTCGGCGGCGGGGAGGGCGCGGATCCGGGCGACGCCCTGGCCCGCCCAGAGGGAGAGAAACTCGGCGCGGCCCTGTCGCGCCGCGGCCTGCCGCATCGCGCGGGTGAGCGCGTTCTGGAGCGGGAAGGGGAGGATCGCGCCCGGGCGGCCCTCGGCGGCCTCGATGAACGCGTTCGCGAGCCCGCGCGCGGGGCGGCCGGAGAACGCGCGGGTGACGACCGTGGTGTCGGCGCGGGCGGCGAGGAGCGCGTCCTTGTAGGCGGGGGCCGCGCCGGACTCGGGACAGGCGAGGAAGGCGGTCCCGAGCTGCGCGGCCTCGGCGCCCGCGGCGAGCGCGCGGCCCACGTCGCGCCCGTCCATGAGCCCGCCGGAGGCGATCACCGGGACGCGGACCGCGCGGGCGACGGCGGAGGTCAGCTCGAGCGTGGGCACGAGGGCGGCCTCGAAGGGCCCGCGGAAGGTCCCGCGGTGTCCGCCCGCCTCGGCGCCCTGGGCCACGACGGCGTCCACGCCCGCGGCCTCGAGCGCCCTGGCCTCGTCCACCGTGGTGGCCGTGCCCGCGATCGGGATCCCGGCGGCGCGGACCCGCGCGAGGTCGGCGGCGTCCGGGACCCCGAAGGTGAAGCTGAAGAGGGCGGGGCGCGCCTCGAGCAGCGCCTCGAGCTCCTCCGCGAACGGATCGGGTGGCACCGGCGGCAGGTCGGGGGCGGGCAGGCCGAGGCGGGCGTGCGCCTCCGCGACCACCTCGAGCGCGGCGCGTGCGTCCACGGCGAGCTCGGCCCGGAAGCCGCCCGCGAACAGGTTCACGCCGAAGGGGCGATCGGTCAGGGCGCGGATCCGAGCGCAGGCGTCCGCGACCTGCGCCCGCGAGAGGTAGGCGGCGCCGAGCGACCCGAGGCCGCCTGCGCTCGACACCGCCGCGACGAGCTCGGGGGTGGAGGGGCCCCCGGCCATCGGAGCGAGGAAGATCGGGTGATCGACGCCGAGCCTCGCCAGCAGTCCGCTCCGTGCCATCGCGCCGTCCTCCGGGATCTCCCCGGCGGAGACATGCGCGGCGGGCGACGTCCGCGCCAGCGACTCGGCGGGGTGGTGCGCCGTGCCCCTCGCGCGGTCCGGCGCGCGAGTACGGGGGCGGGTCCGGGATGGGGGCAGGGCGCGTCAGCTCGTGCCGAGGTGCTAAGCGAAAGGGTGCGTGGAACCCGGGTCCGCCACCGACGGCACCGATCGAGAGGACGGCGCCGCGCGCCGCGCTCGAGCCGCGACTCGCTCGCGACACGTGCTCGTCTGGCTCGGGCTCGCCGGGCAGCTCGTCGCGTACCTGGCCGACGCGCGGACGGTCGACCTCGACGTCTTCCACCAGATGTCGCTCATCCGCGAGGCGCTCGCGTCCGGAGCGATCCCGCGGACAGACGTGTTCGCGTACACCCGGACCCTCGATCCGGTCGTTCACCATGAGTGGGGAACGGGGGCGCTGCTCTACGCGGCGTGGCACGTGGCGGGAGCGGGGCCCTCCGCCCTGGGGATCGTCCGGTACGCGCTCGTGGCGGCCATCACGGGGCTGGCCTACGCCTGCGCGCGGCGAAGGCGGGCGACCGCCGCCTCGATCGCGGTGCTCGGGCCCATCGCGATGTTCCTCCTCGTCGTCGCCGTCTACTCGCCGGTCCGCGCAGGCGCGTTCACCACGCTGTTCGTCGCGATCCTCCTCGTGCTGCTCGAGGTGGACCGCACCGGCGGGCGCTGGTGGATCCTGCCGTGGCTCGTCCTCCATGTCGTGTGGGTGAACATGCACGGCGGCTTCGTCGTCGGCTTCGCCGTGGTGGGGGCCGCCGCGGCCGAGCGCTTCACGGCCTCGCGGCTCGGAGGTCGAGCGGCGCGGACGGCGGCGACGAGCGTCGGTCACCTCGTCTGGGTCGCGGCGGCGATGGCGCTCCTCGCCCTCCTGAACCCGTACGGATGGGAGTACGTGTCGTACCTCTGGCGGGCGATCCTCATGCACAGACCGTCGATCCCCGAGTGGGCGCCTCCATGGGATGCGCGAGGGAGCCGGGCGCTGCTCGCGGTGTACTGCGCCTCGCTCGTGGTGCTGCTCTCCGTGATCTGGCTCGCCGGCCGTCGGACCGCGCTGAGCGTGAGCGGGTGGGCGCTCGTGCTCGGCTCGTCGTTGGCGGCGGCGTCGTCCGTGCGGCACCTCCCGCTCCATGCGCTGGCGTGGCTCGCCTACGTCGCGCCGCTCTTCGCGCGGACGCAGCTCGGAGCTGCGGTGGAACGCTGGTCCGCGCGCGTCCCCGTGGTCGCCGGTGCGTCCGTCGCGTTCGCGGTCCTGGGGGGCTGGACGGCGCTCGGCGGTGGCGCGTCGACCGTGACGATCCCGGGCGTGCCAGACCGCTCCGACCGCTGGTACCCGGTGGGCGCGGTCGAGTACCTCTCCGCGTCCCGGTTCGAGGGGCGGCTCCTCACCCGGTTCGAGGACGGATCGTACGTGAGCTGGAAGCTGCACCCGGCCGTGCGGGTCAGCTTCGACTCGCGCTACGAGGCGGCGTACCCGCAGGGCACGTTCGAGCGGCACGCGGCGCTGTTCGCGGCCGCCGACGGGTGGGAGGCCGTGCTCCGGCGAGATCCGGCTGACGCGATCCTGGTTCCCGCCACGAGCCCGCTCGGGGCCGCGCTCGATCGGCGCGCCGCCGAGTGGCGCTGCGTCTACCGGGACCGTGTCGACACCATCTACGTCCGTCGCCTCGGAGCGGGCGCCGCGCGCGGCCCTCAATAGACGAACGGCACCAGGCGCCAGCGCGTCCGCGACATGTACGCCCGGTAGGCGGCGTCGCGCGCGAGCCAGCGCTCCTCGGCGCGGACGCGGGCGAGCTGGAAGGCGAGGCCGATCGCCACCACCGCGACGTTCGCCCAGCTCCGGTTCGACACGAGGTAGCCGAGCCACGACAGCGCGTACGACGCGTACAGCGGGTGGCGGACCACCGCGTACGCGCCCGAGGAGCGGAGCGCTCTCCGCGCCGGCACGATCCCGACGCTGCGGTTCAGCGCGAGGATCCCGAGCAGGGCGCCGGTCGCGCCGAGGATCTGGAGACCGTCTCCGGCGAGGACGTCGGCGCCGGCGCGGGTGGGCCGGAGGAGGAGCGGCGCGGATGTGCCGCAGAGCGCGAAGAGCCAGTCGCGCGGCGCGCGAGACGTGTCGACGGCCGGCGTCCGGATCAGGAAGAAGAGCGCGAAGGCGAGCTCGACCAGGAGCACGATGGCGTGGCTGGACCGGTGGGTCTGGAGGAGCTGCTTCGCGTGCGCGAGGGCGAACGCGAGGAAGAGCGCGGCGAGCGCCAGATCGACGAACGCCCGCCGGAGGCTGCGCCAGGTCGAGGCCGGGGGGTCGCGCCAGGGCACGGGCATGGGGGACCTCTCACCGGACCAGCTGCGGCTGCACGGTGGTGGTTCCCCACCACGCGCCGAGCGGCGCTCCGAGGCCGATCTGCGCGCCGCAGATGAACTGGATGACGATGCACTGGTCGGTCGCGTAGCCGGCGCACGGGCTGCCCTCCGGTGGGATCGCGGCCGCGTGCTTGCAGTAGACCTCGGTGATCCGGAACGTCGCGAACCCCACGACGCGCGCCGGCCCGGAGTACCCGCCGCTGTAGCACCCCTTGGCGTCGTCGTATTGCACGACGGGGATCGCCATGTCCTCGCCGATGAAGCGGCCGAACCACTCGCAGAAGGACGGGTTGGTGCCGTCCGGCGCGACGCACATCCGCGAGGAGAGCTGGTTGCCGTTCCCGGTCTCGATGAGCTGATCCTCCTCCAGCACGCACGCTCCGTTGCCCTGGAGCACGCTGCAGATGCCCTCGTTGGTCACGTCGTCGGAGGTGAAGGTGGTCCAGCCCGCCGAGTCGACGGTCGCGGCCGAGAGCCCGATGGTGTACGTGTCCCCGCACCGCAGCGAGCCGCCGCCGTCCTCCAGGCAGTCGTCCCGGATGGTGAGGGGGGCGTGCGGGCATGGCTGGGACACGGGGCCGCCCCGGGCTGCCACCGCCTCGGCGGCGACGTCGGCGGTGGCGGACGCGCCCACGAACGGGTGGAGGAAGACCGGGGCGCCACCTCCCCCCGCGGCGCCTTCGGCCCGCGCCGCCTGGACCCGGACCGCGTTGATCCGCCGTGCCGCGACGGCGTCCCGCGCGTCGATCCGGCAGAACTGATACCCGCGCGGCCCGGTCTGGCCGCTGGCCACCCCGCCGTAGCTCGCGCAGTCCCGGCCCGGCGGCGTCCAGCGGCCCAGCTCGATCTGGTTCGCGACGACGTCGACGTGGCTGTCGGTCTCGTGGCGCGCGGCGAAGTCGGTCGCAGCGGCGATCGCCGGATCGAGCCCCGCGGGCGTGCCGTCGAGATCGAGGGCGCCGGCGAGCGCGCCCGCGTCCACGGCGTTTTGCAGCTCGCCGCGCACGGAGAACAGGTGCCCGGAGTCCAGCGCGAGGGCGAGGAAGCCGAGGAGCAGCACCAGGACGATCGCGACGAGGACGGCGGTCGCGCCGCGAGGAGGCCGGCCGGAGGGGCGGGCGCGGCGAGCCATGGCTCACTCCCGGGGCACGGAGGGCGGCGGCAGCGGGAGGTGGTCGCGCGTCTTCGGCGCCACCAGGATCATCGGCTCCTGCTTCACCGCCGCGCCCGTGGGGGCGAGGCTGTTCGCGTACGTCTGCGACACGACCGCGGCCTCCTGGGGATCGAGGCCGAGCACCGCCTGCGCGGGGGGCTCCCGGCGCGGCGCCTGCGCCGCGAAGGCGGCGTCGGTCGAGTTGCCGAAGTCCCGGATCAGGTGGCCCTTGCGCAGGCCGCACCCGGCGGTGGGGGAGACGAGGACCAGGGATGCGAGGAGGAGAAAGCGGCGCATGATCGGCTCCTAGCCGCGCTCGGGCGGCGGCGGTAGATCGGCGGGCGCATCGCGCGAGGCGGCGCGCGCGACGCGCTGGAGGTTCTCGCGGGGCGCGGCGGCGGCCGGGTCCTGGCGGATGGACTGCACGTAGAGGTCGTACGCGTGGCCGAGATCGCCCCGGCGCTCGTAGGCCCAGCCGAGGTTGTTCAGGGCCTCGGCCAGCGAGCCCGCGCGCGCGAACTGCTCCTGCGCGCCGGTGAAGTCGCCGGTCGCGGCGAGGGCGAACCCGAGGTTGTTGCGGATCCGGGCGTCCGTCGGCGCGCCGCGGAGCGCCTCCTCGAGGACCGGGACCGCGTCCCGCGGCCGGCCGTGCGCGTAGAGCGAGAAGCCCAGGTTGTTCTTGTAGGCCGGGTTGCGGGGGTCGAGCGCCGCCGCCCGGCGGTGGTGCCGGATCGCCTCCTCCCCGCGCCCCCGGGCGTCGTAGAGGATCGCGAGGGCGGAGTGCGCCGGCGCGTGGCCGGGGTCGAGCCGGAGCGCCTCGCCGAGGTCGCCCTCCGCCTCCTTGTCGAGCCGCTGCTCGCGGTACACGACGCCGCGCAGCCAATACCCGTCGGGCTCCTCCGGCGCGCTGCGGCAGAGCGCGTCCGCCGCCTGGAAGGCGTGCTCGAGGTCGCCGCGCCGGATCAGCTCCTGCGCGAGCGCGCGCTGCGCCCGGGCGACGTCGGTGCGCTGCCTGGCGGCGCAGGCGGAGAGGACAGCGGCGAGGACCAGCGCGAGGACGCGGCCGTTCATCGGGCACCTCCGAGGGCCGGCAGCAGGGAGCGGGCGATGTTCAGGACGGCCGGTCCGATGAGAATGGCGAACAAGGTCGGCAGGATGCAGAGCACGAGCGGGAGCGTCATCTTCACCCCGACGTAGGCGGCCCGCTCCTCGGCCCGCTGCATGCGCCGCACGCGGATCCCCTCGGCCTGGACACGGAGCGCGACCGCGACGCTCGTCCCGAAGAGCTCGGTCTGGGCGAGCGTGGCCGACAGGGATCGCAGATCGAGCACGCCGGTGCGGCCGGCGAGCCGGCGGAACGCCTCGATGCGAGAGATGCCGGCCTTCACCTCGAGGAAGGTGGTCCGCAGCTCGTCGGCGAGCACCGGCCACGCACGGTGGACCTCGCCCGCCACCCGCTGGAGCGCGGCGTCGAGGCCGAGCCCCGCCTCGACGCAGGTGACGAGCAGGTCGAGGGCGTCGGGCAGGCCGCGCTCGATGGCCGTCTGCCGAGCGCGCGTGCGGGATGCGAGGAGGGCGTCCGGGAGGTAGTAGCCGCCCGCGAAGGCGAGCACGGCGATGACGAAGGCCGGCTCGAGGCGGTGGGCCCGCTGTGCGTTCGCCCACAGGAACATCCCGACCGCCACCGCGGCGAGGAGCAGCTTCGAGACGAGGTGCGACGTGACCGCGTGCTCGCTCCGCCGCCCCGCCTGCGCGAGCCGCAGGCGGAGCCGCTCCACCTCGCCGGCGGTCATCGGCATGGCGAGGCGGGTCGCCGGGCCGAGGAGCCGGGCCAGCGTGCCGCCGGGCGCGCGCGGCACCAGGCTCGGCACGCTCGGGCCGAGGTCGGGCGCTGCCGACGGATCGGCGAGCCGCTCCGCGAGGGGAGCCGCACGGCGCAGCACGGCGGCGACGCCGGTCACGAGCGCGCCGAGGCCGGCGAGGAGGAGCGTCGCGATCCAGAGGGCCATCTCGTCGAGCCGCATCGCGTCTCCTAGAGGTCCACCTGCGTGAGCCGGTAGAGCCACGTCAGCCCGGCGAGCCAAGACCCCGCCGCGGCTGCGAGGACCGCGTGCCCGCTCGCTGTCAGGAAGAGCGGCTCGAGGTACTCCGGGTTGACGATCCGCAGGAGCACCAGCATGAGGAGCGGCAGCGCGCCGAGGACGAGGCCCGACGCCCGCCCCTCGGCGGTGAGGACCCGGAGCTTGCCGTAGAAGCGATACCGCGCGCGGATCGTCTCGGCGATGCTCCCGAGGAGCTCGGCGAGGTTCCCGCCGGTCTCGCGCTGGATGACCGCGGAGACGGCGAAGATCTCGAGGTCGCGGTTGCCGGGGGTGCGCTCCGTCATCTCGACGATGGCCTGCTCGACGGGCAGCCCGAGCCGCTGCGACTCGAACGCGCGCCCGAACTCGACCGCGACGGGCTCGGCCATCTCCGAGGCGACCACCTCGAAGGCGCTCGTGAGCGCGTGGCCCGCGCGGAGCGAGCGGGCCATCATGTCGAGCGCCTCGGGGAGCTGCTCGCTCAGCTTCCGGCTGCGCCGATCGCGCTGGGCCCGGAGGACGGCGGCGGGCACGAGGAGGCCGACGGCGCCCGCCAGCACGGCGATGGGCGTGCCGAGGCCGAGCAGGCTGGCGCCCACGAGCCCGGCCACGCCCGCGAGGGCAGACCCGCCCGCGAGCTGCGCCACCGTGCGCCGGGAGTCGGCCTGCTCGAGGAGCTTCTCCAGCCCGTGCGCGAAGGGGATCGCGCGCAGCGCGGCGTCGAGGGTGGGGTGCGCCGAGAGCCGCCGGTCGCGCAGCAGGCTCGCGCCGGGCTCCTGCCGGCCGATGGCGTCGAGTCGCCGGCGCAGCTCGTCGCGGCGTCGCTCGGCGGACCAGCGGAGGAGCTGGCGCGCCCCCTCGAGGGCGGCCACCGCGGCGACGCAGGCGAGGAGGATGAGGGCCTCGCGCATGGCTCACTCGTCGAGGATGCGCTCGAGGACGCGCGCGACGTCGATCCCCGACCGCTCGATGCGCCCCAGGACCTTCGGCCGGATCCCGGTGGGCGCGAGCTGGCCGAGGATCTTCCCGTGCTCGTCCACCCCGCGCTGGTCGAAGCGCCAGATCTCCTGGAGCGTGATGACGGGCCCCTCGGTGCCGGTGAGCTCGGTGATGCTGGTGAGCCGGCGGTTGCCGTCCGTGCCGCGGCTGAGCTGGACGACGACGTGGAGCGCGCGGGAGAGCATCTGCCGGGTGACCGTCTCCGAGAGCGTCACGCCCGCCATCCCGACCATCGCCTCGAGGCGCATCAGCGCGTCGCGCGGCGAGTTCGCGTGCACGGTCGTCATGGAGCCCTCGTGCCCGGTGTTCATCGCCTGGAGCATGTCGAGGACCTCCGCGCCGCGGACCTCGCCGACGACGATCCGGTCCGGCCGCATGCGGAGCGCGTTCCGGACCAGGTCGCGAGCGACGATCTCGCCCTTGCCCTCGATGTTCGGCGGCCGGGTCTCGAGCCGGACCACGTGCGGCTGCTGGAGCTGCAGCTCGGCCGAGTCCTCGATGGTCACGACGCGCTCGTCCTCGGGGATGAACGCCGAGAGCGCGTTCAGCATCGTCGTCTTGCCGGTCCCGGTCCCGCCGCTGATGAGGACGTTGAGCTTCGCGCGGACGCAGGCGGCGAGGAACGAGACGGACTCCCGGGAGACCGAGCCGAGCGAGAGCAGCTCGCGGACGCGGAGCGGCGAGCGGCCGAAGCGCCGGATCGAGAGGATCGGGCCGTCCACCGCGAGCGGCGGGACGATCACGTTCACGCGCGAGCCGTCGGGGAGGCGGGCGTCCACCATCGGCGAGGTCTCGTCCACGCGCCGGCCCACCCGGGACACGATCCGGGCGATCACCTGCATGAGGTGGTCGTTCGAGTCGAACCGGACCGCGGTCCGCTCGAGCTTCCCCCCGCGCTCGACGTAGACCACCGCGCCGGTGTTCACGAGGATGTCGCTGATCGACGGATCGGCGAGGAGCGGCTCGAGGGGGCCGAGGCCGGTCGCCTCGTCGAGCACCTCCTGGACGAGCCGCTCGCGCTCGAGCTGGTTGAGCGGCAGCCCCGAGGCGCCGACCAGCGACGCCACGATCCCGCGCAGCTCCTCCCGGACGCGCTCCGGCGGGAGCTTCTCGACCGCCTTCAGGTCGAGCCGGTCCACCAGCCGGCGGTGGATCTCCGCCTTCGCGCCGCGGAGCGCCTCGGAGCCGGACGACGGCGCCGCAGGGGCACCGGGCGGTCCCTGCCGCAGCCTATCCGCGAGCCGCATCGCGCGACCTCCCGCCCAACAGCCGGCCGATGAGCCCCGGGCGCGCCGCGGGCCCGGCGCGGGCCGCGCCTGGCATCGCGGGCACCAGCGTCTCCGCGAGCGCGGCGAGGTCGCGCGTCACCTGGGCCCGGGGCGCGTCGTCGGCGACGAAGGCACCGCGGTTCACCGCCTGGATCACCGCCGGGTAGTCGTTCGCGATGACGGCGCCGACCGGCAGGCCGACGGTGTCGGCGATCACCGCGTCGTCGATCTGCTGCCCCTTCCGATGCCGGTTCACCACCACGGTCACCTTGTCCTCGCACCCGAGGCGGCGGAGCAGGTCCACGCAGCGGCGGGCGTCGCGGACGGCCGGGATCTCCTGCGTGAGGACGAGGAGGATCCGGTCGCTCGCCTCCACCGCGGCGAGGGCCAGGTCGTCGAGGCCCCGGAGCCCGTCCACCATCACCGCCCCGAAGTGCTGGCGGAGGAACCCGAGGGCGGCGGCGACCGTCGCGGCCTCGAGCCGCTCCGCCTGCTCCGGGGGGCCAGCGGTGAGGACGCGGACGCCCGAGCCGTGGCGGAGGAGCGAGGTCTCGAGCAGGGCCGGGTCGAGCCGGCTCAGGTTCTTCGCCAGATCCGACAGCGAGTACCCGCCGCCGAGGTCGAGGAAGGCGAGGACGTCCCCCATGGCCACGTCCAGGTCCACGAGGCAGGTCCGGGTCCCGCCGGCCTGGAGCGCGCCCGAGAGGTTCGTCGCCAGGGTCGTCGCGCCGACGCCCCCCTTCGCGGCGAACACCGCGTGCACCACGCCGCCCTCCTGCGCGCGCGACGTCCGGATCGACTCGCGGAGCGCGCGGACCAGGCCGGCCTCGTCCTCCGAGACCACGAACTCCTTCGCCCCCTCGCGCATCGCGCGCAGGATCAGGTCGGCGTCCTTGCGCGCGCCGACCACGATGACCCGGAGCCCGCGGGCGTCGAGGGCTCCGACGGCGCGGAAGGCGCCCTCGGCGTCGCCGTTCAGCCAGACCACCGCCGCGCCGGCGTCCGCGGCGCGCTCGCGGGCCGAGGCGAGGACGACGGGGCGGAAGTCCACCTCGGGGAGGAGGGCCCGGAGGCGCGCCTCGGCGCGGGGCGGGGTGTCGGCCAGCAGGACGGCGCGGTCGGTGGTCACGGGTCGCCTCCTCAGCGCACGAAGCCGTGCGCGCCGCTCGGGCCGCCCGGGGCCGCGCGCCCGGCGGCGGCCCGCGGCGCGGGCTTCCCGCCCGAGTCCCAGCCGAGCAGGAACAGCTCGAAATCGCTCGGGTGGTTCAGCTCGCGATCCGTCGGGAGCGGCGGGAGCTGGTGCGGGGCCACCGGCGCCGCGAGGCGCGCCGTGACGATCACGAGCAGCTCCGTCTCGTCGCGCCGGAACTCGGTCGAGCGGAACAGCGCGCCGAGGATGGGCAGGCTCCCCAGGAACGGGACGCGCTCGATGGTCGAGCGGGTCTTGTCGGAGAGGAGGCCGGCGACGGCGAAGCTCTGGCCGTCGCCGAGCCGGATGGTGGTCTCGCTGCGGCGGGTGGTGAGGCCGGGGACGCTCGACCCGCCGATGGTGATCGCGAGCGTCGAGTCGATCTCGCTCACCTCCGTCATCATGGCGAGGTGGATGGTGTCCCCCGCGATCACGGTCGGCGTGAACTGGAGCTGGATGCCGAACTTCTTCCACTCGACCTGGACCTGGCCGAAGGTGCTGGAGAGGGGGATGGGCAGCTCGCCGCCGGCGAGGAACCTCGCCTCCTGGCCGGAGAGCGTGACGAGGGTCGGCTCGGCGAGGACCTTCGCGAGCCCGTTCGTCTCGAGCAGGTTCAGCAGCGTCGAGAACGGGAACTCCTTGGAGGAGGAGAAGAACAGCGAGAAGCCGTTCGCGAACTGGGAGCCGGGCACCTCCGGCGGCCGGAACCCCGGGCCGGTCCCGGGGATCGCGGGCTTCAGGAAGTTGTTCGCCGGCACGCCGCGGCCGGTGATCCCCGCCACGAGATCGCCGTTCGACCCCTGGTGGAAGAAGTTCACCCCCATCTGGCGGACGGCCGAGCGCGAGACCTCGGCGAAGCGGACCTCGAGCTGCACCTGCTGGTTCCCGGAGACCTTGACCAGGTTCGCGACCTGCCTCGCGTGGAGGCGCGCGATCTCGGCGAGCCGCTCCGGGATCCGGAGGTCGCTCACCTCGCCGGACAGGATCACCAGCTCGCCGGCGCCGCTCACGCTCACCTTCTCGCCGGGGAACAGCTCCTTGATCTGCTTGCGGAGCGGCTCGAGGTTCCGCGTCACCTGGAGCGCGATCACCAGCGGCTCGTTCCCGCGGTTCCAGAGGGTGAGGTCGGTGGTCCCGGCGCTCTTCGCGGTGAGGAGGAGCTGGTTCGGCGTCACCACCTTGAGATCGGCGACGTTCGGGTCGGCCACGGCGACGCGGCCGATCTCCTCGGAGAGCACCAGCAGCCGGTTCTGGCCGGCCTCGAGGGACAGCTCGGAGGCGGCGCCGACGTTGCGGTCGATCCGGAGCTGCGGAACCCCGGCGGTCGGGCCGGCCGCGGCGACGAGGAGCAGGAGCACGGGGAAGAGGGAGGTCACTGGCGCTTCTCCTTCGCGAAGTCGCGCTTCTCGTAGAGGTCGCCGCGGAGGATCTCGACGACCCGCTTCTCCGGCTCGGGCGGCGCGGGCGAGATCGCGGGCGGGGGGGCGGGCGCGGGGCGCGGGGCCCGGCGCACGGCGGCGACGCGCGC
>NZ_JALCZA010000008.1 GCF_022690765.1 Anaeromyxobacter oryzisoli | reverse complement strand
CGGCCGCGGCCCGGCCGCCGGTGCCGCAGCAGCGTCCGGCCCCGGCCGTCGCCCCGGCGCCCGCGCCGTCGCTGGCCGCTCGCAAGGACCCCTTCGGCTTCGGAGTACCCGAGGCACCGTCGGCTCCGGCCGCCCCCACGGCGGAGAACGACTGGAGCGACGTGGACGTGGCGACCGAGGAGCCGTCCGCGCCTCAGCCCGCCGCGATCGAGCTCGCCGACGGGCCTGAGGAGGAGGCGGAGCTCGCGCCGATGCACGCCTTCGTGCCGCCGGCGACGGCGACCGGCCACCAGCCCGAGCCCGCGGCGGCCGCCCCGGCGGCGGACGGTGGCGAGGCCGCCCTCCGCGACGCGCTGAGCAAGGCGTCGCGCGAGGTCATCGAGCGGGTGGTCTGGGAGGTGGTTCCGCAGCTCGCGGAGACCATCATCCGGGAGAACCTCGATCGCCTGGTCAAGGCGCGCCAGGGCTAGCTCCCGGCGCTCACCGGATCGGTAGATCTCCGCCGTCCCGACCGCGTTCCGCCTCGCCCGGCAGGAAGCGGCGGGAGGCGTTCACGGAATCGGAGACGACGTGCAGAACCCCAACGAGAACGAGAAGGCCCCGGAGCTGGCGAAGGGCTACGAGCACCGCGAGGTCGAGGCGCGCTGGTACCCCTTCTGGCAGGAGCGCGGCTACTTTCACGGCGACGAGCACGATCGGACGCGCCCGCCGTTCTCGATCGTGCTGCCGCCCCCCAACGTCACCGGCTCGCTCCACCTCGGCCACGCGCTGACGGCGACGCTCCAGGACGTCCTCGTCCGCTGGAAGAAGATGAGCGGGTTCAACACGCTCTGGCTCCCCGGCACGGACCACGCCGGCATCGCCACGCAGATGATCGTGGAGCGGGAGCTCAAGAAGACCGAGAAGGTGAGCCGGCACGACCTCGGGCGCGAGGAGTTCCTCCGTCGCGTCTGGATCTGGAAGGAGCGGTTCGGCTCGCGGATCGGGCAGCAGCACCACGCCCTCGGCGCCTCCCTCGACTGGCAGCGCGAGCGCTTCACGATGGACGAGGGGCTGTCCCGCGCCGTCCGCGAGGTGTTCGTCCGGCTCTACGAGGAAGGGCTCATCTACCGGGAGAAGAAGCTCATCAACTGGTGCCCGGACTGCCGCACCGCGCTCTCGGACCTCGAGGTCGAGCACGAGGAGGCGCACCGCGGCGAGCTCTGGTCGTTCGCCTATCCGCTGGTCGAGCCCGCGCAGGGACCCGCCGGCACGATCACCGAGATCGTCGTGGCGACGACGCGCCCGGAGACGATGCTCGGCGACACCGCGGTCGCGGTCCACCCCGACGACGAGCGCTACCGGGACCTCGTCGGCAGGAAGGTCCGCCACCCCATCCTCGGGCGCGAGATCCCCATCGTCGCCGACGCGATCCTGGTGGACCCGAAGTTCGGCACCGGCGCGGTGAAGGTGACGCCCGCCCACGACTTCAACGACTTCGAGGTCGGCAAGCGGCACGGGCTCGAGCTCGTCACCGTCATCGACGTGGACGGGCGGATGAACGCGAACGCCGGCCCGCTCGCCGGGCTCGACCGCTTCGAGGCGCGCAAGGAGGTGAAGCGCCTGCTCGCGGAGAAGGGGCTCGATCGCGGCACCCAGCCGCACGTGCTCCCGCTCGGGCGCTGCCAGCGCTCGCAGACGGTCCTCGAGCCGATGCTCTCGGACCAGTGGTACGTGAAGATCGAGCCGCTCGCGCGGCCGGCGATCGAGGCGGTGGAGCAGGGGAAGACCCGCTTCATCCCCGAGCAGTGGACGAACACCTACATGGCGTGGATGCGGAACATCCACGACTGGTGCATCAGCCGCCAGCTCTGGTGGGGCCACCAGATCCCCGCCTGGTACTGCCCGGACGGCCACGTCACGGTCGCGCGCACCACGCCATCGGCGTGCGCCACCTGCGGCAAGCCCGAGCTGCGGCAGGACGAGGACGTCCTCGACACCTGGTTCTCGTCGGCCCTCTGGCCGTTCTCGACCATGGGCTGGCCGGACCAGACCGACACGCTCCGGACCTTCTACCCGACCTCCGTGATGGAGACCGGGCACGACATCATCTTCTTCTGGGTCGCCCGGATGATGATGATGGGCCTCCACTTCATGGGCGAGGTGCCCTTCCGGACCGTGTACCTCCACCCGATGGTCCGCGACGAGAAGGGCCAGAAGATGTCGAAGACGAAGGGGAACGTGATCGATCCCCTCGTCGTCACCGAGAAGTACGGCGCCGACGCGCTCCGGTTCACGCTCGCCGCGCTCACCGCGCAGGGGCGCGACATCAAGCTGTCCGACCAGCGCATCGAGGGCTACCGCGCCTTCGCGAACAAGCTCTGGAACGCGAGCCGGTTCGCGCTCATGAACCTCGCCGGCCACGAGGAGCGCGGCGAGGACGTCTCGACCCTCGCCGCCTCGCCGGCGGAGCGGTGGATCCTCGCCCGGCTGCAGCGGACGGTGAACGAGACGGTCGCGGCGCTCGAGGCGTTCCGGTTCAACGACGCCGCCAACGCCGTCTACGCGTTCGTGTGGCACGAGCTCTGCGACTGGTACATCGAGCTCGCCAAGGAGGCGCTCTACGGGGAGGACCTCGCCCTCAAGCACGCGACCCAGGCGGTGCTCGTCCGCTGTCTCGAGACGAGCTACCGGCTCCTCCACCCGTTCATGCCCTTCATCACCGAGGAGCTCTGGCACGTGCTCCGGACGCAGGTGAAGGCGCAGGCGTGGCCGGACTCGATCCTCGCCGCGGCGTACCCCCAGACGGGGCCGGTGGACGAGGCGGCGGAGCGGTCCTTCGGACCAGTCCTCGGGATCATCGACGCCATCCGCAACATCCGCGGCGAGATGGGCATCCCGTTCAAGGTGAAGCTGGGCGTCCAGGCCAAGGTCGAGATCGCGGTCGCCGACCAGGCCACGCACGACCTCCTGCTCGCGGGGGAGCTCGCGCGGATCCAGCGGGTCGCGGGCGTCGAGGGCGTGAACGTCACCCTCGCGGCGGCGACGCCGCCGGCGCCGCAGTCGGCCGTCGGCGTGGGCCCCGGGTTCGAGGTGCGGGTGCCGCTCGCGGGCGTCATCGACCTCGCCGCCGAGACGGCGCGCGTGGACAAGGAGATCGCGAAGGTCGAGCAGGACCTCGCCGGCATCGAGCGGAAGCTCCAGAATCCGTCCTTCGTGCAGAAGGCGCCGCCGGAGGTGGTCGAGAAGGACCGGGCTCGGGCGGAGGAGCTGCGCGAAAAAAGAGGCAAGCTCGACGCGCATCGTGCGATGCTCTCGGGCTCGGAGGCGAACCCCGCCAGGAGGGACAGCATGGAGAACCAGAACGAGCAGAAGCCCAGCGTCGAGGTGCCCGCGGAGGCAGCCCCGGCTCCGGCCCCGGCTCCGGCTCCGGTGGAGCAGCAGGAGGCGCCGAGCCCGGTCGTCCAGACCGCCGAGAAGATCGTCGCCGCCGGCGCCGAGGCGGCGCAGAGCGCCATCGAGGCGGTGAAGTCCGGCGTCGAGGCGATGGTCGAGAAGGCCAAGTCGGTCGCCCGCGCGCCTGCCGCCGCGAAGCCGGCCAGGAAGGCGGCAGCCAAGAAGAAGCCGGCCGCCCGCAAGGCCGCCGCCCGGAAGCCCGCCAAGGCGGCTGTCAAGGCGGCCGTGAAGAAGGCCGCGCCGAGGAAGGCCGCCAAGGCGGCTGCCAAGGCGGCTCCGAAGAAAGGCGCGAAGAAGGCGGCGCCGAAGCGGGTCGTCGCGAAGCGCGCGGCGCGGAAGCCGGCCCGCAAGCCGGCCAGGAAGCCGGCCAGGAAGCCGGCCGCGCGGAAGGCTCCGGCGCGCAGGGCCGCCCGCAAGGGCAAGCGGTAGGCGGGAAGAGGGCGACATGGCCGGGCTCAGCGCGCACGCCGAGCGCCTCGTCGAGCTGGCGCTCGAGGAGGATCTCCTCCTCGGGGATGCGACGAGCGAGGCCACCATCGACGCGGCCGCGACCGGCGAGGGCACGTTCCTCGTCAAGCAGGATCTGGTCCTCGCCGGTACCGCCGTCGCGACCCGGGTCTTCGAGCGGCTCGGGGCGACCTGTCGGTTCGAGCGCGGCGACGGCGCGCGGGCGACCCGGGGCGAGGTCGTCGGCACCGCGCGCGGGCCGGTGCGTGCGCTGCTCGCCGCCGAGCGGACGGCGCTCAACTTCCTGCAGCGGCTGTCCGGGGTCGCGACCGCGACCCGCCGCTGCGCCGACCTGCTCGCGCAGGGCGGCGCGCGGACGCGGCTCCTCGACACGCGCAAGACCACGCCGGGCTGGCGGATGCTGGAGAAGGAGGCGGTGCGCGCGGGCGGCGGGAAGAACCACCGCGTGAGCCTCGGCGACGGCATCCTCATCAAGGACAACCACGTCGCGGCCTGCGGCGGCGTGGCCGAGGCGGTGCGGCGCGCGCGCGAGCGGGCCGGCGCGATGCTCCGGATCGAGGTCGAGGTGGAGGACCTCCCCGGCCTCGAGCAGGCCATCGAGGCGGGTGCGGACATCGTCCTGCTCGACAACATGGACGACGCGGCCGTCGCGGAGGCGGTCCGCCGGACGGCGGGCCGGGTGCTGCTCGAGG
The DNA here is from genome assembly GCF_022690765.1 of Anaeromyxobacter oryzisoli. Taxonomy (GTDB): domain Bacteria; phylum Myxococcota; class Myxococcia; order Myxococcales; family Anaeromyxobacteraceae; genus Anaeromyxobacter; species Anaeromyxobacter oryzisoli. The sequence continues at coordinate 118,758 of NZ_JALCZA010000008.1, read as the reverse complement.
CCAGCGGCAACATGACGCTCGAGCGGTTGCCCCGGATCGCCGCGACCGGCGTGGACTTCGTCTCGATGGGCGCGATCACGCACAGCGCGAAGGCCGTGGACATCGCGTTCGATCTGGCGTGAACGCGGGGGTCGTCCGCCGTCCGAGCCCCGTCCCGCGACCCGCGAAGGCGGGGGCCGGTGCTCGTCGTTGACACCGGTCACCCCAGCCCGGAAGATCACCGCTCCGTGCCTCCCGATCCGCCCGACTCCGAGCAGCTGGTCCTCGCCTTCCTCGCCGAGGCCGGCGACGAGTTCGTGTCCGGGGAGGCGATCTCGGACAAGCTCGGGCTGACCCGCGCGGCCGTCTGGAAGCACGTGGAGGCCCTGCGGGCCCACGGCTACCGGGTCGAGGCCGTGCCGGCGCGCGGCTACCGGCTCGCGGCGGTCCCCGACCGGCTCACCGCGCTCGAGCTCCGGCCGCTCCTCGACACCCACGACCTCGGCCAGGTGCTCCACTCGTACGAGGAGCTCGGCTCGACCAACGACCGCGCCCGGGAGCTGGCGGAGGAGGGCGCCGCCCACGGCGAGGTCGTCATCGCCGAGACCCAGACCGCCGGGCGCGGTCGGCGCGGGCGGGCGTGGATCTCCCCGCCGCACCGGAACCTCTACTTCTCGGCGGTCCTCCGGCCCGAGCTGCCTCCCTCGCGCGCGGCCGAGCTGACGCTCGTCGCGTCGCTGGCCGTCTGCGACGCGCTCCGCAGCGCGGGCGTCGCGGCGGGGATCAAGTGGCCCAACGACGTGCTCGCCGGCGGGCGGAAGATCGCGGGGATCCTCACGGAGCTCGCGGCGGAGCCGGAGAAGGTGGACTGGGTGGTGATCGGCGTCGGCGTGAACGTGAACGCCCGGGCCGAGGACTTCCCGGAGGAGCTGCGCGGCGAGGCCACCAGCGTCGCCATCGAGCGCGGGCTGCCGGCGCCGAGGGCGCTCCTCGCGGCCGCCTGCCTCGGCCGGCTCGAGGCCTGGCTCGACGCCCACGCCGAACGCGGCTTCGCGCCCATCCGCGACGCGTGGCGCGAGCGGTCCGTCACGCTCGGCCGGGAGGTCCTCGTCCGGACGGATGGGCGCGAGCTGGCGGGGCGGGCCGAGGACATCGACGACCTGGGCGCGCTGCTCGTCCGCACGCCGGAGCGGGTGGAGCGGATCCTCGCCGGCGACGTGCAGCTCTTGCGGCCCCGCTAGCGCACGCCCGCGTTGACCGAGCCGCCTTCCGGCGGCTACCCTCCAGCGGTGCTGCTCGCCATCGACGTTGGAAACACGAACACGGTGCTCGGCGCCTACGACGGCGCCCGGCTCCGGCACCACTGGCGCATCGAGACCAGCCAGACCCGCACCGCCGACGAGTACGGGATCCTCATCCGGCAGCTCTTCGCATCCGCCGGGCTCGAGCCGTCGCGCGTCGACGCGGTGGTGGTCTCGAGCGTCGTGCCGACGCTCGCCTTCACGCTCGAGCTGATGTCCACCCGGTACTTCGACCGGAAGCCGCTCTTCGTCGGCCCGGGCATGAAGACCGGGATGCCGATCCTCTACGAGAACCCGCGCGAGGTCGGCGCGGATCGCGTGGTGAACGCGGTGGCCGCGTACGAGCGCTGGCGGCAGGGGCTGGTGGTCGTGGACTTCGGGACGGCCACCACCTTCGACGCCATCTCCCCGAAGGGCGAGTACCTCGGGGGCGCGATCGCGCCGGGCATTCGCATCTCGATGGAGGCGCTCTTCCGCAGCGCGTCCAAGCTCCCTCGCGTCGAGTTCGCGCGGCCCGCCGTGGTCGTCGGTCGGAACACCGTGGCGTCCATCCAGAGCGGCCTCGTGTACGGCTACGTCGGCCTCGTGGACGGGATCTGCGCGCGCATGTCGGACGAGCTCGGGTTCTCGCCGAAGGTCGTCGCGACGGGCGGGCTGGCCCCGCTCATCGCCGGGGTCTCGAAGGCGATCACCGAGGTGGACGAGCACCTCACCCTCGAAGGGCTCCGCATCCTCTACGAGCGCAACCGGTGAGCCCGACCACGAACAGCGAAGCCCGCGAGGCGGACGCCGTCGCGGCGGCCGCGCTCGACGAGGGGCTCGCGGCGTTCCGCGCCCGGAACCTCTCCGAGGCCCACGCGGCCTTCGAGCGCGCCCACCGCCGGGATCCGCGCGACCCGCGCGCCATGTCCTGGTACGGCGTGACCCTCGTCCTGGTCGAGCGGAACTCCAACCTCGGCGTGCTCCTCTGCGACCAGGCGCTCCGCGCCGTCGGCGCCGACCCCGAGCTGCTCCTCAACCAGGCCCGCGTGCACCTCGCGCTGAACCAGCGCGTGCGGGCCGTCCGCGCCGTGACGCGCGGCCTCGAGCTGTGGCCGGAGGACGCGCGGCTGCTCGCGGCCCGCGACGCCCTCGGCGTGCGGGGCGCGCCGATCGTCCCCTTCCTCTCCCGCAACAACCCGCTGAACCGGGTGCTGGGTCGGATCCGGCACCACTGGCAGCGTCGTCACGCTCCCGTGTACGAGCTCTCGCCGATCGCCCTGGGCACGCCGGCCGAACCCGCGGACGGGGAGCGCCGGAGCTGACATGCCCGACTGCCCGCTGTCCCTCGACGTCCTGCCGAGGCCCCTCCAGAAGCACGCCGACGGGAAGGCGCCCGCGCCGCTGCGCATGATGGGCGCGAAGGGGCTCGTCCCGGCGGTCGCGCCGGCCGACCTCGTGACGCTCCTGTTCATGCTGTCCTTCGACGGCGACGCCGCGGTCCGGGACACCGCGATCCGGACGGCCGAGGGGCTGCCGGAGCGGATCTCGGGCGTCGCGCTTCGCGCCGAGGGGCTCGCCGCGCCGGTGCTCGACTGGCTCGCCGAGCGCTTCGCGGGCCACGAGGCGGCCCTCGAGCTCGTCCTCCTGAACCCCTCGACCCCGGACGAGACGGTGGCGCGCCTGGCGGGGACGGTCTCGCAGCGGCTCGCCGAGATCGTGCGCCAGAACGAGCTCCGGCTCCTGCGCCACGAGGGCATCGTGCGGGGGCTGTGCGCGAACCCGAACGCCCTCGCCTCGACCGTCGACGGCGCCTGCGACTTCTGCGTCCGCAACGGCCTCACGCTCCTCGACGTCCCCCGCCTCGTGGAGGCGCACCGCCGCGTCCACGGCGTGGACCCGACCGCGAAGCCGCCGGAGGAGGTCGAGACCGCCGCCGGGCTCATCGCGGAGTACCGCCGGGAGCTCCACTCGGACGACGCGCCGGACGGCCCCCCGCGCGCCGAGACCGAGGAGGAGACGAAGAAGAAGCTGAACATCACCCAGCGCATCATGAAGATGAGCGTGTCCGAGAAGATCAAGCTCGCGACCCTCGGCAACAAGGAGGCGCGGACGATCCTCCTGCGGGACTCGAACAAGCTCGTCACCATGGCGGCGGCCACCAGCCCGCGGATCACCGACGGCGAGATCCTGTCCCTCGCCAACTCGCGGACGGTGAACGCGGACGTGCTCCGCTACGTCTACTCGAGCCGGGAGTTCCTCAAGACCTACGCGATCAAGATCGCCCTGGTGAAGAACCCGAAGGTGCCGCTGCCCACCGCCCTCAAGATGCTCGTCACCCTCCAGGAGCGGGACGTGAAGGAGCTGGCCCGGGATCGCAACGTCCCCCAGACGATCCAGTCGCAGGCCAGGGCCCTCGTGATGAAGAAGGAGCAGGCCGCGAAGGCGTCGATGCAGAAGAAGTAGCCTCCGGCCCGCGCCTCGCGGCGCGGCCGGGCGCGGCCCCAGACATGCCCGACGAAATCACGGTCCAGGCGAGCGCGGCTCCGGTGCGGGTGGGCCGCGCCGTGTGGCTCTCCGCGGCCACGATGGCCTCGCGGGTGCTCGGCCTCGTGCGCGACCAGCTCTTCGCGATCCTGGTCGGCGCGAACCGGTTCTCCGACGCGTTCGTCGTCGCGTTCCGGATCCCGAACCTGCTGCGCGATCTCTTCGCGGAGGGGGCGCTCTCCTCGGCGTTCGTGCCCACCTTCGCCGACGCCCACCGCAACCGCGGGCCGGGCGCCGCCTACCGGCTCGGGAACGCCATCGTCGCGGTGCTGCTCGTCGTGGTGGGCGCGATCACGCTCCTCGGCGTCGCGCTCGCCGGGCCCCTCGTGCGCGGCATCGCGCCGGGGCTCGAGGAGCCCGCCCTCGCGGCGACGCTCACCCGGATCATGATGCCGTTCCTCCTCCTCGTGTCGCTGTCCGCCGTCGCGATGGGGATGCTGAACGCGCAGCAGCGGTTCACCGCGCCCGCCCTGGCGCCGGCGCTGTTCAACGTGGGGGCCATCGCGGTCGGCCTCGGGCTGTGGGCCGCCGGGCTCCCCCGCGAGCAGGCCGTGATCGGCTGGTCGTTCGGCACGATCCTCGGGGGGGCGCTCCAGCTCGCCGCCCAGCTCCCGTCGCTGCGCGCGCTGGGGTGGCGGCCGCGGCTGGTGCTCGATCGCGCGGTGCGCTCCGACCCGGGGATCCGGCGCATCTTCCGGCTGATGGCCGCCGCGGTCGTGGGCCTGTCCGCGACCCAGGTGAACATCCTCGTCAACACGTACTTCGCCTCGCACACGGAGGGGGCGAACACCTGGCTGCAGATGGCCTTCCGGCTCATGCAGCTCCCGCTCGGCGTGTTCGGCGTCGCGATCGCGACCGTGGCGGGCGCGGGCGTCGCCCAGCGCGCGGCGGCGCGGGACATGGCCGCGGTGAACGCGACGCTCGGCTCGGCCCTGCGCCTCGTCGCGTTCCTCAACGTACCGTCGGCGGTCGGGCTGGCGGTGCTCGCGCGCCCGATCATCTCGCTCATCTACGAGCACGGCCGGTTCGGCGCGGCGGACACCGACGCCACCGGCCAGGCCCTGCTCTGCTACGCGCTCGGGCTGTACGCCTACTCCGGCGTGAAGGTGCTCGCGCCCGCCTTCTACGCGGTGGATCACGCGCGGGTCCCCGTCATCGGCAGCATCCTCGGGATGATCTCGAACGTGGCGCTGAACGCGGCGCTGTACCCGCTCCTCGGCTACCGCGGCGTCGCGCTCGGGACGTCCGTCGCGGCGGGCGTGAACTACGTGGTGCTCGCCTGGGCCTGGCGCCGGCGCGAGGGGACGCTCGGAGGGAAGGGGCTCGTCGTGCAGCTCTGCAAGGTGCTCGCGGCCTCGGCGGTCCTCGCCCTGGTGGCGTGGACGGTCCAGCGCGCCCTGGTGCAGGTCCTCCCGGCCCACAAGAGCCTCCCGCGCCAGCTCGTCCTCGGGCTCGTGCCCGTCCTCGCCGGCGCCGCCGCGTACCTCGCCGCGGCGTGGGCGCTGCGGATCGCCGAGCTCGGGGAGCTCCTGGGCGCGCTGCGCCGCCGGCGCGGTCGCGCTCGCGCCGGCGCGAGCGCGCCCCGGCCCTGACGCACGCTGCCTGCCTGCGCGGGGCGGACTCCTTCCTGCGGTCGCGCCCTTCGACTCCGGCGCGCAGGGCGCGCCTACGCTCAGGGCGAACGGAGCTTCGATCGCCTGCGCTGCTCGGTGGTCGTGTCCCACGCCCGGCGGCGCCCTTCAGGGACGTTCACCGCTCGCCCCGCCGGCTCCGGGCCGCACCGCGCGGGGCCGGTCCCCGCGGCCGGAGGAGGCGCGGCCCATCTCGGGCTCGATCGGCTCCCTGGGGCTTTGGCCGCCCGCCCAGACGCGTCCTACCTTGCCGCCAGGGCCCGGTCCACGGACCGGGCCGTCCGATGCATCGCGCGAGCGAGGCCCACGGAGGTTCGCGATGGACGACGGCGGCAAGGGTGAGGAGACGACGCAGCTCAGGCAGGAGGCGGAGGAGCTCGCGGCGGACATGCAGGCCCGCCTCGAGGGGCTCCGCGGTTACGCGGAGGACGTGGGGGACTTCATCCGGGCGTTCGCGCGGGAGCGGCCGGTCGCGGCGGTGGCGATCGCGGCGGGCGTCGGGTTCATCCTCGGGCGCATGCTGTCGCGTGCGTAGCGGAGGGGGCGATGGAGCAGCGGAGCGGGATGGGCGGCATGGCAGGACAGGAGGTCGACGAGCTGGCCGAGGCGCTGCGCGATCTCGGCGCTGAGGCGCGCGAGGCGGCGCGGCGGCTCGGGGAGGAGCTCGACCTCGATCGGCGCATGGCGGAGAACCCCATGGCGGTGCTCGGGGTGGCCGCCGCGGTCGGGTTCGTCGTCGGGGGCGGCGTCTGGCCGCTGCTCCGTCCGTTCCTGAAGGCGGCGGTGCGAACGGCGCTGTCGCCCGCGAACCTGCTCGCGATCGGCGCCGCCGTCGGGGCGATGCGCGCGGCGCGCGTCCCCGAGGAGCCGCCCGTGACGGCGGGGTCCACTTCGGGTGCGACACACTGACCGACCGGAGCATCGACGATCATCGACGGCCGGGAGCTGCTTCGATGGGGCCTTCCGTTGACCCGTGGCGGGGACGGACGCACCCTAGACGCCTCTCCAGAAAGCGGCGAGGCAAGCGATGATGGACGTGACGCGCGGTGCAGCGGGCGAGCTCGTCATCCGCATCGATGGGACCTTCGACCGGCAGGCCGCGTCGCGCCTGAACGGTTGGCTCGGCGAGGTGCCCCGGGATGCGCCGGTCGTGCTCGACTTCTCCCGGGTGCGGGAGCTCCAGGATCTCGGCCTCGCCGCCGTGGCCGGGGCGCTCGCAGGCCTCGGGGGCGTGCAGGTCCTGGGGCTGGGCTGGCACCAGCAGCGGCTGCTGCGCTACTTCGGCGTGGACATGTCGAAGCTCGGCGCCGGGCTCCGCGGTGACGAAGAGGTGCTCGGGTAGGGCGGCGGGCGCGCCGGTCTACTCGCGCCCGACGACGGCGGCGGCGCGCCGCTCCTTCTCCGCCGGCGTCTCCGCGGGCAGCCCCTCCTCGAGGAGCTGGGCGGCGATGGCGAGCGCCTTCCGGACCTTGTCCTTCACCTTCTCGTCGTTCTTGATCTTCTGGTAGGCCTTGAGGACGCGCTCCTCGTGCTTCGCGTTCGCCGCCTCGAGCTCGGCGACGCGCTTCTGGAGCTGCGCGCCCTGCCGCTCGATCTCCCCGCGGGCGCCGTCGGCCTCGCCGCGCGCGACGACCAGCTCGCCCCGGAGCTCGTCGAGCTCATGCTCGAGCGCGGTGGCCGCGTCGGCCCGCCGGCGCAGCTCGTCGATGCGGCGCTCGGCGGCGGCGAGCTTCTCGCGCGCCCCCGAGAGCTCGCCCTCCGCGGCGCGCGCCTGCTCGCCGGCGCGGCGCGACTCCGCTCGCGCGGCGTCGAGCTCCGCCTCGAGCTTCCGGAGCTGGGCGGCGGCCGACTCGGCCCTGCTGCGCGCCGCGGCGAGCTCCGCGTCCTTGTCGGAGAGGGCCGCCTCCGCCTCCTCGGCCCGGCGGATCGCGTCATCATCGTCGCGGGCGCGCGCGCGGGCGCGGGCCTGGCGCAGCTCGTCCTCGCTCCGGTCGGCCGGCGCGGCGCCGGCGTCACGCTCGCGCCCGGAGGGATCGTCGTGGAGCAGCCGGATGCCCGCCGCGCGGAGCCGATCCGCGCTCGCGCCGCGCACCGGCGGGCGGACCGCCTCGAGCTCGCGGTCGAGGTCTGCCGTGGGATCCGCCGTCGGCGCGAGCGAGCCCACCTCCTCCAGGGCGCGATCGAGGTCCAGCTCGGCGCCGGGCAGGTCGTCGCCGGCGGGAGCGGCCGCCGTGAGCGGCTCGTCGTCGCCGAGCGCACCGAGGGCGTCCCCGGCCTCGCCGCCGAGCTCGGCGCCGAGCGGGCCGTCGTCGGCAGCGGGCGGCTGCTCGTCGCCGGCGTCCAGCTCGAGGGCGTCCTGCCCTGCGGGGGCGGTGAGGCCGTCGAAGGCGTCGTCGAGCAGCGAGAGCGCCTCGTCGGCGCTGGTGCTCGCGGCGGGCTCCTCCGGGAGCGACTGGAGATCGAGCTCCGGCAGGTCGCCCTCGGCCTCCGGGAGGGCCTCGAGCCCCACCTCCTCGTCGAGCGAGACCAGCTCCTCCTCCGCGCCGTCGTCCCCGAGGCCGTCGCCTGCAGGAGCGCCCTCGGGCAGCCCCACCAGCCCGCCGAGCGTCTCGACGAGCGCGTCGGGGGAGTAGGGCTTCAGGAGGTACGCGTCGGCGCGGACCTTGAGGGCCCGGTGCTTCTCGAAGGTGTCGGCGGTCGCCTCGGCGCTCGTGAGCACGAGCGGGATGCCCTTCAGCGCGTCGTCCTTGCGGAGCTTCTGGCAGACGAGATAGCCGCTCATCCCCGGCAGCTCGACGCAGAGCACGATCGCCGCCGGGCCCCACTCGCGGGCGAGGTCGAGCCCTTCCTTGCCGTCGCCGGTGACGCGCACGTCGAAGCCCGTCTGCTCGAGGGCGTGCGACAGCTCCGCGGCGAACGCCGGGTCGTTCTCGATGAGGAGGATCTTCTTGGACATCGGGCGGCCCCGGCCTGGGCGATGGGCGCGACGATCGCGCGCCACCGTGCGGAAAAGGCTGGGGAATGTTACCCGCCGCCGGCCGTCAGGTCAAAACCGCGACCGGCCGCGCCGGGCCCTCGGGACGCTACCGACCGCCGTCCGCCTGCGCGGTCCGGACGAGATGGAACAGGGCCTGCTCGTCGAGATCGGACACGAGCGAGTAGACGATCTCGTCCTTGCGCCAGACCGCGACGTTGTAGCCGCCGGCGCTCGCGACCCGCACCACTCCCGGACCGAGCCGCACCTCCCGGCCGGGCGCGTCGAAGCGGCCGTCCGGATCGTCCACGATGAAGAGCCCGGCCTGACCCTGCGGGAGCCGATACCGGATGTACGCCGCCGGCCACTCGCGGAGGTTCGACAGGCGCGCGCCCAGCGGCGCGGCGCCGCCGGCCTCGAGGTGAGGCGGCGCGGGGCGGAAGGGGAGCTTCCCGCTGAACCACGGGACCATCGAGGCGGCGTCCACCTCGAGCGGCAGCGAGCGGTGGTGATGGTCGATGGCGTCGCGGACGAGGAGATCGTCCCCCGTGTGGATCGAGAGGACGACCAGGGCGCCAGCGGCGCACGCGGCCATCGTCGCGACCGGGACCGGGGAGAGCGCGCGTCGCCACAGCGGGCGCCGCTCGCGCGCGAGCGCACGCTCCACGCGCCCTCGCAGCTCGGGGGGAGCGCGGCCGGCCGAGGCGTCGGCGCCCATCGCGTCGCGGAGCTTCGCCTTCAGCGCGGCGCGGAGCCTCGCCTGCGCCTCGACGGCGGCGCGGCAGCGCGGGCACCCCATGAGGTGCGCCTCGGCTTCGGCGATCTCCTCGGGCTCGAACTCACCGTCGAGGTAGGCGTCGAGCGATCGTTCGAGCTCGGCGCAGTCCATCGTCGGGAGGGCGTTCGGCGACATGGCGCGCGTCCGGGGGCCGTCAGGCGGATTTGCCGCGCCTGCGGCGATAGGTCTCGAGGTCGATGCTCTGACCCTCGCCCGGATCCTGGAGGACGCCGGAGACGACCGCGTAGTTCGCGAGCGCCTTCTGGAGCAGCCGCCGGCCGCGGTACAGGCGGCTCATCACGGTGCCGACCGGGATGTCCAGGATCTCGGCGATCTCCTTGTACGAGAACTCCTGCAGATCGGCCAGGATCACGACCATCCGGAAGTCCACCGGCAGCGCGTCCACGGCCTTCAGCACGTCGTCGGAGAGCAGCCGGTCGAAGAAGTACTGCTCCGGGTTGGCTGCGTACTCGGCCGCCTCCCGGGAGACGAACCGCTCGTGCACGGCGTCGCGCTCCGACCCCTCCACGATGTTCCGCTCCTTCACGGAGCGGCGGTACCGGTTGATGAAGGTGTTGGTCAGGATCTTGAACAGCCACGCCTTCATGTTCGTGCCGCGCTCGAACTTGTCGAAGAAGCGGTACGCGCGCAGGAAGGTGTCCTGCACGAGGTCCTCGGCGTCGCGGTCGTTCTTGGTCAGCCGCAGGGCCGCCGAGAAGAGCGGGTCGATGTGCTTGAGCGCGAGATCCTGGAACTCGTCTCGCGTGAGATCGTTCTGGCGCAGGTCGAACATCGTGGAGTTCGTCTTCTCCTGGTTCGGTTCTATTCCAGACGCCGGGAGCCCGCTCCCTCCATCGTCTCGGCCTGGGAAACGGCCCGGCGCTCGCGGAGATTCCCGCCGCCCGGGCTCTCCCCGCGTCGGCCGGGGAGAGGGTGAGCGAGCATGCGGGAAGTACGGAGGAAATCCTAGCACCCAGGACGCCCGCGCCGCCCCCCGCCGATGGGCGACGCGGCGGGCCCCCGGAGGGGCGCGCATCGCGCGCGAAGCGTGGTAAGAACCCGCGCCCGACGCCCTGACGGACCACGGCGGCGCGCCGACCTCGATGGAACTGCCGAGATTGCTCTTCTCCGACGACCGGGGGCAGGTCTACGACCACCCCGGGCTGCTCGCGGCCGCCCGCACGGGCGACGCGCTCGTCGGTCCGCGGGAGCGCCCCATCGCGCTGCCGCCGGGGGGAACCCTCTGCATGCTGCCGGGGCGCCGTCCGGTCGGGATCGACCCGACCACGGGCGCGACCGTGGTGCTCGGCGAGGTGAAGGTCGGCCGGCGCCGGATCGTGCCGCACGCGGTGGGGGCGACCCTGCCGCCGGGCTTCACCCGCACCCTGCTGCCTGGCGCGGCGCGGCCGCCGCTCGCCACGGTGGACGAGGCGCCGGTGCTGCCGCAGTGGGCGTACACCGCGGCCGGGTTCGGCCCGGACGGACCGGTGGTGTGGGCGCTCCGGACGGACCGCCGCGGCCACTGGGATCCGCGGCGCCACTCGACGCCGGACCTGCCGGCCCGCGTCGAGCGGCTCGTCGCCACGGGGAACCCGATCTACCGCCAGCTCGCGCGGTGCGCCCTCGAGTGGCGCTGCTTCACGGCGCAGAACACGTTCTACGGTCGCGACGAGGGGGGGATCCCCTCGTCGGCGTCCTGCAACGCGGCGTGCGTCGGCTGCCTCTCCGAGCAGGCGGAGGGGATGCCGCCGTCCTCGCACGAGCGGATCGCGCGTCCGCCCACCGCCGAGGAGATGGCGGACGTGGCGGTGCGCCACCTCGAGACGGCGACCGGCCACGTGATGGTGAGCTTCGGCCAGGGCTGCGAGGGCGAGCCCCTCACGCGGTGGAAGGAGATCGAGCAGGCGATCCGCCTTGTCCGGCGCCGGACGCGCCGCGGCTCGATCCACGCGAACACGAACGGCTCGCTCCCGGACGCGCTCGCCCGCCTCGCCGACGCGGGCCTCGACTCGGTGCGGATCTCCACGAACAGCGCCTCGCCTGATCTCTATGCCGCCTACTACCGGCCGACGGGGTACGGGCTCGAGGACGTGATCCGCTCGATGCGGGTCGCGCGGAGGAAGGGCGTCTACGTCGCGGTCAACCTGCTCACGTTCCCGGGCGTCACCGACCGGGCGGGGGAGGCCGAGCGGCTCTGCGCGCTGGTGGCGGACACCGGCGTGGAGCAGGTGCAGACGCGACCGCTCGCGATCGACCCGGACGTCTACATGGGGCCGGCGGGGGGGGGGGGCGCGGGGGGGGCCCCTTTGGGGGGGGGGGGGGGGGGGCGGGCGCTGGCGCTCGCGCGCCCGGGGCTCGTGGTGGGGAACTTCTCGCGGGCGAAGGAGGAGCGGCCGGCGCGCCGCCGCGCCCGCGGCGTGGAGGTGAGAGGATGACGGGCGTCGAGGCCGAGCTGCCGCTGCGGAAGGACCTGGCCCGTCACCTGCGGGCCGGACACCCGTGGGTGTTCCGCAAGGCGGTGGAGCGCGCGCCGAACCGGCTCCCCGCGGGCGCGATCGTGGACGTGACGGAGGGCGGCCGGTTCGTCGCCCGCGGGTACTACGATCCGCATTCGGCGATCTCCGTGCGCATCCTCACGCGCGAGCCGGCCGAGGCCGTCGACGACGCCTTCTGGCGCCGCCGCGTCGCCCGGGCGGTGGCGCTCCGCCGGGAGCTCGTGCAGGGCACGAACGGCTGGCGCGTCGTGCACGGCGAGGCGGACGGGCTCCCCGGCGTCGTCGCCGACCGCTACGACCGGTTCGCGGTGCTGAAGCTCTACTCGGCCGGGCTCACCCCCCACCGCGCGGCGATCGTCGAGGCGCTCCGCGCGGAGGTGGAGGGGCTCGCCGGCGTGTACGGGCGCGACGAGCTCGCGCGGGACGACGACGGCGACGAGGGCAGCCCGCAGGGGCGCGTGCTGTGGGGGGCGGAGCCGCCGGAGCGGATCGCGGTGGACGAGCACGGGATGACGATCCTCGTGGACGTCCGGCGCGGCCAGAAGACCGGCCACTTCCTGGACCAGCGCGAGAACCGGCGGATGGTGCGCGAGCTCGCGGCGGGCCGGCCGGAGGCGCTGAACCTGTTCAGCTACACGGGCGGCTTCTCCGTGGCGGCGGCGCTCGGCGGCGCGAAGCACGTCGTGTCCGTGGACGTGGATCGCGACGCGATCGCGCTCGCGCGGGAGAACTTCCGCGCGAACCACCTCGACCCCGCCGATCACGCGTTCGCCACGGAGGACTGCTTCGACCTGCTCGCCCGCTACAGGAAGGAGGGGCGCCGCTTCGACCTGGTGGTGTGCGATCCGCCGGCGTTCGCGAAGTCGCAGAAGGCGGTCGAGGGCGCCATCGCCGGGTACGCGTCGCTGAACCGCGCGGCGCTCGCGGTGGTGGCGCCGGGCGGGCTGCTCGTCACCGCGAGCTGCTCGGCGCGCGTCTCGGCGGAGCAGTTCACGGAGGCGGTGAAGGAGGCGGCCTTCAAGGCGCGCGTCGATCTCGCGCTGGTCCGCGAGACGCGCCAGCCGCCGGATCACCCGGTGTCGCTCCAGTTCCGGGAGGGGCGATACCTCAAGTGCCTGGTCTTGAGGCGGCTGAGCTGAGGCTTCGCGGAGGGCGCAGGCGGGCGCAGCCGTCGGTCGGTACGCGCACCGTGCCCGTGCCCGTCACCGTGACCGTTCCCGTGCCCGCATCCCGCCTCCCGGTTCCCGTGGCCCGTGATCCGACGGCGTCGGACGACGGGGAGCGGGCCACGGGCCACGGGACTCGATTCACGGGTCACGGAGAAGCCGGTGACGGTGACGGGCACGGTCACGGGCGTGCGTGCGGCGCGTGCCCGCGGAGCAACCCGCGCGGTCTCCGTCAAATCGCCTCTCCCGGCCCCGGCGCGTGCTCCTCCCCGCAGCCCTCCATCGTCTGCTCGACCACCTGCTCGAGCTTCCCCGCCCGCGCCGCCTGGAGCAGCAGGTCGAGCTCCTCCCAGCGGGCGGACGGATCCACGCGGAGCAGCGCGCGGTAGGTCCTGAGGACGCTCTCGATGCCCGCGGTCTGGATGACGACCCAGTCCTTCTCCCGCGGGTGCTCCACCTGGTAGGCCGCCATCCCGAACATCGACTGGACCCAGAGCAGGCGGCCGTGGCGCTCCCCCTCGGCGTCCTGCGCGAGGGCGTCGAGCGGGCCGGAGCAGCCCTGCACGTTGATGTCGGGGATCTCCACGATCCACTGGATCAGCCAGCGCCGCGCCGCGTTCGCCTCCTTCGCGAGCGGCTGCTGCTCCAGCCTGCGCGTGGTCTCGACGGCGCGCCGGCGCTCGGCGGGCGTCGAGGGGCCGCGCGCGGCGGCGAGCGCGGGGGCGAGGGCGAGGCCAGCGACGAGGGCGGCGACGGCGAGCGATCGGCGGCTCAGGCGGCTCAAGGGTCGGTCTCCGGAGATGGTTCCTTCGTTTAATCGGGACGGCGGTGCATCACACGGACCCGGCCCGGCCCAGGATCCACCGGACGGCCTCGTCGAGCCAGCATTCTCGGGCGTCCCATCGCGACCCCCGCGGGGCGCCCGCGCGGGGATTCAGGATGCGCGTCCGAGGCGCGCCGCCAGGAGCATCGCGAGCAGGAGGGCGATCCCGATGGCGGCCGCGGCCCAGAGCCGATCCGGGACGCGCGCCGGGGAGAACCGGGTGGAGGGCTCGCCGGGATCGACGAGGACGACCGCCGCGGTCGCGGGGGGCGGGGTCGTGGCCACCCGGTAGGCGGACATGAGGGCCGAGAGCGCCAGCGCGCCGAACCCCAGCGTGAAGAGGACGGCCCGCAGCGGCGGCTCCGCCTCGGGTCCTCGCGGGACGCCCTCGGCGAGGACGAAGCCGGACGCGAGCCCGTTGTTCACCGCGTGCGCCATGATCGCGGTCCAGGTCGAGCCCGAGCGCCACGCGAGCCACCCGAATACCGCGCCGAGGACGGCGACGGCGGGGAAGCGCACCGGGTCGTGGAGGACCCCGAACAGCAAGGCGGAGATCGCGATGGCGACCGCCGGCGATCGCCGGAGCGCGATCGTCCGCTGGAGGTAGCCCCGGAAGGCGGTCTCCTCGCACACCGGCGCGAGGACGCTCGCGACGACCGCGATGGCGATCCGCTCGCCGAGCGGCGCGTCGAACACCCGCGCGACGTCGAAGAGCCGGAGGACGCGGGCGGGGAGGAGGCGCGACCAGAGCGCCATCACGCCGTTGGCCACCAGGAAGGCGGCCACGCCCACGAGGGCCGCGAGGGCGAGCTCCCTGGCGCGCGGCCGGCCGAGGCCGAGGAGCGCCACCGGGCGGAGGTTCGACCCCGCGGCGAAGATCACGGGCGGCAGGAAGAAGACGAACAGCTCGCTCCAGGCGATCCCGCCCGCCCGCGAGAGCGACTGCGCGACGAGCCCCGGCAGGAACAGCAGGACCAGCGTGAGGAAGAACAGGGTGGCGCTCTTGCGCGGCGGCGCCGGCGCGGGGGGCGGGCCGGGCGGCGCCGGGATCGCGGGGGAGGTGGGTTCCAAGCCCGGGCATGATAGCGAACCCTCGCGACCGGGCCACTGCGGCGCGTGCCGCTCGCCTGCGCGGGGCAGACTCCTCGCCTGCGCCCGGGCTTCCGATAAGATGCCCGCATGGACTTCCGGAGCCGGACCGTCGTGGTGTGCGTGGGCGGGGGCATCGCCGCCTACAAGGCGTGCGAGGTGGTTCGCCAGGTGGTGAAGGGGGGCGGGACCGCCCGCGTCGCGATGACCCCGGCGGCGACCCGCTTCGTCGCCCCGCTCACGTTCCAGGCGCTCTCCGGGGCGCCGGTGCTGACCGACGTGCTCGAGCCGCCGGCGGAGCTCTCGTACGGGCACCTCGAGCTCGCGCGCGCCGCCGACCTCGCGATCGTCGCGCCGGCCACCGCCGACCTGCTCGCCCGGATCCGCGCCGGCATGGCCGACGACGCGGTGACGACCACGCTGGTGGCGACGACCTGCCCCGTCCTGCTCGCGCCGGCGATGAACACCCGCATGTGGCGGAACGCGGCGGTGCAGGAGAA
Source organism: Anaeromyxobacter oryzisoli (assembly GCF_022690765.1). Classification (GTDB taxonomy): domain Bacteria; phylum Myxococcota; class Myxococcia; order Myxococcales; family Anaeromyxobacteraceae; genus Anaeromyxobacter; species Anaeromyxobacter oryzisoli. The sequence continues at coordinate 103,496 of NZ_JALCZA010000008.1, read as the reverse complement.
CCTCGCCGTGCTGAAGGCGCGCGGGATGCACGTGGTCGGCCCCGGGGTCGGCGAGCTCGCCGACGGCGAGGTGGGGGAGGGGCGGATGGCCGATCCCGAGGAGATCGCCGTCGCCGCCGCCCGGATCCTCGGCCGGCGCGACCTCGCCGGGCGCAAGGTGCTCGTCACCGCCGGGCCGACCCGCGAGCCGATCGACCCCGTCCGCTTCGTCTCGAACCCGTCCTCCGGGAAGATGGGCTATGCGATCGCGGCGGTCGCGGCCCGGCGCGGCGCGGAGGTGACGCTCGTCTCCGGGCCGACCGCGCTCCCCGATCCCGCCGACGTGGAGACGGTCCGGGTGGACACCGCCGAGGAGATGGCGCGCGCGGTCGAGTCGTTCGCCGGGGCGATGGACCTCTTCGTGGGCGCGGCGGCGGTCTCGGACTACCGGCCGCGCACCGTCGCGTCGCACAAGATCAAGAAGGCCGAGGGCGAGGAGACCCTCGTGCTCGCCCGCACCCCGGACATCCTCGCCGGCCTAGGCGCCCGGTTCGCCGGGAAGGCCGGGGCGCCGGTGCTGGTGGGCTTCGCGGCCGAGACGGAGGAGGTGATCGCCCGCGCCCGCGAGAAGCTCAAGGGGAAGCGCTGCGATCTCGTGGTCGCGAACAAGGTCGGCGCACCCGGCGCCGGGTTCGGCGGGGACACGAACCGCGTCGCGCTCGTCTCGGCGACGGAGCTCGCCGAGATCGAGGGGCCGAAGGAGAAGGTCGCCGAGGCGATCCTCGACTGGATCGTCCCGGTGCTCGACGGGCGCCGGCCGCGCGATCCTGCCTGATAGCGAGCCCGGTCTACACCACCAGCTTCGCGATCGACGCGGGCAGGACGAGCTTGCCGTGGATCCCGCGCCGGAAGCTCTCGCGGGTCTCGGCGGCGATCTCCGTCGCGTCGCGGAACGGGATCCGGCGGTGCGAGGTCCGGTCCTTGAGCCGCTTGCGGAGGTCGCTCGCGAGCCGGATGTTGCGGCCGCCGGTCGCGTCGGCGCGCGCCGCCTGGCACCGCTCCCCCTCGGCGAGCAGGCCCAGGATGCCGTCGAGGGCGAGCGCGTTCGTCTCGGTGACGAGGTCCGGCTCGAGGATCAGGTGCCGCTCCCGCGCCAGGGCGTAGCGCGACACCTGCCGGAACGGGCTCAGGCGCGCGCTCGCGACGAGGCCGCGGAAGAGCTGCTTCGACACGCCGAACGGGATCACCGACGAGCCCACCAGGGCGCGCGCGAGGAACGCGTCGTGCCCGCGCATCTCGCGGGTCGAGACCTGGCGGGCGAGGCGCGACAGCCCGCGGTCCATCCGCTGGTCGTAGCGCAGCTCCCAGTACGCGTGGCGGGTGTTCGTCTTGTGGAACGACGCGACCGTCTTGAACGGCACGAAGTAGTTGTGCGCGATGGTGTCCGCGGCGAGGTGCGAGAGGAAGCCCAGGGCGAACGCCTGCTCGTCGCCGGGGCGCGCCTGCTTCAGCACGTTGAAGCCCACGCGCCAGTTGTGACAGTGGTACAGGTACCGCGCCATGTTCTTGCCGACGACGATGTCCGCGGCGAGCGAGCCGTAGAGGAACTCGTCCCCGAAGTCCTGGAGCAGCGCGCGGACGGAGGGCTGGACCACCCCGAGGTTCGCGAGCGCCTGGGCCGAGAAGCTCAGGTGCGCGAGGGGACCCCAGGCACGGGCGTCGGAGGGCCAGGCCAGGATGACGGCGGCGGCGACGAAGGGGAGTGCTGCGAGCAGGCGATGCAGCTTCATCGGCGCTCGATTCTAGGGACGCGGGCGCTGCCGCTGCAACGCGAAGTCCCGAAAAGTTCGAGGTGCGCGTGAGCGAGGACGCGAAGGGGACGCGGGAGACGGTCGCCGAGGCGGCGGAGGAGCTGGTGCGTCACCTCGTCTGGCTCGAGGCGGCGGGCGTCCGCGAGGTGCCGCCCGGAAAGCCCAAGTGCCCGCCGGCGCAGCTCGCCGCGCGCGCCGCGAGAGCCCAGGAGGCGGCCGGGGGAGCGGTCGCCGTGCCTCCTCCTGGTCCGTCGATCGCCCGAGCGGAGCGGCAGCCGTCCGGCCCCGTGAGCGCCCCGACGGCGGCGCGCGTGGCGGCCGCGCCCCGGCTGGCCGGGGGCGCGACGCCCGCCCCCGCGGCCCGCCCCTCGGCGGCGAAGGGCTGCGGGAGCGAGGCGCTCGTCGCGGTGCGCCGCGAGATCGGCGAGTGCGCCCGGTGCAAGCTCGCGGGCGGCCGGACGAACCTCGTGTTCGGGGTCGGGAACCCGCGGGCGGAGTTGGTCTTCGTGGGCGAGGGGCCGGGCGAGGACGAGGACCTCTCGGGAGAGCCCTTCGTGGGCAGGGCGGGCCAGCTCCTCACGAAGATGATCGAGGCGATGGGGTACCGCCGCGAGGAGGTCTACATCGCGAACGTCGTGAAGTGCCGCCCGCCGGGGAACCGGAACCCGGAGCCGGACGAGATCGCGGCGTGCGAGCCGTTCCTCCGCGCCCAGCTCGCCGCGATCGGGCCGAAGGTGATCGTCGCGCTCGGGAAGTTCGCCGCCCACACGCTGCTGCGCGAGACGACGCCGATCTCCAAGCTGCGCGGCCGCTGGCGCGAGTACGCCGGCGTGAAGCTCATGCCGACCTTCCACCCCGCCTACCTGCTCCGGAGCCCGGAGGAGAAGCGGAAGGCCTGGGAGGATCTCCAGGCCACGATGCGGGAGCTCGGGAGGCCCGTCCCCGGGAGGTGAGCCGTGATCGCCGCACTCCGCCAGCGCGGGGCGGGCCGGGCGTCGCACGCCGCGGCGGTGGCGCTGCTCCTCGCGGCGCGGGCGGGGGCGGCGGTGGGCGCGCCGGCGCCGCCCCCGACGACCGCACCGCGGGTGATCGCCGCGGAGGTGAAGGGGCCCATCACCTCCGGCACGGCGGAGTACCTCGCCGCCGCGCTCGCGCGCGCCAAGGCCGAGGGCGCGGCCGCGGTCGCGATCACGCTCGACACGCCCGGCGGCGCGCTGGACGCGACGCGCGAGATCGTCCAGGGGATGCTCGCGAGCGACGTCCCGGTGATCGTGTGGGTGGGACCGGCCGGCGCGCGGGCGGGCTCCGCCGGCGTCTTCCTCACCCTGGCCGCCCACGTCGCCGCGATGCACCCGACCTCCAACATCGGGGCGGCGCACCCGGTCACCGGGAGCGGCCGCGACGTGTCCGAGGAGGGCGGGAAGGACCTGGCGCGCAAGGTGGAGAACGACACCGCCGCGTTCGCCCGGAGCATCGCCGCCGCCCGCGGCCGGAACGCCGACTGGGCGGAGAAGGCGGTCCGGGAGAGCGTCTCCGTCACGGCGGACGAGGCGATCCGGCTGCACGTCGTGGACCTCGCCGCGCCCGACCTCGGCGCCGTCCTCGCGGCGGCGGACGGGCGCCGCGTCGTGACCGCCGCCGGTCCCCGGACGCTCGCGCTGCGCGGCGCCGCGGTGGAGCCCTTCGAGCCGACGGTCCGGCAGCGGCTCCTCATGTTCCTCGCCGACCCGAACGTGATGGCGATCCTGATGCTGGTCGGGCTCCTCGGGATCGCCGTCGAGTTCTACCACCCGGGCGCGATCCTCCCGGGCGTCGCGGGCGGCTTCTGCCTGTTCCTGGCCTTCCTCGCCATGCGGGTGATCCCCGTGAACGTGGGCGCGGTCCTGCTCGTGCTGGTGGGCGTCGGCCTCATGGTGACGGAGGCGTACCTCCCGTCGCACGGCGTCGCCGTCGCGGGCGGCGCCGCGCTGGCCGTGCTCGGGACGCTCTTCTTCGTCGACCGGTCCGCGCCCGGCGAGTGGTTCGACCCGTCGGCGCTGCGCCTCTCGCCGTGGGTGGTCTGGCCGACGCCGCTGGCGATCGCCGGGCTGATCGGGTTCATGGCCTGGAAGGTGGCGGGAGGCCGGCGGGTGCGGCTCCAGCTCGGCGCGCCCGCCCTGATCGGGGAGGTCGGCGACGCCCTCTCGGACGTGGGCCCCGGCGGGGGCGAGGTGTTCGTCCACGGTGAGTACTGGCAGGCGCGGAGCGCGGCGCCGATCCCCCGCGGCGCGCGCGTCCGGGTGGTGGCCGTGGAAGGGCTCACGCTCACCGTGGTGGCCGAGGGGCGCGCCGCGGGATAGAACGCTCGAGGGGGCCCCGGCGCGGAGTTGACCCTCCGTTCACCGGTGGCGGCCCTCGGAGGGACAAGCGATCATGCCGAACATCGTCGGCCTCGTCGTCCCCGTCGCGATCGTCGTCCTGTGGTTCCTCTCCGGCATCCGGATCGTGAACGAGTACGAGCAGGGCGTGGTCCTCCGCCTCGGCCGCTTCGCCGGGATCCGGACCGCGGGCCTCAAGTGGATCATCCCGTTCATCGACCGGATGATCATCATCGACATGCGCATCACGGCGGAGCAGGTCCCGCCCCAGGACGTGATCACCCGGGACAACGTCTCGATGAAGGTGAACGCGGTGATCTACTTCCGCGTGATGCAGGCGGATCGCGCGTTCCTGCAGGTCACCGACTTCCTCTTCGCGTCGAGCCAGCTCGCCCAGACCACGCTGCGGTCGGTGCTCGGCCAGGTGGATCTCGACGACCTCCTCTCCCAGCGTGACAAGATCAACCGGCAGCTCCAGGAGATCATCGACCGGCACACCGAGCCGTGGGGCGTGAAGGTCACCGCCGTGGAGGTGAAGCAGGTGGATCTCCCCGACGAGATGCGCCGGGCGATGGCGCGGCAGGCGGAGGCGGAGCGCGAGCGCCGGTCCAAGGTGATCGCGGCGGAGGGCGAGTTCCAGGCGGCGGAGAAGCTCAGCCAGGCCGCCGACGTGATCGCCCGGGCCCCCGGCGCCCTCCAGCTCCGGTACCTCCAGACGCTCGTGGAGATCTCCGCGGAGAAGAACTCGACGATCGTCTTCCCGCTGCCCCTCGACATCGTGAAGCCGTTCATGGAGGCGGCCAGCGCGGTGGGGCGATCGTTACCCAAGTGAGCGCCGCGAGCGGAAGGGCCTCGGGAGGCCTGCGGGGCCTGCACGCCCCGTTGACGCCCGCGCGCGGGGCTCCATATGTTCGGGGTGCCCGACGAGATCCTTCGGGCAGCTCCCCTTTCCGGAAGAGAGGTCGTCATGGCCGGTCGCGAGGTGGTCGTCGTGGGGGCGGCGCGCACGCCCGTCGGTTCGTTCCTCGGCTCGCTCGCCGCGGTGACCGCGCCTCGCCTCGGGGCGATCGCGATCCGCGCGGCCGTCGAGCGCGCCGGCCTCGCCCCCGGCGCGGTGGACGAGGTCGTGATGGGCAACGTGCTCCAGGCCGGCGAGGGTCAGGCGCCGGCCCGCCAGGCGACGATCTTCGCGGGGCTGCCCGAGACCACGCCCGCCTGGACGCTCAACAAGGTGTGCGGCTCCGGCTTGAAGGCGGTGATCGCCGGGGCGCAGGCGATCGCCCTCGGGGACGCGGAGGTGGTGGTCGCCGGCGGGATGGAGTCGATGTCCAACGTCCCGTACTACGACCGGGCCGCCCGCGGCGGCGCGCGGATGGGGAATGTCGAGCTCGTGGACGGGATGATCCACGACGGGCTCTGGGACGTGTACGGCCAGCAGCACATGGGGATGTGCGCGGAGCACTGCGCGACCACCCGGGGCATCTCGCGCGCGGCGCAGGACGAGTACGCGATCGAGTCCACCCGCCGCGCGATCGAGGCGGCGCGCTCCGGCGCCTTCCGGGCGGAGATCGTGCCGGTCGAGGTCGAGGGGAAGCGGGGCGAGAAGACGGTCGTCGCGGAGGACGACGGGCCGCGGAGCGCGCGCCCGGAGAAGATCCCGGCGCTGCGGCCGGTCTTCAAGAAGGACGGGACCGTCACCGCCGCCAACGCCTCGTCGATCAGCGACGGCGCCGCCGCGCTGGTGCTCATGTCCGCCGAGCGCGCCGAGCGCGAGGGCCGGGCGGTGCTCGGGCGGCTCCGCGCCTGGGGCGGGGCGGCGCGCGCGCCGGTGGAGTTCACGATCGCCCCGGCCGACGCGATCCGGGCGACGCTCGCGAAGGCGCGGCTCGAGCCGGCCGACGTGGACCTCTGGGAGATCAACGAGGCGTTCGCGGTGGTGTCCCTCGCGAACGCCGCGCTGCTCGGCCTCGATCCCCGCAAGGTGGACGTGCGGGGCGGGGCCGTGGCGCTCGGCCACCCCATCGGCGCCTCGGGCGCGCGGATCCTCGTGACGCTGCTGTACGCGATGAAGGACCTCGGGAAGCGGCGCGGCGTGGCCTCGCTCTGCATCGGCGGCGGCGAGGCGGTGGCGCTGCTCGTCGAGCGGTGAGCGGTAGCAGGGGAGGGACCATGGACAAGCGGGTCGAGTCGGCCGACGTCGCGGTCGCGGACGTGACGGACGGCGCGACCGTCATGGTGGGCGGGTTCGGCCTGTGCGGGAACCCGGAGAACCTGCTCCGCGCGCTCCACCGGAAGGGCGTGAAGGACCTCACCGTCGTCTCGAACAACTGCGGGACGACCGACCGCGGGCTCGGGGTGCTCCTCCAGGCGCGGCAGATCCGGAAGATGATCGCGTCCTACGTCGGCGAGAACAAGGAGTTCGAGCGCCAGTACCTCGCCGGCGAGATCGAGGTCGAGCTCGTGCCGCAGGGCACCCTCGCCGAGCGGATCCGCGCCGGCGGCGCCGGGATCGGCGGGTTCTACACCGCGACCGGCGTCGGGACGCAGGTGGCGGAGGGGAAGGAGACGCGGGTGCTCGCGGGGCGCGAGTACCTCCTCGAGCTGCCGCTCCGGGCGGACTTCGCCCTGGTGCGGGCCTGGCGGGCCGACACCTGGGGGAACCTCGTGTACCGGGAGACGACCCGGAACTTCCAGCCCATGATGGCCGCCGCGGCGGCGGTGACGATCGCCGAGGCGGAGCAGATCGTGGAGCCGGGCGAGCTCGATCCGGACCGGGTGCACACGCCGGGCATCTACGTGAAGCGGGTGGTGAAGGGGGAGCGGTACGAGCGGTGGATCGAGCGGCGCACGGTGCGGCCGCGGCCGGCTTCGGCGCCCGATGCGGAGCTTCGTTCGGAAGACGGTGCTCGGGGTGGGGCCCCGACGAGCTTCGATCGGGGAGGGGGCCCACCGTAAGGTGGGGAGGGGCGGAGCCCCTCCCCGCGGGACGGCGCGCGAGGCGCAGCCGAAGCGCGCCAGGGCCCCGCGAAGCAGGGGTGGGGCCCCGACGAGCTTTGCTCGGCGGGGCGGGGGCGCAGCCCCCGAGGAGACGACCATGCCGCTCACCCGCGACCAGATCGCCGCGCGCGTCGCCCGGGAGCTGCGCGACGGCTTCTACGTGAACCTCGGGATCGGGATCCCGACGCTCGTGTCGAACCACGTGCCTCCGGGCGTCGAGGTGGTGCTCCAGTCCGAGAACGGCATCCTCGGCGTCGGGCCGTATCCGTACGAGGGCGAGGAGGATCCGGACCTGATCAACGCCGGGAAGGAGACCGTCACCGTCGTGAAGGGCGCGGCGTTCTTCTCCTCGGCGGAGTCCTTCGCCATGATCCGCGGCGGCCACGTCGATCTCGCGATCCTCGGCGCGCTCGAGGTGTCGGAGCGCGGCGACCTCGCCAACTGGGTCGTGCCGGGGAAGATGGTGAAGGGGATGGGCGGCGGGATGGACCTCGTGGCCGGCGCGAAGCGGGTGGTGGTGACGATGGAGCACGCCACGAAGGACGGGAAGCCGAAGCTCCTGCGGCGGTGTACGCTGCCGCTCACCGGGCTCCGCTGCGTCTCGGCGATCTGCACCGACCGCGCCTGGATCGACGTCTCGAAGGACGGCCTCGTGCTCCGGGAGCTGGCGCCGGGGGAGACGGTCGAGTCGGTCCAGGCCCTCACCGAGCCCCGGCTGCTCGTGGGGCCCGACCTGACGACCCTGTCGTCCTGACGCACGAGCGCGGTCCTGCGCCGCGGGCGCCGGACCGGGAGGCACGCGTGACCGGACCGCTGTTCACCCTCTCCACCGACTTCGGGGCCGGCTCCGGGTACCCGGCGCAGATGAAGGCGGTGCTCCTCGCGGCGCACCCCGACGCGCGGATCGTGGACGTCACCCACGACATCCCGGCCTTCGACGTGCTCTCCGGGGCGCTCCTCCTCGAGGCCTGCCTGCCCTGGTTTCCGCGCGAGGCGATCCACGTCGCGGTGGTGGACCCCGGCGTCGGGACGCCGCGGCGGGCCCTCTGCGTCGTGGACGGCGAGGGGCGCCGCTTCCTCGCGCCGGACAACGGTCTCCTCACGCCGTTCCTCGCCCGCGGCGCGCGGGCGCACGCCGTCGTCGAGGGGGGCGTGCTCGCCACGCCGCGGAGCGCCACCTTCCACGGGCGCGATCTCTTCTGCCCCGCGGCCGCCTACCTCGCCCGCGGCGGGACCCCGGCCGCGCTCGGACCGGCGGTGGCGGAGCCGGTCAGGCTCGAGTGGCCGACCGCGGAGGTCGCGGGGGACGAGGTGCGCGGCACCACCCTGGCCCGGGATCCCTTCGGGAACCTCGTGACGTCGATCCGCGCGGCCGATCTCGCCTCCGCCGCCGTGCGCGCCGCGAGCGCCGGCGGCGAGGCCGCGCGCTGGGTCCGGACGTTCGGGGAGGCGCGTCCCGGCGAGCTGCTCGCGCTCGTCGGGAGCGGCGGCCGCGTCGAGATCGCGGTGCGCGAGGGGAGCGCGGCGGAGCGGCTCCGCGCCGTGCGCGGCGTGCCGGTCCGGCTCGTCCTTGGCCCCGCCGGGGGCGCCTGCTAGAGTTTCGGCGGATGGCGCAGACCGATCACAAGCCGCGAGCCCCGCGCCTCCACCACGAGATCCCGGTCGCCTACCGGACGGTGGGGAGCTTCCTCTCCGACTGGGCCACGAACATCAGCCGCGGCGGGCTCTTCATCAACACCCGGTCGCCGCTCCCGGTGGGCACCGCGGTGACGATCCTGATCCAGCTCCCCGGCGCGTCGTTCCCGTGCCGGCTCGAGGGGCGGGTCGCCCGCGTCACCCCGCTCGACGACCACGCGAGCGAGGTGCCGGGGATGGGGATCGAGTTCACCGGACTCGACGAGTCGCAGCAGCGCGAGCTCGACCAGTTCGTCGAGCGGCTCCGGAGCGAGCTCGACGAGGCGTAGGCCTCGCTCGCGCGCCGGCCGGCGATCCGCGCTAGAACCACCCCGTGCGCCTCCCGATCCTCGTCGAAGACCTCGCCCCCGGCGGCGAGGGAGTGGGCCACCACGGCGCCCGGGCGGTGTTCGTGCCGTTCACCGCGCCGGGGGATCGCGTCCTGGCGGAGGTGCCCCCGGGCGAGGGGGCGGCGCACGGGACGCTCGTCGCGGTGGAGGGAGCAGGCGCGGACCGGACGGCGCCCCCGTGCCGGCACTTCGGCCCGCGGACCGGGCCCGACACGGAGTGCGGCGGGTGCGAGTGGCTGCACGTCGCCTACGCGCGCCAGCTCGAGACCAAGGCGCGGACGCTCCACGAGGCGCTGCGCCGGATCGGGCGGCTCGCGCCTGGGAGCTACGGCGCGCGCCCCATCGCGCCGTCGCCGGCGCCCCTCCGCTACCGCGCGCGCGCCAAGTTCCACCTCGATCGCGCGAGCGCCCGCCTCGTCTTCTTCCGCCGGCGCTCGCACGAGCCGATCCGCCTCGCGGAGTGCCACCTGCTCGTGCCCGGGCTCGACCGGCTGCGCGAGGCGGTCGGGCCGGCGCTCGTCGCGGCGCGGCTCGCCGCGCGCGAGATCGCCCTCGAGTGGTCGGAGCACGCGCAGGCCGGTGCCGCCTGGCTCCTCCTCCCGGAGGTCACCCCCGCGGCGCGCGCCCGCGCGGCGGACCTGCTCGCGGCGGTGCCGGCGCTGGCGGGCGTGGTGCTCCAGGCGGAGGGCGGGGCGGCCCAGGTGGTCGGGGAGCCGGTGCTCCGGCACGCGCGCGTGCCGGGCAGCCCGGAGGCGGGGCTCCAGCGCTCGCGCCCGGACGTGTTCCAGCAGGCGAACCGCGGGGCGAACGCGCTCCTCGTCCAGACGGCGCTCGGGCTGCTCGCGCCGGAGGGGCTCGACGTCCTCGAGCTGCACTGCGGCGCCGGGAACTTCACCGGCCCGCTCGCGTCGCGGGCGCGCTCGGTCTGGGCGGTCGAGGTCCAGGGCCCGGCCCTCGACCTCGCCCGCGCCGATCTCGGGGGCGGGAACGTCCGGTTCTTCGCGGGCGACGCGCTGAAGCTCGCGCTCGCGTTCGGCCGCGAGCCGGGCGGTCCGGGCCGGTTCGGCGCCGCGCTGCTCGATCCGCCGCGGGAGGGCGCGCGGGGGATCGGCCCGGCGCTGCGCGATCTCGCGGTGCCCCGGGTCGTCTACGTGTCGTGCGACCCCGCCACCTTCGCGCGCGACCTGCGGGCCTGCGTGGAGGCCGGCTACCGCGTCGAGACCGTCGTCCCGGTGGACATGTTCCCGCAGACGCACCACGTCGAGGGCGTGGCGCTGCTGGTGCGGTGAGCGGCGGGATACGGGCGCTGACGGCACCGGGGCTCGGACCGAGCCCGAGCCCGCCACGCGTGCCGTCCCCCTGCCCCGGAGAGGTGGCCCGGGCACGCGGAACGCCGTGCGGCGGCCACGTGCCCGGTGAGACGGTATACTTGCGAGAGGACACGGACGGGCGAACGGTGGCCGTGATGCGGACGCACGGGGAGATCGACGCTCGGAGCCTCGCGCTCCATCGGCTCGTGGCCGAGAAGGTGCGCCACGAGCCCGCGCTGTTCGCGAAGGCCCAAGCCACGCTCGCGCGCTGGCTCGGCGAGTGTACGCCTCGGGAGCGTCGGTACCTGGAGGAGTGGCAGCGCGCGTTCCAGCAGGGGATGCAGACAGCCCTCGCGCTCGCGGAGGAGGATTCGGAGCGGGGGCGTACGCTGCGGCAGTCGTCTCCCTTCGCGGGGGTGATCGCGCCGCGGGAGCGGTTCGCGTTCCTGAGGGCCTGGAGAGACGCCCATGAAGCGCCAGGAGCTTGAGCACATCATCCGGGCGGCGGCCGCGGTGACCGGACACCGCGAGATCGTGGTCGTCGGCAGCTCTTCGCTCCTGGGCGCGGTGCCGGACCCGCCCGACGCGCTGAGGGAGTCGCTGGACGCGGACGTCTACCCGCTGCGCGCGCCCGAACTCGCCCAGGACATCGACGGAGCGCTCGGCGAGCTCTCGATGTTCCAGGAGCGGTTCCGGTACTACGCGCACGGCGTCGGGCCCGAGACCGCGACCTTGCCGGTCGGATGGGAAGGGCGGCTGGTGAAGGTGCAGGGCGGCGCGCGCGGGGCGGAGGCGTGACGGTTGCGCCGCACCGTTGCCGCGCGCTGCGCTAGGCTGGTGAGAGTGAAGCGTGTGTGGCACGTCGTCGCCGCCGCCCTGTTCAGCGTGGTCGCGTCCGGCTGCGGCCCGAGCGACCTCATCAGTCTCGGTCGCGAGCCCACCCTCGGCCAGTTCGCTTCGTACCTGCTGCTGCTCCCGATCTTTTTCGTCGCCAGGATCTTCCTCGAGGATCTCATCGGCGAGGCGGTCGGCATGCTCCTCGGCCGGCTCCTTCCTCCGTGGATCAAGACGCGGCGCGCGCTCTGGACCGGCGTGGCCGTGATGTGTCTCCTCACGCTCGCCGCCGTCGCCTACTGGAACCGCGCCGGTCGCGCCTGACCGCACCGCCACCTTGCAGAAAGGGGAGTGCCTCCGGGGCCTCGCCATCCCCGCGTGATCCCATGGCTCGCCGTGCCTTGCATCAATGCGACCGCGCGATTCGGGCTCGGCGGGCGCAGTGTCGCACCATCGTTTGACTATTGGAGTGGTACCGTGCGGACATGAGGACCTTCCTCGCCATCCTGCCCGCCGCGGCAGTGGTTCTCGCTTGCGGAGCCGGCGACTCGCCAACCTCGCCCCACGTCGATCTTCCCGGGACGGCCCCAACCTCGCCCCACGTCGACCTTCCCGGGACGGCCGCCCCGGTGACGGAGATCAGGACCAGCGGGGCGCCTCCCCCGGCCCCCGCTCGTGCCAGCTACTCCGATTTCACGGAGCCTGCGAGGCTGGTCATCCGCTCGCAGGAGGAGTGGGCCAGCGCCTGGGCGCTGATTCAAGGCAGCGCGGCCGCGTCGCCGCTGCCTCCGGTGGATTTCGGCGCGGACATGGTCGTCGTCGCCGCGACCGGCACGCGCCGCTCCGGTGGCTACGACATCATCATCCCTGACGCCGCGCTCGATGCGGGGACGCTCCGAGTCGGCGTCGTCGAGACGACTCCGGGAAGCAGCTGTGCCGTCGAGACCGTCCTCACCAGCCCCGTGGCGGCGGCGAGAGTCCCGCGCCATGACGGCCCGGTCGAGTTCGTGGACGAGACGGTCGCCGTCGCGTGCCAGTGATCCGCTCGGGTGCGCGGCGCACCACGTCGAGGGCGTGGCGCTTCTGATACGGTGAGGGCCACCCACGGGCGCACCGTGATCGGTGACGCCCCGGTGACACGTCGGGCGCACGCTCCAGGCGGTCCTCCGCATGCACCCCACGCTCCCGATCTTCCGCTTCCCCGCCCGCACCCTCCCCGGGCTGCTCGTCCACACCGCCCGCCGGATCCCGGGGACGGTGTTCATCCGGTTCATCGATCCCGCCGATCCGGGCGGGACCCCTCGGGAGATCACCTTCGCGGCGCTTCACGCGAGCGTCGCCCGCGCGGCCGCGTACCTGCGTGGCGTCGGGGTCGGCCCGGGCGACCGGGTCCTCCTCCTCGCCGAGAACGCGCCGGAGTGGCAGACGTTCTCGCTCGCCGCGCAGGCGCTCCGGGCGGAGCCGGCGGCGCTGTTCTCGAGCCTCTCCGCCGCGGCGGTGCAGGACATCGCGCGCCGCGTCCGCCCGCGCGTCGCGTTCGTCTCCGCGCCGCAGTGGGCGAAGCTCGCGCCGATCGCCCCGGAGCTCGCCGCCGGCGGCCTCGTGGCGGTCGTCTCGGCCTCGGCGATCGGCGCGCTCCCGCCCGGCGTGGCGTGGGCCGACGCGGCCGCGGTCACCGCCGACGGCGCGCCCGCGGAGGACCTGGACGCGCTCGCGGCGGCCGTGGGCGAGGAGGATCCGTTCCTCCTCCTCTTCACGAGCGGCACCACCGGCCGGCCGAAGGGCGTGCGCCTCCCGCAGCGCGCCATCGTCCATGCCATCGAGGGCGGCGCCATCGCCACCGGCACGGTCGAGGCGGATCTCGGCGTGCACTTCCTGCCGTTCGGTCACGTCGCCGGCCACGACCAGTTCGCGATCGCGCTGGCGCAGGGGCACGGCCTCGTGATGGTCGCCCGCCGCGAGGACATCGAGCGCAGCCTCGCGCTCCACCCGACCTACCTGTTCTCGGTGCCGCTCGTCTACGAGCGGATCCGGGGCGGGGTGGAGGAGAAGCTCGCGGGGCTCCCCGCGCCGGCGCGCGCGCTCGCGCGGGCGGCGCTCGCCGCGGCGCAGCGCGTGCGCGTGGACGGCTCCCGCGCGCTCCGCGATCGCGTCCTGACCCGCGTCGCCGACGTGCTCGTCGGGCGCGCGGTGCGGGCGCGGCTCGGCGGCCGGATCCGCGGGCTCTTCTCCGGCGGCGCGCCGGCCACGGTGGCGACCTTCCGGTTCTTCGAGGCGCTCGGGATCCCCTTCGTCGAGCTCTACGGGATGAGCGAGACGGCGGGCCTCGTCTCGTCGAACCTCTTCGGCGGGCTGCGCCGCGCCGGCGCCGCCGGCCTCGTCTCCCCGGATCACGAGGTCCGCATCGCCGAGGACGGGGAGCTGCTCGTCCGGGGCCCGCTGCTCCTGTCCGGGTACCTGGAGCCCGAGGACGCGGCCGGCGCCTACGACCCGGACGGCTTCTTCCGGACCGGGGACGTGGCGCGGTTCGACGAGGAGGGGCTCCTGCGGATCGCGGGGCGCAAGAAGCACCTGCTGGTCCTCTCGACCGGGAAGAAGCTCTCGCCCGAGCCCATCGAGCAGGCGATCGTGTCCGCCGCGCCGTTCCAGGGCGCGGTGCTCGTGGGAGAGGGGCGGCCGTTCGTCTCGGCGGCCGTCTTCGTCGCGCGCGAGGAGCTCGCGCGGCTCGCGGCGGCGGGCCAGGACGCCGCCGAGGAGCTCCTGCCGCGCGTCCGCGCGGCCCTCGCGGCGTTCAGCGAGTTCGAGAAGCCGAAGCGGCTGCTCGTCATCCCCGGCGCGCCGCAGGACCACCCGGACCTCGTGACGCCCACGCTCAAGCTGCGGCGCGAGGCCGTGCTCGACCGGTTCGGGGCGGGCGTCGCGCGGCTGTACGGCGCGGCCTGATGGCGCCACCCGCTTGCGTTGAGCGTCGCGAGGCACACGATGCCGTCGCCGAGCGGGGGCACACGACGACCGAGCAGCGCAGGCGTGCCTGGAAGGCACGTCGAGCAGCGCAGGGAGGAGTCTGCCCCGCGCAGGCAGGCAGCGTGCGCCGCAGCAGCTCAATGCGAGTAGGTGTCGCCATGAATCAGGGCGAGCGGAGCAGGGCCGCGCCGGCCGCCGCGCTCGCGCCGCGCGCGGCCTCCGCCTCGATCGCGGCGAGCCGCTCGACGAGCGCCGGGTGGCTGTAGTGCCACGCGCTGTACCAGGGGTGCGGGTGCAGGTTGGAGAGGTTCTCGCCGTTGAGCCGGACGAGCGCGCTCGCGAAGGCCGCCGGCGCGCGCGCGAGCCGGACCGCGTAGCGATCGGCCTGGTACTCGTGACGGCGGGAGAGCCGCGCGGCGAGCGGCGCGAGCCAGAAGACGAACGGCCCGGCGCAGAGCGAGAGCAGCGCCACCGCGGCGTGGAGCGAGGGGCCGTCGAAGCCGAAGGCGGCGTAGAGCGGCGCCCAGGGCACGACGCGGGAGAGCGCGTACAGGACGAGCAGCGTCCCGGCGAGCGAGAGCGCGAGCCGGCGGTGGACGTGGTGCGCGCGGTAGTGGCCGATCTCGTGGGCGAGGACGCTCGCCGCCTCGTCCACGCTCATGCTCGCGACCAGCGTGTCGAACAGCACGATGCGCGGGCGGAAGATCCCGGCGAAGTAGGCGTTCGAGTGGCCGGACCGGCGCGAGGCGTCCATCACGAACAGCCCGCGGTTCCGGAACCCGGCGTCGCGCGCCAGCGCCTCGAGGCGGGCGCGCAGCGCGCCCTCGGGGAGCGGCTGGAACCGGTTGAACAGCGGCGCGATGAGCACCGGGTACGCCCAGAGCAGGAGCACCTGCACGATGGTGAGGAACCCGAACAGCCAGAGCCACCAGAGCGCGCCCGTCGAGCGCATGAAGGCGTGGATCGCGTAGAGCAGCGGCACCCCGATCGCCGCCTGGAGGGCGAGCGCCTTCACGCGGTCGAGCGCCCAGAGCCGGGGCGTGGTCCGGTTGAAGCCGAAGCGCGCCTCGAGCACGAAGGTGTGCCAGAGCGAGAAGGGGAGGGAGAGCACCGCGGACCCGAGGGCGAGCGCCGCGAGGTACGCCACGAAGAGGTTCGCGCCGGAGAGCCCGCGCGCCCCGAGCGCGCGGTCGAGGGCGGGGAGCAGGCCGGAGAAGAGGACGGCGAGGGTCACCGCCGCCGAGAAGGTCCCCTCCAGCAGCCCGAAGCGGCCGCTGGCGAGGGTGTAGGCGCGGCTCCGCTCGGCCGTCTCCTCGGAGACGCGGCCGCTCAGGGGCGCGGGGACGCCGCGGGAGCGGGCGGCGTGGCGCAGGTTGAGGACGAGGAGCGCCGTCTCGACGGCGAACTGCACCGTGAAGAAGGCGAGGAAGAGCGGGACCACCGGAGGCGTCATGGACCGGGGTCATACCCCGGCGCCGGGGCGGACGCAGCCGCGGCGGGTGTTCCTCCTGTCGCCCGCCCGCGCGGGCGGGGAGCGGATGGCGCTCGTGCTCTCGCCCGGCGCGCGGTTCGCGCTGGCGCGGGCCGTCCAGGGCGAGGGCGGCGCCCCCCTCGCCGACGTGTTCCTCTTCGCGAGCGGGCTCTACTTCCGGGGGAAGCTCGCGTACGCGCTCGCCTTCGCCACGCCGCCGCCCGGCGTGCCGGGGGCGCTCGTCATCGCCCCCGGCGCCGGGCTCGTCCCGGTGCACGCCCGCGTCCGCGCCGCGGACCTGCGCGCGCTCGCCGAGGTGCGCGTCCACGCCAGGGAGCCGCGCTTCCGGGAGCCGCTCGAGCGCGACGCCCGCGCCCTCGCCGAGGCGCTCGGGCCGGGCGGCGAGGTGGTCCTGCTCGGGAGCGTCGCGAGCCCGAAGTACGTCGAGCCGCTGCTCGGGGTCCTCGGCGCGCGGCTGCTCTTCCCGCTCGCGTTCGTGGGCCGGGGGGACATGAGCCGGGGCGGGCTGCTCCTCCGTGCGGTCCGCGCCGGGACCGAGCTCGCCTACGGCCCCGTCGCCGGCGCCGTCCTCCACGGCCCACGGCCGCCGCGCCTCGAGCCGCTGCGGCGAGCTCCCGCTCCTCGCCCCCAACCCCGGCGTTGACTCCTCCCCCCGCCTTCCTTACGTTCCGCGCCCGATGTCCGACCTCGTCACGCTCTCGAAGAAGCCGGCCGCGCCGGGCCCCGCCGTCCCGTCCGCCGGCGCCCGGAAGGTGTTCGTCCACACCTTCGGCTGCCAGATGAACGAGTCGGACTCGCAGCGGATGATCGAGCTGCTCGGGCGTCACGCGTTCACGCGCGCCGCGACCGCCGACGAGGCCGACCTCATCCTCCTCAACACCTGCGCGGTCCGGGAGAAGGCGGAGCAGAAGCTGCTCTCCGCGCTCGGCCGCTACCGCGAGGTGAAGGCCCGCCGGGGCGCGCTCATCGCGGTGTCGGGGTGCGTCGCCCAGCAGGAGAAGGACCGGCTCCTCGCGCGCGTCCCGTACGTCGACTTCGTCTTCGGGCCGGACAACATCGGCAAGCTGCCGGAGATGGTGGACCGGGCCGGCGCCCGGGAGCGGTTCGCCGAGACGGGGTGGATGGACTCGGAGGAGTACCTCTTCCCCCGCGCGGATCCCGAGGCGGCCCGCGGCCGCGTCACCGCCTTCGTCACGGCGATGAAGGGCTGCGACAACGTCTGCGCCTTCTGCATCGTCCCGCACACCCGCGGGCGCGAGGTCTCGCGCCCTTACCCCGAGGTCGTGGCCGAGTGCGCCGACCTGGCCGCCGTGGGCGTGCGCGAGGTGACGCTCGTCGGCCAGAACGTGAACTCGTACGCGGGCGGCTGCACCTTCGCCGAGCTCCTCCGCCGCGTGGCGGCCATCCCGGCGCTCGCCCGGATCCGGTTCACGACCAGTCACCCGCACGATCTCTCCGACTCGCTGATCGACGTGTTCCGGGACGAGCCGAAGGTGATGCCGCACTTCCACCTGCCGGTGCAGTCCGGCTCGGACGCGGTGCTGGCGCGGATGCGGCGCGACTACACCGCCGCGGAGTACCTCGACCGCTTCGACCGGCTCCGCGCCGCGCGCCCCGGCGTCGCCGTCACCACCGACTTCATCGTCGGCTTCCCCGGCGAGACGGACGCGGACTTCGAGGCGTCGCTCGCGCTCCTCGAGCGGGCGCGCTTCGAGCAGAGCTTCAGCTTCGTCTTCAGCCCCCGCCCGCACACCGTGGCGGGGCTGAAGCTCGACACCGCCCCGGAGTGGCGCGAGGTCCCGCGCGACGTCGCGGTGGCGCGCCTCGAGCGGCTCCTCGCGGTGCAGCGGCGGATCGCCGCCGGGATCCTGGCGGCGGAGCTCGGGAAGGTCGTCGAGGTGCTGGTCGAGGGGCCCTCCGACGAGCCCGGCGAGCGGGTCGGGCGGACGCCGGAGAACCGGGTGGTCCACCTCGCCGCCGACGAGGCGTCGGCGCCGACCGGCGCGCGCGTGGCGGCGCGGATCACGCGCGCGGGCGGCAGCTCGCTCTCCGGGGTGCTCGCGTGACCGGCCCGATCGAGCCCGCCGGAGACGGCGCGCTCGCGTCGGGCGGCGCCGGCAGGCTCGGCCGGGCGGCCGCCGCGTTCGGCGTCCTGGCCGCCGTCTACGCGGGCGGGATCTTCTGGGCCTCGGATCAGCCGAACCCGTTCCCCTTCGTCCCGTCCGACCTCATGTCGCACGACAAGCTCCTGCACGCGGGCGCCTACGCCGGGCTCGCGCTGCTCCTGCGGCTCGCGCTCGCCGGGACCCGGCTGGCGGGGCCGGCGGCCCTCGCGGTCGCCGTCGCGGCGGCGAGCCTGTACGGCGTCACCGACGAGCTCCACCAGCGCTTCGTCCCGAACCGGCAGTGCGACGCCCTGGACTGGCTCGCCGACACCTCGGGCGCGCTCGTCGGCGCCGCGGTCGCGAGCGCGTTCTTGCGGCGCCGGGGGGCCGCGGGCTAGCATCCACCGTTGATGACGGTCATCCAGCCTTTCGGGGGGAAGGTTCCCCTTCTGCGTGCGCGGGTCTTCGCGGCGGAGGGGAGCGTGATCGTCGGCGACGTGGAGATCGGGGAGGACTCCTCGATCTGGTTCGGGGCGGTGATCCGGGGCGACGTGAACTCCATCCGGATCGGCGCCCGGACCAACGTGCAGGATCAATCCGTCGTGCACGTGACGACGGCCACGCACGCGACGGTCATCGGCGACGACGTCACCATCGGGCACCGCGCGGTGCTCCACGGCTGCACCGTCCACGACCGCTGCCTCGTGGGCATCGGCGCGATCGTGCTCGACGGCGCCGTGGTCGGGCCCGACGCCATGATCGGCGCGGGCGCGCTGGTGCCGCCCGGGGCCGTCGTGCCCCCCGGCACCCTGGTGATGGGCACGCCGGCGAGGCCGAAGCGGAGCCTCACCCCCGAGGAGATCGCGTCCCTGAAGAGGAGCGCGGAGCATTACGTGAGCACCGCCGCGCGGTACCGCGAACCCGGGGGTACGCCGCCGTGACCGCGCTCGAGGCGCTGCAGCGCTCGGTGCTCTTCAAGGACTTCTCCCCCGCAGGCCTCCAGATCTTCGCCGGGATCGCCCAGCAGAGGGCGCTCCCCGCCGGCACCCCGCTGTTCGTCGAGAACATGGTGGGGGAGTCGTTGTTCATCGTGAGGTCCGGCACGGTGCGCGTCACGCAGCGGACCGCCGCGGGCGAGCAGGAGCTCGCCGTCCTCGGGGCGGGCGAGCACCTCGGGGAGGTGGCGCTCCTCGGCAAGGGCGTGCGCCTCGTCTCCGCGGTCGCCGCGACGCCGTGCGAGGTGATCGAGATCACGCACCGCGACTTCTTCCGGAAGGCCGCCGAGAAGCCGAGCGCGTGCCTCAAGCTCGCGCTCGCGATCGCGGCGGATCTCGCCGCGCGCGTCGCGGAGAGCCGGGACGCGCTGCGCGAGCTGCCCGGCCGCAAGCCCGCCGGGTAGCCGCCCTCGCGGGCGGGAAGGGGAGCGGGCCGCGGTCCGTTTGGTACGGGTACGGGTCCGCTCCGCATGGCACGAACGACCCGGTGACGGCGAGCGGCACTTTGCGGTAATCCGTTCGATCGGAGGGACGAGGAGCCGATGCTCGAGTGGCTGGTCCAAATGCTGGGAGGGCACTCCCTCCACATCGGGTACGGCTTCGTCTTCGCGATGCTCGTCCTCTGCGGCTTCGGCCTGCCGCTGCCGGAGGACGTCATCCTGGTCACCGGCGGCGTGCTCGCCTGGCTGGAGGCGAGCCGACAGCTCGGGCTGGACACTGCGAGCGTCTCGCTCATGCTCGGCGATCCCGGGCTCCTGGCCATGATGTTCGTGGGGCTCGTCGGGATCGTCACCGGCGACTCGGTGATCTTCTTCGCCGGGCGCAAGTTCGGGGTCCGGGTGGCGGACTTCCGGCCGCTCCGGCGGGTGATCACGCCGGAGAAGCTCGAGAAGGTCGAGAAGCTCATGCGGCGGCGCGGCAACGTCGTCGTGGTGATCGCCCGGTACCTGCCGGGCATCCGGGCGCCCACCTACTTCACCGCGGGCCACGCGAGGCTCCCGTACTGGGAGTTCCTCGTCTTCGACGCCGCCGCGGCGCTCGTCTCCGCGCCGCTCTGGGTCTGCATCGGCTTCTACTTCGGCTCGAACATCGAGGACGCGGCGCGGTTCGCCGCGCGCTTCGGGCACTACATTTTGCTCGGCGTCTCGGTGGTGCTGCTCGGCATCGGGCTGCGGTGGCTGCAGACCCGTCGCGCGGCCGCGAGCGCGGCCGAGGCGGCGGCGCAGGGGGAGCGGGAGTAGCGCGGCGGCCGGCGGGAGCCCCGCCGGGCTAGCGCGCCTCGCGCCGGAACAGCCGCCGGAGGAGCCCGCCGGCGCCCTCGCCCTGCTCCGGCTGCTCCGGCGCGGGCGCCGGCTGCCCGTCGGCGACCGGGGGCGGCGTGGCCCCGGGCACCGCGAAGGTCCCGGTGGCCCCCTTCGCGATCCCCTGCTCCAGCCGGCGCTGCGCCGCCTCCGGCCCCTCGCGCGTGCTCATCACCGCCTGCACCTGGCGCCCGGAGTTGAGCTCGCGCGCGGTGACGGTGAGCAGGCACTCGGCGCCGAGCTCGAACGTGATGGCGATCCGCACCATGCCGCGCGGCCCGGGGGGGAGCCCCTCGAGCCGCAGCGTGCCGAGGTACTCGCACTGATCGGCGCGGTCGCTCTCGCCCTGGAGCACGACGAGCTCGAACTCGGTCTGGCCGTCGCGCGTCGTGGCGAGCCCGTACTGCTTGCGCGCGGGGAGCGGCGTGTTGCGCTCCATGATCGTCTTCACCCGCCCGCCGGGGAGGCCGAGGCCGATCGACATCGGGAGGACGTCGATGAGGACGACGCCCTCCGGGCTCTCCAGCGACTGGGCGAGGAGCGCCGCGCCGATCGCGACCGCCTCGTCGGGGTGGACCGCGCACGAGGGCGGCTTGCCGAAGAACGCGGCGACCTTGTCGTGCACCAGCGGCATGCGCGACTGTCCGCCGACGAGCAGGACCTCGTCGAGGTCGGCCGGGCGGAGCCCCTTGGCGTCGAGCACCTCCTGGCACACCGCGAGGGTGCGATCGACGAGGGGCTCGACGAGCCCGACGATCTCCTCCCGCGACAGGGTGGTCTCGAGCGACAGCGGCTCGCCGTCCTTCATGGCGAGGAACGGCAGGTTGATGGAGAGCTCGGTCCGCTGGGAGAGGGCGCACTTGGCGCGCTCGGCCGCGTCCACGAGCCGGGACAGGGCCACGCCGTCGCCGGAGAACGGCTCGCCGGCGCGCTCCTCCCAGACGGAGAGGAGCCGGTCCACGATCCGGGCGTCGAAGTCCACGCCGCCCAGGAACGTGTCGCCGCCGGTCGAGACGACCTCGTAGACGTTGTCGTTCAGCTCGAGGATGGACGCGTCGAAGGTGCCTCCGCCGAGATCGTAGACGAGGACGCGCTGGTTCAGGTGCCGGTCGAAGGCGTAGGCGAGGGCGGCGGCGGTGGGCTCGTTCAGGATCCGCTCGACCTGGAGGCCGGCGAGGGCGCCCGCGCTCCGCACCGCGGCGCGCTGCCGCTCGTTGTAGTAGGCGGGCACCGTGATGACGGCGCGGTTCACCTCGGCGCCGAGGTGGTTCTGCGCGACCTCCTTCACCTCGCGCAGCACGAGCGCCGAGATCTGCTCGAGGGTGAGGGTCTCGCTTCCGAGCCGGACCGCGGCCAGCCCGTCCGGCCCCTCGACGATCTCGTACGCGAACTTGCTCTTGATCTCCTGGACCACCGGCGAGTCGTAGGGGCGCCCCACGAGCCGCTTCGCGCCCCACACCGTCTGGCGGGGGTTCGCGAGGAGCTGGGCCTTGGCGAGGTGGCCGACGACGATCCGGGCGCGCGCGTTCAGCGCGACGATCGAGGGGACGGTGTTGTAGCCCTCGCGCGACGGGATCACGTAGGGCTTCCCGCCCTTCACGATGGCGGCGCAGGAGTTGGTCGTCCCGAGGTCGATGCCGATGATCGCCCGCGACGGCCGGGCGATGGGCTCCGGGCGATCGGGCAGCCCCGTCTCCAGGCGCGCAGGCCCGTCGGAGAGGCGCTCCGCGCGATGAGGCTGCGAGAGGTCCGCCTGGGCTGGCGCGGCGCTCGCCGGGGCGAGGGCGGGCGGTGGCGTCGCCGCCGCCTGCGGGCGCGCGGTAGGGGTGAGGACGGGCGGTGGGGTCGGGGTCTGCGGGCGCGGCGCGGGGGTGAGGACGGGCGGCGGGGTCGAGGTCTGAGGGCGCGGCGTAGGGGTGAGGACGGGCGGCGGGGTCGAGGTCTGAGGGCGCGGCGTGGGGGTGAGGACGGGGGGCGGGGTCGCGGCCCGCGGGCGTGAGGTGGGGGTGAGCGTGGGCGGCGGGGTGGGCGCGGGGCGCGGACTCGCCGGTGCGGGCGTCGCCCCCCGGCGCTCCTTCAGCGCCACCATGCGGTCCACGAGCGCGCGCGAGGGCTCGTCGAGCGCCGTGAACTGGACGCCCATCCCCGCTGCCGTCGCCGGGCGGGCGCCGGCGTTCTCCGCCTGGTGCCAGCGGACGACGCCCTGCGCGCGCAGGACGGTCTCGCCGCCGAGGAGCTTGAGCTCGAGCGAGAGCGGCGTGCCGAGCGGCTTCGGCTCGCGGCAACGGATGAAGATGCCGCCGCGCGAGACGTTCACGGCGAAGCGCTCCGCGAACGCGTCCACGCTGTCGTAGGACAGCTTCACCACGAGGGCGATCGGCGCGCGCCCCCCGCTCTGCTGGTCGTGAGGTCCCTCCACCGCCACGAGTATCCCTTTTGGGCTAGCCGCCCGGCAAGCGAGGTCGCGTGTGGGCGCCCGCCCACCCGGCGGGCCCGCGGGCGATCCGCCCGGCGCCGCGCCGCGACGAGAACGCTGGCGCGGCGCGGGGTTGGCTTCGTTCGGCCGGTCGTCTTGACGGGCGCGATCCCGGTCGTCTATACGTCCGCATGCTCAACCGTGACGACCTCCGCCTGGCACTGACGTTCGACGACGTCCTGCTCCTCCCGGCCGAGTCGGACGTGCTCCCGAAGTCGGTCGAGACGTCGACGCGCCTGACCCGCAACATCCAGATCAACATCCCGATCGTCTCCTCGGCGATGGACACCGTGACCGAGGCGCGGATGGCCATCGCGATGGCGGCGGTCGGCGGGCTCGGCTTCGTCCACAAGAACCTGCCCGTCGAGGAGCAGGCCGCCGAGGTGGCGAAGGTGAAGAAGTACGAGTCGGCCGTCGTGACCGACCCGATCACCATCGAGCCCGACGCGCCGCTGCACCGCGCCGTGGCGCTGATGCAGGAGAACGGGATCAGCGGCATCCCGGTCGTCCAGCGCGGTCGCCTCGTCGGCATCCTCACGAACCGCGACCTCCGGTTCGAGAAGAACCTCGAGCAGCGGGTCGAGCAGGTGATGACGAAGGAGCTCGTCACCGCGCGCGAGGGCGTCACGATCGAGGAGGCGAAGGACCTGCTGCACCGGCACCGGATCGAGAAGCTCCTCGTCGTGAACGAGGCCTTCGAGCTCCGCGGCCTCGTCACCATCAAGGACATCGAGAAGATCCAGAAGCACCCGAACGCCGCGAAGGACCGGAACGGCCGCCTGCTGTGCGGCGCCGCGATCGGGGTCGGGGCGGACCGGGAGGCGCGGATCCAGGCGCTCCTCAAGGCGGGCGCCGACGTCATCGCCGTGGACACCGCCCACGGCCACTCGAAGGGCGTCATCGAGGCGGTCCGCGCCACCAAGGCGAACTTCCGCAACGTCGAGCTGGTCGCGGGCAACGTCGCGACCGCCGAGGCGGCCGAGGCCCTGTGCAAGGCGGGCGTGGACGCGGTGAAGGTCGGCATCGGCCCGGGCTCCATCTGCACCACCCGCGTGGTCGCCGGCGTCGGCGTCCCGCAGATCACCGCGGTGGACGACTGCGCCCGCGCCGCCGAGAAGTACGGCGTGCCGGTCGTCTCCGACGGCGGCGTGAAGTACTCCGGCGACATGGTGAAGGCGCTCGCCGCCGGCGCGTCCTCGGTGATGATCGGCTCGCTCCTCGCCGGGACGGAGGAGGCGCCGGGCGAGGTGATCCTGTACCAGGGCCGCAGCTACAAGTCGTACCGGGGCATGGGCTCGATCGGCGCGATGAAGCTCGGGTCGAAGGATCGCTACTTCCAGTCCGACGTCTCCGACGTCGAGAAGCTCGTGCCGGAGGGCATCGAGGGGCGCGTCCCGTACAAGGGCACCGTCGAGATGAACCTCTTCCAGCTCGTGGGCGGCCTCCGCAGCGGCATGGGCTACCTCGGCTGCAAGACGATCGCCGAGCTGCGCACGAAGGCGAGGTTCGTCCGGATCTCCGCCTCCGGCCTCCGCGAGAGCCACGTGCACGACGTGATCATCACCCAGGAGGCGCCGAACTACCGCGTCGACTGACGGACACGTCGCGCCGTCGCCGCTCCTCACCTCGGCCCGTCTCCCGAAGCCCGGCGAGCCCGACGCCCGAGGCCCGAATCCGCAGCCCTCTCCCGAAAGATCGCCCCGTGGACATCCACTCCGAGAAGATCCTCATCCTCGACTTCGGCTCGCAGTACACCCAGCTCATCGCGCGGCGGCTGCGCGAGCTCGGCGTCTACTGCGAGATCCACCCGTGCACCGCCACGGCGGAGCAGATCCGGGCCTACGCGCCGCGCGGGATCGTCCTCTCCGGGAGCCCGGCCTCGGTGCTCGCCGAGGGGAGCCCGCGGGCGGACCGGATCGTGTTCGAGCTGGGCGTCCCGGTGCTCGGCATCTGCTACGGCCTCCAGCTCATGGCCCACGCCCTGGGCGGCAAGGTCGACAACGCGGCGCACCGCGAGTACGGACCCGCGACCATCGGCGTGAAGGGCTCCTCGCCGCTGTTCGAGGGGCTGCCCGCGAAGCTCGACGTCTGGATGAGCCACGGCGATCGCGTCGAGGCGCTGCCGCCCGGCTTCGAGCCGGTCGCCTCGACCCCGAGCGCGCCGTACGCGGCGGTGGAGGACCGGCGCCGGCGCTTCTACGCCATCCAGTTCCACCCCGAGGTCGTCCACACGCCGCGGGGGAAGGACGTCCTCTGGAACTTCGCCCACGGCGTGTGCGGCTGCTCCGGCTCCTGGTCGATGCGCGCCTACGTGGACGTCGCCGTCGAGCAGATCCGGGCGCAGGTGAAGGACGGCCACGTGATCTGCGCGCTCTCCGGCGGCGTGGACTCCGCGGTGGCCGCGCTCCTCGTCCACCGCGCCATCGGCGACCGGCTGCGCTGCATCTTCGTGGACAACGGCGTGCTCCGCGCCGGCGAGCGCAAGGCCGTGGAGGACGTCTTCGGGCGGATGTTCCACCTCCCGCTCGTCACCGTGGACGCGTCGCAGCGCTTCCTCTCGAAGCTCGCCGGCGTCACCGACCCCGAGCAGAAGCGGAAGATCATCGGGCGCGAGTTCATCGCGGTGTTCGAGGAGGAGGTCGAGCACTTCGCCGCGCACGGCGCGCGCGCCGGGTTCCTCGTCCAGGGCACGCTCTACCCGGACGTGATCGAGTCGGTCTCCTTCAAGGGGCCGTCCGCGACCATCAAGAGCCACCACAACGTCGGCGGCCTGCCCGAGGTGATGAAGCTCGCCCTCGTCGAGCCGCTGCGCGAGCTCTTCAAGGACGAGGTCCGGCGGCTCGGGCTCGAGCTCGGGCTCCCGGAGCAGATCGTCCGCCGCCAGCCGTTCCCCGGCCCCGGGCTCGCCATCCGCGTCCTCGGCGAGGTCACCGAGCCGCGCCTCGCGTTGCTCCGCAAGGCCGACGCCATCGTGCAGGAGGAGATCCGGGCCGCCGGGCTGTACGACCAGCTCTGGCAGGCGTTCGCGGTCCTCCTCCCCGTCCGGAGCGTCGGCGTGATGGGCGACGAGCGCACCTACGAGGCCACCTGCGCGATCCGGGCGATCGAGTCCACCGACGGGATGACCGGCGACTGGGCGCGCCTCCCGTACGAGCTGCTCGCGCGGATGTCCACGCGGATCATCAACGAGGTCCGCGGGATCAACCGCGTCGTGTACGACGTCTCGTCGAAGCCGCCGGCGACGATCGAGTGGGAGTAGGTGGGCGCAGGTCCGCCGTTTCACTCCGCGCAAGCGAGCAAAAACCGCGCAGCAAACGCAGCACGTCGTTTGCCCGAGGGACGTTCGGGGCTATCATCGCCGCCGATCGGAGGTCCCTCTTGATGCGACCGGTTCGCGTCCGCACCCGCCTCGTGTTGCTGACCCTCGGCGCCCTCGTCGCGGGTTGCCAGGATTACAACTTCAACCCGGTGGGGCACTGCCTCATCCAGCCCGGCCAGGAGCGGGTGACGCTGTCGAACATCTCGACGGCCGACGTGCTCTTCGTGGTGGACGACTCCGGGTCGATGGCAGGCGAGCAGCAGAAGCTCGCCGACAACTTCGCCGCCTTCATCTCGAACCTCGACGCCACCAACCAGGCGCGCCGTAACAACGGGCTCGAGCCCATCGACTTCCACATCGCCGTCACGACGACGTCGATCTTCATCAACAACCCGACCACCGCGGTCTGCCGGAGCGACTGCCCCGGCGCGGGCGCGGCGGACGTGTGCTGCTCGATGTCGGGCTCGACGCCGGTCGCGCCGATGAAGACCGCGAAGAGCTGCGCCGCGGACTCGGACTGCGGCGGCGCCGCGGGGAGCTGCACCGACCAGTGCGCCGGCTACCTCGGCGAGAAGATCTGCTGCGATCCGTCCACGAAGACGCTCACCGCCGCCTACCAGACGAACCAGACGTGCAGCGCGGTCGGCGCGGCGTGCGGCAAGCTCTCCAAGCACTACTACGTGCCGACCGACGGCACCTGCACGGGCGGCCTGGCGAGCAACGGACAGCTCTACCCGCACGGCGCCTTCGTCGGATTTGGCAACAACCCGCGGGTGATCCACTTCGACAAGGAGCTGTACCCCGCTCCCACCGATCCGCAGAACCCCGCCTGCGCCGCGGGTACGGTGTGCAACAAGCAGGGCTACACCTCGGCGCAGCTCCAGGCCTTCTTCAAGCAGAACGTCCTCGCGGGCACCTGCGGCTCGGGCGAGGAGCAGGGGCTCCAGGCCGGGCGCCTCGCGGTCCAGAAGGCCCTCGCCGGCCAGCAGCAGGACCGGAAGACGGACGGCACCGCCATCCCGGCCGACTGGCCGCACCAGAACTCCAAGCTCGTCCTCGTGTTCCTCGGCGACGAGGACGACTGCGCGTCCCCGGAGGACCCGGTGAACGGCATCATCCTCAGCGGCGGGCCGGGGGCCGACTCCTGCGTCTCCGACGCGGCGCTGCCCGACGGGCAGGGCAAGCACTACCCGGTGAGCCAGATCGTGGACTACTTCGGCGGCCTCGGCCGACCGCTCGGCGCCGCCTTCATCGTCTCGGCGAACAGCGAGACGTGCGAGGATCAGTCGTGCGTGGCGGGCATCTGCTGCGACTACCAGTGCACGGGGAGCGCCAGCGTCTGCAGCACCGACACGTGCGGCGGCCAGGGCCCGGGCACCCGGTTCCTCCAGGCCGCGGACGCGCTCCGCCAGAAGGGCGCAGACGTGGTGGCCGGCTCCATGTGCAACCCCAACTTCGGGACGATCCTCAATCGCATCGCCGAGATCGTGAAGCCGCCGTCGGGCCTCGTCCTGCCGAGCCAGCCCGCCGGCTCGGAGATCACCATCCTCCGGATCGCCGACTCCTCGGGCAAGACCGTGAAGACCTGCACCGGCCCCGCGCCCGCGGGGCTCACCGCCGCCGACGCGAACACCCAGGGTTACGACTGGTGGTTCACGGCGAGCGGCGATCAGCTCGCGAGCAACGATCCCTCCGTCGTGAGCCGCTTCATTTACATCAACAACAACCATCACTGTGAGGCGAACCCCGGCCAGACCTACTCGGCCGACTACCTCGGCCGGGTCCCCGCGGGCGGCTGCCTCACGCGCGCCGACTGCTACGCCGCCCTGGGCGGCATCCGCACGGGGACGCAGGCGGAGGCCTGGACCTGCTACGCCGGCGACAACGCGCCGGGCTCGGCGCAGCCGTTCGTTCAGCCGACCGCGGCGACCGCGACGACCCCGGGGAACCCGGGCACCTGCATCTGCGGCGACCTGGGGCCGGGCTCGTACTGACGTGATCGACGCTCGGTGAGCGGGACGGCGGGACGGCGGGATCGCGTCCCGCCCCCGCTCACCGTGGGTGTCGCCCGGTTCCGCCGCCGAGCCCGGTACACCTCTCTCCGGGTTGCTGCGCAGGCGAGGCGTGGTCAGCATGGGTAGGCCCATGCCCACCCGCTCGCTGCTCCCGTGCATCCTCCTCGTCGTCCTCGTCGCGTCCCCGGCGCTGGCCCAGCAGCAGCCCGCCGCCGGACCGCCGCCGCATGACGCGGTGCGCCAGGGCGACGTCGCCTCCCTCCTCGCGAAGGCCGACGCGGCGTACGCGAGGCGGGACGCGCCGGGCGCCCTCGACGAGGTCCGGTCGAGCCTCGAACAGGCCGAGCGGCGCGCCCCGAACGACTACGAGGTTCTGTGGCGGCTCGCGCGGCTCTACTTCTGGCTCTCGGACGACCCCGCGCTCCCGAACAAGGAGAAGAGCAGGCTGGGGAAGCGGGGCTGGGAGTACGGCGACAAGGCGATCGCGGCGAACCCGAACCGGGTGGAGGGCTACCACTTCGCCGCCGCGGGGATGGGGAACTACTCGCTCGGGATCGGCATCCTGCGGGCGCTGGGCGAGGGGATCGAGGGCAAGTTCAAGGACCGGCTCTCGCACGCGGAGCGGATCGACCCGAACTTCCAGAACGGGAGCATCCAGACCGCCTGGGGTCGCTTCTGGTTCAAGCTCCCGTGGCCGAAGTACGACGCGAAGCGCAGCGAGGCGGCGCTCCTCGCCGCGCTCAAGCGGAACCCCGACAACGTGCGGGCCCGGGTGTACCTGGCCGACCTCTACGAGAAGGAAGACGAGGGGAAGGCGGCCCGGGCCCAGCTCGAGAAGGCGCTCTCGGGCCAGCCGGGACGGTACGATGCTCCCGAGGAGCGGCGCTGGCAGGCGGTGGCGCGGGCGGAGCTCGAGCGGAGGTGAGGAGGGTCCGATGATCGCCGAGGTCGAGCCGAGGAAGGGCGCGCAGGTGGCGCAGAACCTGGTCGCGCTCTTCGAGGAGCGCGCCCGGGCCAGCGGCGCGCGCGTCGCCGTGAAGCACAAGCGCGGTGGGAGGTGGGAGGACGTCTCCTGGGCCGAGGCGGCGCGGCGGGCGCGGGACGTGGCGGACGGGCTCGCCGCGCTGGGGATCCGCGCCGGCGATCGGATCGCGGTGATCGGCGAGACGAACCTCGAGTGGATCCTCGCCGACCTCGGGATCCTCGGCGCAGGCGCCGTCACCGTGACGATCTACCAGTCGAACACCGCCGCCGAGTGCCAGTACATCCTGGCGGACTCCGGGGCGCGGCTCGTCTTCTGCGACTCCGCCGTCCAGGTGGCGAAGATCCGGCAGGTGCGGGGGCAGCTCCCGGCGCTCGAGCGGATCGTCCGGGCGCAGGGCCCGGCCGAGGACGGCTTCGAGCGCACGCTCGCGGAGGTGGAGCGCGCCGGCGCGGAGTGGCGGAGGGAGCACCCGCACGCCCACGAGGAGCGGATCGCGAAGCTCGGCCGCGACGACCCGGCGAGCTTCATCTACACGTCCGGCACGACCGGGAGGCCGAAGGGGGTCATCCTCACCCACGGCAACTGGGTGTACGAGGCGTACGCGGTCGAGGAGATCGAGATCATCGGCGAGGAGGACCTCGTCCTCATGTTCCTGCCGATGGCCCACTCCTTCGCGAAGGTCATCGAGGCGGTGTTCTTCGCGACCGGCGCGACCGCCGTGTTCGTCGAGTCGCTCGAGAAGATCGTGGAGAACGCCGCCGAGGTGCGGCCGACGGTGATCCCCGCGGTCCCGCGCATCTTCGAGAAGGCCTACAACACGGTGATCACGAAGGGGTTCGCCGCGCCCGGGCTCAAGGGCGCGCTGTTCCGCCTCGCGATGGAGAGCTTCGACCAGTACGCGGCGGCGAAGGAGCAGGGCCGGGATCACGCGTCGCTCGGCATGCTGGTCGGGCGGAAGCTCGTGTTCCCCAAGCTGGCGCACGCGCTGAGGGAGCGGTTCGGCGGGCGGGTGCGGCTCTTCGTGTCGGGCGGCGCGCCGCTCGCGCCGAAGATCGCCTGGTTCTTCGACCTGCTCGGCTTCACCATCCTCGAGGGCTACGGCCTCACCGAGACCTCCGCCGGCACGTTCGTGAACCGCCCCGGGCGGAACCGGATCGGCACCGTCGGACCGCCGGTGCCCGGCACGCAGGTGCGCATCGCCGAGGACGGCGAGATCCTGGTGAAGGGGGGCGGCGTGATGAAGGGCTACCACGGGGACCCCGCCGCGACGGCGGAGGTCCTGCAGGACGGGTGGCTCGCGACGGGCGACATCGGGCTCCTCGACGAGGCCGGTTACTTGAAGATCACCGACCGCAAGAAGGACATCATCGTCACCGCGGGCGGGAAGAACGTCGCTCCGCAGAACCTCGAGAACGAGCTCAAGACCGATCCGCTCGTCTCGCAGGTGATGGTCCACGGCGATCGGCGGAAGTTCCTCAGCGCGCTCGTCACCCTGAACGACGAGAACGCCCGCCGGTGGGCCGCCGAGAACGGGCTCCCCGCGGAGGGGCTCCACCAGGACCCGCGGATGCGCGCGCGCATCCAGGAGACGATCGACGCGCTCAACGCCCGGCAGGCCAGCTACGCGAGCATCAAGAAGTTCGCCATCCTGCCTCGCGACTTCACGCAGGAGGGCGGCGAGCTCACCCCGACGCTCAAGGTGAAGCGGAAGGTCGTCACGCAGCGCTACCAGGCGCTGCTCGACGCGTTCTACTCCGAGCAGGGGGATGAAGGCGGCGCCCGCCCGCGTTGACGAGGCCAACCGAGGCGGGGGGCCCACGGCCCCCACGAGGGCTCGCGCGGCACCCGCGGGAGGTGGTTAAGTGACCGTTCCCGTCGGCGCCGAGGCGGGGCGGGGGTCGCATGGAGCCGAGCCGCGTGCGCGTCCTGCTGGTGGAGGACGACGAGGACAACCGGGAGCTGATGGCCGAGGTGCTCGAGGCCTCCGGCTACGAGGTGTTCCCGGCGGCGAGCGGCCAGGAGGGGCTCCGCACGCTCTCGGAGCGCCAGGTGGACATCGTGGTCACCGACGTCGGGATGCCCGGGATGGGCGGCCTCGAGCTGGCCCGGGCGTCGAAGGCGATCGCCCCCGCCGTGCCCGTCGTGATCGTGACCGGCTGGGCCGAGCGCGAGGACATCACGCGCGCCCGTGGCAAGGAGGTGGACGCGGTGCTCGTGAAGCCGGTCGATCCGGACGCGCTCACCGGCGCCGTCGCGGAGGTCGTCCAGGGCCGCCGCCCCTCGCCTTGACAGGCGCGGGGAGTGCCAAATAGGTTCGTCGCGACCGATTCCCCAGTCGAGACCCTTCCGGCGGGAGCGCGGACATGGCCGAGCCAGCGTCGAGCGTGAAGGACGTCTTCGAGCGGATCCTCCCGGCCCGGCTCCAGGCCCGGCCGGACGTGGTCGCGAAGATCAACGCCGTGTACCGCTTCGACATCGGCGGCGCCGCCGGCGGGAGCTGGTCGCTGGACTGCACCGCGCCGGGCGGGAGGATCGCCGCCGGCCCCATCGAGGACGCGGACGCGGGCTGCGTCGTCGCGGCGACCGACCACGACTTCGTGGACATCGTGAACGGCAAGCTCAACGCGCAGATGGCCTTCATGTCCGGCAAGCTCCGGATCCAGGGCGACATCGGGCTCGCGCTGAAGCTGCAGCAGATCCTCACCTGATCGCGACCGGCCCGTGCCGCTCCCGCTCGAGGGGCTCCGCGTGCTCGACCTGTCCCGGCTGCTGCCGGGCCCGTACGCGACGCTCGTCCTCGCCGACCTCGGCGCCGACGTCGTGAGGGTGGAGGCGCTCGAGAACGGGGACTGGCTGCGGGAGCTGAGGCCGTTCCCCGGCGCGCACGCCGGCGCGTACCACGCCCTCAACCGGAACAAGCGCTCGATCGCCCTCGACCTGGCGCGCGACGAGGGACGGGGCGCCTTCCTCCGGCTCGCCGCGCGCGCCGACGTGGTGGTCGAGTCCTTCCGGCCGGGCGTCCTCGACCGCCTGGGCGTGGGCTGGGACGCGCTGCACGCCGCGAGCCCGCGCCTCGTCCTCTGCTCGATCACCGGCTACGGTCAGGACGGACCGTACGCCGGCCGCGCCGGTCACGACCTCGACTACTGCGCGATCTCCGGCGTGCTGGCGCTCTCCGGTCCGCCCGAGGCGCCGGCGCCGCCGGGGGTCCAGCTCGCGGACGTCGCCGGCGGATCCTGGCCGGCGGTGGCCGGGATCCTCGCCGCGCTCGTGGGGCGCGCGACCACCGGCGCGGGCGCGCACGTGGACGTCTCGATGACCGAGGGGGCGCTCGCGCTGCTCGCGATGCCGCTCGGGATGGCGGAGGCGCGCGGGAGCCCGCTGGTGCGGGGGCGCGAGCTGCTCACCGGCGGCGCCGCCTGTTACGGCGTGTACCGGACGCGGGACGGCCGACACGTCGCGCTCGGCGCCCTCGAGCCCCGGTTCTTCGCGGCGTTCTGCGCCGCGGTGGGCTGCCCCGAGCTCGCGGCGCGCCAGCTCGACGACGGCGGCGCCGGGCCGCGCGCCGAGCTCAAGGCGATCTTCGCGGAGCGGACGCGCGAGGAGTGGGCGGCCTTCGCGGCGGCGCACGACGTGTGCCTCGCGCCGGTGCTCGAGGGGGACGAGCCCCGGGCGGACCCGCAGCTCGTCGCGCGGGGCGCCTTCGTCGAGGTGGGGACGCCGTCCGAGGGGCGCGCCCTGCCGGGCGTCGCCTCGCCGGTGCGGCTCCGCGGCCTCACCGCGCCGCGGCGGCCGGCCCCGCGCCTCGGCGAGCACGGGGCGGAGGTCCTCGCCGAGGCCGGGTTCGGCGCGGAGGAGATCGCCGCGCTCCGCGCCGCCGGGGTTCTCGGAACGTGAAGCCCGTCCGGCAGCCCGGCCACCGGCCGGGCGCCCTCGCTTGACACGGCGCGGCGTCCACGGCGATCCTCCCGCGAGATGCGCGCGATCGTCGCCGCCGGCCTGGCGCTGTTCCTGGTCCTCACGGCCGCGGCCCCGCACGTCCACACGGGCCCGCACGGGCGCGAGGACTGCGCGGTCTGCGTCGCGCGGAACGCGGACGTCGCGCGCCCCGCCACCCCGGACGTCGCGCCCGTCCCCGTCGTGACCGCG
Organism: Anaeromyxobacter oryzisoli; assembly: GCF_022690765.1. GTDB lineage: Bacteria > Myxococcota > Myxococcia > Myxococcales > Anaeromyxobacteraceae > Anaeromyxobacter > Anaeromyxobacter oryzisoli. The sequence goes on along the minus strand of NZ_JALCZA010000008.1, from coordinate 70,383 downwards.
GCGCCGCCGCCCGAACCGGGGCTCGCGCCCGTCTCGGGCGCCCCGCTCGGCGCCATCCCCGGGCAGTCACCTCCCCGCGAAGCGTAGGCCCCGAACGCGAGGCGGCGCCGTGTGCGCGCGCCTCGCTCCGTCGTGCCAATCTTCGTGGCGCGCCCCAGGCGCGCCGAGGTGTACTCCATGCGTCCCGTGATCGTGGCGAGCGTGCTCGCCGCGCTGTCGTGCCCGTGGACGGCTCGCGCTCATGATGGCGGCGACGTTCCGCCGTCACTGGAGCCGCATCCGCCGGAACGGTCGTCGCAACCGCCCTCGCAGCCGCAGCCGCAGCAGCCGCAATCACTGCCCCCCGCGCAGTCGCCTTCGGCGCAGCCGCCGCCGTCCGACGAGCAGCAGCGCAAGCTCGAGGAGGAGATCCGGAAGGAGCTCGGCGCGGCCCCCGGCGCGCCCCAGCCGGCGCCCGCGCCGCCCGGGACCTCCCCCGAAGCGAGCGGCGCCGCGCCGGCCCCGCAGGCGCCGCAGGGGGCACAGGGGGCGCAGGGCGGAAATCCCTACGCGCGCCTCCTGCTGATGCCCGACATCAGCGCGATCGGCTCCGTCGGGGCGGCGTTCGACAGCTACGACGTGGAGACGCGCTCGCCGCGCCCGGAGCTCTTCGGCCCGAAGAACCAGCCGAAGTTCTTCTTCCAGGAGCTCGAGCTCGGGCTCCAGGCGGTCGTCGATCCGTATGTCCGCGCCGACGCATTCGTGTCCTTCACGCCCGCGGGGGCGGACGTGGAGGAGGCGTACGCGACGACGCTCTCGCTGCCCGCCGGCCTGCAGGTCCGCGCGGGCAAGTTCTTCAGCCCGTTCGGGCGCATGAACCAGCAACACCCGCACGTCTGGGAGTTCGTGGACGCGCCCCTCGCCCGGACCCGGCTCCTCGCGGAGGAGACGCTCTCCGGCCCTGGCGTGGACGTGGCCTGGCTCGCGCCGCTGCCGTGGTACGCCGAGCTCCACCTCGCCGGCCAGGAGACCGCGCCGTTCGGGGAGGAGAAGGGCGGGCTCACTGGCCTGGCGCGGATCCTCCAGTACTTCCCGCTCGGCGAGAGCACGACCCTGGGCGTCGGCGTCTCCGCCGCGCGCCGCGGCGAGGGCACGCCAGGCGCGTTCCGGGATCTCGGCGGCGCCGACGTCTACCTGCGCGTCCGCCCGCTCCAGACCCGGGCGTACCTTGCGCTGCAAGGGGAGGTGTACCTCCGGAAGCTGCGCGGCGTCCCGGGCGCGGACTCGACCACGCGGAATGGCTGGTGGGCGCAGGCGTTCTGGAGGCGAGACGCGTGGTGGGGCTACGGCCTCCGGTACGAGGAGGCGCCGGGCGCCGCCCTCGACCTGGCCGGCGGCACCGAGCGGCGAACCTCCGCGGTGCTCGCCTGGCTCCCGTCGGAGTTCCAGCGGATCCGGCTGCAGGCCGGGTACGACCGGGCCCCGGGGGGCCGCGACGGGTTCGAGGCGCTCCTCCACCTCGAGTTCGGAATCGGCGCCCACGGCGCGCACCCCTTCTGACGGAGACCACCATTGACCTCGACTTCCCCGATCCCGATGCTCCTCCGCGGCGCGCTCGCCGCCCTGGCCGTGGCCGTCGCGGCGCTCCTGCCGCGCCCAGCCGCCGCCGCCCTCAAGGTCGTCACCACCACCGAGGGGCTGGCCGCCCTCGCGCGCGAGGTGGGCGGTGCGCGCGTGGACGTGGAGAGCCTGTCCCGCGGCGTGCAGGACCCGCACTTCGTGGACGCGAACCCGATGCTCGCGGTGAAGCTCCGCAACGCCGCCCTCCTGATCGACGTCGGCCTCGAGCTCGAGATCGGCTGGCTCCCGCCGCTCGTGAACCAGTCGCGCAACCCCGACATCCAGCCCTCCGGCAAGCGCCGGCTCACCGCCGCGAACGCGATCCGCGTGCTCGACGTGCCCACCGGCCCGGTGGACCGGAGCCTCGGCGATCTGCACCCCGCCGGGAACCCGCACTTCCTCGCCGATCCGCGCCGCGCGCTCCAGGTCGCGACGGCGATCGCCCGCAAGCTCTCCGCGCTCGACCCCGCCGGCGACGCCGACTACCAGCGCAACCTCGCGGCGTTCCGCGGCCGGCTCGAGGCCGCGATGGCGCGCTGGCAGGCCCAGCTCGCGGCCGTGAAGGGCCGGAAGATCTTCAGCCAGCACCGGACGATGACGTACTTCCTCGACTGGAGCGGGATCGTCTCGGCGGGGGAGATCGAGCCCCGCCCGGGCGTCCCGGCGCCGCCGAGCCACCTCGCGGAGCTGGTCGTGCGCGCGCAGCGCGACGGCGTGAAGGCGGTGACGATCGAGGACTACTACGACTCGAAGTCGGCCGAGGTGGTGGCGCGCCACGCGGGGGCGAAGCTCGTGCGGATCCCGGGCGACGTGGGCGGGGAGCCGGGGATCAAGACGTACGCCCAGTACCTCGACGCGGTGGTGGGCCGGATCGCCGGGGCGCTCCGATGACGGCCTACGTGTCGCCGCTCGTCGCGCTGGAGCGCGCCGCGATCGGCTACGGCGGCCGCGCGCTCCTCGAGGGCGTGGACCTCGCCGTCGCGCCCGGCGCGTTCCTCGCCCTCGTCGGCCCGAACGGCGGCGGGAAGACCACGGTGATCCGGTCGCTGCTCGGGGCGTTGCCGCTCGTCGGCGGCCACCTCGTGCGGCCGCGGCCGGTGCGGGTCGGCTACGTGCCGCAGCGTGAGCACGTCGATCCGGTGTGGCCGTTCACGGCGGGGGAGGTCGCGCTCATGGGGCGGATCCCCGGGCTCGGGCCGTGGCGGCGGCCCGGCGCCGCGGACCGGGACGCCGTGCGGCGGGCGATGGCCACCGTCGGGGTGGAGCACCTCGCCGACGCGCCGTACGGCGAGCTCTCGGGAGGGCAGCGCCAGCGCACGCTCATCGCGCGGGCGCTCGCCGCCGAGCCCGAGCTGCTCGTCCTCGACGAGCCGACGAACGGGATGGATCCCGCGGCCGAGCTGGCGACGATGGACCTGCTCGAGGAGCTGCACCGGGGCGGCGGCCTCGCGATCGTGATGGTCTCGCACCGGCTCGAGGCGGTGGCGAACTACGCCCGCGCCCTCGCGTTCGTGGACAAGGACCAGCGGCTGTTCCGGGTCGGCCTGCTCGAGGCGATGCTGCGACCGGAGGCGCTCGGCGCGCTCTACGGCCGGCCGGTCGCGGTGCGCGAGGTGGACGGGCGGCGCGTGGTGTACCCGGTGAACGGGCGGGCGGGGGAGCACGGGAGGCGGGCGTGAACGGGCTGGATGCCGTGCCGGCGGGCAAGCTCGCCGAGTTCCTCGCGGCGCGCGAGATCTGGGAGATCCCGCTCGCCGCCTCGATCCTCTCCGGGGCGCTGCTCGGCGTCCTGGGCGTCTACGTCGTGCTCCGGCGGACCGTGTTCGTCTCCGCGGCGCTCACCCAGCTCTCGACGCTCGGGCTCGTGGCGACGCTGCTCGTCGAGGAGCGGGTGCACATCGAGACCGAGCACGCGTCCGAGCAGCTCGCGGTGGCGATCCTGTTCTCCGTCGCCGGCGCGCTCCTCCTCGGGGCGTTCCGCCCGCGCCGGCTCCCGGCCGAGGCCGGCGTCGGCGCGGCCTGGGTGGTCGCGTCGGCCGCGGTCGTGCTCGGCGTGAGCCAGCTCGTCCACGCCGCGCACGACCTCGGCGGGATGGTGTTCGGGAACGCCGTGGCGGTGCCCGCCGGCGACCTCGCCGTGATCGCGGTGGTGGCGGTCGTCTGCGTCGCCGTGCACGCGCTGTTCGCGAAGGAGCTCGCGTTCGTGTCGTTCGACCCCGAGACCGCGCTCTCGCTCGGGATGCCCGTGCGCCGCTGGGACGCGCTGCTGTTCCTCACGATCGGGCTCGCGATCCCCGTGACCGCCCGCGCGCTCGGCGCGCTGCCCGTCTTCGCGTTCCTCACGCTCCCCGCCGCCGCCGCGCTCGCCGGCGGGGCCCGCTTCCGGGTCGCCTTCGCCATCGCCGGCGTGATCGGCGTGCTCTCCGCCGCCGCCGGCTATGTGCTGTCGTGGGTCTGGGAGATCCCCACCGGCGCGACCATGGTGGCGATCGCCGCGCTCTTCGTCGGGGCCGGCGCGCTCGTGCGGCGCCGCGGGCGGTGAGGGCGGCGAGGGCGATGAGGGCGGGGTGGCAACGGCAGGGCGGCAACAGCGGCGCCGGAGGCGGCGGAGGCGGTGAGGGCGGAGGCGGCGAGAGCGATCCCTCTGCGTGCGTGCGCAGCCCGCTCTTCCGCTCGCTCGCGGTCGGGGCCTGCGCTCGGCCCCCGGCGTTCAACCCTCGCCCGGGCCGTCAAAAATGTCTTGACCAGCGGGGGGCTCGCCTGTAGAACCCCGCCTCGCAACGACGCTTTTCCCACCTGACGCGGGGTGGAGCAGCCAGGTAGCTCGTCGGGCTCATAACCCGAAGGTCGCAGGTTCAAATCCTGCCCCCGCAACCAGTCTGAACGAACAGGCCGCCTCCCTCTGGAGCGCGGCCTGTTCCATTTCTGAGGGTCAGCTTCGCCGTGTAGCCCGTCCGGCCCGGGCGTCAGCTCGATCGACTCGACGACCTGGGCGAGCGCGGTCCGCGCCTGCTCGGGCCTCTTCGCCGCTAGGGCGTCCAGATCGCCAAGGGCCGTGAGGACCGCCGCGACCCAGACCCGGCTTCGCTTCGGCGCAGGGTGGCCCGCGCGAGCTGGGCGCGGAGGTCGCGCAATTTCGCCTCCTCGGTCCGAAGGCGGCGCGCGAGCGGCTCCGAGAACCCGATGCGCGCGAGGACGTCCGTCACCTTCTCGACGCGCGCCTCGGCAGCGGCGACCTCGGCGAGACGCGAGGTGTGCCCGGACCGCCCGGAGGGCGGCCGCGTTCAGGCCCAGTTCGCCGGTGGTCGTCTTGTTCGCGCAGGCGGTCGGCCACGGGTCAGCCATCGGGCTCGCTCAGCGCGCCTCCTCGAAATCCGCCTGAGCGTGAAGATGGCGCAGCGTGAGTCGGTCGCGACCGGCTCGGGTCGAGGTCATCCCCATTATCGCGCAGCGTGATCGAACGCCCGCGTGGGCGGCATGAAGCCTGACGACTGCGCCGCCGCCCATTTGGACGTCTGCGTCATGAGCGCGCGCCCCATCGTGCTCGGGACCGCACGCGCCGGCGACGCGTAGCGTTTTCCTGCCCTGCCACTCACGTCCGCACACGGCCGTTGTCGCGGGCTCGCGAGAGGCATCCAGAGCCCCGGGGGGATCATGAAACGAGACCTGTCTTGGATGGGCGTCTTGACCACCGTGATCTTGCTCGCGTCGGCCACGGACGCCAACGGGGACCCGGATTCGACGTCAGCAGTCGCGTCGGCCGAAGCTGCCGGCGAGGATGCGCAAGTGCCCGCAATCGGACCGACCTGGCTCGTGCTCGCGGTCGGCTACGACTCCGCGAGCATCTGGGATGGAGTGACATGGACGTCACACTCGATCCCCCGAGACGCGTGGTCTGAGTCGGGCGTCGTCTACACGCAGGTCGCGTGGAGTGGCTCATTGCTCGTTGCGATGGGGGCGACCGGCGGTCCCCCCGTCACCTCTACGTCTCGCGACGGCGTCACCTGGGAGTACCGCGGCCCGATATGGATGGGTGAGAGCCTCACGGGGCTAACCTGGGCGGGTACCTCGTTCGTGGCGGTGGGGTCGTTCGACGGGTACAACGCGATCTCGTTCACGTCGGTGGATGCGACCTCGCCCTGGACCGGACCGGTCATCGTGTATGAGGCTTCGTATTTCGACGGCCCGGCGTGGAACGGGTCCACGCTCGTCGCCTCCGGAGGAAAGGGGTGCATGTCACCGCCTTTCGACTGCCAAGGAATCCTCGGGACGTCGACCGACCTCCTCCACTGGACGGTCGTTCCGGTGCCGCAGCCCTTCACATCGATGGAGGTGATGCCGAACGGAACGTCGTTCATGGCTGTGGGGACCGACTCGACCTCCAGGTGCGTCTTCGGCACCTCGCCGGACGGTCAGAACTGGTCCGCCGCCCCGCTGCCGTTCGCGAAGGCCTGCTTCGCCGCCGCATCGGACGGTTCACAGTTCGTCGTGATCGGAACCAGTTCGTCCGACGCGCGCAGCGCCTTCGTGTCGCAGGACGGGGTCGCGTGGATGGGACCGTTCGCGCTCCCGCCCGGCGCAGATTACCGCGCGATCACGTGGAATGGCTCACGGTACGTCGCGGTCGGCTCGAGCGCCTCGGGCGACGCGATGTCCGCGACTTCCCCGGACGGCGAGACCTGGATCGGACCGGTCTCGGTCGGCTTGCGGTATGCCCAGACCAGAGGCGGCCTCATCTCGTTCGTCGCGCCACCTCGGATCGACAGGGTCAGCCCGGACGCGGCGCCCCCGAACGGCAAGGGATCGGTGCTCATCCGCGGAAATTACTTCCAGACCGGCGCCACGGTGACGTTCGGCGAAGCGCGCTCGACCCGCGTGCGCGTGACGAGCGCCGCGACGATCACGGTCACTCCGCCCGCGAACGATCCCGGCCCTGTCGACGTCACGGTCGTCAATCCCGACGGTCAGACGGCGACCCTCCCTGGAGCGTTCGTCTATCGCGCGCCGCGACGGTGAGCTGCGGAGCAGCGCGGCCGAATGCCGCTCGCCCACGATCTCGTAGAGGTCCTCGGGCGCCGGCGCGCGGAGCGGCTGGAGCCCGAAGTCGTCCAGGATGAGCAGGTCGGGACGTGCGAAGCTCGCGAGGCGGCGCTCGTACGTACCGTCCGCGCGCCGCGCGCCGAACTGGGCGAGTGCGCGGGTGGCCCGCATGAAGGCGACCTCGTATCCTCGTCTGGCCGTTTGGCCGCCCCCGCGCGCGTCGCGTTGTCGCAGCTCTGGACTGCGTCGGGAATCACATTGCGTGTACTTCGACAGCGCCCGTAGCATGGCGGCATGAACGGACTCGAGCCCGGCCTCGCCGGCGGCGCCCCGCTCGCCGCGTCGTCCCCCCTGGTCTCCGTCTTCCGGCGCGTCTTGGGGCCGGAGACCACCGCGCTCGAGGCCCGGGTCGTGTTCGTCGGGGCGCTCGTGTTCACCTGCCTCGTCGCCGCTGCCGCCGCCGCACGCGCGCCTGGGTGGGGCGCCCTCCAGTGGGCGCTGGCGATCGCGATCGCCTTCGACTTCGGCGGCGGGGTCGTCGGGAACGCGACCCGCTCCTCGGCGCGGTGGTCCCACCGGCCGGGCCAGAGCCGCGCCCGCGCGCTCTTCTACGCGGGGCACGTGCACCCGGTCGCGCTCGCCTGGGCGTTCGAGACGCCGTGGGCGCAGGCGGCCGCGCTCTACGGCGGGATGCTCGCGGCCGCGGCCATCGTGGAGCTCGCCCCGCGCGCCGTCGCGCGGCCGGTCGCCTTCGGCGCGGTGGCGCTCGGGCTCGTCATCGCCTCCGCGGTCGCGTGGCCCGTCGGCCTCGAGTGGTTCGCGCCGGTCTACCTGCTGAAGCTGGTCGGGCACGCGGTTCCGCCCGAGGCGTGAACGCCGCGGGACCTCGGCCTCGGCTACGCCGTCCGTTCCATTCCGGCCACGCAGAGAGCGAGCAAGGTGCAGCGGAAGATGGATCTCGCGCCATCGGGACGGCGGGGAACCAGGAGCGGGCGCAACGCGCGGCGGGGTAGGGGGCTCCCGGGCGGCGGTAGAGCAGCCACGCGGCGATGTGCCGGGTCGTCTCCGTCGCAGGTCAACGGCCCGGTCATCGGGCCATCGAGCGTTTGCCCGGAGCAAGACGCCGTTGCGCCCGGCGCGCGGTCACAGCGGTGACGGCCGTGGCGTCGCCGTGGCATGCTCGCGTGCGCTGCGCCGGCCCGCGGACGGCGCCGTCCAGCGGCGGAGCCAGCACGTGACGTCCTTCGATTTCGACAACGCGCCCGATCGGCGGAGTACCGACTCCATGAAGTGGGGCCGTTACACCGGGCGGGACGTGCTCCCGCTCTGGGTGGCGGACATGGACTTCGCAGCGGCGCCGCCCATCCTGGAGGCGCTGCGCGAGCGCGTGGCGCATGGCGTGTTCGGCTACGCCGAGCCCTGGCCGTCGCTCCTCAAGGCGACGACCGACCACCTGGCCGGCGAGTACGGCTGGGACGTCGATCCGTCGTGGATCGTGTGGCTCCCCGGCGTCGTTCCGGGGCTGAACGTCGCCCGCCGTGCCGTGGGCGGGACCGCCTTCACCGCCACCCCCATCTATCCGCCCTTCCTCTCCGCGCCGGAGGTGCTGCTCACCGCGCCGCTCCGCCGCGGCGAGGTCCGGTGGGAGTGGGACCTCCCCGCCGTCGAGCGGGCGCTCACGCCCGAGTGCCGCCTCTTCCTGCTCTGCCATCCGCACAACCCGACCGGCCGCGCCTGGGAGCTTGCGGAGCTCGAGGCCGTCCACGACCTCGCCCGCCGCCGAGACCTCGTCGTCTGCTCCGACGAGATCCACTGCGGCCTCGTCCTCGACGCCGGCCGGCGGCACCACCCCTTCGCGACCCTCTCCGAGGACGCTGCCCGGCGCAGCATCACGCTCATGGCGCCCTCCAAGACGTTCAATGTCCCGGGGTTGGGGTGCGCCTTCGCGGTCATCCCCGATCGCCCTCTTCGGCAGCGCTTCCAGCGCGCCATGCGCGGCATCATCCCTCACGTGAACGTGCTCGGCCTGGTTGCCTGCGAGGCCGCGTTCCGTCACGGAGGGCCGTGGCACCGGGCGCTCCTCGACTATCTGCGTGGCAATCGCGACCACCTCCTCGCCGCGCTCCGTTCCATGGCGCCGCTGGTCACGACGCCCGTGGAGGCCACGTATCTCGCCTGGATCGACGCGCGCGCGACGGGCCTGGCCGACCCGCAGCGCCACTTCGAGGCGGAGGGCGTCGGGCTCTCGGCGGGTCGGGCCTTCGGGCCGGGCGATCTCTACCAGGGCTTCGTCCGGCTCAACTTTGGTTGCCCGCGCGCCGTGCTCGACGAGGCGCTGTTGCGGATGCGCCGCGCCCTCGCGCGCGAAGAGCGGCGCTGATCACGCTACACGGTCCCGTGTCAGGCTTGCCGGTCAGCTGCACGACCGCGGCGAGCGCGCTCGACGCGGTGGACCGCATCGACGCCGCGCATCGCGATGCTCTCGAGGTCATCCGGTCCGGCAGCCGCTCGAAACACAGCGCCGACCCGGCGGAGCAGTGCTCTTCGCGCGCTCCCGGTTCGCCGCCCGCACCGCAACCCTCGAGCGCCCGCACGGTTGCGCTCCGCAACCCGCCTCGGCGTCGCCCGCGCCACCCCGAGGATGGTCGTCGCGTTGCGCGCGCTCACCTTACCCGTCGCGCCGCCTCCGGAGCCGCGGTCGCTCGCGCAGCGCCCGCGCGAGCTGGACCATTCCCTGCGCCGGCCCGGTCCGCGATCCCGAGCCGCACCGGGCCGACGCTCGAGCGGCTGTACCGCGTCCGCATCGACGAGGTGAGTGACCGTATGGGCCACATGGGCCAGCGGCCGGTCCGCGCCGCCGCCGCTCGCGCCGAGTGGCAGCCTGCTATGCGGCGGACGTCAGCTTCAGTCCGACGATCGACACCACGAGCAAGAGGATGAAGACGACGCGAGGTGCGGGCATCGTCTCGCCGAACAGGACGACGCCGCCGATGGCGGCACCGACTACGCCGATCCCCACCCACACCGCGTACGCAGTCCCGATCGGCAAGGTGCGCGCGGCTCGCGCGAGCAGCAGCATGCTCGCGACGATCGCCGTGCCCGTGAGGACGCTCGGGAGTGGGCGCGTGAAGCCGTGCGTGTACTTGAGACCGAGGGACCAGACGGCCTCGAGGACCCCTGCGATGACGAGAACGACCCAGGACATGGAACACGCCTCCACGGCCCGTCGTTCGTTCCTGGTACGGGTCGCCCTCGTCAGGGCTCGAGATGAGCGACCAACACCTAGCCGTCTTGGACCTTCGCGGCAACTGCTGACCGGCACCGACGGTCAGGCCTCCGGCCCGAACACGGCCAGCGCCCTCCCGTCGCGACGCACCCCGAGCTCCCACCGGAGCGCGTCCGGCGCCCGGCCGCGGACCCGGATCCAGCCCCGGTGGATGGCGTGCAGGTGATGCGCGGCGCAGAGGGCGATCTGGTTCTCTTCCGAGTCATCGCCGCCCTGCGAGCGGAAGCACACATGGTGCACGTGCGCGGCGGGGCGGCTGCACCCGGGCACCTGACAGCGGCACCGATCCCGCGCGAGGACCTTCCGCTTCCGCGCAGGGCGCGAGCGCTCCAGTTGCTTCACCGCTTCGGTCCACGTCTCGATGAAGTGCTCCGCGATGCGGACGACGCACTCCTCCGGGTTGAGCCAGTGACCTGCGGCGGCCCGAGCCGCGCGGAACGAGGCGTCGATGAGGAGGGCCACCCGGCGCGGCACATGGAGGGTCAGCCAGGCGCGCGCACACATCTGCGCGGGGAAGGGGCCCGTCGGCTTGCTCGGCGTGCCCGTCTCCGCCGCGGAGTCGTCGGTCCGGCTCGAGGGCGCACACATCTGCGCTGGTTCCGCCCCGGAGTTTGCAGGCAGCTCCGACGGCGCACACATCTGCGCTCGCTCCTCCCCGGAGTCGTGGGCCTGCCGCGACGGCGCACACATCTGCGCCGCGGCCCGCGCCTCGGCCTCGGCCCGAGCGGCGAGCTCGTCCTCGAGCTCACGCCGGAACGCGATGCAGGTCGAGGCCTCGGCGTGTGCGATCAGCGCCCGGACCGTGTCCTCGTCCGTGCTCGCTCCCGCCGCGCGAACGACGAGCCGTGCCTGCTCGTAGCTGACCCGGCCGCCCCGGAGCGCCTGCCGGAGCGCCGGCAGCGCATAGAGCCGGCGCTCCAGCGCGGCGCGCTGCGCGACGGTCCGCTCCGCCATTCCCAGGCGCTCGGCGCAGTAGTGGCCGAAGGTGGCGAAGCCCATGTCGCGCCAGAGCCCGACGTTCAGGACCAGCATGGCGAGGTGGCCGACCAGCTCGTCCCAGCGCTCGCGCATGGAGGCGAGGTGCCGAAGCTGCTCGTCGAGGAGCTCCGCGGGATCCCTCGCAGGCGCGCCGCCCGCGTCGCTCGAACCCCCATCGTCCAGGCCCACGCCGTTCGTCACGACGCCGACGACCGGCGCCGGCACCGCCTCGACCTGATCGAGCGCGGCCCAGCACGCCGTCTCTTCCTCGAGCGCCTCTCGCGCGGCATCGAGCCACTCCGCGCGCGACGCCTCCACGCTCCGCTCGTCCGCCTCCTCGTCCGCGTCCACCGGATGCGCGGCGAGGAACTCCTGGCAGATCGATTCGAACCGCTGCCACCGCGGCGAGGTCGCCCCGAGCAGCTTCCCCGCCAGGGCGAGCGCCTCGTCGAGCCGGGCCCGCGCCTCCGGGCCGAGCGCGACGTCCACTCGATCGAACCGCTCCTCCTCGGATTCGGCGCCAGCCGTCGCGCCGAGCCCGCCAAGTGGGTCAATCGCCCCGGTCGCGCCCTCCGGACGATCCTTGGTACCCGCCGCCCGTACCGCCACCTCGAGCGCCCGCACCGTCGCGGTCCGCGCACGCTCGACCCACTCGGCCTCCGCTTCGCCGAGCGCCACCCGCAAGATCGTGGTCGCCTTCCGCGCGCTCACCACGCCGGAGCGGACCGCCTCGCGGAGTCGTGGTCGCGTCTGCAATGCGCGCGCGAGCTGGACCATCCCCTGCGCGGTCCGGCCGGCGATCCCGAGCCGCTCGCGGGCGTAGTCGCCGATCCCCGAGTACCCGAGTCGCAGCGTCCGGTCGCCCTGGGCCAGGGCGAGGAGCCCCTCGCCGAGCGCGACATCCAGCGCGCCCCGCCCCCGAGCCACCCGGGCGAGGAGGCCGTCCACGAGCAGGGCCGCCTCCTCGCGAAGGACATGCGGCCGCTCGTGCGGCATCGGCGGGTCGAGCTGCCACGCGGCGCGGGCGAGCGCCTCGGGCGGCGGCACCGCCGAGGTTGCGTTCGAGCTGGCAGCGGCTTCGCACATCGTCCGGACGATTGCACGAGGGTCTGACATCCGGCGTGGTCGTGAATTGCGCGATTGGTGCGGTGAATTGCCGCCTGCTTGATCTCCCGGAGCCCGCGGTGCTCCTCGCTGCGGCAACGCCGGTCTCTCGCAGGCCATGGAGTCCGTGGCGGACTGCTGACGTCGCCGCCGCCGTCCTGGCGGCCGTGCTACGGTCCGAGCATGGGCACCTGGGATGCGGGACCGTTCGGGAACGACGCAGCGATGGACCTCGTTGGCACGGTCGTCGATTCGCTCATGGAGACCGTTGACGCATTCCTCGCCAATCCCCGGATCGACGAGACCTTCGACGAGGGCTTCGCGGCCATCGCCCTCCTGAACGAGGTCATGCAGCGGACAGCGGCGCGCCCGTGGCGCGACGGCGGCGGGGTGGCGGGTCCCCCCATCCGCGAAGCGTTCCTGCGCTGCTTCGACGAGCAGATCGACGGGATGGATCCTGCGCCAGGATCAAGGACGCGCAACGAGCGGCCCTCGACGCGGAGCTGGCGCGGTTCGTCCGGTTCCTCGAGGAGTGACGACACGGCGAAGGGGAGCGTCTCTGCGTGGTTGTTCGCGGAGCGAGCTTCGCTGATCGATCGCGTGGACCTCGGGCCGGCGCGCGTGCGCCCGCCGACCCAGGGGACGGCGGGGCTTGTTCCTTCGCTGGAGCCTTTCGGGGCCGCTCCCGCGTTCGCGCGCGGCGGTATCGTCGCGGTCGGGAGGCGATCATGGCGACGTCGATGCGGGACGCGGGGCGGGAGTTCCTCGCCCGCGGGCGCTTCGCGCTGGTGGGCGCGTCGCGCGACGGGAAGAGCTTCAGCCGGTACGTGCTCCGGGAGCTCGTCCGGCGCGGGTACGACGTCGTGCCGGTGAACCCGTCGGTGGCGGAGCTGGAGGGGCGGCGCTGCTTCCCGCGCGTCCAGGACATCACGCCGCCGGTCGGCGCGGCGCTGCTCATGACGCCGCCCGCCCGCACGAGCGACGCCGTGGGTGACTGCCTGGCGGCCGGCGTACGCCACGTGTGGATGCACCGCGGCACCGGCCCCGGTGCGGCGACGCCGGAGGCGATCGCCCGCTGCCGGGCCGCCGGCGTCGAGCCCATCGTCGATCTCTGCCCGTTCATGGCGCTGCCCGACGCCGGCTGGTTCCACCGGCTGCACGGCCGGCTCCGCGGCGTTCACCGGCGCCCGGCGACCGTCGTCCAGGGCGACGTCTAGTCGCCGCCAGCTCTCGTCCGCCGCTGGTCTCCGGTTGCTCTCCATCCCCGCGGGCTGGAACTCGCTTGTCTTCTCGGTGGCACCGGGCGATCCTCACCGCCCATGAAGACCCTCTTCCTCTGCGCTTTCGTGGTCATCGTCTCGGCCGTCGCAGCGCCTGCGCGTGCACAGGTGGCGGTCGACGTCCGGATCGGCTTCCAGGCTCCGCCGCCGCTCGTGGTCGTCAGCCCGGGCGTCCAGGTCGTCCCCGACTACGACGAGGAGGTCTTCTTCGCGGACGGCTGGTACTGGCTTCGCCGAGATGAGGTCTGGTATCGGACGCGCGATTACCGCGGCGGCTGGGTCCTGGTGGCGCCGCGAGCGGTGCCTGGTTCGCTCGTGACCCTCACGCCCGGTCAGTACAAGCACTGGCGGAAGGACGAAGAGAAGGCGGAACGGAAGGCGTGGAAGGAGCACGAGAAGGCGGAGAAGAAGGCCCGCAAGCACCACAAGGACTGACCGCCGCTCGAGGTCCTCGCGTCTGCCGCGCGTCTACCGCGTCTACCGCATGTTGGCGGCTTCGAGCGCGTCCTCGATCATCTTTCGCGGGGGCACGCCCGCGAGACCGTAGAGGCGTCAACCGAGCCCGACGTCGCGCGGTGCGTTCGGGTCGATGTCCTTGCCGTTCACCCTCACCGTGGGTGATCCCGGGAAGGCCTGTCGTTCGGCGTCGTCCACGGTGGCGATGATGAAGGTCTCGATCGTCGCCGTGGGATCGACCTCGGCGACGACCTGGCGCAGCAGCTCCAGCGCGCGCGCCCCGTGCCCACACCCCGGACTCATCAAGAGCTGAACCGTGACGGCCACCGTTCGAGCGTAGCACCAACCGCCGCCGACCGGCGGCCCGGAGCGGTCGGGCGTCGCCGAATGCATGATCGGAGAGATCCGGGCGGGGGACGGACGACATGCCCCCGCCACCCGGCGCCGACGGTGCGTGCGGGCTGTCCCGCCCGCGCTACCTGCTACCAGCCCTCCCGGTCGAAGTTCGCGGTGTGGCCGGGCCGGATCGCCTCCCCCCGGCGCAGCGCGCGCCAGAGCTCCCGGGCGTGCTCCGGCGCGTAGGGCCGGTGGACGAAGTGCACGCGGAAGCTTCGGGCGCCGGCATCCCGCAGGGCGGCGAGGCGCGGCGAGAGGTTGAACGGCGCGTCGTTCAGCGTGAAGGAGCGGCACCGCTCGTTCACGACCAGCGCCTTCCCGCCGTGGGAGGAGGTGAGCTCCATCCGGACGAAGGTGCAGTCGGCCGGGCCGGGGCAGCGCCCGGCGAGGTTGGCGTACGGGCACGACTCCGAGACGAAGAGCGGCGAGTCCTCGTACACCACCACCGCCGCGGCCGGGCCGAGCTGCCCGAGCAGCGCCGCCAGGTTCGCGCGGACGTCCTCGGTGGAGAGGGTGATCCGGCCGACGCCCATGTCCCGGAGCTGCCGGGCCGCGGCGCGGTTCACCGCGTAGAGGCTGGAGTCGGAGGAGAGATCGAGGCCGCCGGCGTCGCCGGGGACGAGGCCGAGCAGCGCCCAGGACGCCGGCCCGGTCAGCTCCCAGCGCCGGTACCCGGCCGCGCGCAGCGCCTCGACGCGGCCCCGGAGGGCCCGCTCCTCCCAACTCCGCACGACGAGGGGGAGCCCGAGCCGCAGCCGGTCCGGACCGGCCCGCGTGGCGAGCGCGTCCAGCCGCTCGACCAGGCCGCGGAGCGGGAGCAGGCCGAGATCGACGATCACGTCGTCGGTCCCCTCGAAGTCCTCGCGCTCGAAGGCGTCGAGGGTCTCGAGCCGATCCACCTTGACGGTGAACCCCACCCGCTCGGCGGGCGCGGGCGCGGGAGGAGGGGCG
The DNA here is from genome assembly GCF_022690765.1 of Anaeromyxobacter oryzisoli. Classification (GTDB taxonomy): domain Bacteria; phylum Myxococcota; class Myxococcia; order Myxococcales; family Anaeromyxobacteraceae; genus Anaeromyxobacter; species Anaeromyxobacter oryzisoli. Next base: position 55,293 of record NZ_JALCZA010000008.1, on the reverse strand, counting down.
AGCTCGGCGCGCGCGGCGTCGGCCCGCGCCCGGACGTCGGCGGAGATCGCCGCGTCGAGCCCCTCGGCCAGCGCGCGCCGGGCCTCGTTGAGCCGGGACACCGGGACGAAGCGGCCGGCGGGGTCCCGCCAGTCGAGCGCCTCCAGCCGGAAGCGCGTGTCGCCCATCTTCTCGAAGGCGGCCCGGGCGCTCAGGGCCATCCTGGCGGGATCGCGCGCGGCCTCGAGGGCGCCGGGCACGGCCACCTCGGCCCGGACGGCCCGGCCCGGCGCGACCTCTGCGGTGGCCTCGAGCCGGAGCCCGGCGGCGGAGACCTCGGCGGTGACGTGCATGGGCCGACGCGCGCGCTGCGCGCCGAGGTTGGGCCGCTCGAGGTGGTAGCGGAGCTTCACCGCCTGGGAAGAGGAGAGGGAGACCGGCGCGCCGAGCGGGATGGTGGGGTAACCGTCGGGCAGCGGCACCTCCACCAGCGCCTCCGCCGGCGCCTCGAAGACCTCCGCGGCGGCGCCGCGCGTCACGACCCTCAGGGTGGCGACGCCGAACCCGAACGGTCGGTCGAGGCCGGGGATCTCCACCTGGAGCCCGTCGTGGCGCGCAAGGGCGCGGGCGGTCCGGAACCGGATCGCGGCGCCGTCGCCCGACCGCACCACCGCCTCGACCTTGCCGAGCGGCGCGCCGCGGTGGCCGACCAGGTCCCGGTCGGCCACGTCCTTCTCGAGGTGGGAGTCGAGGTAGAGCGTGGTCCAGGGGCGCGCGAAGGTGGCGCGCAGGTCCGCCTCCCGCTCCGACCGCTCCCCGGGCGGCAGCGTCCCGTCGAGCAGCCGGCGGTAGAAGTCCACCGCGGCGGCGACGTAGGTGGGCCCCTTCTTGCGCCCCTCGATCTTGAGGCACGCCACGCCGGCGTCCCGCAGCGCGCCCACGTGGTCGGGCAGGGCGAGGTCCTTCATGGAGAAGGCGAAGCCGGACCGCAGCCGCTCGGGGAGCGGGGAACCGTCCAGGGAGGTCACCTCCCACCGGTCGCGGCAGGGATACGCGCACGCGCCGCGGTTGCCGCTCCTCCCGAGCAGGTGCGAGGAGAACAGGCAGAGGCCGCTGTAGGCGTAGCAGAGCGCGCCGTGGAGGAAGGTCTCCACCTCCACCCCGGGCACCGAGGCGGCGTCGCGGATCTCCTCCAGCGTCATCTCGCGGGCGAGGGTGACCCGGGCGAAGCCGAGCTCGCGCAGCGTCTCCACCGCGGCGCGCGAGTGCGCGGCGAGCTGGGTGCTGGCGTGCAGCTCCAGCTCGGGGAAGTGGCGGCGGGCGACCCGCGCCACCCCGAGGTCCTGCACGATGACGGCGTCGACGCCGAGCTCGGCGAGGCTGCCCAGCGTGTCCACGAGCCCGTCCAGCTCGCCCTCCAGCACCAGCGTGTTCACCGTGACGAAGACGCGGCGGGCGGGGGTGAGGGCGCGGGCGTGGCCGAGGAACCGATCCAGCTCGTCGAGGGTGAAGTTCTGGGCGTCGGCGCGGGCGGAGTAGCGCTTCAGCCCGAGGTACACCGCGTCGGCCCCGTACTGGAGCGCGGCGAGGCCCGCCTCGAGCCCGCCCGCGGGCGCGAGGAGCTCGATGGGGCGTCGGGGGCGCTCTACGCCTGGTCTCGCGCGCGACACGGGAGGTCTCCGGGGTTCGCGGGAGCCGGCCGTCTCGGGCTCCCGCACCGCGGCACCCTAGCTCGGGAGCCTCTCCCGGGGAAGGGACCTTCGCCGCGCGGCGCCGCGACGTCGAGGCGAGGTGGCGCTCGCGCTCGAGCGCTCCTCTGGAGAGGCTGGAGCCGGCCGGGCGGCTAGCGAACCAGCAGCGCCTTCACCGCCTCCGGGGACAGCACCTTGCCGGCAGACCTGACCTCACCGTCCACGGCGAGCGCGGGCGTCGTCATCACGCCGAACTTCGCGATCTCGCGCAGGTCCTCGACCTTCTCGACGGACGCGTCGAGCCCGAGCTCCGCGACCGCCCTCTCGGCGTTGGCGGTGAGCGCCTTGCACTTCGCGCAGCCGGTCCCGAGCACCTGGATCTTCATGTCGTCCGTCCTCCTCACAGCACCGCGTTGAACAGCCACCCGACGAGCAGGATGCCGCTCGCGACGACGCCGACGAACGCCGCGATGAGCGGCGGTCGGAGCACCTTCCGCAGGATCACGATCTCGGGGAGCGAGAGCCCGATCACCGACATCATGAACGCGAGGACGGTGCCGAGCGCGGCGCCCTTCCCGAGCAGCGCCTCCACGACCGGGATGATGCCGGCGGCGTTCGAGTACATGGGCACGCCGATGACCACCGCGGCCGGTACGGACCACCAGGCGGACTTCCCCATGAAGCTCGCGAGCAGCCCCTCGGGCACGTACCCGTGCACGCCGGCCCCGACGGCGATGCCCGCCAGCACCCACGGCCAGACCTTCCCCACGACGTCCCGGACGGCCTCCCGGCCCTTCTCGACGCGGCCCACGAAGCCGAGGCGCTCCGCCTCGAACGCGGCGCCGCGCCTCATCGACTCGTAGACCCACGCCTCGACGTGGCGCTCGAGCTTCATCCGCCCCAGGATGAACCCCGCGGCGATGGCGACGGCGAGGCCGGTGAGGAGGTACAGCAGCGCCACCCGCCACCCGAAGAGGCCGAAGAGGAGCACGAGCGCGACCTCGTTCACCATCGGCGCCGAGACGAGGAACGAGAGCGTGACGCCGAGCGGGATCCCGACCTCGACGAAGCCGAGGAAGAGCGGCACCGCCGAGCACGAGCAGAAGGGTGTCACCACGCCGAGGAGCGCCGCGAGCACGTTCCCGACCGACTCGCGCCTCCCGGCGAGCAAGGCGCGGGTGCGCTCCGCCGTGAAGAACGAGCGGACGATCCCGACGAGGAACACGATGAGGCCGAGCAGGAGCAGGACCTTCGGCGCGTCGTACAGGAAGAACGCGACGCTCTGCCCGAGGTGCGAGGTCCGCCCGAGGCCGAGCAGGCCGAAGGCGATCCGCTCCGAGACGGGCTGGATGGCGGCGTAAGCGGCGAGCCAGACCAGGAGCGCGCCGGCGAGCGCGAGCGCCGTGCGCGCGGAGCGACCCGAGGACGACGCGACCCGGGCCGCCGCCGGGGGCGTGCAGCAGCACGGGGAGGGCGGCGAGTCCGGGCGGGCGACGGGCGGCTTCATGGGGACGGGCTCCTTCGATTCCTGCTCGCGTGGCGGGATCAGGGCGGGTGTAGAGGAAGCAGGCTGGCGGCCGGTCTCCCCGTTCATCGTCATCCGCCGCGTACGGTGCGTGACGCGTGCACGACGGCTTGCATCGCGCGGAAGGTCCATCGTAGAACATCGATGAAATGACCGCCACCTCGAACAAGGAAGCCTGCACGCCCCGGACCTCCCAGGAAGGGCCAGACGTCCGGCCCGTGGAAGGGCCCCAGGCCGACGAGGAGCTCGCGTCGCTCACCAAGGCGCTCGGGCACCCTGCGCGCGTGCAGATCATGCGGCTCCTCGTCCGCCGCGAGGCGTGCATCTGCGGCGACATCGTGGACGAGCTGCCGCTCGCGCAATCGACGGTGTCCCAGCACCTCAAGGTGCTGAAGGACGCGGGGCTCATCCGCGGCGAGATCGACGGCCCCCGCGTCTGCTACTGCGTCGAGCCCCGCACCCTGCGTCGTCTCAAGGCGCTCGTCGGAAGTCTCTGACGATGAAGGAGCCACGCATGTCCGAAGCCGCGCTCGCCGTCACCGACACGCGCCCCGGCGTCGTCCGCCTGCTCTCGTTCCTCGACCGCTACCTCACGCTCTGGATCTTCCTGGCCATGGCCGCGGGGATCGCGCTCGGCTGGGCGGTCCCGGGCGTCGTCCCCGCCCTCGACCGGCTCAGCGTCGGGACCACGTCGATCCCCATCGCCATCGGGCTGATCCTCATGATGTACCCGCCCCTCGCGAAGGTCCGGTACGAGGAGCTGCCGCGCGTCTTCCGGGACGGGAAGGTGCTCGCCCTCTCGCTCGTGCAGAACTGGATCGTGGGACCGCTGCTGATGTTCGCGCTCGCCGTGATCTTCCTGCGCGACCGGCCCGAGTACATGGTCGGGCTCATCCTGATCGGCCTCGCGCGCTGCATCGCGATGGTCATCGTCTGGAACGAGCTCGCGAGGGGCGACACCGAGTACTGCGCCGGGCTCGTCGCGTTCAACTCGATCTTCCAGGTGCTGTTCTTCCCGGTCTACGCCTGGATCTTCGTCACGGTGCTCCCGGGCTGGCTCGGGGTCCGCGGCGCGGAGGTCCACATCACCATCGGCGAGATCGCCCGGAGCGTCTTCGTCTACCTCGGGATCCCGTTCCTCGCCGGGATGGCGAGCCGGTTCGGGCTCCGGGCGTGGAAGGGCGAGGAGTGGTACCGCGAGGTCTTCATCCCGCGGATCTCGCCGATCACGCTCGTCGCGCTCCTGTTCACCATCGTCGTGATGTTCTCGCTCAAGGGCGAGGCCATCGTGCAGGTCCCGCTCGACGTCGTCCGCGTCGCGCTCCCGCTGCTCTGCTACTTCGCCGTCATGTTCTTCGTGTCCTTCTGGATGAGCCGGAAGGTCGGCGCGACGTACGGGCAGACGGCCACCCTGTCCTTCACGGCCGCGTCGAACAACTTCGAGCTCGCCATCGCGGTCGCCGTCGCCACGTTCGGCATGGCCCACGGCGCCGCGTTCGCCGCGGTGATCGGGCCGCTCGTCGAGGTGCCGGTGCTCATCGGGCTCGTGAACGTCGCCCTGCGGCTCCGCGAGCGCTGGTTCCCGGGCGAGACGGGCGTGCCGAGCTTGGCCGGGGCGGTCGAGGGGCCAGCGCGGACGCGGTGAGCGCCGGGCGGGAGCGGCTCGGCGCCGGGGAGGTCCCGGGCTCCCGGCGCGAGGCCGGGAGCTCGAGGGAGGACGTCCACGGGGGCTCCGCGATCCGAGCCGCGGAGAAGGCGAGGGGGGCGCCGCCTACCGCGCCCAGCCCCGATGCTCGATACTGCCGGGGATGACCTCGACGCCGCCGCTCCCGTCGCATCCCTTGCGCGTCCGCCACCTCGGAGACGGTCTGGGCCCGCCGCTCCCGCTCGACGTGCTCGTCGAGGGAGGTGCGTTCGGCAGCGGCACGCATCCGACCACGGTGAGCTGCCTCGAGCTCCTGGCCTCTCTCGCTCCCCTCGACGGCCTGGCGGTCCTCGATCTCGGGGCCGGCACCGGCATCCTCGGCATCGCCGCGGTCCGCCTCGGCGCCGCGAGCGCCCTCTGCGTGGATCTCAACCCCGCGGCGGTGGCCGGCGCTCGGCGCGCGGGCGAGGCGAACGGGCTCGCCGACAGGGTCTCGCACCGCGTGGGGACGGCGAGCGACCTCCCGGGTGAGGCGTTCGATCTCGTGGTCGCCAACATCGGCGGCGACCTCCTCATCGAAGAGGCGGCCGCGGTCGCGCCGCTCGCGCGTCAGGGCGGGAGGCTCCTGCTCTCGGGGGTGCTCCGAGCCTATGCGCCGGAGCTCGAGGCCGCCTATGCCGAGCGCGGCTGGCGCGTCGTCGAGCGCCGCTTCCCGGACGCGTTCTGCACCGTCCTGATGGCCGCGTGAACGCGGGGGCTTCACCGTCCGATGCTCAGGACGCGAGCCGGGCCGAGGCGGCGGCTGCGGCCGCCCGACGCTCCGTCACCCCGAGCCAGGCGGCGACCGGGAGCACCGCCAGGAGGACCGCCGCGCTCCCGACGTACGCCACGACGTCGGAGCGCACGAGCAGGACGGTCCCGAGGAGGGGACCGACGGTCGCGCCGGCGTCGCCGAAGAGCTGCATCGCGCCGACCACGCTGCCGCGCAGCTCGGGGCGGGCGACGTCGCCGGCGAGCGCGAGCAGCGGCGTCGTGACGGCGCCCATCCCGAGGCCGACGAGCGCGAGGCCGGCGCCGAGCGAGCCGGCGCCGGCGGCGAAGGCCGTCGCGAGCAGGCCCGCCGCCATCGCCGCGAGCCCGCAGGCGACGAGCGGCGCGCGCCTGCCCGCGCGGTCGGACGACCGTCCGGCGATCGCGGTGGAGGCGATCATGGCCGCGACGACCGCGCCCATGAAGACGCCGGACGCGGTCTGATCGGAGAGCCCGCCGATCGCGATCCCGCGCTCGTGGACGAGCAGCACGAGCGTGGTGAGGACGACCCCCTGCGCCGCGAGGTAGCTCGCGAAGTTCACGACGGCGATCCCGAGGACGCGCGGGTCCGCGATCGCCGCGAGCGACTGGCGCAGCGTCGGCCGCGTCGTCGCCGCGCCGCGCAGGTCCGGGATCATCCGCTGCCCCACGGCCGCGGCGACGACGGGCACCGCGACGCTCGCGCCGAACGCTGCGGCCGGCCCGAGGAGGCCCGCGAGGATCCCGCCCAGGACGAGGCCGGTGGGGACGCTCGCCGCCTGCGCCAGCCGGACGATGCCGGAGGCGAGCCCGCGGTGGTGAGGCCCCCCGGCGTTCAGGGCCAGGGTCTGGCTGCTCACGAAGACGCACGACGAGCCGGGCCCGTGGAGGAGGCGCCCCGCGAGGAAGAACGGCCCCGGGTGCCCGGACACGACGCCGAGCAGGTACATCGCGAAGACCGCGACCTGCAGCAGGAGGCCGGCGACGAAGACGCGCTTGCCGCCCACGCGGTCCACGAGGGCGCCGACGAGCGGGTTGCTGAGGACGCGGCCGAAGCGGTTCGCGGCCAGGATCACGCCGATGAACGGCAACGAGAGGCCGGCCTGGAGCCCGACGAGCGGCAGGATCGGGAACGCCATCCCTCCGCCGATGCCGGCGATGAGGACGCCCGGCGCGATGGCGAGCGCCGTGCGCCGGACCTCGGCCTCGTCCTGGATCGCGGTGGGTTGCACGCGGTCCGCGGGATACAGGATCGGCGCGCGCGCCGCAATCGCGCTCGACGGCGCCCCGCGAGCGCGCTTGACGAGCGGCTCCCGTTCCGGCAGCCTGCGCCGCAATTATGGACCTCGGTATCCACAATGAGCGGACCGGAGGGCGGCCGTGATCTTCGGCGCCTCCACCACGCACGCGCTCCGCGCGCTCGCGTACCTCGCCGCGAAGCCGGACGGCGAGGCGTCGCTGCGGCGCGAGCTCGCCCGCGAGGTCGGCGTCCCGGCCCCGTACCTCGCCAAGGTCCTCGGCGCGCTGGCGCGGGCAGGGGTCCTCATCGCGGCGCGGGGCGTCGGCGGCGGCTACCGCCTGGCGCGGCCCGCCGACCAGATCGCGCTCGTGGACGTCGTCGAGCCTTTCGAGGGCGACGGCGTCCGGCCGGGCTGCCTGCTGCGCCCCGGCGAGCCTTGCCGCGAGGACGGTCCCTGCTCGGCGCACGCGGCCTGGGCGCAGGTGAAGACCGTCTACGAGCGCTTCCTCCGGACGACGACGCTCGCCGACATCCAGGGCGGCCTCGTCGCGCCCGCCCGAGACGCACGCGCCGCGGGCCCGCGCCGGACCGGCCGCACCGGACGCAGCACCCACCCCAACCCGAAGAGGAGACCCACGACATGACACACCTCACCCTCGCGCTCGCGCTCGCGCTGGCGTCGACGCCCGGCGCGAAGAAGGCGCCGGCGAAGGCCGCAAAGGCCGACGCGTGCGTCACGTGCCACCAGGGGCTGTCCCCGCAGATCGTCGCGGACTGGAAGGCGTCGCGCCACGCGGCCCTCGGCGTCGGCTGCGCCGACTGCCACGGCGGCGATCACAAGACGAAGGAGGACGCGGCGAGCGCGCGCCTCCCGACCCCGGACACGTGCGGGTCGTGTCACGAAGCGCAGGTGGCCGGCTTCAAGAAGGGGAAGCACGCGTTCGCCTGGGCCGCGGTCAAGGCGATGCCGACCTTCCACTACCAGGCGCTCGCGGTCCGCGAGGGGCTCAAGGGCTGCGGCGGCTGCCACAAGCTGGGCCTGAAGTCGGACGCCGAGGCGAAGGAGCTGAGGGAGACCGCGGGCGGGTACGGGGTCGGGAGCTGCGACGCGTGCCACACGCGCCACCTGTTCTCGAAGGCGGAGGCGCGGCAGCCGGAGGCGTGCAAGACCTGCCACATGGGGTTCGATCACCCGCAGTGGGAGATGTACGACGGGTCCAAGCACGGCGTCCGCAACGACCTCAAGCGGACGAGGTCGCTCCCGGACACCGCCGCCGCTCCGACCTGCCAGACCTGCCACATGCAGGAGGGGAACCACGAGGTCCGGACCGCGTGGGGCTTCCTCGCCGTGCGCCTGCCGATGCCCGCGGGCGACAAGCAGTGGACGGACGATCGCGTGACCATCCTCCAGGGGCTCGGCGTCCTCGATCCGAGCGGCAAGCCGACGGCCCGGCTCGACGTGGTCAAGGCGGCGGACGTCGCGCGGCTCACGCAGGAGGCCTTCGACCAGGAGCGGTCGAAGATGCTCGACACCTGCACGAGGTGCCACGCCGGCAAGTTCGCGAAGAAGCAGCTCGAGCTCTCCGACGGGCTGATCCGCGACGTCGACCACCTCATGGCGGAGGCGATCCGCACCGTGGCCGGGCTCTACCAGGACGGCACGCTCGCCAAGCCCGCGAATTACGCGTACCCGTTCCCGGATCTGCTCACGTTCCACGACGCCCCCACGCCGATCGAGCAGAAGCTGTTCGTGATGTTCCTCGAGCACCGCATGCGGGCGTTCGAGGGGGCCTTCCACGCCAACCCGGACTACGTGACCTGGTACGGCTGGAGCGAGCTGCAGCGCGACCTGACGGAGATCCGGTCGATGGCGGACGAGCTGCGGCGCGCGAAGAGGATCGACGCGCGGCTGCAGGCGGCGGCGCCGGCGAAGAGGTAGCCTCCTCCAGCGTCCCCGATGGATCGGGCGGGCGTTCCCGTGAGGGGGCGCCCTCCCTCCGTCTAGGACGACGCTCCGGCTTCGCCGAACCGGGTCGAGAGCTCCTCCCGCGCGGCGCGTGAGCTCGTGGATGCGCGCGCGCTCGTCGCCGAGCCAGCGCTGCTCGGCGCTCGCGTGCCGTCGCCGAAGGGCGCCTCGTCCCTCGTGTCGTTCGCCGCGATCGACGCGACGGGGTGCGCCCGCGGAAGGACGCTCCCACGCCGCTCGGCGCATCGAGCGCGCGCCCGCAGTGCGGGCGATCCGGGCTCCGCCTCCAGCACGGTGGCGAACGCGCGGCGGGCCGCAAGCCCGTCGCGGAGCGACGCGAACCGACGAAGCGTCGAACGAGCCGGTCGGATAGACGAGGTGCTCCGGCGCGCGCGATGGGGCGGTGCTCCATCCTGGAGCAGGGGGGCGGGATGACCGAGAGACCTGCGATCGTGATCCTCGACGACGATCCAGTGGCCCTGAGCGCGTTGCTCGACGCGCTCGCCCGGCGCTTCGGGGCGGACTACCGGGTCGTCTCCCATCTCTCCGCAGGGGCGTGCCTCGACGCCCTCGCGGCGATGAAGGCGGCATCGGAAGAGGTGGCGCTGCTGGTGGCGGATCTGTGGATGCCGGAGATGACCGGGAGCGAGCTCCTGGCTCGGGCCCATCGCATCTACCCCGCCGCCAAGCGGGCGCTGCTCGTCGCCTGGGGGGACCGGGCGGCGTCGCCCTCCATCCTCCAGGGCTGCGCCTTCGGCGAGCTCGACAACTACCTCTACAAGCCGTGGAGCCCGGCCGAGGTCCACCTGTATCCGCTCGTCAGCGAGTTCCTGGCGGAGTGGACGCGCGCGTTTCGCCCAGGCCTCGAGCTCGTCAAGGTGATCGCGCCCGCTCCGTCTCCTCGGTCACACGAGCTGCGGGAGCTCCTGACGCGCAACGGGGTGCCGCACGGGTTCTATGCGTCGGGTACACCCGAAGCCGCGCAGAGCCTCGCGGAGACCGGGGTGTTGGACCGCGGTGCTCCCGTCGTCGTCCTCCTCGACGGGACGGCGCTCGTCGATCCGAGCAACGCGGCGCTGATGGACGCCGTCGGCGAGAGCCCGGAGGAGCTGCGGTGCGATCTGGCGATCGTGGGGGCCGGGCCCGCGGGCCTCGCGGCGGCCGTATATGCAGCGTCGGAGGGGCTGCGGACGCTCGTGGTCGAGCGGGAGGTCGTGGGCGGTCAGGCCGGTTCGAGCGTGCTCATCCGGAACTATCTCGGGTTCCCGCGCGGCATCTCCGGGGCCGAGCTCATGCAGCGCGCTTACCAGCAAGCGTGGCTCTTCGGCGCCAAGTACGTGTTCGCGCGGGAGGTCGCCGGGCTGTCCCAGTCCGGCGGGTACCGGGTCCTGTCGCTCTCCGATGGACGCGAGATCACCGCGCGTGCGGTCCTGGTCGCGACGGGGGCACGCTACCGCCGCCTGGACGTGCCCGGGATCGACCGATTCGTCGGCTCTGGCGTCTTCTACACGGCCTCCACCGACGCCAGCGTGGTCTCGGGGCGCGACGTGGCGGTCGCGGGCGGGGGCAACTCCGCCGGTCAGGCCGTGCTGCACCTCGCGCGGTACGCACGCCGGGTCTCGCTCCTCGTCCGAGGCGATGACCTGACGCAGCACATGTCGGACTACCTCGTCCAAGCGATCCGACGTACCGAGAACGTCGACGTTCGCTTGTCGACGGAGATCGTCGACGTGCAGGGGCTGCACCACATCGAGGAGGTCACGGTGCGCGATCGGTCCCGAGGTGTGCTGGAGAGCATCCCCACGCAGTTGCTGCTGGTGATGATCGGCGTACTCCCGCAGACCGAGTGGCTGGCGACGGCCGTGGAGTGCGATGATCGGGGCTTCATCGTCACCGGTGCCGACGTCACGCGCGACGTCGCCCGGCGACCGCTGCGCCTCGAGACCAGCATGCCGGGCGTCTTCGCGGCGGGCGACGTGAGGCACGGGTCGGTCAAGCGCGTCGCCTCGGCCGTCGGGGAGGGCGCCATCGCGGTCCAGCTCATCCACGAGTACTTGTCGGAGGAGCGCGCGGAGGACCCTGCTTCCGTTCCGGGGACTGCCGCCAGGCTGCCGACGGGAGGCGCGCTCCGCGCGCCCTCCGCGTGACGAACGCCATGACGCGGAATGACCTCGGCGTCGGGAGCGGAGCGCCCGGCGTCCGGACCCCGCGCGCGTTGCGGCCCTCGGCGACCCGTGTGGCAGGCGGTATCGAGCGCGACGCGCCCGCTGCGAGGCGGGACCCTCGCGAACGACGCAGCGGCGCTCGCTACCGGGTCGGCTCCGTCCGGATCGCGCGGATGAAGTCGACGAACATCGCCCGGTCGGAGTCGCGGTACTTCACCTTGGAGAGGTGGACGTCGATCCAGACCCCGTTCACGACGAGGTGAGCGTTGACGTGGTGCTGATCGAGCCGGATCCCCTTCGGGCCGGGGTCGGTGCTCTCGGTGACGAAGACGTCGCCGATCCGCGCCTCACGCCAGTCGCGCCGGCCAGGGTAGAGCTTCTTCAGCCTCGCGGAGAACAGGTCCCGGCAGGCCTCGCTCGACCGGCAGTCCTGCGCGGGCTCGAAGTTGAACGAGACGTTGAGCCCGGTCTTGCCGTCGGTCAGCATGTAGTAGGGGCGCGCGTCGTCCTTCTGCTCGATGCCGAGCGCGGCCGCGGGGAACGCGAGCGATCCCAGCCCCTCCGGGAGCGCGATCCGGTACGCGTCGCCTCGCCGCTCGATCGACGCGGCCTGCGCCGCATGGTCGAGTCGAGCCCGGCGCAGCAGCTCCAGGGCGCGCGGGACGACGGGGGAGCGGGGGCCGCTGGTCAGCAGCGTGAAGAGGCAGGCGGTCTCGCGGTCGAGGGCGAGCGCGCCCTGCACCAGGTACGGGAGCTCGCCGGGCTTGGGCGCGCGGTCCGTGGCGCCGAAGTAGAACCCCGCCTTTTCGCCACCGATCGGCGCGAGCGCGAGGGACTTCTCCACCGCGTTCCGGGCGACGTCATCCGCCATCCGCTGGACCTGGGCGCGGAGCGCGTCCCGCCCGAGGAGCTTGGCCCGCTTCGCCGGTGGGATCGGGAAGGCGGTCAGCTCCAGGGTGAAAGGCTCGCCGCTCGCGGGGGAGAGCGCGACGGTCGGGGGGATGCCGTCGTCGTTCCCGCGGACGCCGGCCCGCCAGCTCTCCGGAGCGGGGAGGTGCAGGGTGCCGACCCCCGGGATCCGCAGCGCGCGCTCACCGCCCGGTGCGGCGGCGGTGGGGCTCGGCGTGGCGAACGCGAAGATCAGCGCAGCGACCGCGGCGTGCATCCTCATGGTGCCTCGTCTCACGGTGAACGAACCGCCAGGGTACACCATCGGACGCAACCGAGGTCACGGAGCGAGGGGGGCTAGCCCCTCGGCCTTGCGCCGAGGCCTCGCTTCGCCGCGCTCGACTACGCGGTCGCCGCGGGCGGGACGCGCGGTGAGCGCGACGGCGCCCTCGCGGACGACGTCCCGTCGACGCCGGCGGCGCGACGGGGCTCCGGCCCCGCGACGCCGCCGCGCGTGCCGATGCGGAAGTACCCGACGAGCTGGCGCAGCGCCTCCGCCTGCGAGGCCATCTGCTCAGCGGTGGACGAGAGCTCCTCGGCCGCCGAGGCGTTGCGCTGCGTCACGGCCTCGACGCTCGCCATCGCCCGCCCGATCTGCTCGACGCTGCTCGTCTGCTCGCGGGACGCGGCCGCCACGTTCTCGACGAGCTTCGCGGTCTTGCCGATCGCGGGCACGAGGTCGCCCAGCAGCTTCCCCGACTGCTCGGCGACCGCGAGGCTCGAGGTGGCGTCGCCGCTGATCTGCTTCGCGGCGCCCTGGCTTCGCTCCGCGAGCTTGCGGACCTCCGCCGCGACGACGGAGAACCCCCGCCCGTGCTCGCCCGCGCGGGCGGCCTCGATGGCGGCGTTCAAGGCGAGCAGGTTCGTCTGGTACGCGATCTCCTCGACGATCCCGATCTTCTCGACGATCGACCGCATCGCGTCGACGGTGGCGGCCACGGCCGTGCCGCTCGCCTCCGCGTCGCGCGCGCCGCCGAGCGCCGCCTGCTCGGTCTCCCGGCTCGCCTGGGCGTTGCTGGCGATGGACGAGGACATCTGCTCGAGCTGCGCCGTGGTCTCCTCGACGGACGCCGCCTGCTCCCCGGTGCCCTGCGACAGCGTCTGGGCGGTGGACGACACCTGGTCGGACGCCAGGCCGAGCGCCTCGGCGCCGCCGCGGACCTCCCCGATGATCTCGCGCAGCCGGTCGGTCATGGTCCTCATCGCGGCGAGCGCCTGGCCGGCCTCGTCGGAGGAGGAGTCGTCGATCTCGACCGTCATGTCGCCGGCGCCGATCGCCTCGGCGGTCCGCGCGATCTTCTCGAGCGGCCGCAGGGCCCGGCGGACGACGAGGTACGTCGCCCCGACCACGAGGATCACCGAGACGGCGCCGACGAGGAGGAGCTCGCGCAGGAACGCGTGCAGCGCGGTGTACTTGTGCCCCTCCGGGACGGCGTAGGCGACGGTCCACCCCCACGCCGGGAACCGGTGGAAGGCCAGCCACGTCCGCTGCCCGTCGAGCGACACCCAGGTCGTGCCTTGCTCGCCGAGGTCCCGCGGCCCGCTCGCGCCGAGGTCGGAGCCGGGCGGCAGCGTGGGGTGGTGGATGACCTTGCCCGCGCCGTCCAGCACGAAGAGCTGGACGCCGTCGCTGCGCGTGGCGCCGTACCGCGCGACGACGCTCTCGAGGGCGCTCTTCTGCGCGCCCTGCACGTACGCCTCCACGCCGGCGAGCCCCGTGCGCTGCAGGTTCGCCTGCTCCGCCTCGAACTGGGCCACGATGCCGTCGAGCCGCTCGCCGTAGAGCGCGTCGTCCTTCTCGTTGATGAGGCGGGACGCCGTCGCGTAGACGGCGACGACGATGACCGCGAGCGTCGCGGCCATGACGAGCGACTGGATCCCGGTGACGCGGGTGCGGATCAGCATCGTGGCCTCGGCGCTACTGCACGACCTGCGCGTTGCGGACGATGCCGGGCGCGAACACGATGCCGGCCGCCTTCGCGAGCTTCAGGTTCATGAAGATCTTCGACTGCTTGTTCGTGGCGACGGGGATCGCGGACGGCGCCTCGCCCTTGAGGATGCGCAGCGCGGTGGTGGCCGCGTAGGCGCCCTGCTCCTCCTCGATCTTGGTGAAGCCGAGCATCGCGTAGGGCATCATGAAGTCGTACGCGGTCGCGGAGGGGACCTTCGTGTTGGCCGCCACGAACGCCTTCGCCTCGGCCTCGTTCCAGCCCTGGATGCCGGTGACGTTGCCGAGGAAGATCATGTCGGTGTCGCGCTGCATCTCGAGGAACGCCTGCTTCCACTCGGCGAACGTCTTCGCGAACTTCTCCTTCGCGAACGTGATGCCGAGCGTCTTCTTGTAGTGCGGGTTCTCGATGCGCTCGGTCTCGGAGTCCACGGTGAGGTAGCCGATGCGGCTCCCCTTCGCGTAGGCCCGGAGGTTCTTGAGCAGCTCCTTCACCGGCGCCACCTCGACGATCCCCGTCGCGTTCTTGTAGGGGAGGCCGTACTTGCTCGCGTCCCAGTTCACGCCGCAGAAGACGAAGGGGAGCCGCGCGTTCTTGTAATGGTCCTCGAGCACGTACCGGACGGCGGGATCGTCGGCGACGACGACGACGTCCGGCCTGTAGGCCTCGATCTCCGCCCTCGCCTTGTCCGCGGCCTGGTTGCGGAACGCGTCGTCCGGGTGGCGCTTGAGATCCATCCGGATGAACCGGAGCTCGACGCCCGAGCCCGCGAACGCGGCGCGCGCCCCCTTCTCCTCACCGTCACTCCAAGGATAGCCCTCGTGATACGAGTTCACGAAGAGCACCTTCTTGCCTGCGAGCGGCGCCGCCTGGGCGGTCGTGGTCGAGAGGGCGAGGAGGGCGGGAGCCAGCCGGAGCAACAGTCGGATCATGTGGGCCTCGTTGGGAGTCGTCGGCCGCGGCGTGATGCATCGTGTGGTCCAATAACGGAGCGTGTAACCCACCGGAAGCCGTCAGCCGGAGCGGCGCGCTCGCCGTGATTCGACGCGGCATGACCCGGGTGGCGTCGGCCCCATGGGTCGCGCAGTTCGTCACTGCGGCAAAATGCCGCAACGCCAGGCCCGGCGAGCGGGTCACCGGCCCGACCCAGCGCGACCAGTCGTTCGGGGATGACGCGTCGAAAAGAGGCGTGATGCCGTCGAAGCCTCGGCCCGACCCGGAAGCGCAGGCCAGTCGAAGCGCCGTTCGCCCTCAGCCCGGTGACGCCGAGCCCGGTGGCGCCGTGTTCTCCGGGGGAGCTCTGCGGCCCGGTCAGGGCCCTCCCGCCCGGAGCACGCTGAGCGTGTGCCGTCCCAACGCCCGGAACTCGTCGAAGTGCGTCGCGAGCAGATAGCTCCAGACGAAGAGCATGGAATGAAACACGCCGGGCGCCCTCACGCGCAGCGCTTCCCCCCAGCGGCCGATGGCCGTGCACACCGGGGCGGACCGGGCGATCTGGGCGAACCCCACCCCGAGCGCTGCCCCGGCCAGGATGTCCGAGGGCCAGTGGAGCCCGAGGTACACCCTGGGCAAGAGGACGAACACGAACACGTACGAGAACGCGATCCAGCCGAGCCGGCGCGAGGCGAACCAGATCCCGGCCGCGAGCATGCAGTAGAGGACCGCGTGATCGCTCGGGAACGAGCTCCAGCCGTCCAGGGGGCGGGTCACGAGCCCACACGCAGGATGGAGCCCGAGGGCGAGGTCGTGAAGCGGCCTCGTCCGGAACGGCAGCAGGACCGCGAGGGCGCGGGCGGCGGCGAGCGCGAAGATGGCCACCACCAGGACCGACAGGAGCTCGTCACGGCGCGCCCGGGCCCTGTCGTTCGCGAACAGCGCGAACCAGAGCAAGGCGAACAAGACGACCCCCTTCAGCATCGTGGCGCTCAGGAGGTACACGACCGCCTCGTCGAAGAGGCACGAGCGCGATTTGAAGCCGTCGAAGAAACGGACGATGGCCGCATCCAATTGGAGCATCTGCTCACCTCTGGCGAGCTACGGGTGCCGGCATCGCACTTACTCACTGGACCGATGGCCGGGTAGCCGCCATCGTCAGGGCCGTTCGAGGGGGCGCTCGCGTCATGGCCGATCGGGCCGTGCGCTCGAGGATCGAGTCCCGAGGGTGCTCGGTGGCTGGACCCGCGGGGGACGCAAGCCGCCGCCGTCTCACGTGGCGGCCGCGCTCGCGCGAATTCGTTCAGGCACCTGTCGTCGAGGGGCGCCCAAGAGGCGCGGCTCCCCGGCGCGCCGGGGCTTAGCCTTACCTAGCGGCGGACGGGATCCGCCGCGAGGAGAGGGGGAGGAAATGGCCTCGTACCTGGTGCTGTTCGGCTACACCGCGCAGGGCATGCAGCGCATCAAGGAGAGCCCGAAGCGCATCGATGCGTCGAAGCAAATCATCCGCCAGATGGGCGGCGAGGTGCGTGAGTTCTACGCGATCCTGGGGAGCCCGCACGACACGATGATCGTCCTCGAGGCCCCGAACGACGAGGCGGTCGCGAAGATGGTCCTCGCCATCGGCGCCCAGGGCAACGTCCGCACCGAGACCCATCGGATCTTCACCGAGGAGGAGTTCAAGAAGGTGGTCGGCTCGCTCCCCTGACGACCGGGAGGCGAGGGGCGGCGCGCTCCGGCCGCCCGGCGTGATCGAGGAGCGCTCCGTGCGGGGCCGAGCTCGTGGCGGGACGGCCCGTCACGGGGCTCGCCCGGGCCCGTGCCCCCGCGGCGGCGCGATCACGCCGCCGGCGCGGGCTTCAGCGTCAGCAGGTGCCCGATGATCATCGACCCGCCGACGAGCACGCCCAGCCCGTGCAGGAAGGCGGCGAGCATCCAGAAGCGCATCGGCGCCTGGGCCACCATGAAGGCCTGTCCCTGCACGCGCTCGAGGTAGGCCTGCAGGACGCCCGCCACCGCGAAGGCGAGGCTCATCCCGAGGAGCGACACGCTCGCGATCCAGAACCCCCAGTGGCCGAGGGCCGAGCGGTACTCGTCGGTCGGGAAGCGCCGGAGGCGCGGCACGGCGAAGTAGAAGAAGCTCAGGTTGACCAGCACGTACGCTCCGTAGAACGCCAGGTGTCCGTGCGAGACGGTCACCTGGCTCCCGTGCGTGTAGTAGTTGATCTGCGGGAGCGTGTGCGCGAAGCCGAAGGCGCCCGCGCCGACGAAGTGGAGCACCGCCATGCCGAAGAGGAAGACCCACGTGAGGCGCGGCCTGAGCGGCCGACGGCTCGCGCGCATGTGCCGCCAGGTGTCGACCAGCATCAACGCGATCGGGAGCGGCTCGAGCGCCGAGAAGACGCCGCCGGCCACCAGCCAGTACCTGGGCGCGCCGAGCCAGTAATAGTGGTGGCCGGTCCCGACGATGCCGGTGAAGAGGAAGAGCCCGAGCTCGACGTAGAGCCACTTCTCGACCACCCGGCGCTCGATCCCCGTGAGCTGGATGATCAGGAACGCGACGAGCGCCGCGGCGACGAGCTCCCAGGCCCCTTCGACCCAGAGGTGGACGACCCACCACCAGTAATACCAGTCCACGGCGAGGTTCCTGTAGAACGGGATGCCCACCAGGTAGAGCAGCGCGAGGAACGTGAGGCCGGCGAGGAGGCTCCCCTGGGTCGCGGTGAACCGACGCGCCCGGAGGACGGTCGCGCCGACGTTCGCGAGGAACATCAGCGCGCCGACGACGACGAGCACGTCGAGCGGGCGCGGGATCTCGAGCAGCGGCCGCCCCTGCGTCCAGCCGAAGAGGAACCCGACGAGCGCCACGACGCCGGTGCCGGCGAGGAGGACGAGCTGCGCGAGCGCGAGCCTCGGCCAGGCGAGCTCGGACTGGGTCTCCTCCGGGATCGCGTAGTACGTCGCGCCCATGAACCCGAGGAGCAGCCAGAGCACGAGCAGGTTCGTGTGCATCGCGCGCGCGGTCGAGAACGGGAAGACGTCCACGATCGCCTGTGGCAACGTGAACCAGTAGTTGAACGCGAGCCACAGCCCGAGCACGAGCTGCAGCCCGAACAGCAGGAGCGCGACGACGAAGTACGGATAGGCCACCCGCTGGCTCCGATAGGTCACGGCTCCCTCCCGCGGATGGGGGCGAGGCTCACGAGGAACTCGGCGATCACCTCGCGCTGCGCGGCCGGGACGTCGCCGAGCGCCGGCATCGACGTCCCCGGGGTGAAGCGCTGCGGGTCCGCGAGGTACGCCGCGATCCAGGGCGCGTCGCGGCGCGCGCCGATCCACTCGAGCCTCGGCCCGACGCGCCCGCCGGACTCGCCGAGCGCGTGGCACCCGAGGCAGCCCCCCTGCTGGACGAGCGCGGCGCCCGGCGAGAGCGCGGCGGTCGCGAGCAGCCGGCGGGTGGAGGCACGCCAGCGGGCCTCGGAGTCCTGCGGGGGCCAGTCGTGGTTGTCGATCTCGGAGACCCAGCGCAGGAACGCGGCGATGGCCTCCACCTCGGGAGCGGAGAGGTGCTGCTGCGGCATCTTCCGCCACGACGAGGCGAGCACCTGGGCCGGGCGCTCCAGGCGCGACCGGATCGTCTCCTCGCCCACGCGGGCGTACGCGCGCGTGAGGTCCGGGGCGTAGTAGGCCCCGAAGCCCAGGATGGTGTGGCAGTCGTTGCAGTTGCGCAGCTCGAAGGCGCGCTTCCCCGCGACGACGCGCTCGTCCAGACGATCCGCGTGGGTGAGCGCGGCGAAGTGGCGGTGCGTGTCCGCGGTCATGGCGAGGAACAGGACGAGCGACACGAGCGTCCCCGCCCAGAACACGAGCTTCGCCGAGCGTTCGGTCATGCGATCCCCCCGCCGGATGACGCCATTCGAGCGCCGGTCGGAGGTGCCGTCGACCGGTCGCTCGGGGACGGCCCTCGGGGACAGCCCTGGAAGGCTTGAGCCACGCCAGGAGGCGCCCCGCTCGCGTCCAGCTCCTGCGGCGCACGCCGCTCGCGCGCGCGGGCGAAGCTGGGGCTGCGCTGCTGCGGTGTCCCGGGTGCCAGCGGGACGGTCCTGCGCGAGCGGGAGACGCGCCGGTGCTATGGTCCGCCGCAAGGAACGGAGGCTGCTCATGCCGGACGAGGCCAAGCTGGCGAGGACCGTCGCGACCGCCATCCTGGGGATCGACACGCTCTGGGGAGGCGACGTGATGAACCCGTCGGGGACGGGCCGGTACATCGCCGACTCCTGGTTCTCCGACGAGCCGCTCCCCGAGGCGTACACGCACCCCGCGGCGGCGAGGCTGCGCGAGGCGGGCGGCGTCACCGCGCCGTCGTCGGACCAGGCCGCGATCGACGCGTACCTCGCGGCGGTGGACGTGCCGGCCGCGATCGAGGAGCTGACCGCGCGCGGGCGCGCGCTCGGCGGCCTGCGCGGCGCCTACCTCTCCGGAGAGGGCGAGTGCCTCCACGTCATGTGGGAGCTCGTCGAGGAGCTGCGCGGGCGCGGACCGAAGGTGCCTTACGAGCGTTGCGTGATCTGCTCGACCGGGACGCCCCCCGAGCCGTCGAGGCCGGAGCCGAAGCGGCAGCGCCTCGCGGAGCTGCTCCGCGTCCCGGCCGAGCCGGAGCGGCTCCTGGCGGCGGTCGATGCCTGGCGGCGCGAGCGGCTCGTCCCGCGCAAGGCGATCAAGCTCCTCGCCGACGGCTTCATCGCCCAGCTCGAGGAGGGCACCCGCCGGCACGTGGTGCCGTACCTCCCCGCCGCCCTCCACGCGGTCCCGCGCGCGAACATCGAGTTCCTGCTCGTCGAGGACGCCTGGTTCTCCGGCTCGATGAACTACGTCGGCCGGGCGCGGAACCCCGACGGCTCGCCGCGCTACGAGGCCACCTACGAGATCAACGCCGCGCTCGAGATCTCGGTGCCGGAGCTCGTGCAGCTCGTCTCCCACGAGGTGATCCCCGGTCACGTGACCAACTTCGCGCTCGCCCAGGCCTTGTACGTGCAGGGGAAGCTCGAGTTCGAGGGCACCGTGCTCACCATGAACACGCGGGGCGCGGCGCTCTCCGAGGGGCTCGCCAACAACGCCATCCTGATGGCGTTCGGCGCGAAGGAGGTCGCGGAGCTGCCCGACGTCGATCTGCAGATCGGCACGCTGCTGGCGCTCCTCCAGGACGACGCGAAGAACCAGTCGTCGTGGCTCACCTGGGAGGAGCGGCGCCCGCAGGACGAGGTCGCCCGGGTGCTCCGCGGCGAGTACCTGTGCTCCGAGGAGCGCGCCGAGAAGCTCTCCGGCGCCTGGGGCCGCCATCCGCTCAACGGGCGCATGTACCTACCGTGTTACCGCGCCGGCACCGAGAAGGTGGCCGAGCTCCGGCGGCGCCACCCGCCGGAGAGGGTGATCCCCGCGCTGTACCAGGTGCTCGGCCTGGTGGACGTGGTGACCATCGACCGCGTACTCTGAGGAGAATGGCGCGAGGCGAGCGCTGCTCTACATCGCGATGGCGGTGCTCCGGGGTGGACGCGCCCCCAACGCCAGAGCCCTCTCTGCGAGCCGGACCCCGCGCTCCCGGATCGGAGACAGCCATGACGGTCGCGCCGCACCGCCTGCTGAGTCGGTCGTTCCTGGCCACCGCGGCCCTCCTCGCGACACACGAGGTGGACTCGGGCTACTGGCGCGAGTGGGACCTCTTCCGCATCCCCGGCGGAGTCGGCCTGTTCCTGTTGCTGCACGTCGGGATCTTCTTGCTCCTGTTCTGGGGGTACGGTCAGGTGCACACCGGGACCCGCGCCGGGACCTGGATGTCCTTCGTGGTGGCCGGCGGAGCGCTGTTCGCGGGCGCGGCGCACGGCGCGTTCCTGCTCCTCGGACGGTCCGAGTTCCGCAGCCCGATCTCGATGGGCGTCCTCCTCGCGGTGACCGCCGGCGGTGTCGTCCTGCTGATCGCGAGCGTCTCCGTCATACGCCGTCCGACGGCGTGATCGTGCGTCGGCTGCGGCGCACGCGAGTCGCAGCACCGATCATCACACGACAGCTCCCGAGCGGCGAAGGGGCGCGAGCCGCGGAGAAGCGCCGCCACGCGGATCGCGTACGGCGTCCTGGCGCCCCCCGCCCCCTCGCCTCAGGGCACGATTCGCGTGGCCTGGAACGCGGCCGACCGCCAGGCATCGCCGCGCTTCACCCAGACCCAGGTCGTGCGGTAATCCCCCGCGACGTGCTTCCCGTTCGCCTCGATCGCCTTCACCGCGACCAGCGTGTTGGCGACGGCGGCGTCTCCGTACGTGCGAATGCTCATCTCGCGCATGTCGTACTTCTCGTACTTGAGCGCGCCCGACCTCACGTTGTCGACGAGCTGGGCCTTCGTCTCGGTCGCGCCGTCGCCGTGGATGCCGAGGTAGTCGTCCGTCACGTACTGCTCGAAGAAGCGGGCGTCCCCCTTCAACCGCGCCTGTTGGACCTGGTTCATGAGGGCCGCGATCTGCCGGCGGGCGTCGCCGGCCGGGGCGACCTGGGCGTCCGTCCGGGGCTGGCCGAGGCCGGCCGGCGCATGGAGCAGCGAGAGCGCCACGGCGCTCGAGGCGAGGAGCTTCGACGTCATCATGAGGCGTTCCTCCCCGTGAAGCCCGCGAGCCTGCGACGACGCGCGCGCGGCGGGCGCGAGGAACTTAACGGGCGGAGGGAGCGCAGGAAGACCTCGCGCGGGGTTCCAGCGGGCGAGGGCGTGGCCGCGCTGCGAGCAGGTGGCGGATGGCCCGCTCGAGCGGCCGGCCACGGGCACGGCACGGGCAGCGGCGCGCCGGGCGCTACAGCTGGGCCGTCGCGACCGCGACCGACGCCGGCCGAGGCGTCGGGAGGAACGACGCCCCTCGTGTCCGAGGTGGCGTCGCCTCGGACACGAAGGGTGAAGGAGCTCACCCCGCGAGGATCGCCGGGAGGGGGATCACCACTCTTCCTTCTGCTGCTGGACGAGCTGCTTGAAGTAGATCTCCGGGTTCGTCAGCTTCCGGGCCTCGGCGTGGGAGTACCCGAGCGCCTTGAAGTCGAGCACGCCGTTGACGCCGTGGCAGTTGATGCAGTTCAGGGCCTTCGAGCGCGTGACCAGGTGGTCGCTGCCGAAGTAGATGGTCTGCCACCCGGGGACGGCGTCCTTCGCGACCTGCGCCGGGTTCTTCATGCCGAGCGTCCGCGCGGCCGACTCGACGCCGGCGCGCGTGTCGCCGGTCGCCATCGGCGGCGCGAAGTCCATGGACAGGAGCTGCCCCGTCTTCCTGTCGTAGAACGCCTTCCCCATGTAGATCTTGAAGGGGTAGAGCTTGCTCTTCCCGTCCTTGCGGCTCCCGTGCGGGCCGATGAAGTGCGGCTCGTTCCGGACGGTCTTGTCGTACCAGGCGTAGACCGGGGCGGTCTCGTTGGCCTCCTTCTTCAGCGTGGTCGGCTCGTAGTACCCGTCCGCGCCCCGCTCCCAGACGGTGAAGTCCTTCGCCACGGCGCCGCCGGTCCGCGGGATGTGGCACGTCTGGCAGGCGATCCGGGCGGTGTGATCGTTGTAGGCGGCGAGCTTGTGCGGCTTCTCGCCGTGGCAGCCGGCGCAGGACAGCCGCACGCCGTCGTTCGCCCAGTTGTTCGGGTCGTAGCCCGTCGGCATCTTGTGGTTCTTGGCCGCGTGGCAGTCCACGCACACCATCCCCTTCGCCGCGTGGGCGTCCGTGTCCTTGTTGAAGGCGAAGCCGCGCTTCACGAGGACGCCGCCGCCGGCCGCCTCGTGGCACGTCATGCAGTTCTTCACCGTCGGCTTGCCGATGGACAGCGCCGCCTTGGTGCTCCGGTCCTGCCCCATGACCACGCGGCCCCGGTCGTCGAGGTGCGGCTTCCGCTGCCGGAAGTCGTAGTCGGTGGAGTGGCAGACGAGGCAGTCCACCGCCGCCTCCGCCTCGGGGCCGGTGCTCCCCACGTCGCTCAGGTGGTTGCCCGGGTGGCAGGTGTTGCACCCGGTGAACTTGGACTTCCCGGCGGCGTTCTTCGGCGTCTCCTTCAGGTCGTTCACGACGTCGTTGCCGTTGCACATCGTGTAGATGCGGTTCTTCATCCCGTACTCGGCTTTGGGATCCAGGTGCTCCACGTTGTCCACCCTGGAGGCGTGCTTCCAGTGGACCGTGCCGAGGAACTCCTTCGCCTTGCCGGGGTGGCAACGCTCGCAGGTGGACGGCCCCGCGTAGCCGGACTTCTCGATCTCGCTCTTGCCGGGATGCTCCGCGCGCGCGCTCGTCGCCTGCAGGAGCGCGAAGAGCATCGATCCGACGAGTGCCGAACGTCTCATGGGTGCTCCTCCCCGAAAATGAAAGCTCCCCCGGCCGAAACGGGCTCGAGCGGAGCGCTCGGCCTGTTCCGCCCGGGGGAGCAGATGGATTACGCCGGAGCCGTTTCGGCTAGCAGCCGGCGGTCTTGCGGAAGTACGTGCTGACGTTCTTCCCGTCCTTCGCCTCGTACTTGCACCGGATCTCGTCGCCCTCGACGATGCGGTGATCCTTGAACTTGTCGAGGGTCAGGTCGTCCTGGACGGTGATGACCACGGCCTCGCCCGTCTTGTTGTCCTTCAGGGTGGCCGTGGCGACCTTGGCGTCCTTGCCCGAGATCTCGATCTGGGTGATCACGCCGACCATCTTCGTCTCGGCGGCGCTGGCCTTGCCGGCGATCCCGACGAGCATCAGGGCGACGACGAGCATGCGCGCGACCACGAGCATGATTGAAGCTGGCTTCTTCATGATTGCCTCTCCTTGTCTGAAGCGACTGCGACCATCGGAAGAGTCGTGACCCGCCCGTGGCACGCGGCGCGGTGGAACCGGCGTGGCGAGGGAGTGCCGTCACCCCCTCGCCGCGCCCCTGCTAGAACTTCACCTCGAACGTCCCGTAGATGTCCTGCGCGGACTTCAGCGGCGGGAACATCTGGGCGTTCATCGGGCTCGCCGTGAGCTGCGAGATCTTCACGGGCGCGCCGACCCAGTTGTTGCTGCCGGTGTAATCGAAGTCGTAGTACTGGTAGCCGAGCTTGAAGAACGCCTTGCTCACGAACGAGGAGATCGGCGCGAGCGGCAGCTCCTGGATGAGGTACGCCTCGTAGACGTTGCCGCGCGCCCCGAGCTTGGCCGTCCACATGTCGTCCGAGGCCGGGTCGAACGGGATCCAGTACTTGGACCCGTGGTTGTACTCGAGGCCGATCTTCGTGGCGCTCGGCAGGTCGTAGCGGATCCCGGCGTAGCCGGCGTAGCCGGTGCGATCGTGGAAGTCACCCGCGTTCGCCATCAGGCCGGCGCCCGACTCCGGCGAGCCCGGGCCGGCGACCAGCGCCTGCTTGCCGTTCGGGTGCGTGATGCTCACGCCGACGCTGGCGAAGGCGTTGAGCGTGCCGGGGCCGAAGTCCTTGAGCGCGCTGAGGAGGCCGACGCCGTACCAGTCGATGTCGCCGAGCTCGTTCCCGACGGCGTTCGGGTTGTCGAAGATGTTGAACCCGCGGTTGTACTGGAAGTCGATCCGGATCGGGTCGATGTCCACCGGCACGACCTGGAGGCCGACCATGTCGGTGTCGTTCAGGCTGTTCGCGCCCATGCCCGTGTGGTTGTAGCCCGCCTCGAAGCCCCGGCCGGCGCAGAGCTTCGTGTACGCGCCGGGGAGGAAGCTGATGTCGGGGGCGTAGCCGATCGTCGCGCCGTCGAAGGCGTAGTCCACCAGCAGGCCCGGGACGCCGCCGTTACCGGGGCGCTCGTTGTCCTGCCGGAGGTGGGTCGGCGACCCGCCCGTCGAGGGACGGCGGCCGATGGAGATCCAGAACGGCTGCTCGCCGATGTTGCTCCAGGTCGCGAACACCTGGTCCACGCGGAGCGTGTTGTCGCTCGGGACGTGGCCGATCGTGCCGTCGAGGATGGAGGACCGGTCCGCGAAGAAGCCGGCGTTCGTGGCGTTGGCGGTCTCCATGCCGTACGTCTTGTACATGAGGAGGCGCGTCGAGACCGTCACGTCCTGCGTCGCCTTGGCCTTGAGGTTCAGGCCGAAGCGGTTGGTCATGAGCGTGTCGTTGTTCGGGTGGTACCCGGGCGTCGCCTGCGGCATGGCCCCGGGGCCCATGAACTGGAAGTAGTCGGGGACGGTGCCGCGCAGCGAGTCGAGCCGGAACCGGTAGTCTCCGCCGATCGTGAGCCACTTGCCGATCGACTTGTCCTCGACCTTCTTGGTCTGCGCCTTGAGCGCGTTCACTTCCTTCGTGAGCGCGTCCACCTTCTGCTGCAGGTCCTGGGGCTTGGCCTCGTCCGCCGCCTTCGCCGACGGCGGGAGCGCCAGGCTCACGAGCGCAGCGCCCGTGATGATCGTTCCAACGAAGCTCCGCATTCGAGCTCCTCCTCCTGTGCTACGTGGGGTGGGGTACGGCCGGGTCTCGCCGCCACGCTGGCGGCGTCCCTGCTGACTGAGAGTGACGGGGGCGGAAGCCAGTCGCCGGCGTCCTGCCGCTGGCTGGCCGCCGGTCCGGCACGGGGTGGCTCCCTCGACCGACGGCACGGCGGTGCTGTGCGTCTGCGTTCTCATTGCGCCTCGAGCCGGTCGGCCGGTCGGGTGTCCAAGGGTTCCCCTTGCGCACGCCGTGCCCCTGATGACGAGCACGAGGAGGCGGCATGACGAACGCGTGAAATCAGGCGGTTGGCGTACACCGCACCGGTTGCGTGAAACAAAACGTGTCGCAAGGGTGAAACGCGCTGTCGCGTCGTGCGACACGTGAGACGGGCTCGATGCGACGTCTCGAACTCCCTGTCCGGGCGCCCCGCGGTTCGCCGCACGCCGCGCTGGGGCCAGGCCCCCGCTGTCCCGAGGCGGAGCCGCGCGGGCGTGCTCTGGTCCGGCGGTGATCGTCCGGCTGCTCCTGCTGCTCCTCGTGCTGCCAGCGCCCGCCGCAGGCCAGGACGAGGCCGGCTCCGCCTCGACGGGCGAGCGGCTCTTCTCGGGCCGGACGCGCTTCGCCGGGGGAGGGCCTCCGTGCGCTGCGTGTCACGATATCGCCGGGCTGCCGTACCCCGGCGGCGGCACCATGGGGCCGGACCTCACCGGCAGCTACGCGAAGTTCGGGCCGGACGCCCTCGCCGTCGTGGTGAGGACGCTCTTCTTCCCGACGATGGACCCGGTCTTCACGGGGCGGCCCCTGACGCCGGCGGAGCAGCGCGACCTCACCGCGTTCTTCGCCCGCGCCGCGGCGAGCCCGCCGCCGCGCCCGATCACGGCGCGGCTGCTCCTCGCCGCCCTCGTCCTCCTCGCCGCGGCCGCCGGCCTCGTCGGGTGGCTCGGCCGCGCGCGCCTGCGCGGCGTGCGCGCGGCGCTGGTCGCCGGCGCGCGCCGCCGTTCACGGGAGGGCGGACCGTGACCTTCATCCGCGATCTCCTCGACCCGAAGGCACGCCGCTGGGAGGAGATGTACCGCAACCGGTGGCAGCACGACTCCGAGACGCGGAGCACGCACGGCGTGAACTGCACGGGCGGCTGCTCGTGGGTGGTCTACGTCAAGGAAGGGATCGTCACCTGGGAGATGCAGGCGACCGACTACCCGGCGCTCGAGGCGGGGCTCCCGGGACACGAGCCGCGCGGCTGCCAGCGCGGCATCGCCTTCTCCTGGCACGTCTACGCGCCGACCCGGGTGAAGTACCCGTACCTCCGCGGCGCGCTGGCGGACCTCTGGGCGCGCGCCCGGGCCGAGCACGCCGATCCGGTCGAGGCCTGGGCCTCCCTCGTCGAGGACGAGGCGTCGAGGCGGGCCTGGCAGCAGGCGCGCGGCCGGGGCGGCCTCCGCCGGGCCACCTGGGAGGAGGCGCTCGAGCTCGTCGCGGCGTCGCTCCTCTACACCGCGAAGCGCCACGGGCCGGACCGGGTGATCGGCTTCTCGCCGATCCCCGCCATGTCGATGGTGAGCTACGCGGCCGGCTCGCGCTTCCTGCAGCTCTTCGGGGGCGCGCTGCTCAGCTTCTACGACCTCTACGCCGACTTCCCCCCCGCGTCGCCCGAGACCTGGGGCGAGAAGACCGACGCGGCGGAGAGCGCGGACTGGTTCAACTCGAAGTACATCATCGTGGCCGGGTCGAACCTGTCGATGACCCGCACCCCCGACGTGCACTTCGCCGCCGAGGCGCGCCAGCACGGGACCAAGCTGGTGGTGCTCTCGCCGGACTTCAGCCAGGTGTCGAAGTACGCCGACTGGTGGCTCCCGGTGACGGCCGGGATGGACGGCGCGCTCTTCCTCGCCATGGCGCACGTCATCCTCGCGGAGTTCCACGCGCAGCGCGACGTCCCGTACTTCAGCCAGTACCTGCGCCGCTTCTCCGACGCGCCGTTCCTGGTCGTGCTCGAGCCGGGGGCCGCCGGCCACGCCCCGGCGCGGATGCTCCGGGCGAGCGAGCTCGCGCGCTACGCCGGCGAGGAGAACGGCGCCTGGAAGCCGCTGGTGCTCGACCGGGCCAGCGGCGCGCCACGCATGCCCCAGGGCTCGATGGGCTTCCGCTGGCAGGCGGAGGAGGGGCGCTGGAACCTCGAGCTGCGGGACGGCCGGGACGGGGCCGTGATCGACCCCCTGCTCACCCTCCTCGACCACCGGGACGAGGTGCTGCCCGTCGCCTTCGCCGAGCCGGGCGGCGGCAGGACGTTCCTGCGCGGCGTCCCGGTCCGCCACGTGGAGACGGACCACGGCACGGTGCGGGTCACCACCGTGCTCGACCTGCTCATGGCGCACTTCGGCGTCTCGCGCGGCCTCGAGGGCGACTACCCGCGCGGCTACGACGACGAGGAGGCGCCGTTCACGCCGGCGTGGCAGGAGCGCTACACCGGGATCGGCCGGGGCACCGTCGCCCGGCTGGCCCGGGAGTGGGCCACCACCGCCGAGCGCACGAACGGAAAGTGCACGGTCATCGTCGGCTCGGGCGTGAACCACTGGTACCACGCCAACCTCCAGTACCGCGCCGCGATCACGCCGCTGGTGCTGTGCGGCTGCGTGGGGGTGAACGGCGGCGGGCTCGGCCACTACACCGGCCAGGAGAAGCTCGCGCCGACGGCGTCCTGGGCGGCGCTGGCCATGGCGCTCGACTGGGGGGCCCCGCCCCGGCTCCAGAACGGCCCGTCCTTCCACTACGTCCACAGCGACCAGTGGCGCTACGAGGCCGGCATCCCGGACGTCCGCCCCGCCGCCGGCCCGTTCGCGCACGCGCACACGCTCGATCACCAGGTGGACGCGGTGCGCCGCGGGTGGCTCCCCTTCTACCCGCAGTTCGACCGGAGCCCGATCGAGCTGGTGCGCGACGCGGTGCGGGCCGGCGCGCGCTCCGAGGAGGAGATCTCCCGGTGGGTGGCCGAGCAGCTCCGCAGCCGCGCGCTCCGCTTCGCGGTGGAGGACCCCGACGCCCCGCAGAACTGGCCGCGCGTCTGGCTCATCTGGCGCGCCAACGCCCTGCTCTCCAGCGCGAAGGGGCACGAATACTTCCTGCGCCACTACCTCGGCCTGGAGGGCAGCGCGGTCGCCGACGACGGCGCGGCGGCGGACGTGGTGCGCGAGGCGGTGTTCCGCCGGCCGGCGCCGCGCGGGAAGCTCGACCTGGTCGTGGACGTGAACTTCCGGATCGACACCTCGGCGCTCTACGCCGACGTCGTCCTGCCGGCCGCCACCTGGTACGAGAAGGACGACCTCAACACCACCGACCTCCACTCGTACATCCACCCCCTCGGCGCGGCGGTGCCGCCGTGCTGGGAGTCGCGCACCGACTGGGAGACGTTCCGGGCGCTCGCCGAGAAGGTGAGCGCCCTCGCGCGCGTCCACTTCCCGGAGCCGTTCCGCGATCTGGTCGCGACGCCGCTCCTCCACGACACCCGCGACGAGATCGCCCAGCCCGAGGTGCGGGACTGGTCGCGCGGGGAGTGCGCGCCGGTGCCGGGCGTGTCGATGCCGCACCTCTCGGTGGTGGAGCGCGACTACCCGAACCTGCACCGGCGGTTCTGCGCCTTCGGCCCGCGCGTGCGCGAGGTGGGGGTCGAGGATCGCGGCGTCCACATGCCCGTGGCCGACCTCTACGACGCCTACGCGCGGGAGGCGCCGGCCACCGAGTGGAACGGCGTGCGGATGCCCTCGCTCGTGCAGCCGACCGAGGTCGCGAACGTGATCCTCCGGTTCGCGCCGGAGACCAACGGCGAGCTCGCCTGGCGCGGCTTCAAGGCGCAGGAGCGCCGGGTGGGGCTGCCCCTCGCGGATCTCGCCGAGCGCCACCGGGCGATCGCGTACGACTTCCTGTCGGTGGTGAAGCAGCCCCGCCGGATCCTGACGAGCCCGTGCTGGTCGGGCGTCACGAACGACGGCCGCGCCTACGCGCCCTTCGTCATCAACGTGGAGCGGCTCGTCCCGTGGCGGACCCTCACCGGCCGCCAGCACCTCTACCTCGATCACCCGGCGTACCGCGCCTTCGGCGAGTCGCTGCCCGCGTTCAAGCCCCGGCTCGACGTCGCGGCGGCCGGCGCGCTCGCGCGCTCCGGGGACGCCGCGCCGGGGATCACGCTCAACTGCCTCACGCCCCACGGCAAGTGGCACATGCACACGACCTACTACGACAACCTGCGGATGCTCACGCTGTCGCGAGGGGTCGAGCCGTTCTGGCTGAACGATCGCGACGCGGCGGAGATCGGCGTGGCCGACAACGACTGGGTGGAGGCGTTCAACGACGACGGGGTGGTGGTGACGCGGGCGGTGGTGAGCGCGCGCATCCCGCGCGGCGTCACCTTCTTCTACCACGCGCCCGAGCGCACCATCTCCTTCCCCCGCTCGCCGCTGCGCGGCGACCGGCGCGGCGGCGGCCACAACAGCCTCACGCGCCTGCGGCTCAAGCCGGTGCTGATGGTGGGCGGCTACGCCCAGCACTGCTACCGGTTCAACGACTACGGCCCGCCGGCCTCGGACCGGGACGGATGGGTGGTGGTGCGCCGACTCCCCGGCGCGCCTCGCTTCCACTGACGGTGTCGCGATGGACGTCCGCGCCCAGATCTCGATGGTGTTCCACCTGGACAAGTGCATCGGGTGCCACACCTGCAGCATCGCCTGCAAGAACCTCTGGACCGACCGTCGCGGCGCCGAGTACATGTGGTGGAACAACGTCGAGACCAAGCCGGGCACCGGCTACCCCACGCTCTACGAGGATCAGGCGCGGTACCGGGGCGGCTGGCGGGCGGGGACGGATCGCCCGCGCCTCGCGCTGGGCGGCCGCGCGAGCCTCCTCGCCCGCCTGTTCCACAACCCGCGCCTCCCCGCGCTCGACGACTACTACGAGCCCTGGACCTACCGGTACGAGGACCTCCTCGGCGCGCCGCCGGGCGACGAGCAGCCGGTCGCGACGCCGGTCTCGCTCGTCACCGGCGAGGAGATGGAGATCGAGGCCGGGCCGAACTGGGACGACGACCTGGGCGGCTCGGGGACGTACGCGCTGAACGACCCTTGCCTCGCGGCGCTCACGGAGGAGGAGCGGGCCCGGCTCCTGGACTTCGAGCGGCTGGTCTTCTTCTACCTGCCGCGCATCTGCAATCACTGCCTCAACCCCGGCTGCCTCGGGGCCTGCCCGGCCGGCGCCATCGCCAAGCGGGGCGAGGACGGGATCGTCCTCGTGAACCAGGAGAAGTGCCGCGGCTGGCGGATGTGCGTCTCGGGCTGCCCGTACAAGAAGACGTACTTCAACTGGTCCGCCGGGAAGGCGGAGAAGTGCATCCTCTGCTACCCGCGGCAGGAGACGCAGCAGGTCCCGGCCTGCATGCACTCCTGCGTCGGGCGGATCCGCTACCTGGGCGTCCTCCTCTACGACGCCGGCGGGATCGCCCGGGCGGCGTCGCTGCCGGCGGCCGAGCTGGTCGAGGCGCAGCGGGCGCTGGTGCTCGACCCCTCCGCCCCCGACGTCGTCGCCGCGGCGCGCGCGAGCGGCGTCCCCGAGCACGTCCTCGACGCCGCGGGGCGCTCGCCGGTCTACGCCTGGGTGAAGCGGTTCCGCCTCGCGCTCCCGCACCACCCGGAGTTCCGGACGCTGCCGATGCTCTTCTACGTCCCGCCGCTCCTCCCCGTGATGGCGACCACCACGAGCGGTCGCTACGAGGTGGTCGGCGACGAGCTGCTCGGCGCGGCCGACGCGGACCGGCTGCCGCTCCGGTACCTGGCGGCGCTCTTCACGGCCGGCGAGGTCGCGCCGGTGGCCGAGGTGTACCGGCGCCTCGTCGCGGTCCGCCTGCACCATCGCGCGGCGAGCGTCGGAGACGTGCCCGCCGAGCGGGCGGCGCGCGCCCTCGCGGAGGCGGGGCTCACCGCGGCGGAGGCGGAGGAGATCTACCGCCTCGGCGCCCTGGCGAGCTTCGACGAGCGGTTCGTCATCCCGCCCTTCTCCCGCGAGGCGGCCATCGCGGCGAGCGGCGACGTGCACGATCACCAGGAGGAGGAGGGCGCCGGGTTCCTGGTTCCCCCACGGCGCGGGTGGTGAGCGATGGACGCGAGCCTCTACACGGCGCTGTCGGAGCTGCTCGAGTACCCCGGGCCGCGCCTCGGGGGGCAGGTCGCGGCGTGCCTCGGCCGGCTGGGGCCGCGCCACGGGGACGCCGCGCGGCGGCTCGCGGAGTTCGCGCGGGCGGTCGAGGGCGCGCCGCGCGGGGCGCTCCAGGAGAGCTACGCCGCGGCGTTCGACCTCGACCCCACCTGCTCGCCGCACGTCGGGTTCCGCCTGCTCGGCCCGGATCCTCGCCGGGGCGTCTTCCTCGCGCGCCTCGCCGCGCGCTACCGGGAGCGGGGCTTCTCGGCCGGCCGGGAGCTGCCGGACCACGTGGCGGTGTTGCTCCGTTACCTGGCCCACGCGCCGGTCGAGCCGGACCGCGCCGAGCTGGTCGGCGACTGCCTGGTCCCGGCGCTCTCCAGCCTGGCGCGCGAGCTCGAGCGGCGGCGCCACCCGTACGCGCCGGTGGCCGAGGCGATCCGGCTCGTGCTGGAGGAGGACGCGCGGGAGGCGCCATGAGCGGCTTCTTCTTCGTGGCCTGGCCGGTCCTCGCCTGGGCGCTCGCGATCCTCGGCGGCCTCTACCGCTACTTCACGCTGCGCTACACCTACTCGAGCCTCTCGTCGCAGATGCTCGCCCCCGGGAGCCTCTACTGGGGATCCGTCCCGTGGCACTACGGGGTGGTCCCCATCCTGATCGCGCACCTCCTGGCCGGCGTCTTCCCGCGCGCGGCCGCGGCGGCGGTCTCCCCGCCGACCGCGCTCCTGGTGCTCGAGACCGCCGGGCTCGCCCTCGGGCTCCTCTCGCTGGTGGGGCTGGTGATCCTCTTCGCCCGCCGGCTCGGCCCGGCGCTGCGGCGGGTGACCTCGGGGATGGACTGGGTGGTGCTCCTCGTCCTCCTCGTCCAGGTCGTGACCGGGGTCGCGATCGCGCTCTTCGTCCGCTGGGGGGCTCGCTGGTACCCGTACACGGCCGCGCCGTGGTTCTGGTCGATCGCGCGGCTCGCGCCCGATCCGAGCCGGGTGGCGGTGCTCCCGACGCTCGCGCAGATCCACTTCATGAGCGGCTTCCTGGTGATCGCGCTCTTCCCGTTCACGCGCCTGGTGCACCTCGTGCCGTTCCCGATCACGTACCTCTGGCGCCCGTACCAGGTGGTGAGCTGGCTCGGGCGCCGGGGCCGGGGGAGGGCCGGGCCGTGATCGCGCCCGCCCCCAGCGGGCCGCCGGAGGGCGGCCGGCGCCGCTTCCTCTCGCGGCTCTCGATCCTCGCCGGCGCGGTCGCCGCGGCCCTGGTCGGGATCCCGAGCGGCCGGTTCCTGCTCGGGCTCCGCAAGGTGCCCCAGGTCTGGCGCAGGGTCGGGTCGCTCGACGGGTTCGCGATCGGCAACACGGTGGAGGTCACCTTCCTCGATCCCTCGCCGCTCCCCTGGTCCGGCGTGTCGGCGCGGACCGCCGCCTGGCTCCGGCGGATCGGCGACCAGCGGTTCCTCGCCTTCTCGGTGCACTGCACGCACCTGGGCTGCCCGGTCCGGTGGCTCCCCGACGCCGAGCTCTTCATGTGCCCCTGCCACGGCGGCGTGTTCTACGAGGACGGACGCGTCGCCTCGGGGCCGCCGCCGCGGCCGCTGGTCCAGTACCCGGTCCGGGTGCGTGGGGACGCGGTCGAGATCCTCACCAGCCCGGTCCCGATCACGGGCCCCCGGCCCGAGGCCTCGGAGCTCGGTCACTATAGAGGAGGCGCGAACGCATGCGAGCGCCGCGCGCGTGGCGGTGGTTCGACGAGCTGACCGGGCTCTCCCGAGGGCTCGGCCCCATCCTGCGCCACCCCGTCCCGCCGGCGGGCAGGAGCGCCTGGCTGTACGTGCTCGGGAGCGCGACGCTCGTCGCCTTCCTGCTCCAGGTCGTCACCGGGACGGCCCTCGCGACCGGGTACGTCACCTCCTCCGGCGACGCGTACGACAGCCTGCGGTTCATCAGCGGGACGGCGGTGGGGCGCGTCGTGCGCGGCGCCCACGCGTACGGCGCCTCCGCCATGGTGATCCTGATCGGCGCACACGCCATCCGCGTCTACCTGATGGGCGCGTACAAGTACCCGCGCCAGGTGAACTGGCTCTCCGGGGCGGCGCTGCTGCTGCTCACCCTGGGGATGGCGTTCACCGGCCAGCTCCTGCGCTGGGATCAGACCGGCTACTGGACGGCGGTCATCGCGGCGGAGCAGGCCGGCCGCACGCCCGCGCTCGGCGATTGGATCGGCCACTTCGTGCTGGCGGGCAGCACGGTGGGCGGCGCGACGCTCTCGCGGTTCTTCGCGACGCACGTGTTCTTCATCCCCGGGCTCGTCTACCTGGCCGTCGCGCTGCACCTCTACCTCGTGCTGCACAACGGCATCTCGGAGCCGCCGGTGCTCGGCCGGCCGGTCGAGCCGGCCACCTACCGCGCGTGGTACCGCGAGCACCTCGAGCGCGAGGGTCGTCCGTTCTGGCCGGAGGCGGCGTGGCGCGACGCGGTGTTCGCGATGCTCGTCGTCGCGGTCGTCCTCGGAGTCGCGGCGGCGCTCGGCCCGCCGGAGCTGGGTCGTCCACCCGACCCGACCCTCATCGACGCCTCCCCGCGGCCGGACTGGTACTTCCTCTGGTACTTCGCGGTCCTCTCGGTCATCCCGAAGTGGTCGGAGGACGTCGTGATCGTCCTCGGGCCGCTCCTCCTCGTCGTCTTCCTGGTGGCCCTGCCGCTCGTGGCGGGGCGGGGGGAGCGCCACCCGCTGGCGCGCCCCTGGGCGATCGCCGGCGTCGCGGCGGTGGTGGTCCTCGTCTGGCACGAGTCGCGGGTGGGGGCCGTCGCGCCGTGGTCGCCCCGCTTCGACGCCCGGCCGCTCCCGGCCGATGTCGTCGGCGCGACCGAGGGGCCGATCGCGACCGGCGCCCGGGTCTTCTACGACCGGGGTTGCCTGTACTGCCACCTCGTCTCCGGTCGCGGCGGCATCCGGGGCCCGGACCTGTCCACGGTCGGCGACCGGCTCTCCCGGGAGCAGCTGCTGACCCGGATCTACAGCGGGGCCGCGAACATGCCGTCCTACGTGACGAAGCTCCGCGGGCAGGAGCTCGAGAGCCTCCTGGCGTTCCTCGCCTCGCGGCAGCGCAACGCACCGTGACGCGCTTCGTGCTCCGGGCTCCGGGCCGAAGGAGGAGGACCGCGGAGCGGAGGCGCCGGAGTCGCTCCTGGCACGCTCCGCCCAGAGGCCCTAAACCGAGGCCCAAGGCCTGCGCCCCCTCACGGCGGCGCGGGGCTACAGCCTCGCTCGTGTCCGGCCTGGCGGATGGTGCGCACCAGGTCGATCAGCTCGACGGGCTTCACCAGGTACCCCGCGGCGCCGAGCTCGGCGGCCTTCACCCGCGCGGCCGGGTGGCCGGTGAGGATCACGACGGGGATCCCCGCCGTGTTCGGGTCGCTCCGCATCGCCTTCAGGAAGGCCTCCCCGTCGAGCCGGGGCATCATCATGTCGAGGAGGATCAACGACGGTCGGGCCCCCGCGCGCAGCAGCTCGAGCGCGGCGACGCCGTCGATCGCGGTCTGCACCTGGTAGCCCTCGGCCGAGAGCACCATCGCGACGATGTCGCGGATGTCGCGGTCGTCGTCCACGACGAGGACGTTCATCGGCCCCTCACGCCTCTCCCAGCCGCAGCGGCAGCTCGACGACGAAGGTCGCGCCGGCGCCGAGCTCGCTCTCGACGCGCACGGAGCCCCCCATCGCGGCGACGATCGTCTTCACGATGTGGAGCCCGAGCCCCAGCCCCCCGTAGTGACGGACCGACACGTTGCGCTCGAACGGCATGAAGATGCGCTCCTGGGCGGCGGGATCGACGCCGATCCCGTGGTCCCGGACGCTCAGGCGCGCGCGCTGCTCGAACTGCGAGACGGAGAGCTCGATGGGCTTGCCGAGGCCGAACTTGATCGCGTTGGAGAGCAGGTTGGCGACCACCTGCTCCATCCGGAACTTGTCCCACTGGCCGACGACGTGCGGCTGCGCGGTGATCGCGAGGGTCGAGCCGCTGCTGGCGAGCTCGCCGCCGAGCCGCTTCACGACGTCCTGGGCGACCTCCGCGAGGTCCACGTCCTCGAGCTGGAGCTGGAGCTGGCCGGTGCGCATCCGGCCGAGATCGAGGAGCTCGTCCACGAAGCGGGAGAGCCGGCGATCCTCCCGCTCGATCAGCTCGAGCGCGCGGGTCGGCGCCTCGGGCGCCAGCTTCTTCTGCACGAGCGCCTGGACGGCGAGGTGGATGGAGGTGATGGGGCCGCGGATCTCGTGCGCGGCGATCGAGAGGAAGTCGTCTCGCGCACGGAGCGCGTCCTCGGCGCCGTGATACAGGCGGGCGTTCTCGATCGCCATCGCGGCGCGGCGCCCCAGCTCCTCCACCAGCGCGACGTCGATCGCGGTGTACTTGCGATCCCGCTCGGCCCGGATGGTGATCGCCCCCACCAGGCGGCCCTTGATGAGCAGCGGCACCCCGAGGCAGTGC
Source organism: Anaeromyxobacter oryzisoli (assembly GCF_022690765.1). Classification (GTDB taxonomy): domain Bacteria; phylum Myxococcota; class Myxococcia; order Myxococcales; family Anaeromyxobacteraceae; genus Anaeromyxobacter; species Anaeromyxobacter oryzisoli. Next base: position 19,395 of record NZ_JALCZA010000008.1, on the reverse strand, counting down.
GTGGACCCGACGCGGTAGACCAGCGCGTTGCCGCCGAGCACGGTCGGGTGGACCTCGACGAACATCGGCCGGCGCGGCTCGCGCGAGACCGCCACGACCCGGCGCGGACCGCCGTCGCCGAAGAAGTCGACCGCGCAGCCGTCCCCCAGGTAGGGCACCGCCAGGCGCGCCATGTCGCCCAGCGCGTGCTCGATGTCCAGCGAGGCGAGCAGGCGGGTCGCGTCGGACAGGAACACCGCGTTGCTCAGGAGCTGCTCGCGCTCCAGCTCGACGAGGGTTCGCGCCGTGATGTCCCTGAGGTCCGCGAGGATGTGCGTCACCGGGCCGCTGCCCTCGAAGATCGGGATGAGGGTGATCTCCGCGTAGCGCGTCCCGGCCGGGAGCTCGGCCTTCTCCTCGTAGACGACCGACCGGCGCGCCGCGATGGCCCGCTCGTACTGCGACCGCACGAGCGTGACGTTGGCGCTCGGCACGACGTGCTCCATGGGAGCGTTCACCACCTGGTCGGCACGGTACCCGGTCACGCGCAGGAAGGCGTCGTTGACGGAGACGAACCGGTACCCACCCTCGCCCTCTACGCAGACCAGGTACACGGGATCCGACGTGTGGTCGTAGATGAGCGACAGGAGGCGGGCGTTCGTGCGCAGCTCTTCGGGTGCGCCCGACGCGCCAGGAAGTCCGGCCGAGATCATCTCCGCACCCATCCCTCTCGCGGGCAGCAGGACCCTCTATCAATGCTCACGCGCCGGGCCGACGTCGAGGGATCGACCGGGTTGGCGCCCGGCGGCAGCGGAGCGCTGCGTGCATCGACGCCGGCGGCGCCGCCCGCTCGGGCTCGACCGCGCGGCGGCGCTGCCAGCCGCGCCGGCTCGAACCGCGTCGCGGCCGACCTCGGCTCGGATCGAGCGCGCGCTCGCGTGCTTCCTCACGGCGCGGGACGGACCCTCCCGCCGCCGGAGCTCGGGCTCGCCGCCCGACGCTTCGCGCCGACGCGCGCCGACGCGCCGCGGTCGAGTGGGTCACCAAGCGTGTATGTGGCCGCGCACACGGGGGAACCTCCTGCCCGGCCCCGTCGCTCGTTGCGCATCCACCTCGGTGTGTGTTCGACTCGCCACGGGGCTGTGGCCCCGGTGACACGCACCGTCGAAGACCTCGGGATCCCCGGGCCGGCGGCGCGGCCCCGGAGCTGCAAGGGTGCAAGGGGAGGGCGGCCGGAGCCGCCTGGGAGACCACGACATGAACGGTCGTTCGATCGCTGCGGTCGTCGCCGCACTCGGCCTCGCCGCCTGCGCCCGGGGCTGCGGCGCCCCGCGCACCGGTGACGGCCTCGCCGTCGAGGCGTTGCCGGACGCGCCGAGCTTCTCGATCGCGCCCGAGGCGCTGCCCGGCGCGAACGGCGAGCTCGCGGTGGTCGTGGCGCGACCGCAGGGCGTGGTCGAGGGCGAGGTCCGACCGACGGTCACCTTCTCGAAGCCGGTCGTCGCGATGGGCTCGGTCGAGCTGGAGCGAGGCCTCCCCACCCCGATCTCCGTGGAGCCGGCGATCGACGGCGCCTGGCGCTGGCTCGGGTCGGCCACGACCGAGCTCGTGCCGAAGGGGCGCGTCCCGTTCGCGACGCGCTTCACGGTGACGGCGCCGAAGGGGCTCCGGGCCGCGGACGGGACCGTGCTCGCCGCGCCGTACACGTTCGGCTTCGAGACGCCACGGCCGCAGGTGCAGGTGGTCTCGCCGCGCGGGCCATGGGCCTCGTGGCTCGCCCCGCGCCAGCCGATCTCCGTCATCTTCAACCAATCGGTGAAGGACCTCGGGAAGCACCTCGACCTCGAGGTCGCCGGACGGTCCGGGTGGCCGGTCGCGGTGAAGGAGATCCGGCTCGCGGACGAGAAGCGGCGGGGCGGCCGCGAGGAGGCGGGGGGGCCGGCCCGGCCCGACGCGGCCCAGGGCGGGTTCGAGGACCGCCGGGTCCGGTACGAGATCACCCCCGCGCGCCCGCTGCCGCTCGACGCCAGGGTCGTCCTGCGGATCGCGCCCGGCCTGGAGAGCGCCGAGGGCCCGCTCGCGCTCGAGGGGCAGCAGGCCTGGGAGCTGCGCACCTACGGTCCGTTCCGGGCCGCCGCCATCGCGGCCTGCCCCTGGTCCAGCGGCGACTGCCCGCGCGGCCCCGTCCGCGTGACGCTCTCGAACCCCCCGGACCTGCCCTCGCTCGAGCGCGCGATCACCATCACGCCCCCCGTGAAGCTGGACTGGGACGAGGTGCACGCGAGCGAGAACACCGTGTGGCTCCCGGCCGTCTTCCGGCCCGGGACCCGCTACCGGATCGCCATCGGCACGACCGCGCGCGACGAGTTCGGGCAGGCGCTGGCGGCGCCGTTCCAGGCGGACTTCACCACGAGCGATCTCGAGCCGGGCTTCGACGTGGGCGGGGACGTGGCGCTGCTCGAGGCGAAGGGCGACGGCGCGCTCCCCGCCTCCGCGTGGAACGTGAAGGCGCTGCAGCTCCGCTTCGTCCCGCTCGACGTGCCGTCGATGGCGCGCTATCTCGCCCGCTCGGACGGGCCGCCGGCCGGCTTCTTCGACGCGGGCCTCTCCCGGACGATCGACGTCTCGACCCGGAAGAACGCGTCGCGCACGGTCCCCATCCCCGTCCGCGAGCTGCTCGCCGGCAAGGGGACCACGCTGTTCGCGTTGAGGGCGGAGGCGCCCGAGGTCCCGCGCGACGCGTCCCACGAGCGCACCCGACACGTGATCGGCCAGCTCACCGATCTCGCCGTCCACGCAAAGCTCGGCGCCGCGTCCGGCGTGGTCTGGGTCACCCGGCTCTCCGACGGGGAGCCGGTCGCGGGGGCCGAGCTCGCCCTCCACGATCGGACCGGCGCGCAGAAGTGGACGGGCACGACCGACGCGGACGGGCTCGCGCGCGTCCCCGGGCTGGCGCAGCTCGTCCCGGCCGAGCGCGCCGATCGCTGGCGGTTCGAGGCTCCCTTCGCGCTGGTCTCCGCGCGGCTCGGCGGCGACCTGGGCGTCACCCTGTCCACCTGGGCGGGCGGGCTCGATCCCTCCGCCTTCGACATGCCCACCGACTGGGAGGGCAACGCCGCGCAGGAGCTCGGCGGCCTCTTCGCCGAGCGCGGGATCTACCGGCCGGGCGAGACGGCTCACCTCAAGGGGATCGTCCGCCTGCGCCGCCTCGGGAGGATCGCCTCGCCGGGCGAGGCGACCGTCAAGGTGCGCGTCACGAGCGCGCGCGGGAAGGAGATCCACTCCGGCCAGGTGAAGCTCACCCCGTTCGGCACGTGGTCCACCGACGTCGCCGTGGACCGGGACGCGCCGCTCGGCGCGTACGAGGTGGCGGCGGAGGTGAAGGTCGGCGCCGAGACGCTCCGGTACGCCGGCGCGTTCCGCGTGGAGGAGTACCGCGCGCCGCAGTTCCGCGTGGACGTGACGGCGCCGCAGAAGGAGCAGGTCGCGGGCGACGCCCTCCGGGCCGAGGTCCTGGCGCGCTATCTCTTCGGCGGCGCCATGCCGGGGGGGGGCGTGCGCTGGACCGTGACGCGCGAGACGATCCCGTTCGAGCCGCCGGGCAACACGGGCTTCGCGTTCGGTCCGAGCTCCTGGTGGTGGGACGACGACGCGCCGGCGCCGAGCCGGGACGTCGCCGCCAGCGGAGGAGGGGAGACGGACCCGTCCGGCCTGCTCGCGGTGGACGCCGGGAAGGCCGAGGCGACCGGCGGGCGGACGTGGCGCTACACCGTCGAGGCCGAGGTCACCGACGTGAACCGGCAGCGGATCGCGAACCGGGCCGCGGTCACGGTGCACCCGGCCGCGGTCTACGCGGGCGTGCGGCGCCGCGGGACGGGCTTCGCCGAGGTCGGCAAGGCGGACGTGCTCGAGGTCGTCGCGGCCGCGCCGGACGGCCGGCGCGTGCGCTCGAAGGTCGAGCTGACCCTCAAGCGGCGCGAGTGGAGGTGGATCCGGAAGAAGGGCGTCGGCGGTCGCTGGAGCACCGAGAGCGAGCTCCAGGAGGAGGCGAAGGGCGGCTGCAAGCTCGAGACGGGTGCGAGCCCCGCGGAGTGCGTCTTCACGCCCCCCGCGGCCGGGCTGTACGTCGCGGAGGCGACCGTCACCGACGACCGGGGGCGCCGCCAGGTCACGCGCTCCCCGTTCTACGTGGTGGGGGCCGGGTGGGTGTCGTGGCAGCGCGAGGACACCGACCGCCTCGATCTCGTGGCCGACCGGCGCGTCTACGAGCCCGGGCAGACGGCCCGGGTGCTCGTGAAGAGCCCGTTCCCGTCCGCGGAGGCCGTCGTCACGGTCGAGCGCGAGGGCGTGCTGTCTGCGCGCCGCGTGACGCTCTCGGGCGCCGCCTCGACCATCGAGGTGCCGCTCCCGGAGCAGAGCATCCCGAACGTCTTCGTCTCCGTCGTGCTGGTCCGCGGGCGCGTCGAGACGAAGGACGCGCCGCCGGGGGACGCCGATCCCGGCCGGCCGCAGGTGCGCGTCGGGTACGTGAAGCTGGACGTCGAGAAGAAGGCCAAGCGGCTCTCGGTCGCCGTCGCGCCCGACGCGCGCGAGAAGCGCCCGCGCGATCGCGTGAAGGTGAGCCTCCGGGTCACGGACTGGCGGGGGAGGGGCACGCCCGCCGAGCTCACCGTGTGGGCGGTGGACGAGGGGGTGCTGCGGCTGACCGCGTACGAGCCGCCGGACCCGGTGGAGCTGATCCACCCCGAGCGCGGCGTGTCCGTCCTCACCGGCGAGCCGCTCATCCACCTCGTGGAGCGGCGCAGGTACGGCGAGAAGGGCGAGACCGCCGGCGGCGGCGGCGGGGACGGCGCCGGCGGCGGGTTCCGGTCCTCGTTCAAGACCACCGTGCTCTTCGCGCCGGAGGTCCGGACCGACGCCGAGGGGCGGGCCACTGTGACGTTCGAGCTCCCGGACAACCTCACGACCTACCGGATCATGGCCGTCGCGGTCTCGAGGGACGACCGGATGGGCAAGGGGGACTCGGCGGTGGCGGTCGCGAAGCCGCTCATGGCGCTGCCGGCGCTGCCGCGCGTGGCGCGCTCGGGGGACCGGTTCGAGGCCGGCGTGGTCGTGCACGCCCCCGGCGGGAAGGTCCGCGAGGCGGAGGTCCGGGCCGAGGCGATCGGGCTCGCGCTGAGCGGAAAGGCCGTGCGGCGGGTCACGCTCGACGGCAAGCCGCGCGAGGTGCGGTTCCCCTTCGAGGCGTCCACGCCCGGCGTCGCCACGCTCCGCTTCACCGTGACCGGCGCGGGTGAGCGCGACGGGGTGGAGCAGAAGCTGCCGGTGCTGGTGCCGGTCGAGCAGGAGGCGGTGGCGGTCCACGCGGACACGCGCGATCGCCGGCAGGAGGCGCTGCTCCCGCCCGGCGGAGTCCGCCGCGACGTGGGCGGGCTGGAGATCTCGCTCGCCTCCACCGCGCTCGGCGGGTTCGGCGAGAGCATGCGGCAGCTCGTGGAGTACCCGTACGGCTGCGCCGAGCAGCTCTCGTCGCGGCTCGTCCCGTTCATCGCCCTCCGCGAGCTCCAGGGCAAGTTCGGGCTGAAGCACGTGCCGGGGGCGAAGGCGCCGGAGCCGCCCGCGTGGGCCCGGGCCTGGCTGGGCGACGAGGTGTTCCGGACGTACCAGACCGACGATCCGGACGAGGTGGTGCGGCGCACCGTGAAGGCGCTCGAGACGCTGCAGGAGCCCGACGGCGGCTACCGGTACTGGTCCACGTCGAGCTGCTCGGGCGAGTGGGTCTCGTCCTACGTGGTGCTGGCGCTCGGGCGCGCTGCGGACCTCGGCTACCCCGTGGACCGGGCGGCGCTCGCGCGCGGTCAGGCCTACCTGGCCGGCACCGTCGCGGCGGGGCGGTGCACCCGCTGCGGCGGCCCGTGCGTCGCGCCCGACGACCCGACGCGCGTCTTCGCGCTGTACGCGCTGGCGAGGACGCGGGCGCCGCGGGCGTCGTACTACGGCGAGCTCGCCGGACGGCGAGGCGCCCTCCCGCTCTTCTCGAAGGCCATGCTCGCGGACGCGATGTTCGCCGGCGGCGGCGACCGGGGCGAGGCGCGCAGGGTGCTGCGGGAGGTGCTCGACCACGCCAAGGAGACGCCGGCCGAGGTCCACTTCGAGGAGACCGACGCGCAGACCTACGCCACGCTCTGGTCGTCCGACACCCGCACGACCGGGATCGTGCTCGGGACGCTCACCGACGTGGCGCCGGACCACCCGTTCGTCGGCAAGATCGCGGCCTACCTCGGCCGGATCCGGCAGAAGGACGGGAAGTTCCGGAACACCCAGGAGGCCGCCTTCGCGCTGATGGGGCTCGCCGAGGTGGCGCGGACGAAGGAGAAGGCCGCGCCGGACTTCACCGCCCGCGTCGCGCTGGGAGGGAAGGAGATCGCGACGGCGCCGTTCCAGGGGCGCTCCACGGAGGTGGTCCGCGAGGCGGTCCCGATGGCGGCGCTGCCGCGAGCCACCGCGCCGCTCCCGCTCGTCTTCCAGCGCGACGGGAAGGCGGGCGTCCTCTACTACGGCGCGATCCTCCGCTACGCGCCCGCGGCGGTCCCGAAGGATCCGCTCGAGCGCGGGATCTTCGTGCAGCGCTGGATCGAGCCGTACGACGGCGGCGGGCAGATCCACGCGGCCCGCGCCGGCGACCTGGTCCGCGTCCGCGTCCGCATCGGCACGCCGCAGGAGCGCCACTTCGTCGCCGTCGCGATCCCCATCCCCGCGGGGCTCGAGATCGTGGACACCACGCTCGCGAGCACGGCCCAGGCGCCGGCGCGGGCGGGGACCACCGGAGCGGCCTCGCCGGGCTCGACCGACGGGCCGGGCGAGGACTACGAGGCGGAGACCGCCGACGCCTACGGGGAGGACGGCACGCCCTGGGGCTCCCGGTTCTGGACGCCGTTCGGCCACGAGGAGCGGCGCGACGACCGGCTCGTGCTGTTCGCGGATCGGCTCCCCCCCGGCCTCCACGTGGCTAGCTTCGTGGCGCGGGCGACCACGCCGGGGTCCTTCGTGCTCTCGCCGGCGCACGCCGAGGAGATGTACGCGCCGGAGGTCTTCGGCCGGTCCGACGGCGGCGCGTTCGAGGTCCGGATGGACGAGCGGGTGGCGAGGCGGCGATGACGCCCGGCGTGCCGGGCGCGCGCGGCGCGTGGCGGGCGCTCGCCGCCGTCGCGGCGCTGCTCGCGCTCGGCGCCGCGGCGTTCGTCGCGGCGCCGCTCCCGGAGGGGCTGCTGGAGCGCCGGCCGGTCGCGGCGATCCGGTTCACCGATCGCACCGGGCGCCTGCTGCGCGAGGTGGCGTCGCGCGCGGACGGCCGGAGCGTGCCGCTGCCGCCGGGAGAGCCCGTCCCGCCGCTCGTCCGCGCGGCGTTCGTCGCCGCCGAGGACGCGCGCTTCGAGCACCACCCCGGCGTGGACCCGCTCGCGGTCCTCCGCGCGGGCTGGCAGCTCGTGGCGCGGCGGCGGATCGTCTCGGGCGCGTCCACCCTCACCATGCAGCTCGCGCGGCAGCTCGTGCCGCGGCCGCGCAGCTTCGCGGGGAAGGTCCGGGAGGGGCTCTGGGCGCTCCGGCTCGAGGCCCACCTCGACAAGGACGCGATCCTGCGCGCGTACCTCGACCGCGTGCCGCTCGGGCGCGACCTGTACGGCGTCGAGGCGGCGGCGGCCTGGTACTTCGGGCGGCCGGCGCGGACGCTCTCCGCGGGCCAGGCCGCCCTCCTGGCCGGGCTCGCGCGTGCGCCCGCCGCCCTCGACCCGTGGCGCCGGCCTGGCGCGGCGCGGGCGCGGACGGCGGACGTCCTCGCCCGGATGGCGGCGCGCGGGCTCCTCGACCGGCGCGCGGCGCAGCTCGCCAGCGAGGCACCGCTCGATCTCGTCCCGCCGGCGCGCGCGTTCGCGGCGCCGCACCTGGTCGAGGCCCTGGTGCGTGATCTGCCGGCGCTCGGCCTCGACGGCGCCGCCGAGGTGGAGACGTCGCTCGACCCGGGCCTCCAGCACGACGCGGAGGAGCTCGTCCGCGCCGAGCTCGCGGCCGATCCGCGCCTCGCCAACGCCGCCGCGCTGGTGGTGGAGAACGCCACCGGCGAGGTGCTGGCCTACGTCGGGTCCGCCGACTTCCTGGACGAGGCGCGGCAGGGTCAGAACGACGGCGCGCGCGCGCTCCGGCAGCCCGGGTCGGCGCTGAAGCCGTTCGCCTACGGGCTCGCCCTCGCCCGCGGGGACACGCCCGCGACCCTCCTCTCCGACGTCGAGGTGCGGCTCGCCACCCCGGCGGGCGACTGGGTCCCGCACAACTACGATCGGCGCGTCCACGGGCCGGTGCGGCTCCGGGCGGCCCTCCAGAACAGCTACAACGTCCCAGCGGTCAGGGTGGCGGAGCGCCTCGGCCCCGAGCACGTGCTCCGGACGCTCCGCGCCGCCGGCTTCGAGAGCCTCTCGAGCGGCGCGGATCGGTACGGCGCCGGGGTGGTGCTGGGGAACGGCGACGTCTCCCTCCGCGAGCTGGCGCGCGCCTATCGCGGGCTGGCGCGCGGCGGCGTGGTGGAGCCGCTGGTGGAGGTCCGCGCCGCGAAGGACGGCGCCGGGCGGCCCCTGCCGGTCCGCCCGGAGCTGCGCCCCCGGCGGTTCCTCCCGGGCGCGACGGTGGGGCTGCTCGCCGACATCCTCTCCGACGAGAACGCGCGGGCGCCCGCGTTCGGGCTCGACAACGCCCTCCGCCTGCCGTTCCCGGTCGCGGCGAAGACGGGGACGTCGCGGGCCTACGTGGACAACTGGACGATCGGCTACACCGTCGAGCGGACGGTCGCGGTCTGGGTGGGGAGCTTCGACGGGCGGCCCATGCACCAGGTCTCGGGGATCACGGGCGCCGGGCCGATCTTCGCGAGGCTGATGGTCCGGGCGATGCGGGGGATCGACCCCGCGCCGCTGGTGGACCGCTCGCGCTTCGAGCGCGCCGACATCTGCCCGCTCTCCGGGAAGCGCCTCGGCCCCGCCTGCCCCGCGCGCATGACCGAGGTGTTCCTGCCCGGCACCGCTCCGCGGGAGGCGTGCGACCTGCACCGGCGCGGCGCCGGCGGCGCGGCGGCGCTGGCGCTCCCGCCCGAGCTGCTGGGGTGGGCGCGCGCGGAGGGGATCGCCGCCGAGGCGGCGTCGAGCGCTCCGGCGCGCGGCGCGCTCCGCATCCTGCTCCCCGCGGACGGCGACGAGTACCTCGTGGAGGCCGGGTTCCCGGAGGACGCGCAGGGGATCCCGGTGCGCCTCGCGGTCCCGGCCGGCACGGCGACGGCCGAGCTGCGAGTGGGGGGCGAGGTGCTCACGCTCGCGCCGCCGTTCGAGGCCCGGCTCCCGCCGCGCCGGGGGCGCAACGTCCTGGAGGTCTGGCTGCCTGGCGCGCGCGCCCCGGCGGCGGTGAGCACCTTCACGGTCCACGGAGCGGCGAAGTGACGATGATCCCGCTCGGCCTCGCGGCGGTTCTCGCGATGAGCGCTCCGGTGGCGCGGCCGGTCGTCGAGGTCGAGCTGCTGGCGAAGGTCGCGCCGGGGGAGGCGGTGGTCTCATGGGCGCCACCCGCTTGCCTTGAGCGTCGCGAGGCACACGATGCCGTCGCCGAGCGGGGGCACACGACGAGCGAGCAGCGCAGGCGCTTCGAAGCTCCGTTCGCCCTGAGCGTAGGCGCGCGCTGCGCGCCGGAGTCGAAGGGCGAGCAGCGCAGGGAGGAGTCTGCCCCGCGCAGGCAGGCAGCGTGCGCCGCAGCAGCTCATGGCGAGTGGGTGTCGCCATCAGGCCGCGGGCGCAGCGTTCGCCTGGTCGCGCGCGGGGACGCGCTCGACGTGGACGGCCGCTCCGCGCCCGCGCTCGCGCTCCCGCCCGGACGGTGGAGGGTGACGATCCCGGGCGCGGCGCCGCGGACCTACGACGCCGCGATCGCCATCCGGGCCCGGAGGGGCGCGCTCCAGCTCCACGCCACGTACGAGCTGGAGCGGTACGTCGGCGCCGTCGTCGCGTCCGAGACGCCGCCAGGGACGCCGCGGGAGGCCCTCCGGGCCCAGGCGGTGGTGGTCCGCTCGTACGCGCTCGCGATCCGGGGCAGGCACCCCGGCGACGCGCTGTGCGACCTCGCCCATTGCCAGGTGCTGCGCGGTTCCGGGATCCCCGGCGCGCACCTCGCCGCCGCGACGAGCGCCGCGCGTGACACGGCCGGACAGGTGCTCGCGCTCCCGTCCGGCGAGATCGCGGTCGCCTCGTTCCACGCGGCGTGCGGCGGCCACACCGCGAACCCGGCGGAGGCGTTCGGGGGCGGCGGCACCGGGGCCGCCGGCGTGGCCGACCCGGGCTGCCCGCCGCTGGCGTGGCGCGCCGCGATCGACGGGGCCGCCCTCGCGGACGCCGTGCGCGATGCGCTCGCCCGGAGCGATCCCGCCGGGGCCGCCGGGGTCCCGACCGCCCTCCGCGCGGCGGAGCTGGAGCTGCGGCGAGGCGCAGGGGGATGGGTGGTGCAGGTCGCCGACGTGCGCGGCCGCTGGCGGCTCGGCGGCGACGCCTTCGCCCGGGCGGCGGACGCGGCCGTCGGGCGGGGCGTCGTTCGCAGCTCGCGCTTCTCGCTCGCCGACGCGGGGTCGGCGGTCGTGTTCCGCGGCGTCGGGCGCGGTCACGGCGTGGGGCTCTGCCAGGCAGGCGCCGCGAGGCGGGCGGCGTCGGGCCAGGGATACCGGATGATCCTGCGCGGCTACTTCCCGGACGCCGTCGTCCGAGCGGTCGCGCGGTCACACGCGCGGTCCCGTTCGTCCCGAGCCCTCGCTCGGCCGCCGCGGAGGGGGGGCGGGCCCTCCGGGAAGCAGAGTCGTAGGCGCGGGCTCCGCCGAGCCCTCCGGAGGGCTTGGTCCTTTCAGCGAGCGGATGCCGGGTCGCCGTGCGGCCTCTCCGGCTCCCGAGGCGGCGCGGCCCTGGCCACCCGGTGGACGCGGGCGCCGCCGCGCCTGCGATCGGGAGGGAGTCCTCCCGCCGACCGACCGTGCGCGAGCCGCCGGGGGACCGCATCGTTCTCGCGGAGGGGCAAACCATGGAAAGCAAGGCGAAGCTGGTGGGTCATCCCATCCATCCGATGCTCGTGGTGTTCCCGCTCGGATTGCTCGCGACGTCCTTCATCTTCGACATCATCCGGATGGCGACGGGCTCGCCCTCCCTCGGGACGGCGAGCTTCTACATGATCGCGGCGGGCGTGCTCGGCGGCCTCGCGGCGGCGGTGTTCGGGCTCGTGGACTGGCTCGGCCTCCCGCGCACCACGCGCGCCTGGCAGGTCGGAGCGCTCCACGGCGTCGGCAACGTCATCGTGGTGGTGCTGTTCATCGTGAGCTGGTGGCTGCGGCGGCCCGACCCGGGCCACGCGGGCACCGGAGCGTTCATCCTGTCCCTGATCGGCGTGGCGCTCGCGCTCGTCACGGGCTGGCTCGGGGGCGAGATGGTCGATCGGCTCGGCGTCGGCGTGGACACCGGCGCTCACCTGGACTCCCCGAGCTCGCTGAGCGATCGCCCCGCGACGGATCACTGGGTGCCGACGAGGCGCCTGGAGCCGCGGAAGGTGTGATGCGTGACCGGGCCCGTCACCCGTCACCGGGGTCTACTGAGGTGTGAACCGGGTCCGGGGCCCGTGGGCCGATCCACGATCCGAGTCCGACGATCGGCGGGTCACGGGCTACGGGGACACGGGACACGGGACACGGGACACGGGACACGGGACACGGGACACGGGACACGGGACACGGGAGGCGGGGCACGGGGATCGGTGACGGTCACGGTGACGGTGACGGTGACGGATCTCGGCCGAGCGGCCGTCGGGTCGCCGCCGTCGCTGGCCTCGGCCCCGGGGGCGTGCTAGGTCTCCGCGCCCTCGCCGCTGCCGCTCAGGGCCGTCCCGGTCCGAGCGGGCCGCACGACCCCGAACGCGCGTGAAACGTCGCAGCTCCGCTCTCCCCACCGTCTACGCCATCGACTTCGGCACCAGCAACTCGCTCCTCGCGGCGGCGAGCAGGGAGCGGGTGTTCGAGCCGGCGCCGCTCGATCCCGGCGCCGCGGATCCGACGATCCTGCGGAGCATCCTCTGCTTCCCGGACGCGGGCGGGGTGTTCGTCGGGGTGGAGGCGCTCCGCCAGTTCATCGAGCACGACGCGGAGGCCCGGCTGCTCCGCTCGATCAAGCACCACCTCGGGACGCGCTCGTTCCGCGGCACCCTGATCCGCGGCCGGCTCGTCTCGGCGGAGGAGCTGGTCGCGGCGCTGCTGCGCCAGATGCGTGAGCGGGCGGACCGCCACTACGGGGCGGAGATCCGGCGGGTGCTCCTGGGACGGCCGGTCCACTTCGACGGCGAGGACGACGTCTTCGCCGAGGGACGGCTGCGGAAGGCGGCGGAGCTGGCCGGGTTCGAGGAGGTCCACTTCCTGCCCGAGCCGGTGGCGGCCGCGCGGGCCTTCGGGGCGGCCGCCGAGCGGGAGGAGATCGCGCTCATCGGCGACTTCGGCGGCGGCACCTCGGACTTTACGGTGCTCCGGGTGGGCCCGCGCGCGCTGGAGCGGAAGGACGTGCTCGCGGTGGGCGGGGTGGCGGTGGCGGGCGACGCCCTCGACGCGGCCCTGATGCGCGCGCAGGTCGGGCGCCACTTCGGGGCGGAGGTGCAGTACCGCGCGCCCTTCGGGAGCAACGTGCTGCGGATGCCGCACGGGATCGTGCAGCACCTCTGCTCGCCGGCGCACCTGTCGATCCTCCAGCGGCGCGACGTCGCGAGCTTCCTCGCCGACGTGCGCCGGTGGTCGCTCTCGGACGAGGACCGCGCCCGGATGGATCAGCTCACGGTCCTGGTGGAGGAGACGCAGGGGTTCCAGCTCTTCGAGGCGATCGAGCGGGGGAAGCGGGAGCTCTCGTCGAAGCGGGTCGCGCAGATCGCGTTCTCGTACCCGGGGATCGAGGTGCGCGAGCGGGTCACGCGGGCCGGGTTCGAGGAGGCGAGCCGGCGCGCGGTGGACGAGATCCTGCGCTGCCTCGACGAGACGGTGAAGGCCTCCGGGGTCCGCTGCGAGGACATCGGGGCGGTCTGCTGCACCGGCGGGACCGCGAAGGTGCCCCGGCTCGCCGCGGAGATCCGCCGACGGTTCCCCGCCGCGCGCCTGGAGCAGTTCAAGGGCTTCCACTCCGTCGTGGAGGGGCTCGCGGCGGAGGCGCAGGCGATCGAGCGGGGGTAGGGGCGAAGGCGATCGTTCGAGGCGAGCGCCTCGCGACGGGTAGCGGGCCGCGCCCCGCGGCGGTCACCTGCGCAGCGTCGCCCCCCTGCGTGACGGCCGCGTGCGCCGTTCCGGCGGCGCGCGCCCGGATCAGCGCAGCCCCGGACGAGAAGGCGCCCGTCGCGAAGGCATGCACGATGATGCGCGACGCGCCGCTGCGCCCGCTGGACGGGAGCACCGGTGGGGCGGCGGCGTGAAGCCGTGGCCGACGGAGAGCCCCCGTCCGGACTCCGCGAGGGGAGGAGAGGCGCATGCCCGGCGACGCGACGCTGTGGACGGCGGCTCACTGCCGTCACTACGCGATGTGCAAGATCGACTACCTCGGCACGGGCGTCTGCCCGGCCGGCGTGGCGCGCCCCTACGTCGCCTACTTCCCGCAGGGGCGGATGGACATCGTGGACGCGCTCGCCCGCGGGCGGATCCCGGTCACCGAGGGGCTCCTCGACGTCGCCGACTCGTGCGATCTCTGCGGCGTCTGCGAGCTCCAGTGCCACTTCTACTCCTCGCTGCGGCCGCTGCCGGTCATGGCGGCCCTGAAGAGCGCCGCCGCGGAGCACCGCCGCAGCGGCGCGGCGACGGCGCGCGCCCCGTCGGACCCGCTCGTCGAGGAGCTCCGCGCGATCGTCGGGCGCGACTGGGCCGCGAACGATCCCGCGATCACGGTCGCCTACTCGCACGATCCCTACCCGCTCGGCCCGCACCACGTGCCGCGCGCCGTCGTCCTCCCGGGCTCGGCCGAGGAGGTCGAGGCCGTGATGCGGCTCGTCGCGCGCGAGCAGGTCCCGTTCGTCGTGCGCGGGAACGGCGGCAGCATCTACGGCAAGGTCTTCAGCGAGGGGCTGGTCCTCGACACGGCGCGGATGAAGGAGCTCGAGTTCGACCCGGCGAACTGGACCGTGACCGTGGGCCCCGGCGTCACCGCCTTCGAGCTCCAGCGCGAGGCCCTCCGCCGTGGGTTCCGGGTGAACGTCGGCGAGCCGACCGCGACCGTGGTCGGCAACGTCGTCTGCACGGGGCTGTTCTCGCCGTGGACCGCGGCCTACGGCATGGGCGCGGATCACGTGCTCGACATGGAGTTCGTGGATCACGCGGGGCGCCGCTTCCGCCTCGCGGACCCGGACGGCGCGGGCCCGGCGCACCTCGCGTACCGGCACCGCGTCGCGGAGGTCCCGGGCGTCTGCACGCGGGCCCAGATCCGGCTGCAACCGGTGACCGGCGACGAGGCGGGCCTGATCGTGCCCTTCGACGGGCTCGAGCCGGCGCTGCGCTACGCGCGCGACCTGGCGCGGCGGCGCATCGGCCTCGCCCTGGCGGTGCTCGGGCCGCACTTCATCGCGACGTTCCTCGCGCCGACCTGGGCGCTGGCGCAGGCGGCGCGGCGCGCCTTTCCCGAGGACCTGGGCTTCGGGTTCGGCGTCCTGGTCGTCGCGGACCGCTTCGGCCTGGACGCCGCGCGCGCGCTCGCGGGCAAGCCGGTCATCGACCAGGACCTCTTCCGCACGCTCGCGCTCGGGCTCCCCCGCGTGATCGAGCCCAAGACGCTCGACCTGCTCCGCGATCTCGAGGGCGATCGGCCCGCGGTGGAGGCGCTCGCGGATCCCGAGGTGCGCCCGGTGGTCCAGGCGGCCCTCGGTGCGACGCCGGCGACGATCGCCGCCGCGGTCGAGCCGGACCTGCGCGCGGCGTACGAACGGCTCTACGCGCGCCCCGAGCTCACGGACCTGCTCTGGCTCAACCAGTTCCGGATCCTGAGCGCGCGGCTGGCCCGTCACAAGCACTTCATGCCGCTCATCCTGTTCGTCCCGCTCGAGGGGCAGCTCATCACCGCGCTCGCGCGCCGGCTCGGGGAGATCGCCGAGGAGGCGGGGCTCGAGCACGCGTACGGGTTCGTCACGCCCATCGACATGGGGAAGCGCGCGGTGCTCGAGTACGACTGGTACGTCGATCAGGCCGATCCGGCGGACAAGGAGCGGACCGCGCGGGCCATGGACGCGGTGGTGCCGTGGCTCGACGGGTTGTGCGCGCAGCCCGGGTCCAACCTGACGTGGCTGAAGACGGTCTTCACGCAGGGGACGGCCCGGAAGGAGTCGTGGCTCTACCGCGACCTCTCCGATCGGGCCGACGCCGGCTGAGCGACGTCGTGACGGCGGCGCGCATCATGCTCACCGGCGGGACGGGGTTCCTCGGGAGCCACCTCGCCGCGCGCCTGCTCGAGGAGGGGCACGAGGTGACGGTCCTCGCGCGGGCCGCCGCGGACGTCGGCGCGGCGGAGCGGGTGCGCCGGGTGATGGACTGGCACGGCGTGGGTGGCGAGGCCCGGCGCCGGCTCCGCGTCGTCGAGGGGGATCTCCTGGCGGAGGACCTCGGCCTCGGGCGAGGCGAGCGCGCGCGGGTGTGCGCCGAGCTGGACGAGATCGTCCACTGCGCTTCGGAGACGTCGTTCGCGGAGCGCAGGCGCGAGCTCCTCGAGCGCGTCAACCTCGTCGGCCTCGCGCGGGTCCTCGACCTCGCGGCCGCGGCGCCGCGCCTCGCCGCGTTCCACCACGTGAGCACCGCCTACGCGGTCGGCCGGCGCGAGGGCGTGTGCCGCGAGGCCTGGCCGGATCCCGCGGCGCGGTTCCACAACCCGTACGAGGAGACGAAGTGCCGGGCCGAGCTGATGGTGCGGGCGAGGTGCGCCGCCGCCGGCGTGCGTGCCGTCGTCTACCGCCCTTCGATCGTCTGCGGCGACTCTCGCACCGGCAGGAGCCTGCTGTTCAACGCCGTCTACCACCCCGTCCGGGCGGCCGTCCTGCTGCGCGACGCGTACCTCGAGGATCTCCGGACGCGGGGGACCAGGGCCCGGGCGGCGGCCGTGAGCCTCGCGCCCGACGGGACGCTGAGGATGCCGCTCCGGGTGGAGTCCGAGGGGGCCGGTCTCGATCTCGTGCCCGTGGACTTCTTCACCGACGCGTTCGCCGCGGTTCGCGCGTCGGCCGCGTCCCAGGGCGTGTTCCACCTCGTCGCGGGCCGCTCGACGCCGCTCGCCGACCTGGTCGCCTTCACCTCGCGGATGTTCGGGCTGAGCGGCGTCCGCGCGGCCGCTCCGGCGGAGCTGGCGGCCACGCAACGCACCGTGCTCGAGGCCGCGTTCGACCGGATGACCGCGGTCTACCGTCCGTACATGTCCGATCGTCGCACGTTCGCGACGGATCGCTCGGGCCCGCTCCTCGCGCGGGCGGGCCTCCGCTGTCCCGACTTCGGGTACGAGGTGTTCGAGCGCTGCATGGCGTACGCCGTCGAAGCCGACTGGGGTGCGCCCCGCCTGATCGCCCCGCGGCCGGCCGGCCGCACGCCCGCGCGCTCGCAGGGGGTGGGCACGCGCGCCGGGGCGCGATATGGATGCGCCCCGATGGGCAACGGAGAGGACCGCGGGCAAGCGGGGATCGACGCTGCGGAGCTCGCGGCCACGCTCCGCGTGCTCGCGCGCGTGGCCGAGGACCGGACGGTCCTCGCCTCGATCGACGCGGCGGCGCGCGTGGAGCTCCAGCGCCTCGCCGGCGAGGTGGCGCGCCCGGACCTCCGCGCGCGCAAGCGGCTGCAGAAGGCGCTCCTCCGGGGCGAGCACCGCGCGAAGCGCGAGCAGGATGGGAGGTTGCGCCAGGAGACGGGCATCCAGGCGCTCCGCCAGGCGCCTGTGTTCGTCGCGCCGCTCCCGGAGCTGCCGGCGCCGGGCTCGGACGCGTCCGGGTGGTGGCCACGCCTCGTCCCCGCGGGCGAGCCTGGCGTCGGGGCCGCCGCCGCCGACGGGGGCGCCCCGCTCGAGAACGAGGGGCCGGAGCTGTCGGAGCCGCGCAAGTGCTACGTGTGCAAGGCGCCGTTCCGCAGGCTGCACCCGTTCTACGATCAGATGTGCCGCGCCTGCGGGGACGAGAACCTCGCGCGCCGGACGGCCACGGTGGACCTGCGCGGTCGGGTGGCCCTCGTCACCGGCGCGCGCGTGAAGATCGGCTACCAGGCGGCCCTGCTGCTCCTGCGGGCCGGGTGCACGGTGGTGGCGTGCACGCGGTTCCCGCGCGACGCGGCGGCGCGGTACGCGCGCGAGGCGGACTTCGATCGTTGGCGGGACCGGCTCTCGATCCAGGGCGTGGACCTGCGGCACACGCCGAGCGTGGAGCTGCTCTGCCAGCGGCTCGACGCGACCCTGCCGCGGCTCGACTTCCAGATCCACAACGCCTGCCAGACGGTGCGCCGCCCCCCGGGCTTCTACGCGCACCTCGTCGAGGGCGAGCAGGGGGAGCTCTCGCGCGTCCCGGACGCGGAACGCGCGCTGCTCCGCGACTACGAGGCGTTCCGCGCGACGCTCGGCCGTGACGGACGGGCGGCGGGCGTGACCGGGCCGGCGCTGCTCTCGCAGGCGGTCAGCGACGCCGACCTGCTCCTCCCCGGGCCGGGGGCCGTCGAGCTCTTCCCGCGCGGCGTGCTGGATCGCGACCTGCAGCAGGTGGACCTCCGCGCGCACAACTCGTGGCGCCTCCGCCTGCACGAGGTGCCGACGCTCGAGCTGCTCGAGGTGCTGCTCGTCAACGCGACCGCGCCGTTCGTGATGAGCGCGCGGCTCAGGCCGCTCATGCTGCGGGCGCGGGCCGCGCCGCCCGGCACCGCCACCAGCGCCGACCCGGCGCGCCACGTCGTCCTGGTGTCGGCTATGGAGGGGCAGTTCTACCGCGCGCACAAGACCGACCGGCACCCGCACACCAACATGGCGAAGGCGGCGCTGAACATGATCGTGCGCACCAGCGCCCCCGACTACGCGCGCGACGGCATCTACCTCAACGCGGTGGACACCGGGTGGGTGACCGACGAGGATCCCGCCCACCTCGCCGAGCGGAAGGTCGAGGAGCACGCCTTCTCGCCGCCGCTCGACGTCGTGGACGGCGCGGCGCGGATCGTGGCGCCGATCTTCGACGGGTTCCGCACCGGCCGGCACGCCGCCGGCCAGTTCTTCAAGGACTACCGGCCGGCGCCGTGGTGAGGCCCGGTGGTCCGGCGCCGCCGCGCTGCGGCGGCTCATAGCGCCTCTCGGTTGGGTCGGGCCCGTCGCGAGGCACACGATGCCGTCGCCGAGCCGGGGCACACGACGACGGAGCAGCGCAGGCGCTTCGAAGCTCCGTTCGCCCTGAGCGTAGGCGCGCGCTGCGCGCCGGAGTCGAAGGGCGAGCAGCGGACGGAGGAGTCTGCCCGGCGCAGGCAGGCAGCGTGCGCCGCAGCAGGGCTCAGCCCAATCGAGCGGCGCTGTCAGGTCGGCCCGCGCCGGGGCCCCGGGAGCTTCCAGCTTCGAGGAGGCGGGACGCCGAACAGGCCTCCCGCAGGAGGATCGAAGATGTCTGCGAAGGATGTGGCGGATGCGCGTCGCGGCGGGACGGTGGTGATCGTGAACGGGGAGGGGATGGGGCGCGGCGACGACGCGCTCGGCGCGAAGCTGCTCGGGAACTTCCTCCGGACCCTCACCACGCTCGAGGCGAAGCCGGACACGCTCGTCTTCTACAACGCCGGCGTGAAGCTGCTCGGCTCGGGCTCGGCGAGCCTCGAGGCGCTGCGCCAGCTCGAGGACGCCGGGGTGGACCTCCTCGCCTGCGTCACCTGCCTCGAGTTCTTCGGCCTCACGAAGGACCTCCAGGTCGGGCAGGTGAGCAACATGCGGGAGATCGCCCAGCGCACCCTCGCCGCGGCGAGCGTGGTCACGCTGTAGCGGGCCGAGGCGGCTCGCTCGCGTCCGCGCGGCACCGGCCGGAGCTCACGCTTCGGCCGGCGCCCGGCCACGCAGCACGAGACGGCCGATCATGATTCGAGAACGGGCAGCGGGGAGGGGTCCCACCGCAGGTGGGGAGGGGCAGCGCCCCTCCCCGCGGGACAGCGCGCGCCAGCGCGCGTGGGCCCCGCGGAGCCAGGGGTGGGGCGCCGGCGACCCTTCGACGAGCTCAGGGTGGACGGGGCGCGGGGCCGCAGCCCTGACCATTCATCACATCGTCCCGGCCCGCATCCGCTCCGCGAGGCGTTTCGCGCCCGGGGCCGCGGGTACGAGCGCGCCTGCACGGCGAGCGTGGGGCTGGCTCAAGAAGGAGGTGGAG